>CAKOUU010000009.1 GCA_934120675.1 uncultured Clostridia bacterium
CAATAAAAGAAGATGCATCATTAAATGGAAAATTAGTTGTAATGAATAAAAGCAATATAACTGGCAAATTTTTAATAGGGCAGAATCTAGAAATAAGTTCATCTGAATATAATTTAAGTAGTTTAGAGTTTGAATATGAAACAGAAAAAATAGAAAATGGAAAAGTAAAAATACTTATAAAAATAACAGATAAAGTAAATGGACTTAAACGAGTAGATTATCCAGAAGCAAGTAAAGATTCAATAATAATGGAAAATAGAAAAATACCATTAGGAATAGATTATTATGTAGAATTAGGAAAAGAATATAAATTTGTAATAACAACGGGAGACGGAAATAAAACGGAAAAAACAATAAAAATAGATGATTATTATTATAATGTAACAAAAACATTAGCAGAAAATGCAGTAATAGATAATAAAGCAACAAAAGCGGCATATAACAAAACATATGAGGCAACAGTGTCAACAGAGGGAAATTATGCAATAACAGGTATAACAGTAACGATGGGAGGACAAGCAGTAACAACATCTGGAAATAATGTAGTTGATGTTAATACAGGAAAAATAAAAATAGAGAAAGTTACAGGAGATATAGATATAAAAGTAACAACAAAGAAATTGAAAATACAATATACAACAGCAGTTAGTACAAGCAGTAGCTCAAGTAACACAAGTTCACTAAGTGCAAATTCAGTTGATAAAGGTACACCATTGTATATAAATATAATAGCAACATTAGAAGGTAATAAATGTACAGTGGTATTAAAAGCAGATAATTCAAAAACAGTACCATATGCAATAACAGCAAATGGAAAATATACATTTATAGTAAGAGGAACATATAATGGAAAGACGATAGAGGAAGAAAAAGAAGTAATAGTAAATCAATATAAGCCACAAGGTAGTTTTGTACAATATGATGCTGGAGAATGGACAAAAGAAGAAATAGAAGAATTACAAAATCAAAATTTATATATGATAAATAAAGAAAAGACAGATAATAGGACATATAATTTTGATGATTCAAATAGTGGATTGAACTTTACATTTGGGGGTTTTACATATGATGGAGATACTGCAAATGAAAGTGATATAGCAAGCAGAAATATAATTACAAGTAGAAACCAAAGTGTAGCACCAGAGATTAGGTATGGAACACCAAAATATTCAGGATGGCAAATATTAGAAAGTGAAGAAAAGAATGGGAAGACATATGTAACAAAAATAATACATGCAGGAAGTCCTGAAAACTTTACTTATAGATCAGGGGGGACGGCTACTACAACAGGATATAGCGCGGAATATTTATTATCAAGCGGAAAAAGACAAAATGCCTATAAAACAGATGGAAGTACAAAAATAAATTATAGAGAATGGGATGTTTATAAAGATAAAACATTAAACCAAATGGGATATATAAATGATGTACATGTAATGACATATGATGAAGCATATAAAATTACTAATAGCAATGATAAAACTGAAGGAATTAGAAAAATTAATTCGATATATTTTCTTTCTAAAGCGTGTGGGCAAGGATTACTATATAGTGTTCATACAGATGGCTCAATAAAAGGTACTTATAATAGTGGCTTTACGGGATGTATTGGTATCCGACCTATAGTTGAGATGAATGACGGAGTATACATAGCAAGTGGAACAGGAACAGATGCAGACCCATATATATTAGGAAAAGATTAGAGAAAATTAAAATATAAAAATTCCTAAAAAGATATTATTAGAATAAAAGCTAATAATATCTTTCTTTTTGTAAACAATATAATAAAAACACAAGAAAAAAGAGGTAAATATAAAATGCTAGGAGAAAGAATGAAAAAATACATAATTCGACAAAAATGTGAAACAAATTAAGACTGTCCCAAATGTCTCAAAAAAGCTAGACAAAGAGTAAAAAATGTGATAACATAAGTAGGAAAAAATAAGAGAGATACAAAGAGGTTAGCCAATACAAAAATCAAACAGCAAAACCAAAAAGGAAAGAGGTAAGTAAATTATGAAAGATACATTTTATGTAACAACACCAATATACTATCCAAGCGGAAAATTCCATATAGGAACAGCATACTCAACAGTAGTAGCAGATGCACTAAAAAGATATAACAAATTAAAAGGAAAAGAAAGTTACATGTTAACAGGAACAGATGAACATGGGCAAAAAATAGAAATAAAAGCACAGGAAGCAGGAGAAACACCACAACAATATGTAGACAAAATGGCAGCAATGGCAAAAGAACTATGGGCAAAAATGGACATACAATATGACGACTTCATAAGAACAACAGACGAAAGACACGAAAAAGTAGTTCAAAAAATATTTGACAAATTTATGGAACAAGGAGACATCTACAAAGGAGAATACGAAGGACTTTACTGTGTACCATGCGAAACATTTTTCACTCAAACACAATTAGTTGATGGAAAATGTCCAGACTGTGGAAGAGAAGTAGTTCCAATGAAAGAAGAAGCATACTTCTTCAATATGAAAAAATATGCAGATAGACTTTTAAAATACTATGACGAACATCCAGACTTTGTCAAACCAGAATACAGAAAACAAGAAATGATAAACAACTTTATTAAACCAGGGCTAGAAGACTTATGTGTAACAAGAACATCATTTGACTGGGGAATAAAAGTATTAAAAGACCCAAAACATGTAATATATGTATGGGTAGATGCTTTAACAAATTACCTTACAGCATTAGGATATATGTCAGATGACGAAACACTATTCAAAAAATTCTGGCCAGCAGATGTACAAGTCGTTGGAAAAGATATTGCAAGATTCCACTTAATATATTGGCCAATTTTCTTGATGGCGTTAGATTTACCATTACCAAAAACAATATTTGTTCATAACTGGATAACAATGAAAGACGGAAAAATGAGTAAATCAAAAGGAAATGTAATTTATCCAGAAGATTTAATAGATAGATATGGTTTAGATGCAACAAAATATTTCCTATTAAGAGAAATGCCAACATCACAAGATGGATTATTCTCACCAGAAGAATTTGTTGAAAGATATAATTTTGACTTGTGTAATGACTTAAGCAATTTACTAAACAGAACGGTATCAATGGTCAACAAATATTTTGATGGACAAGTACCAGAATACAATGGAACACCAAACGAAGTTGATGAAAGCGTTGAAAAAGCATGTACAGAACAAATAGAAAAATTTGAAAAACTATTTGAAAATTTTGAAATTGCAAATTCAATTCAAGAAATTTGGGCATTAGTATCTAGAACAAATAAATACATTGACGAAACAATGCCATGGCAATTAGCAAAAGAAGAGAACACAGAAAAATTAAAATCAGCAATGTATCATTTAATAGAAAATTTAAGAAAAATAGCAATATTAATAAAACCATTTATGGACGAAACATCTGAAAATATATTAAGACAAATCGGAATTACAGACGAATCTTTAAAAACTTGGGAAAGCCTTAAAGAATATGACAAAATTAAAAATGCAAAAGTAATTGAAAAAGGTGAACCAATATTTATGAGATTAAATGCAGAGGAAGAAATTGAATATATAAAACAAGCGATGAAAAAATAAAATTCATCCAATTTTATAATATAAAAATATAAGAGAATTATATAAAAGCGGAAATGAAAAAATAAAAGAGGAATTTAAATGGGAATATTTCAAAACAAAGAACAATATGAAGGATATAATATTTATAGTATGAAAAAATATGTTGATAAAAAAAGAATGGTGTTTACAATAATAGCAATATTAGCTGTTATTGTAACATTATCACTAACAATTTATTATTTGGCAGATACAACAATAAGAGTAAAAAAGTCAAAAGAATATGCAAAACAGATATCAGAATTTGAACAACAAAGGCAAGAAACAGAAAACAAGAAAAAAGAGGAAGAAGAAGCGGAGAGACAAGCTAAAATTCCAAAATTAACAGAACAAGGAAAAGAAAATTTGAAAAATATCTATCATACAGAAGAAAAGGTAGCATATTTAACATTTGATGACGGACCATCAAATAATACACATGAAATTTTGGATATTTTGAAAAAATATAATATAAAAGCAACATTTTTTGTGCTAGGCAGCCAAGTAAAAGTATTTCCCGAAACAACTAATAGAATATATAATGAAGGACATTATATAGCAAACCATGGATATTCACATAAATATTCAAATATATATCAATCACCAGAGCAAGTTCTAAGTGAATTTAATCAATGTAATCAAATTGTAGCAAGTACAATAAATGTACCAGAATATAATTCACATTTATTTAGATTCCCAGGAGGTTCAGTTGGTGGCAAATATGCAGAATTAAAAAGCCAGGCAATAGCATTACTTGATCAAAATAATATTTTACATATAGACTGGAATTCACTAACAGGTGATTCAGAAAAAACAAACCCAACAGAAGAATATTTGATGAATAATTTACAAAAGACAACAGAAGGAAAAAACAGCTTAGTCGTTTTGATGCATGATGCTCAAGCAAAACATATAACTGTAGAAACATTACCAAAAGTAATTGAATATTTAATACAACAAGGATATACATTTAAAAATTTTTATGAAATAATTAAATAATGTTATAATTTGCAATTAAATTATTAATACATTAATTGCAAAAATATAGAGGAGAGATAGAAATTGCCTAGAAGAAAAAAAGAAAAAATAGAAGGAATAGCAGAAGCACTTGAATATTTAGGGTTAGATTTAGACAACATACCAGAAAGCCTAAAAAATTTTGAACCACTTGAATATAGAGTTCCAAGATTTTATGATGAAAAACAATATAAACAATATAGATATGTTGATATAAAAGACATACAAATATTACTATCACCAACAAATAGACTAACAGATTTAAACGAAAAATATAAAAAGGCACGACCTTTATATGAATATTTAGATAGCAAAAATGAAGATAATATAATAAAATATACTACTTTTTTAAATATGCTAAGAAATATAGATATAAATGAAATTGAAAACGTAGAAAAAGAACAATTAAAGTTAAACAAGGATATGCCCTTTAAAGTGAAATTTCAAGGAAACTATTTATGGCAAATCTATTATTCGGAAAATACTGATAAATATTTTATGATAGTTCCTACAGAAGACACTGATTATTCAACATTTTTCTATTTGCTAAAAAAGAAATTAGAAAATAGAAGAACAGGAAAAGTATTTGTACCAATTAGTAATATAAAATATTCAAGCAAATACCTTAAAAAATCAGAATTTGAGGATATTGAAAACTATTTATGGCTGTTTACTAAGGACTGGCCATTAATATATGAGGTATATGATAAAAAAGACGATTTATCAATTAAAATAATTGGTGAAGCTAATGTATATGACAAAATAAAAACAACATATAAAGTAGAATTGAATTCAGAGGCAGAAGCATCAGAATTTTATAAATTGTTAAAAGCAATATTTATTTTACAAACTGAAATTCCAAATTATTTTGAATTTAAAGTAAATATAAATGAAAAATGTAAATTAGAATTTTATTTAGGTAGTCAGAAAATAGAATATAAACATATGATAGAATTCTTAAGAGAACAATATAAAATAGGCCTAAAAAGAAGAAAAGAAATAAAAAGCAAAATTAGAGTATACAATAAAAAATTAAAAAGATTGCAAGAACTATCTGCTGAACAAGAAATAGAATATTTAGCAAAAGAAAAACAAATATCAACATTTTTGGAATGTAAAAAAACATTTTTTGGAAAAGTAAAATACTATTTCAAATATAGTAAAAAAAGTACAAAAACAATAAGACAAGATGTTGAAGATGAAACAGAAGAAGCAGAAGAGATAGAGACAAAAACAACAGAGAAAAAAATAGAAAGCAAAAAGGAAAAGAAAAAAATACCAATCAAAAAAGTATATACACTAGAAGAAATAGTAACGAGTTATAAGGAACTTGAAGAATTAGAAAATGAAATGAAAAATCTTTTAATGGATATAAATGCATTAAAATTAAAAACAAAAAATATGGCAAAGAAAATAGAAAATGCTTCTAAATATATAGAAGAAATAGATAGCCATAAAAAAAGTATTTTTGAATTTTGGAAGTATAGTAACAAAGACGAAGTAGATGTTTTACCAGAAGGTGAAGAAGAGGAAATAAATGTTATAAAGAAAGTAGAAAAAACATTTAATTATATAGATGACTTAGAAGAATTTGGAAAAAAATTGGACAAAATGCAAAGAAGAAATCTTGATAGAGAGGATACAGACAGTGTATTTATAGCAACAACAAATTTGATAGATATTTTGAATAAAATAAAAACAAATTCTATTTTACCCGAAGAATTAGAAAAAAACTTGAAAGATATTAAAAAAGAAGGAAGAGAACTAAGAATATTAAATGTAGATGAGTATGATATTTTTGGTAATATGATAGAAAGCAATGTAAAAGTAAGAAAAATAAATAATAAAAGGCATAGAGAATTACCAAAAGATAAATTTAATATTCTTGAGATAAATAGAAACACAAAGCAAATTGGATATAAACTTGCTTTACAAAATGTAATTCAAAATATTTCTAAAGCTCTTGAAAAAGGAATTATACCAGAAAATGTTATTGCATACAAAGCAATAAATAATAAAACTTTAAATAATAAAGAGATAAATGTATTTAACTTGAATCCTGAAAATGAAATGAAAAATGCACTTGAAAATGATGGAAACAAAATTAATTTATATAAAATAAATGTTAAAGAGGGAAGCAAAGGAATTGGCTTTACTAACATTATCTTCTATGACA
The DNA here is from genome assembly GCA_934120675.1 of uncultured Clostridia bacterium. GTDB lineage: Bacteria > Bacillota > Clostridia > TANB77 > CAG-508 > CAG-269. Next base: position 6,800 of record CAKOUU010000009.1, read on the forward strand.
ATCAAAACAAAACTCTTCCAGTTGGGATGAATTTGTCTTCAAAATTAATTTTAGATACCTCAAAAATTCATTTGAAATTGGTAGATCAAAATAGTTTTAATGTTGTTAATTTTGAAGATAGTAATGATGATTTTTCTGATTATACAGTAAAAAATATTAATGTTTTTGAATATGAAATGGTTGATATTTCAGATTTAGAACAGGAACAAACAGATAGATAAAATTTGCTACAAAAATGGGAAATTTTTGGGACTTCTACGTCAAAATATGCCCATTTTTGCCATTTTTTCACACTTTTTTAAAAAATATAAAAATCGTTGTATTCCTTTATTCTTAAGGCTTACAACGATTTTTTGGTTTATAACTGGTACCGATGGTGGGACTCGAACCCACATGGTTTCCCGCACGATTTTGAGTCGTGTGCGTCTACCAATTCCGCCACATCGGCATAACTATTTAATACTTACCTATATTAACATATTTAAATAAAAATGTCTAGTAAAAATAATAAAATTTTCAAAATAGTTGATTTTTCCAGTAATATGTAGTAAAATATAAAAGTAAAAAATAAAATTTATGAGAAGCAAAGCGAAAAATATTTGACATCCTTATGGATGACGATTAATAGCAAAGCTAGAGAAGGGAGAAATAAAAATGGCAGGAGTATACTCAGCAGGAGATTTTAGAAACGGAACAACATTCGAAATGGAAGGAAACGTATTCAGAGTAGTTGAATTCCAACACGTAAAACCAGGAAAAGGTTCAGCATTTGTAAGAACAAAATTAAAAAATGTAATAACAGGGGCAACATTAGAAAAAACATTTAACCCATCAGATAAATTTCCAGGAGCAGAAATAGAAAAGAAAACAATGCAATATTTATATGCAGATGGTGATTTATATTACTTCATGGATAATGAAACATATGATCAAATGCCTTTAAATAAAGATACACTAGGAGATTGCTTAAAATACTTAAAAGAAAATATGGAAGTTACAATTCTTTCATACAAAGGAAAAGTATTTGCAGTTGAACCTCCAACATTTGTCGAATTAGAAGTAACATATACAGAACCAGGATTTGCTGGAAACACAACAACAACATCTGGAAAACCAGCAACATTAGAAACAGGTTTAGAATTACAAGTTCCAATGTTCGTAAACATTGGTGATGTTTTAAAAATTGATACAAGAACATGTGAATATATGGAGAGAGTATAAATATGAATGAACAAATTGAAAATCTTTTAAAAGAGATAAAAGAATTAAAAGAAAATCAAAAAATAATGAATGAAAAAATGGATAAAATGCAACAAGTTGTTGACCACATAAAAACTGATATTTATGATGATGAGGGATTTGACTTGGAAATTGTATGTCCATACTGTGAACATGAATTTGTTATAGATTCAGATGAAGACCAAAATGCAATTGAATGTCCAAAATGTAAAAATATAATTGAACTAGATTGGTCAGGAGACCTTTATGATGAAGAGGATGATGGATGTTCAGGTCATTGCTGTGGATGTTCAGGATGTGGAGATTCAGACGAAGAAAATGAAGAAGACGATATGTAAAAAAAGCAAGGTATAAATATCCTTGCTTTTTTAATGTTAAAAATAATTTAAAGGATTAACATATTCACCATCAATTCTAAAACCGTAAATGTAAATGGCAACCGTGTTGTAGAGCCGTTAGTAGGCTTACCAGAACTATCAAAATAAGGATTACCAGGAACACCATAAACATATTTTGGACCTACATATCCAATAACCTGACCTTGCTTAACAAAATCACCAACATTGACGATAAAATTAGGTGAAACATGGCAATATGATACCTTGTAATTATCAAAAGAAAGTGTAATTGTGTAACCACCAGCACCTAAAAAGGAACGAAAGGTAATTTCACCATCATTTATTGCTACGAATTTAGTACCTTCAGGTGCGGGAATATCAGTACCATGGTGAAATCCAGAACCACTGCCAGTTGGGGATTTTCTTGGACCAAATGGAGAACTTATACTTGTGTATCCAGGTAAAGGCCACAAAAATCCATCAGGATTAAAACCGATAATTTCTTTTGTTGAAGAATCTGCATTGCCAAAGTTGTTACCATTAATTACTGGAATGAAAAATACAGAAATAAAAACTGAAAACAAAATAATTATGATTATGAAATTTTTAAAAATATTTGATATAAAGATCACGCTCCTTTAAAATTTGATTTAAATAAATATTTTGATTTAAATAAATATAATGAAAAATTTGAATTAAAATATAAAAACTACAATATAAAATTTATAACATAAAAAATCGGAAAATTCAAGAAAATATAAAAAATTTTTTTCAGACTACTTGTCAAAAATTAAAAAGTGTGCTAAGATAATAAATGTCTTAAGAAAAGACATTTATTAATTATAGGGGTATAGTGTCAATGGTAGCACATCGGTCTCCAAAACCGCCTGTGAGGGTTCGAGTCCTTCTACCCCTGCCAATAAAACAATTACGATGAAAAAGAAAAAATACTTGACATTTTATTAAAGAGAGCGAATAGTAAGCTGAAATATTCGTAATAAAATAAGTATGGGGAGCTTTGGAGTAATAAAAATTAAGGTGCTTAAAGTAATGCGAAAGCAAAACTTTAAGAATTAGGGTGGAAACGCGGAACTAAACTTTCGTCCCTAGCTAAATGTATAGCTAGGCTCGGAAGTTTTTTTATATTAAAAGTCAATATAAAATTTTTCGAGCATAAAGATATACAAAAATTTTATAATATAAAAGGGAGGAATCATTATGTTAAAATCAATGGACACATTAGTAGCATTATGCAAAGGGAGAGGATTTATATATCCTGGATCAGAAATTTATGGAGGATTAGCAAATACTTGGGACTATGGACCTTTAGGAAATGAATTAAAAAACAATGTAAAAGCAGCATGGAGAAAAAAATTCATACAAGAACAACCAAACATAGTAGGACTTGATGCAGCAATATTAATGAACCCAGAAACATGGGTAGCATCAGGACATGTTGGAGGTTTCTCAGACCCATTAATAGACTGTAAAGAATGTAAAACAAGACATAGAGCTGATAAATTAATAGAAGAATGGGCACATGATAATGGAAAAGACATGATAGCAGATGGAATGACAGATGAAGAATTAATCAATTTCATAAATGAAAATAAAATACCATGTCCATCATGTGGAAAAACAAACTTTACAGATATAAGAAAATTCAACTTAATGTTCAAAACATTCCAAGGAGTAACAGAAGATACAACATCAACAGTATATTTAAGACCAGAAACGGCACAAGGAATATTTGTTGATTTCAAAAATGTATTACGTACATCAAGAAAGAAAATGCCAATGGGAATTGCCCAAATAGGTAAAGCATTTAGAAACGAAATAACACCAGGAAACTTTACATTTAGAACAAGAGAATTTGAACAAATGGAACTTGAATTCTTCTGCAAACCAGGAACAGATTTAGAATGGCATAAATATTGGAAAGATTATTGCGAAAACTTCTTAATCAATTTAGGAATGAAAAAAGAAAATATCAGATTAAGAGACCATTCACCAGAAGAATTAGTATTTTATAGCAAAGCAACAACAGACATAGAATTTGCTTTCCCATTTGGATGGGGAGAATTATGGGGAATTGCTGATAGAACTGACTATGATTTAACACAACATATGAATCATTCAAAACAAGATTTGTCATATCAAGACCCAGAAACAAACGAAAAATATGTACCATATGTAATTGAACCATCATTAGGAGCAGACAGAGTAGTTCTTGCATTTTTATGCAACGCATATGATGAAGAAGAAATTGCAGAAGGTGATACAAGAGTTGTATTACATTTACATCCAGCATTAGCACCTTATAAAGTTGCAGTACTTCCATTATCTAAAAAATTATCAGATAAGGCAGAAGAAGTTTATAGCAAACTTGCTAAGAAATTTATGTGTGATTATGATGCTGCAGGTTCAATTGGTAAACGTTATAGAAGAGAAGATGAAATTGGTACTCCATATTGCGTAACTGTTGATTTTGATACTTTAGAGGATGAATCAGTTACTGTTAGAGATAGAGACACAATGGAACAAGTTAGAGTTAAAATTGATGACTTAGAGGCTTGGATTGCAGAAAGAATTGAATTTTAAAATAAATAAAACAATCGAGTAAGAGAAATATCAATTAATGATATTTCTCCTACTCGATTATATTTTAATATTAAAAAATAAAAATATTATTAAACAAAATTCACATAAAATATTTACAAAGAATAAAAAATGTGATATAAATAATGAGTCTTTTTATTGATAGATTTGCATTCAAATATTGTCTCAAGGCTATATAAGGAGGACTATTTTGAGATATGGAGGCAATTATCAGTCAATTGACTAGCAAAGAAACATAAACAAAATATGTTAATTAACTGGAGGAAAAAAATGAGCTTAAGTAAACAGCATTTAGTAAATTTTTTACAGACAGGAGCAGGCAAAGAAATTTTACGGGAAGTAGGCAAAGAAGTTTCTGAAGAAATCATTTCGGCTGCTAAATATTATACAGGTACGCCTGATGGTAAATTTATTAAAGAATACCAATTCGAACAAGCTGCTGTTAAGGCATCAAAAGCGTATGTCACTCTTAATACTCTTATGGGCGGAGAGACAGCAGAAATGGATCGTTTTAATGAAGGTAAAAAACAAACGCCTGAATTACTTGTACCATATGGCGTAAGAAAAATGGTAAATCTTTTTACGCTTTTGTTTTGTTTTGCAAGTGGAGACAAAAGTAATGTAGAATATGAAACTGTCAGGGCTTGTAGACAGAGTGAAGTATCTGAGGGGGAAAGTATAGTTGGTCCTCTTACGTCTACAACAAAATTAACGGTAGATGAGATAATGAAGCTTGGATATGGAAATAAAAATGGATTGGCAATCTGCCGGTATAAATTCCATGATGGGGCTGCGATTTTTGACATGGAAAAACTTGGAGAAAATTATCTTAAACCAGATGAAAAGGAAGTTTTGTTACTTATGGGAAACAAACTTGTTGCACATTGTTCAGGTTATGATAATCGCTATCTTGGTAAGGATGGACAACCAGCTCTTATGTATGATATTGAAGTTTATCCTCCTGAATTTAAAGAAGCAGGAGAAAATCAGGAAAAAATAGAGAAGATTGTTTTTAACTCAGAAAATATAGCTGAGATAAGAAAATTTTTCGAGGATTTGAATAATAATGTTGGTGGCGAATTTCCTTCCGTTCCAGATTGTTATGAAGAATGGAAGAGTAATTTTAAAAAACTGGTATTTCTTGAAATTTCTAAGCTTGCATAAATTAAAAAAATGCTCATAATTAAAAATAGTCGAATTATTCTAATTTAGAATGATTCGGCTATTTTAAACAAAATTTACATAAACCATTTACAAGGAATGAAAAGCGTGATATAATATGCACATGTCAAATTTGGATTGTTTTGCATTTATACTATTGTCAATAGGCAACTTAGTATTAGCAATAGGAAAAAGGCAATAGCAGTCGATTGACAAGCGAAAAAATTTAATCAACTTTAGGAGGAACTTATATGAACACAAATTTTGAACAAATTGTAGATGTTGCCCAGATTGGACAGCACGGTGAAGTAGACATGAATTCTATTTTCAGCATGGCTGAGCAGGAACGGTTTACGGCAGCTATTGATGACTCTCCAAAACGATTGCTTCTGTGTATTGATGTTCAGAAGGATTTCATTGAGGGAGGAGCATTGGCAGTACCTGGTTCTATTGGTGATGTAGAGCGTATAACACGTTTTATATACAACAATATGTCAGGAATTAGCAAAATTATGTGCAGTTTGGATACTCATATTGCACATCAGATTTTCCATCCATGCTGGTGGGCAAACTCTGCTGGAGAACATCCAGATCCATACACCATTATTACTTATGATGATGTTGTAGCAAATAATTGGAGACCAGTTGTTGGTGATCCAAAAGACTCTTTAGAGTATTTGAAAGAACTGGAAAAAGTTGGAGCAGGCAAAAAGCAGCTGTGTATCTGGCCGTATCATTGTATTAAGGGTACAGATGGATTCACACTTGAAAATGAGTTTGCAAAGATGGTTTATTTCCATTCGGTTGCTCGAAAGAGTGTTAACCATATGATTAACAAAGGTGAAGATCCATACAGTGAAATGTATGGCATTATCAAACCGGAGTTCAGCCAAAAGAACTTTATCAACACACCGGTTTTGACTGCCATCGAAAAATACGACGAAATCTATGTCGTAGGCGAAGCAGCGAGCCATTGTCTGATGGAATCCGTAAAACAGATTGCAGAACATTTTGCAAATCGTCCGGATGTAACTCAGAAAATTACGGTTTTGGAGGATTGTACTTCTCCTATTACCGGATACGAAGCAGATACAGAGGCAGCTTTTGACAACTTCAAGAGTTCTTATGGTATCAAGTTTGCAAAATCAACAGATATTCAGTTTTAAACAATAAGGAGGATTACAACATGAACGAAGAATATTTAGATACTGTTAAAATTGATGGATTAGACGAAACTTATGCAGCAAACATGGATGTTGATGATGTCGTATCACCAAACATTATGCTGGTTGATTTTGTTATCGACGGTAGTGGATCAATGTGGGGGTATGAAACGGTTATGCAGGACTGCTTAGAGCATTACAAACAGGCTGTTTGTAATTCAAAACAGTCAGATGAGATGATGGTAAGCAAGACTGTATTTGCTTCTACAATTGAAACTGGTGGTTATGTTGCACCAGAAGATTTCAATACTGATTATTCGGCAGAAGGATGTACAAAGTTATATGATGCTATTATCGATAGAAGACAGCGCATGCTGGATTATATGGAACAGTTGAAAGATAACGGTACAAATGCAAGAGCGTGCATGGTAATTCTTTCTGATGGAGAAGATTATGGATCTCAATATAGAGCAAGTGATGCAAGAAAAGCTGTTGAAGATTTGATTTCAAAAGAAATCACAGTTGCATTTATTGCTTTTGGACAGGATGCTTTCGGGATTGCCGATACTATCGGTGTTAAGAAACAGAATGTAAAAGAGGTAAGCAATGACGAGAGTGAACTTCGTCGTGTTATCGATTTGGTATCAAAAAGTGCTATTTCTGCTTCCAAGAAAGCAAGCTCTGGGGCTACTGGAACTTCCGATTCAGGTTTCTTTGATGTGTAATGTAAGAAACACTTACAGTAATAACAACTAAAGTACGGGTGGGGGTTGCGTTGCAATCTCCATCATTTTTATTAGGAGGATAAAACAGCATGAGTATTTTAGAAAAAGTAGAAGAAGCAAATACAACTTCCATACATGCAGAACCAAGTTCTGAAAAAGTACGGAAGACTGTAAAAGTATGTAAAATGGGATCTGATCATAATTTTGCCAATATCAATAATCATGATTTCGCATTTAACTTGTTGAATATGAAAGTAGTTACAGATGGCTGCGGTTCTGGTAAACATTCTGAAGTAGGAACAAGAATTTTCGGACAGCTTTTTGCAAGAAAAGTGAAAGAAAATTATGATAATGGAGAAACTATAGATGAAAGTAATTTTATTTCTGTAGTTGATGGGATTTTTAAACAGATGCTTAATCTTTGTTCAGATAATTCTTTTATCTTTGAAAATTATTGTTTTACTATTTTGGTATGTTTCGAGTTGGAAAATGAGTTTGTAGTCTATAGCTGCGGAGATGGCTATATCATTAAAGAAAATTCAAATGGTATTGAGTTTGAACAACTTGATGATGGAGAATATCCGTGCTACTATGTTTACAACTTTATTGAAGACAAATCATGCCTTGTGGAATATAAGGATGGAGTTACTTTTAAGATAACTCGTTTTAACAAAGAAGAATATCAGAATGTTGGAGTAGCAACTGATGGACTGAGATTTTATGAAAATCTTAATGATGTTGAAAAAACAAAATTTATAGGATTTTTACATGAAGGAAAAGGACCACAAATAGAGAAACTTATTAATAGAAATAATCGTAAAAATGAAATGTTTCATGATGATATATCAGTTTGTTTCTAGGGAGGAAATTTTATGGCAATTAATTTTACAAGTCGGAGCAGAGTTGATAGCTTGAATAAATTGGCAGAAGGTGGAGAAGCTGTAATTTATGAACTTGACTCAAAAACAGTTATTAAGATTTTTAAGCCTAATGTAGATATCAACAAAAAAGAAGAAAAAGTTAAACACTTTATTTCTATTAAAAACCAGTTTCCAAAGAATGTTATTGGACCAGAAGAAGAGGTGACAATAAGGGGAAAATTTGCTGGTTATGCAATGAGAAAACTGATTGATGCCGAAGATCTTCACATGTTGACTAAACCAAAGTATCTTACTGCTGAAAAACTTACCAACCAGGATGTGTTAAAAATTATAACAGATTTTGGTTCTGATTTAGGTAAACTACATGCAACTGGAATCATTGTTGGAGATATTAGTGACTACAATTTTCAGATGAACGGAAAAACCGGATACTTTATCGATGTAGACAGTTGGGGAATTAAGAACAAATATGCACCAGATGCTTATACAGAGATGTTCACATGTCCAGATAGTTATTCTAGCAATGGCAGTATAAAATTTTCTTTAGAAAATGAAAATTATAATTTTGCTGTTCTTGCATTTAATATGTTGACGGGAATTCATCCTTTTGGAGGAACATATCTTCCAGAAAAAAATCTTTCTCCATTGAAAAGAATGAAGAAAAAGCTTTCTATTGTTGGCCAGCATAAGGCAAATATCAAGATTCCAAAGATTATTGGCAGTTGGAACTGGATTTCTCCTAAGCTTGAACAGGATTTTATTGAAATATTTGAGCAGGGAAAGAAGTTTGATATTACCCCTGATTTACAGGAACTTTTAAAAAATATGAAACATTGTAGCATTCATGATATGTATTATTACTCAAAATACAATGAGTGTCCGCTTTGTAATGAAAAGGCTAAAGTTAAGGCGGCTCCTATTGTGGCAAAAGTAACTAATACAGCAAATGGACCTCAGATTACTATAGTTTTTTCTGAAGCAAATTGTGCATTCATATTGAGTAAATTACATTATCTCAATAAAAACAATGAAACTGTTCATATAGAAAGCAGAAGAAAGTTTAAAGTTGCAAGAGGTAACAAAGTAGATTTTTCAAATGATGGTAAAATTGTTTATGTAGCTGATGAGGATATTATTAAGGTATATGACGAAAATAATCAGTTAACTGCAACAATTGAACGTATGCATAAGTCTAATTATCTTGTAAAAGATAAAAATGTGTATTATGTAGATAAAGGCAATAATTTGGTGAAACTTACTATTACTAAATCAGGAAATATGCCTACATATTTAGGACAGGTATATAATCCGATTATTGAAGAGGATGATGGTAAAGTTTTTGTTGTATCTACTTATCCTAAAACAGCAATTGTAACTACACCTGATTATAATTTTGAGGTAAGCTATTCTGGAAAAATTAATGAGTATGCTATAAAGCATGATAAGGTAACTAATAAATGGTTATTTGTTTATCAGTTACCAAATGGTAATTATCGTACAATGGTGTTTAGTAAGAAGCAGATAGAGTATGATGATGACACTATTGTGTATAATGCTCAAACATTAAGCAATATTGATTTCAATAACAACACAGTTTATGATCCGGCAGATGGTAAAATTATTGGAATTAATATACGAAAAAATGTTGCGAAAGAATTTGTTTGCGATGTTGTAGATGAAGGTTCTAAGCTTGAATTTACTGGAAAAGGATTTAGAATTTACAACAAAAATAAGATTTATAACTATGGTTGATTTTTGTTTATGATATCTTATAGACAAAAAAGAGTCCACAATCATTTTTTATGGTTGTGGGCTTTTAAAATTGTTAAAATAATATTTACTTTCATATAAAATAGTGATATACTTTTTACATAATATTAGCAAAGGCTAATTGGATTTTTTGTAATCCTGTTTTTTAGGTTAATATATAAAATTAATATTTTGTGTAACTCGTGAACAATGGTAGAGAGAAAAGGAGTGTATTACTATGATGACATCGATGGAAAAATTAGGAAATGGATTCAAAATTCAAGAACGGAAACTAGAAAATTCTGAAGTAGAGTTAACAGTGGAAATTTTGAAAGATGGAATTTATGTAACATCTGAAAAATTTGAAAATGTTTCTAAGCAGGAGGAAAATAAAATAATTGCCAATTATTTGGCTACTCAGATGAAACTTTATTGTGTGGAAGAAGAAGTTACATCAGAGGAACGTGTTAGACTCGCTGGGAAGGCAATGGGACTTAACATTATTAATGGATATAAGATAGAACCATTAAATGATGAGGATTACTCTAATGTAAGGGTACAGCTACTTTCAAGCGGAAAACACCCAATGTATACTACTGGTATTTGTTGTTTAACAAAAGAGGATCTCGAAGAACTCAAAAAAAAGTTAAATAGAATTGTAGAGTACCAGTTGGATATTAGGAAACAAACCAGACCTCTTTATGGAATTGAGATAATTCAAATGATATCATAAAAAACACGCAAAAACTAGGCATTAATTTGCCTAGTTTTTTGTCTTAGTTAAATAAATCTTTCTCGTATAAATCTTCAATATAAACATCTTTTTCTTCAAAATTATCAACAAATCCTACTTTAGCAATATCACGCTTTTCATCAACACCTTGAATCCAAACAGGTCGCTCGTCATAAAAAACATCAGATTTTTCTTTATTATTTAAAATAGAATGAACTCTTTGTAAATCCATAATACCATCTCCTACAAATATATTTAATAAAATTATATCCAAAATAGTATAAAATATAACTTGGTGAAATAAAATTTATTGACTTATTTAAGTAATTAGTATAAAATAATTGGCGTAATTAATAAACAAGAGAAAGAATTTAAATTTATATCAAAACTTATTTTATAAATTTAAATAAAGGAGGAAAAAAACAAATGAACATAAAATATAAAGGAAGAACAAGAAAAATTGAAAGAGGTTTAACAGTAAGAAAAGCCTTAGCAGAAGAAATAAAAAATAGTGAATACGAAGTGATAGGGTGCTTATATAACAATGATTATAGAAATTTAGAAACACCAATAGAAGAAGGAGCAAACATAGAATTAATAGATATTTCATCAAAAGAAGGAATGAAAATCTATGTTAGAACAATTGTATACATAATGGGAAAAGCATTTGAAAGTTTATATCCAAAAGAAAAACTAATGGTAGAATATCAACTTGGAAATGCAATGTACTGTAAATGCAATAATATAAGAATAACAAAGGAATTTACAGAAAAACTAAAACAAAAAATGCAAGAAATCATTGAAAAAGATTTAGCAATAAAAAAGGTAGAAATGACAAGAAAAGAAGCACAAAAATTTTATGATGAAACAGATACATCAAAAGGAAGATTGCAATTTGATTTTGAAGAAAATGACCCAATATATATGTATTACTGTGAAAAATATTATAACTACTGCTATGGAACACTTGCAAATAGAACAGGAGTTATAAAAATATTTGATGTTGTAAAATATGCAAATGGATTTCTAATAAGATATCCAAGTTCAAAAGCACCAACAAAAATGCCAGAATTTCAAGAAACAAAAAAATTGGCTTGGGCATTAGAAGAATTTGAAAAAATTCATTCTGTATTAGATGTTTTAACAGTGTATAAGTTAAACAAAGCAATAGAAGAAGACAGAATAAAAGATGTAATAATGCTTGCAGAAGCTCTACATGAAAAGAAAATTGCTAATATAGCAGATGATATCGCAAAAAGAAAAAATGTAAAAATGGTACTAATTGCAGGTCCATCATCATCAGGAAAAACAACATTTGCACAAAGACTAGGAATTCAATTACGTTTAAATGGATTAAAACCTGTTACAATATCAGTTGACAATTACTTTGTAGAAAGACAAGATACACCAAGAGATGAAAATGGAGAATATAATTTTGAATGTATAGAAGCAATTGATTTAAAATTATTCAATGAACATTTGGTAAAATTGTTAAATGGTGAAGAGATTGAAGTACCAGAATTTGACTTTAGTGTTGGAACAAAAAGATATAATGGTAAAAAAATGAAATTAGCAGATGACGAAATTCTTGTAATAGAAGGAATTCATTGCTTAAATGACAAACTAACAAGTCAAATTTCAAAAGAACAAAAATACAAAATATATATTAGTGCTTTAACGGTTTTAAATATGGATAGATACAATAGAATTTCAACAACAGATACTCGTTTAATAAGAAGAATTGTAAGGGATTATCAATTTAGAAGTTATTCAGCATTACACACATTAAATACATGGCACAAAGTAACAGAGGGAGAAGAAAAAAATATATTCCCATTCCAAGAATCAGCAGATACAATTTTTAATACATCATTAATATATGAATTAAATGCATTAAAACCAATAGCAATGCCGTTATTAAAAGAAATAACACCTGAATATAAAGAGTATGCAGAAGCACAAAGGCTAATAAATATTTTGAAGTATTTTAGAGAAATACCAAGAGATTATGTTCCAAATAATTCACTATTAAAAGAATTTTTAGGTGGAGGAACATTTGATTTGCACTGAGACAGTTGGGACAGTCCGAATTTGTCTCACGATTTTTAACGAAAAATGTCGAAAATATAAAATACAAAATTCGACAAAATAATGAGACAAATCTGGACTGTCCCAGTTGTTTCAAAAGGAGAGAATATGTTGAAGGATAGTAGATTTACAGAGATAGACGAAGAATTTATATGTGAAAACTGTGGAAAAAGAGTACCAAAATTAGGATATTCATGTAGAAATCACTGCCCATATTGTTTACATTCAAAACATGTTGATAAAAATCCAGGAGATAGAGCGGAAGAATGTCATGGAGATTTAGAACCTGTTAGTATGGAAATAGATGGCAAAAAAGGTTATGTTATTGTTTTTAGATGTAAAAAATGTGGTGCTATTAGAAGAAATAAAGCTGCTAAAGATGATAATATGGATTTATTAATTGATTTAAGTAGTAAACAGGTTTGAGCAAATAAAAGATGTCCTTTTTGAGGACGATGTCCTGAATGGAACCGATGTCCCAAACAGAACCGTCCCCAAAAGGACATTTTTTATATTTCTCTATTTAAATTTCCATTAGTAAATTCTTTACCTTCTAGACGTTCACCTTTTTTAACAGTATTAACAATATTATTAATTTCGTCAATTGATTCATCTAAAATATCAACTCTATAACAATTAATATTAGAAAAATCGTTAGGTGAAATAGAAGTTGTTTTGCAATTATAAATTGTAGAAACAGTTTGAATATTATCAAACAAAATTCTAAATTTCATATTAAGTCTATCCTTTAAGTAATAAGAATTATTAAGATTACACTTAGAACTACAAGTTGGGTAGCATTTGTTAGTCTTACCAAGTGGACAATAATTCATATTCATAAGAGGTGTGTTCCCATAAACAATTAATTCAGCAGGTAAAATATTTTTTGACCCTGATGTACCATTATCAAAAACAACTGAATTTTCGACAGAACCACAAAGATTATTGATAATATCCTTAGTAGATTCAGGGGAAATTGTATATTTATTAATTCCTAAGTTTTTAAGTTCTAATACACTATGCAAATTGAAAATATTAAATGTATAATTTGCAATTAATTCAAAATTGTAATCTGAATTATTTAAAACATTTTCTAATAATTTTAAATTAGAAATATTAGAAATCACAAACCCTTTAATATTATAATTTTCTATAGTATTAGATATATTACTATAAATCAAATTTCTATAATTAGCTTTTATTATTGTAGGCATATAAATGTAAACATTAAATTTTTGCTCTAAAGTTTTTAAAATATCATTATACTTTTTAATTGAAAAATATTTTAAGGGGATGTAAACATTATCAAATCCTTCTAATTTTGAATAATCAAAATCCATATTTAAAATATTTAAAAATACTGAAATAGTATTTAATTTGCTATTTGAACTATTTGCAAATTCAAGATTATTTTTAAATTCAATGTTGTTTTTATCAATTGTTGTAGCAATATCATCCAAGTCATTACAACTATTAGGGTCAAAAGAATTAAGCTTTAATTCTTCATTATAAGTTCTTTTGACATTTGAAATGGCGTAATCATAAGCTAAATCTAAAACATTTCTCCTTAAATCATTTAAAACAGCACTAAAACCTGGTAAAAAGATAACAGAATCAAGGGCAACATCAATATTAGCAAATTCAAAAATAGAATCAGTAGTTTTATTAATTTGAGCTATAACCTTTTCTTTTTCTAAAGGTCTATTTTGAGCGGTTTCTGGAAACACATCAGAAGAATAGGTGACATCTAACCCAGAATATATGTTGAGGTAATTATGTTCTAATAAATTATTATCTGAAATATTATCAAAATCAAAAAAGGCTCTTATTTTTAAAGGCTCATTATGTTTTATTATAATTTCACAATTCAAAGGAATTTTACGATGTTCGCCATTGATGCTTTTTTGAGCAAGTAAATTCAATTCTTTTGAGGACATCTTATAAATATTATCGCCTAAATTGATATTTCCTTTCATTCTACCAATAGTAACAGTTTGACCGATAGATGTTGATTTAATATTTCTGTTTTTATCCATTAATTCTGAAACAGTATATGAACCAGTTTCTTTTTCTAAAGAGATAGTATCACCAACTTCAATTGGTTCTTGTAATTTAACAGTAATGTAACCTTTATTTTTGTTGTATTTTTGAACCTTGCCTAAGAATAACCCCATGTTGTTAGGTTTGTCTTTAAATACAAGATTTTTGTTAGGTTCAGATGCAAGATGACCACTAGAAGACATACCTCTGTTAAAAACTTGCAATAAATTTTTTCTATCTATATCATCAATTTTGTATAAATCAATAGAATCTTCTGAAATTAACTTTTCTGCTAAATCTATGTATTTTCTATAAATTCTTGTAACTGTTGCAACATATTCAGGGCTTTTCATTCTGCCTTCTATTTTTAAACATGTAACACCAGCATTTATCATGTCAGGAATAAAATCTAAACCGCATAAATCACGAGTACTTAGGAGATGACCTTTATCAATTTCAGTGTCATTCTCTAATAACTTATAAGGAAGTCTACAAGGTTGAGCACATTTTCCACGGTTACCAGAACGACCGCCAACCATACTAGAAAATAGACATTGACCAGAATAAGAGACACACAATGCACCGTGAACAAAACATTCGATTTCAACATTTGAATTTTTACAAATATACTCAATTTCTTGAAGAGAAAGTTCACGAGAAAGAACAACTCTTTTAAATCCAAGTTCTTGCAATTCTAAAACACATTGAAGATTATGTACAGTCATTTGAGTACTTGCATGTATGTCCAAATCTGGAAAGCTCCTAATTAATTGTTTAGCAATTCCTAAATCTTGAACAATTATTGCATCAATTCCAAATTCGTAAACTCTTTTAGCAAGTTCAAAAGCATCATTAAATTCATTATCTGTTACTAAAGTGTTTAGTGTTAAGTTTGCTTTTACGCCTCTGGTTTTTGCGTAAATTATGGCTTTTTCTAAATCTTCTAAATCAAAATTTGAAGCATAAGCTCTTGCACTAAACAAGTTAGCTCCAAAATATACACTATTTGCACCATTTTGAACAGCAGCTTTTAGACAATCAAAGCTACCGACTGGTGAAAGTAAATCTATCATTTTTACAAATCCTTTCTGTTTATTTGATATGTCTATTATATTACATTTTTTGACAAAATTCCAGGGTTTTGCTGAATTTTGGATTTTTAAAATTTCTATTGACAAAATCAAAGTTATGATATAAACTTCTAATTACAAAAATATAAATTAAAGGAGGAAAATGGAATGGAATTAAAAGGATCAAAAACAGAAAAAAATTTAATGGAAGCTTTTGCAGGTGAATCACAAGCAAGAAATAAATATACATATTTTGCAAGTAAAGCAAAAAAAGAAGGATATGAACAAATAGCTGCTATATTCCAAGAAACAGCAGACAATGAAAAAGAACACGCAAAAATGTGGTTCAAATTATTACAAGGTGGAGAAATTAAAACAACAGCAGAAAATTTAAAAGCTGCAGCAGAAGGAGAAAATTATGAATGGACAGATATGTATGACAGAATGGCACAAGAAGCTAAAGAAGAGGGATTTGACCATATTGCATATTTATTCTCAGAAGTTGCAAAAATTGAGAAAGAACATGAACAAAGATATTTAAAACTATTAGAAAATGTAAAAGACGGATTAGTATTTAGTAAAGATGGAGATAGAATTTGGAAATGTAGAAATTGCGGACATATAGTAATTGGAAAAAGTGCTCCAGAAATATGCCCTGTATGTGCACATCCAAAAGCATATTTTGAAATAAAAGCAGAAAATTATTAAAAAGACTAAGATAGTATCAATTATAAGTGAACCCTAATTATTAGACAAAAGAGTTTAATAATTTGGGTTCATTTTTATGTTAAAATACTCAAAAAATTAAATTAAAAGTAATTAAATAGTGTATAGAAAAAGAAATTATTTTAAAATTGGTTTGAAAAAGAAAAATAAGTATGTTATAATTCTATCTAGAATAAAAAGAAGAACAAGGAGAAAAAATGCCTAAATTTTTTGTAAAACAAGAACAAATAAAAGATAATGAAATAATTATAGTAGGACAAGATGTAAATCACATAAAAAAAGTATTAAGAGCAAAAATAGGAGACGAATTGCAAGTTTGTAACAGTCAAAATGGAGAAAACTTCCTATGTGAAATACAAGACTTAGAAAACGAAAATATAATATGTAAAATAAAAGAAAAAATCAAAAAACAAGTAGAATCAAATGTAGAAGTAACAATATTTCAAGGACTACCAAAAGCAGACAAAATGGAATTTATAATCCAGAAAGCTGTAGAACTTGGAGTATATGATATAACACCTGTGGAAATGAAAAGATGTGTTGTAAAACTAAATGAAAAAGACAAAGTCAAAAAAGTAGAACGATGGCAAAAGATATCTGAAGTTGCAGCAAAACAAAGTGGAAGAGACATTATACCACAAATAAATAATGTAACAAATGTAAAAAATATATATGAATTAATTCCAAAATATGATATAGTAATAGTAGCTTATGAAAATGAACAAAATAGAACATTAAAAGAACAACTAAAACAAATAAAAGAAACCGGAAAAACAGATAAAATCAAGATAGGAATTGTAATTGGGCCAGAGGGTGGCCTAGAAGAAAATGATGTAGAGCAACTAGAAAACAATGGAGCAAAAATAGTAACATTAGGAAAGAGAATACTAAGGACAGAAACAGTAGCATTAAATGTGCTAAGCATCATTATGTATGAGTTGGAAAATTAAAAAGAAATAAAATCACAAAATTAAAATTTTCAAATATAAAAAAAGAAAGGGAAGAATTCGTAATGAAGGAAATAAACGAAAAACATATGAAAAAAATATATTTAAATGTGCTAAAAGCAATAATTATAATGCTTTACTTCTTTGTATTAAATGTAGCATATTCAAATGTAAGTGCAGGATATTTAGAAAAAGGAATAGAAATATGTACAATGATATTCCTATTTGTAGCAATATTCATATTCGAGGTGGCATATAAAAAAGACAATGACGACCTTGCAATACAAGGAATAGAAATACTGATACTTGCAACATACACCTTGACAAGTCAACACATAACAAAAAAATTTGAATTTAATTTCAAAAGTTATTCTTTGGTTGCGTCATACATATTTGCAATTTATTTTATATTAAAATGTATTGTTATTTACACAAAAGGAAGAAAAGAAATGGCAGAAGATCTTAGTGATATAAAAGAAATTGTTAAAAAAGATGAACCAGTAAAAAAAGAAGCAACAAAAAAACAACATAAAAAAAGAGAAAATGAAATTGAAATAAAAACAAATTTAGAAAAAGAAAAAAAGACTGAAAATAAAGAAAAACCAAAAACACCAAGAAAAAGAACAACAACAAAGAAAACAGCAGAATCAAAGGCAGAAACAGAAAAAACAGAAAATGAAGAAAAAGCAAAAACATCAAGAAAAAGAACAACAACAAAGAAAACAACAAAATCAAAAGCAGAAACAGAAAAGACAGAAAATGAAGAAAAAGCAAAAACATCAAGAAAAAGAACAACAACAAAGAAAACAACAAAATCAAAAGCAGAAACAGAAAAGACAGAAAACGAAGAAAAACCAAAAACACCAAGAAAAAGAACAACAACAAAGAAAACAACAGAATCAAAAGCAGAAACAGAAAAAACAGAAAATAAAGAAAAAACAAAAACACCAAGAAAAAGAACAACAACAAAGAAAACAGTAGAATCAAAAGCAGAAACAGAAAATACAGAAAACGAAGAAAAACCAAAAACACCAAGAAAAAGAACAACTACAAAAAAAGCAACAGCAGTAAAGAAAGAGACAGCAAATGAGGAGGAAAAATGATTAGAAGTATGACAGGCTATGGAAAACAAAGCCTAAATGTAGATGGAAGAGAATATCAAATAGAAATAAAAAGTGTAAATCACAGATATCTAGACATAAATATAAAAATGCCAAAAACACTAAGCTATCTAGAAGAAACAGTAAAAAAAGAAATCTCTGAAAAAATAAAAAGAGGAAAAGTCGACGTATTTATAACATACGAAAACAACAGCAAAGAAGGAAGAAACATAACAATAAACAAAGAACTAGCAAAACTATACATAGAACAACTAAAAGAACTAGCTGAAGAAGAAAAAATATCAAGCAACATAGAAGTAATGGAAATAGCCAAATTTCCAGACATATTAACAATAAAAGCAGACGAAGAAGACGAAAAAATAAAACAAGAAATTACGCAAGTAACAACTGAAGCAACAAACAAAATTGTAGAAATGAAAGCAATTGAGGGAGAAAAAATTGCACAAGATTTACTACAAAGAATAAGTAAAATAGAAAACAAAATAATGGAAATATCTTCAAAATCTACTGGACTTATTGAAGAATATGTAGTAAAATTAGAAAAGAGAATACAAGAAATATTAAAAACAGAAGAAATAGACAAATCAAGAATAGCACAAGAAGTTGTAATATATGCTGATAAATGTTCAATTCAAGAAGAAATAACAAGACTAAAAAGTCATATATATCAATTTAGAAATCTAATAACAAACAACCAAAATGAAACAATTGGTAAAAAATTAGATTTTATAATACAAGAAATGAACAGAGAAACAAACACGATAGGCTCAAAAGCAAATAATTTAGAAATAACAAATGGAGTCATAGATATAAAAACAGAAATTGAAGACATAAGAGAACAAATACAAAATATTGAATAAAAATCTATGATAGAAAAAATAATAGAAAAAAATGAGCTAAGTGAGAGAAAGGATGGAGTATTATGCAATTAGTAAACATAGGATTTGGAAACATAGTTTCAGCAGACAGAATAGTAGCAATTGTAAGCCCAGAATCAGCACCAATAAAAAGAATGGTACAAGAAGCAAAAGATGATAAAACAGCAGTAGATGCAACATGTGGAAGAAGAACAAGAGCTGTAATAATAACAGACTCAGGACATATCATATTATCAGCTGTACAACCAGAAACAGTAGCTGGTAGACTTGATAAAGATATTACAACTACTTCAGCACAATTACAAGAAGAAGACTAGTAGTTGAAAAATAATTACAATTTTGACCGCATTAATTTTATTTAAAACGCGGTTTTTAAAACAAAATTTAGGAGGAAAACAAAAATGATAGTAAAACCAACAGTTACAGAATTATTAAAGAAAGCAAAAAACAGATATGAGCTAGTAATAGCTACATCAAAAAGAGCAAGACAAATTGCAATGGGAGATGAACCATTAACAAAAGTTAAAGAAGAATCTCCAGTAACACTTGCAGCAAATGAAATAGCAGAAGGAAAAGTTACAATTATAAGAGAAGGCGAAGAAATGCCAGAAGCTACATCAGAAAATAAAGAAGAAAACAAAAAACAAGAAGATGAAAAAGAAAACGAAAAAAGCACTGATGTAGAAGAAAAAGATGAAGAAATAAAATCAGAAAAAGACGAAGAAACAGAAACAGAAAAAAATGAAGAATAGTAAAGGGGAATAAAAATGCTAGTAATTTTATCAGGAGTTTCTGGTGCTGGAAAAGACACAATAAAAAAAGAACTAATTAAAAGGATGGAAAATGTAATATCACTTCCATCTTTTACTTCTAGAGACCCAAGACCAGGAGAAGAAGAAGGAATACAATATCACTTTATAACAAAAGAAGAATTTAAAACAAAAATAAACAATGGAGAATTTTACGAATATGACTTACATCACGAAAACTATTACGGAACATCAAAAAAATTAATGAATGAAAAAATTGAAAGTGGAAAAATAATAGTAAAAGACATAGAAGTAAATGGAACAGAAAACCTAATAAAAACATTAGGAAATGATACAAAATTAGTTACTATTTTCTTGAAGGTCGATAAAGAAGAACTAAAAAATAGACTTATAAATCGTGGAGATAATTTGTCTGAAGCAGATATGCAATTAAGACTTAATAGATTGGAATATGAAGAGTCCAAAATTAATTTGTATGACTACGTTATAAAAAATGATGATTTGGAAAAAACTGTTCAAATTATAATGACAATTATAGAAAATGAAAAAAGATTAGAAAATCTACAATAAGTAGTTGATTTTTACAAATAAGTATGGTATTATAATGCCATACTTATTTTTTGGTATTTTATTCATAGTATTATAATCTAATATTTTTTAATTCAAACTCGTTCAGAGTTCAAAGAAATTATATCTGTATTTCATATTGTGCCTATATTAAAAATTAGTTCAAAAGGCAAAAAATAGGGAAAGGAGGGATAATATGAGTAGTGAATTTGAAAAAATTGTATTGCAAAAATTTGACGAAATAAATGGTAAGTTAGAACATTTAGATAATAAAATTGACGCAGTAGAAGAAAACTTAAACAATAAAATTGACGCAGTAGAAGAAAACTTAAACAATAAAATTGACGCAGTAGAAGAAAGCTTAAACAATAAAATTGACGCAGTAAATGATAACTTAAATAAAAAAATAGACTATGTAGACGCAAAACAAACAGAAAAATCAGATAGTATTATGTCAAAATTAAATTACATGAGCAATAATGTAGCAAAAATACTTGAAGAACAAATAAAAATGCGTGAAGAAATGAAAGAATACAATCAAAAAAACGAAAAAGAACATAGAATGTTTGAATACGAAATAGCTAACCTAAAAAGATATGTAGTGTAATAATCAAAAATATCCTCTGATAGACTAAAACAGAGGGTATTTTTTATATATTAAAATGTAAAATATTGTAAAAATACAAAAATAATTGCAATAAAAAAACATATATGGTATAATTTGAAAAGCACAATAGAAAAATAAAGGTGGTAAAGATGGAAACAATATTAGTAGTAATATATATTTTAGTATTTCTAGTATTTGCCTTATGCCTATACGCAATAATGCAAATAAAATTACTAGGAATAAAAGTCAAAGACTTTTGGGACTTCATAGAAGCAAACCAAATGTTAGACAAGCTATACAGATTTGCAAAACAATACCAAGCAATGTCAGCACAAGAACAAGTAATATACTTATCAGAAGCAGAAAAAATATTCACAGCATTTGACAAAGTACCAGAAGCACTATGGGATGAAGAATACGAAAAATACAAACAGGTACTAAAAAAATATAATGATATAAAAATGTTCAGATGGGCATCAAACTAAAAGAAACTAATATATAAAACAATATAATTGTTATATACTAGAATAAAAAATATAAAATGGAAGAAGGAATTACAATGTCAGAGAAAAAAGAAAAAAGAAAATTAAGTGTATTTTCAAGAATAGTAATAGCGTTACTAATAATATTAGTATTAATTGTAGGAGTAGCATTTTTCTACGTAAAAGGAAAATTAGATAAAATACAAAAAGTAGAATTACCATCAGACAAAGACTTAGGAATAACAGAAACAACAGCAAAAAATCTAACAGGATATAGAAACATAGCAATATTCGGTGTAGACAGTAGATCAGATGATTATGGAGTAGGAAACAGAAGTGACTGTATTATAATAGCAAGTATAAACAATGACACAGGAGCAATAAAATTAATATCAGTATATAGAGACACATATGTAAACATAGAAGGACATGGACTAGACAAAATAACACATGCATACTCATATGGTGAAGCACCACTTGCAGTAAAAACACTAAACACAAATTTAGACTTAAATATAAACGAATTTGTAACAGTAAATTTTGACTCAGTAGCAGAAGCGGTAGACCAATTAGGAGGAGTTCAATTAACAATAACATCAGACGAAATAAAATATATAAACGGATATATAGACGAAACATCAAAGGTAACAGGGAAAATATCAGAACACATAACAGAACCAGGAACATATACAGTAGATGGAGTACAAGCAGTTGCATATTCTAGAATAAGATACACAGACGGTGGAGACTATAAAAGAACAGAAAGAATGAGAACAGTAATTGAAGCAATGTTTAGTAAATTAAAAACAAAAAATCTAAATGAAATAAACTCATTTGCAGACAAAATATTACCACATGTTTATACAAATATATCAGCAACAGATATAATATCAATGGTACCAAGTATGTCAAAATACAAAGTTACAGAAAGCATAGGATGGCCATATGATACAAAAGGAAAAACAATGGATAGATGGTACGGAATACCAATTACACTAGAATCAAATGTTACACAATTACACAAAGAAGCATTTGGAGAAGAAAACTACACCGCATCAGATACGGTAAAATCAATAAGTGAAAGCATTATAAAGAAAACAGGATATACAAAATAATAATAAGAAAAGTAAATTCTTATAACATAGAAAGCTCTATATAAACTTATAGAGCTTTTTTATAACAAAATTCAAGGAGAAACAAAATGAATTTAAACATAAAAAGAACAATATTTGCAATTTTAACAATAGCAACATGCATAATAATATTTATATTTTCAAATCAAAACGGAGAAAAATCAGGACTAACAAGTAGAGGATTCGTAAGAAAAATAGTTGAAATAACAGGAATTACAAATAATTTAAACAAAACAGAAAAAGAAGAATTAATAGAAAATTGCCAATTTGTTGTAAGAAAATTAGCACATTTTTCAATATACACAATATTAGGAATAAATGCTTTAGGATTTATTAACACATACACAAAAATAAGTTTAAAAAAACAAATAGGAATAACAATGCTTTTTGGATGCTTATATGCAACATCAGATGAATTCCATCAAATGTTTTCAAATGGAAGAACTGCATCCCCAAAAGATGTGTGCATAGATACTTTAGGAGTGTTGTTTGGAATAGGACTTTATATGCTGGTTAAAAAAATAATAATAACAATAAAAGAACACAAATTAGAAGACGGAAAACAGACAATATAAATGAAACGCGAATATTAGAACACAAAATAACACTAAAAGTTATACGAAAATAATCTAAACTATTGACAAAAAAGTGCAAATTTTTTATACTATACTTAGTATAAAAAATAAAAGTAAAAGGGATGAAAAATAAAATGTCTGAAAACGTTGAAATACTACACACACACACACACACACACACACACACACACACACACACACACACAGGTAATCTAAAGGAATATAAAATTACATATATATAATTTGATAAGGCAGGAATATTATATTTTACACTAAGTAATACTAATAGTGCGTATAATATTGCTGCCTAAAACCGATGGAAAAAACAAGAAAAATGCAAAAAAACAACGAAAATAATTGATTTTTTAAATAAAATATTATATAATTTTAAATAGAGTTGACTGATGACAAAAAACGTTAATAGGGGGATTTAAAGTGGATATGAATGGAATAAAAAATTGCAACATTGCATTAGAAAATGAAGTTGTAAAAAATGAAATACCAGTTAGTATCACAATAGAAAAAAGTAAAAATAAAATAAAGAAAAAATTAGAGAATGTTATAAAAAGAATAATAGATATTTGTGGAGGTCTAGTAGGAACAATAGCACTAATACCATTAACAATTATAATATACGTAGCTAGAATTGTAATGCATGAAAATGATGGCCAAATATTTTATGACCAATTGAGAATAGGCAAAAATGGTAAAGTATTTAAAATGTATAAATACAGATCAATGGTTATTGGAGCAGATGAAAAATTACATAAATATTTAGAAGAAAACGAAGAGGCTAGAAAAGAATATAAAAAATATAAAAAATTAAAAAATGACCCAAGAATTACAAAGGTAGGAAATTTTATAAGAAAAACAAGCCTTGATGAATTTCCACAATTTATAAATGTCTTAAAAGGTGATATGAGTTTGGTTGGACCTAGACCATATCTTCCAAGAGAAAAAGAGGATATGGGCGAATATTATGATTGCATTATTAAGACTAGACCTGGAGTTACAGGATATTGGCAAATTGCTGGTAGAAATGATGTTACTTTTGAGGATAGATTGAAGATGGATTGTGAGTATAATAAAAAGAAGAGCTTGAAAACAGATTTGAAATTACTTGCAAAGACTGTTTTAAAAGTTGTGAAAAAGGAAGGGGCAATATAAACAATAATAGGGGGATTATATGAAAATTGCAATGATTCGGGCATAAAAGAATTCCAAGTAGAGAAGGAGGAGTAGAAATTGTTGTAGAAGAACTTTCTACAAGACTCGTAAAACTTGGAAATAAGGTAGATGTATATAATAGAAAAGGAAAAAACGTTCAAGATAAAAATGCTGACAAAGAAAATAAAAAAATAAAAGAATATAAAGGTGTAAAAATAATAACAATACCAACAATAAATAAAAAAGGAATAGATGCATTTTTATACAGTTTTTGTGCAAGCATAAGAGCATTGTTTGGACATTATGATGTACTTCATTATCATGCAGAAGGCTCATGTGCAATGTTATGGATACCGCACTTATTTCATAAAAAAATTATTGTTACAATACATGGCCTAGATTGGCAACGCAGTAAATGGGGAGGATTTGCAACAAAGTACATAAAATATGGAGAAAAATGTGCTGTAAAATATGCGGATCAAATAATCGTATTATCTGAAAACGTAAAAAAGTATTTTAAAGATACTTATAATAGAGAAACCGTATTTGTTCCAAATGGAATAGAAAAGCCAACAATAAAAAAAGCAAATATAATAAAGAATAAATATGACTTAAATAAAGATGATTATATATTATTTTTAGCAAGAATAGTTCCAGAAAAAGGATTAGATGAATTAATAGATGCATATGAGAAAATCAAGACTGATAAAAAATTGGTAATTGCAGGAGGAGCAAGCCATACCAATGATTATCTAGAGCATATAAAAGAAAAAACAAAAAATAATAAAAATATAATTATGACAGGTTTTGTACAAGGAGAAGAATTGGACGAACTATATAGTAATGCATATTTGTACTGCTTACCAAGTCATATAGAAGGAATGCCAATATCTTTATTAGAAGCATTAAGTTATGGGCGAAATGTATTAATAAGTGATATTGATGAAAATATTCAGGTTGCAGAAAAATATGCAACGACATTTAAAATGGGAGATGTTTCAGATTTAACAAATAAATTGGAAGCATGCATTGAAGGGAAAAATAGATATAATGGCAGCGAAATTCAAGAATATGTTTTAAATAAATATTCTTGGGATGATGTTGTAGAAAAAACATTGAAAATATATAAGGAAATAGAAAGATGAGAATTTTACTTGTAAAAAAATTTTGAATTGGTATAGAAGAAACTGATATGTGCCATTAGATATATGAATGTCATAAAATGAAAATTACAAAAATATAAAAAGAGGGAAGTATGAAAATATTATTGGTAAATAAATTTCTTTATCCCAAAGGTGGAGCAGAAACTTATGTTATAAAACTAGGAAAAAACTTAGAAAAAAAGGGACATGAGGTTCAATACTTTGGAGTAGAAAATAAAAAAAACATTTTAAAGAATAATTGGAACCTATATGCAAAAGAATATGATTTGAGTAAAAATAGTTTGAAAAATATTATCAATGTTTTTAGCTTGATTTATTCAACAAATGCAAAGAAAAAAATGTGGAAGTTATTAAAATTATATAATCCAGATTTAATTATATTAAATAATATTGAATATCATCTAACACCATCAATAATTGTAGCTATTAAAAAATACAAAAAAAAACATAAAGATGTTAAGCTATTTTATGTAGCACATGACTACCAACTAGTATGCCCAAGTCACGGATTATTTGATAATGATATAAAAGTTTGTGAAAAATGTTTAAATGGAAATTATTGGAATTGCTATAAAACTAAATGTCTAAAAAATTCAAAACTAAAAAGTTTAATTGGAACAATTGATTCTATATATTGGCATAAAAACAATATTTATAAAAATGTTGATAAGATAATATGTCCAAGTGAATTTTTAAAGAATAAGTTAGATACTCAAAATGAATTTAAAAATAAAACAGTTGTTATTCATAACTTTATTGATAATTTAAAAATTAAAAAATATGAAAAAGAAGATTATATTATAAATTTTGGAAAGTTTTGCAAAGACAAAGGTACTAAAACACTGTTAAAGGTTGTAAAGCAATTGCCTAATATAAAATTCATTTTTGCAGGTTATGGACCATTAGAAAATGAATTTTCAAAATACGAAAATATTAAGTTTGTAGGTTTTAAAAGTGGTGAGGAATTAATTGAGTTGATTTCAAAAGCTAGGATTAGTATATACCCATCTGAATGGTATGAAAATTGCCCATTTTCTGTAATTGAATCACAAATGTATGGAACACCTGTAATTGGTTCCAATATGGGAGGAATTCCAGAATTAATAGATATAGGTAAAACAGGAGAAGTTTTTGAAGCTAAAAATAGTGATGACTTAAAAAATAAAATTTTGGAATTATGGAATAACAAACAAAAATTAGAAGAATATACAAAAAATTGTGAACATATAAAAAACGAAACCATAGATAGCTATTTGAAAAAAATAATAAATTTATATAAGGAGAATTAATAAAAATGAAAATCATTGAAGTAGGAACAGGTTATACATCAATACCAGCCAAAATGGGAGCGGCCACTGAAATAGTTGTTGAAGAAATAAGCAAAGTATTTGAAAAAGAAAAAATTAATTATGAAATATTTGATATTAAAGATGAAGAAAGAAAAGAAACAAATTTAAAAATAAAGGAAGTTTATGTGCCTAAAATTTTTAGAAAAAAAGATGTTGGATTAGGAATAATGCATAAGTTAAAAAGAATTGCATATTCAATTAGTTTGGCTAAATCTTTAAAGAAAGAAATAAAAGAATCAGATGATGAATTGATTATTCACTTTCATAATCAATATAATATGTTTTTCTTTTGTAAACTAGTTTCAGAAAAAAACAGAAAAAAGATAAAGACAATATATACGGTACATAGTTATATTTGGAATGAAAAATGGGAAAAAATTCAAGATACAATAAAAAAAAGATACTTTCAAGAAGTTTATTGCTTAAAAAAAGCTGATAAAATATTTGTGTTAAATAATATAACAAAGCAACATTGTATTGAGAAACTTAAAATAAGTCCTGAAAAAATAGTTAGAATAGATAATGGAGTCAATATTGAAATTTATAAGCCAAATAGCAAAAATAATAATAAAATAATATTTTTTCAGTCTGGTTCTATATGCGACAGAAAAAATCAAATGACAGCTATTCAAATGTTAGCACCATTTATGAAAAAATATAAAAATATCAAATATAAATATGCTGGTGGAATTATTGACCAAGAATATAAAGAGTTATTAGATGAGTATGTAATTAAAAATAGTTTACAAAATCAAGTTGAATATATTGGAGAAATAAAGCCTGGAAAAGAATTGAGCAAATATTATAATGAGGCTAAAGCTTTTATTTTCCCATCAACAGCAGAAGCTTTTAGTTTAGTTATATTAGAAGCTATGGCATCAGGATTACCAGTTATAATGAATAGAAAAGCAATATTGGAAGTTGATGACAAATTAAATGATGTAATTTTATTTTATGAAGATGAAAAATCATTTGATAGTATCATGAATAATATTATTTTTAACGAAGAAAAAAGAAAAGAATATGCAATAAAATCAAGAAGAATAGCGGAAGAGGTATATAGTTGGGATTCAATTGCAAAAAAATATTTAGAAATGTAGGAAAATTATGAAAAATGAAAAAAAAAGAGAATCAAATTTTGAATTATTACGAATAATATCAATGATAATGATAATAGCACATCACATGATATTACACAGCAATTTAATTTATTATAATGATTATGGAATAAAAAAAATTATTGTAAGTTTTGTATTATATGGCGGTAAGATAGGAGTAATTTTGTTTATTTTAATTTCTGGTTACTATATGGTGGATTCGAAATTCAAGATAAATAAATTATTAAAATTATGGTTGGAAATTTTTTTCTACTCAGTTGGTATTGAGGTTTTTTTTATAGTTATTATGAAAAAAGAAATTTCAATTAATAATATTATAAATGCATTTATTCCTATATCAAATAATAGCTATTGGTTTATGACATCATATTTTGCTACATACTTAATTTCACCATTTATTAATAAGATTATTAAAAGTAATAATCAGGACAAAAACAAGAAATTAATAACTATCTGGTTTGTAATATTATCTCTGCCAATGATACTAATCAAAAAGGGATTTTATAATGAAACATTATTTTTTTGTTGGATATATTCAGTTGGAGCATATATAAAAACTTATGATATTAAAATTTTTAAAAATAAAAAAAACTTTTGGTATATTATATTATTTAATAATATATTTTTAATGGTGATAGTTATATTAATGGGATACTTATCAAGCAAAAATACAATTGCATTAAAAGGAATTACTCATTTTAGTAGTATTAATAGTATTCCGATGTTAATAAATGCATTTGCTATATTTGAAAGATTTAAAGAAATTAAATTGAGATATAATAAAATTATATTGTCACTAGCTTCAAATTCACTAGCAGTATATTTAATACATGATAATTACAATTTTCAAAATCTTTTATGGAATAATATTATTGATTTTAAAAAGTTATACGAAAATCAGTTCTGGATATTGCTTTTATGTATAGTAGGATTGCCAGTAATTATTTATTTAATTTGTTATATTATAGAAGAAATTAGAAAATATATTTTTGACAAATTTAATATTAACATACCAAA
The DNA here is from genome assembly GCA_934120675.1 of uncultured Clostridia bacterium. Lineage (GTDB taxonomy): Bacteria > Bacillota > Clostridia > TANB77 > CAG-508 > CAG-269. The sequence goes on from CAKOUU010000009.1 coordinate 36,226, forward strand.
TAAAATTAGTATCAAGATAAATAAAATAATTAACTTTGAATAATAAAGGAGAATGAAAAATGATTGAAAAAAAATTAAATGGAACTGTAATTGTTACATATAGATGTAATGCGAGGTGCACAATGTGCAATAGGTATAAGGCTCCATCAAGGCCAGAAGAAGAAATAAGTATTGAGACAATCAAAAAATTACCTAAAATGTATTTTACTAATATTACAGGAGGAGAACCTTTTATAAGAGAAGATTTACCAGAAATAGTAGAAGAACTTTATAAAAAATCAGATAGAATAGTAATCTCTACAAATGGATTCTTTACCGATAGAATTATAGCATTAGCAGAGAGATTCCCTAATATAGGTATAAGAATTTCTATTGAGGGGTTAGAAGAAACTAATAATGCAATTAGAGGATTGCAAGATGGATATAATAGAGGATATTCGACATTAAAAAAATTGGTTGAATTGAAGCATCCAGATGTAGGATTTGGGATGACTGTACAAGATGCAAATGCAAAAGACTTAGTTAAGTTATATGAAAAATCAAATGAGATGGGAATGGAATTTGCAACAGCATCTTTACATAACAGTTTTTATTTTGTTGAAGCAAAAAATATTATAAAAGATAGATTGATGGTCGGAAAGGAATTTGAAAAATTAATAAATAAACTATTAGAGTCAAACTCACCTAAAAAATGGTTTAGAGCATATTTTAATCATGGATTAATTAATTACATTTTTGGACAAAAAAGATTACTACCTTGCGATATGAGTTTTGATACTTTTTTTATAGATCCATATGGAGATGTAATGCCATGTAATGGAACAAAAGATAAAGAAGTAATGGGGAATCTTAATAAACAGAGTTGGGAAGAATTATGGAATTCAGAACAAGCAGAAATAGTAAGAAATAAAGTTAGACATTGTGATAGAAATTGTTGGATGATTGGATCAGTATCTCCTGCAATGCATAAATACATTTGGAAACCTACATTTTGGGTAATAAAACATAAGTTTTTCAGATTTTGGAAAAAAGAAAAATATTCAATGTATGAAAACAAAATTGTTAGAGATTTTAGGGATGGAAAAATAACAAAAGAAGAATTAGACAAATGTTCAACTTGTGATATGTGTGCAAAAATAAATAACGGTTTAAGCAAAGAATCAATGGAACAACTAAAAAATAAAAGTGGAGAAGAGATTGTAGACGAAGACATAAAAAAACAAATGGAGAAATGAAAATATGAAAAAAGTTTTATATATTACTAACATCGAAGTGCCATATAGGACAGAATTCTTTAATCAACTATCTCAAAAATGTGAATTAACAATTCTGTATGAAAGGGAAAAGTCTTTTAATAGAAATGAAATATGGACAAAAAGCGTTAATTCATATAAGTTTGATAAAGAATATCTTAAAGGAATAAAAATTCATAATGAATTTGGATTTGATCTAAAAATATTAAAATATATTTTTTCTAAAAAGTATGATAAAATTATTATTGGATGTTACAATAGTCCAATACAGATTTTTGCAATTATGATAATGAGACTATTCAGAATAAAATATATACTGAATTTAGATGGAGACTATTCTTTTGAAGGGAAAAGTATAAAGAATAAAATAAAAAAATTTATATTAAATGGTGCAGATAAATACTTGGTTGCTGGTGAAGTAGCAACTAAAAAATTACGAAAAATTTTGCCAAAAGCTAATATAAAACCTTATCATTTCAGTTCTTTAACTGCAATGGAATTAAAGCAAAATGCTAGATTGAAACAAAGAAATATTAATAATAAAGTTTTGGTTGTAGGACAATATTACGAATATAAAGGACTTGATATTGCATTGAATTGTGCAAGGGTTTTAGATAATATTACATTTTTATTTATAGGAGCAGGAAATAGAAGTGAAATTTTAAGAAAAAAAGCGAATGAAATGGGATTAAGAAATATAGAAATCATTTCATTTTTAGATAAGCAAAAGTTATATTTAGAATATGAAAATTGTAAATTATTATTACTACCTTCGAGAAAAGAATGTTGGGGACTAGTAATAAACGAAGCAGCTTCTTTTGGATGTCCGATTATTTCAACTTTTGGAAGTGGAGCAGCAGTAGAATTTTTACATGAAAATTATTCTGAATTACTGGCAAATCAAGATGATGACATAGATTTAATAAATAAAATTAAATATTTATTAAAGCAAGATAAATCATACTTTAATAAATATTCAGAATATTTATTAAATATGTCTAAAAAATATAGTATTGAAAAAAATGTAGAAGAATTTCTAGAAATAATTAATGGTTAAGGGGAAATACATATGATTACAAAAAAAAACAGTTGTGCAGGTTTTATTATACTAATATATTTGTTAGTTTTTCAAACATTAATCCAAAAGTTTATACCTGCGTTTCAATATTTTGACGAAGTTTTAGCTTTATTTGGTATTATATATTTTATTTTAAAAACTATAAAAACTAAAAAAATTAGATATAATAAAAAAAATGTTTCAATATTTTTAGCTTTTTTAATAATAATTATAATAGGTTTTTACTCTAATATTAAAAACCATTATCAAACATTACAGTATATTTTTTTTGATTTTTTAGTTATGTTTAAGTTTTTCTTAGTTTTTTATTTGAGTAGAAATATTATCAACTATAAAATATTAATTGAAAATAAAAATAAAATAATTTTTGCAATAGATTTTATTGTATATATTTTAGCGATTTTGACAATTTTAAATTATATTTTTAATATTTTTCCAAGTTCATATATGAGATTTGGAATAAAATCTAATCAATTATTTTTTGGACATCCAACAGGGTTAACGATTTATTCTACATTATTTATTGCGATATTACTAATGTGTGGAAAAAAATTAACATCAATAGACATAATAATTTCTATTTGCTTAATAATGACTACGTTACGATTTAAGGCTTTTGGAGCTATTATTTTATGCATAGGAATTATTCTTTATACTGACTTAACAGGAAAAAGAATTTCGTTTAGCAAATTAGGAATTATAGGGATGCTATGTATTGCTGTTGCATATTCAACAATAATTTTTTATTTTGAAAATGATAGTTCAGCAAGAGGAATGTTGTTAAATACCTCAATAAAAATTGCAAATGATTATTTCCCTTTAGGAACAGGGTTTGGAACGTATGCATCATACTTCTCAGTTCAGAATTATTCAGAGGTATATAAAATTTATAAATTAAATAATGTTTATGGTCTAATGGAAGAAAATGCAATATTTGTATCAGATACATTTTGGCCAATGATTTTGGGACAATTTGGATACTTAGGTTTAATATCATATATTTTTATTATTTATAAAATTTATGTTGATATTCAAAAAAATTATTCAAAACAGAATAAAGGAGTATACCAAGCAAAGATGATTTGCTTAGGATATTTAATTATTTCAAGTATTGCAGAATCAGCTTTTGTCAATCCAATATCAATAGCAATGGCAATTATATTGGGATTGAATATAAACGATAAAAAGGAGATAAAGGATTAATGAAAAAGATAGGAATTTTAACATATCATAAAGCTAATAATTTAGGAGCTGTTCTTCAAGCATATGCTTTGCAACATAAACTTTTACAAATATCACAAGTAGATAATGTTGAAATAATTGATTATGATAATGGGATATTTGTTGAAAAAATAAAAAATAATTCTATAAAAAGTGTTTTTAAAAATATTTATTATAAAATAAAAAATAAAGGGTTTACAAAATTTAGACAAAAGTATTTGAATTTGTCTGATTCATATACCTCAGATACAATAAATAAATCAAATGATGTATATGACATTTTTATAACAGGGAGTGATCAAGTATGGAACTTGTCTTGTTCTGGAAATGACTATAACTATTTTTTGAATTTTACTAATAAAGATAAAGTTAAAATTTCTTATGCAGCAAGTATTGGAATATATGAATTTAAAGAGGATGAAAGAAAAAAATTGCATGAAATACTAAATTCTTTTGATATGATATCAATTAGAGAGAATAACTCATTAAGACAATTTGATTTTATAGATAAAGAAATTAGAGTTGTACCAGATCCGGTTTTTTTATTGAATAAAAACGAATGGGAAGAAATAATTCCAAAAAGAATTATCAAACAAGACTATATATTGGTGTATTTAATTCAAGATGATATTAATGTTATGAAAAATGCAGAAAGATATGCAAAAGAAAATAATTTAAAATTGATTTCTAATAAAAAGAGTATAGAATTTATTTTAAATAATTCACCGGAAAAATTTTTATCTTGGATAAAATATGCCAAATGTATATTTACCAATTCTTTTCATGGAACAGCATTCTCTCTGATTTTTGAAAAGGATTTTTATTCTGATATACAACTTATTGGAGGAAAAATTAATAATCGAATATATGACTTGTTGATTGATTTATGCTCAGAAGAACATATTATAAAAAATAATAAATTAACCGAAAAATTTGATTATACAAAAACAAATAAAAAAATCGATGAATTACGACAAGTAGGTTTAAAATACTTAACAGACATTATGAAAGGGAAAGAAAATGAATAATAAAAAAGAAACAAAAAGACTTTTAATTAATACAGCTTTAATAGCATTTGGAAATTTAGGTGCTAAACTAATCTCTTTTTTACTATTGCCTTTATACACAAGTATATTAACTACAAGTGATTATGGTATATATGATTTTATTATTACAATTTCAACATTTCTTACACCAGTAGTGTCATTATCATTATATGAATCATTGTTTAGATTTTTAATTGAAGCGAAACAAAAAGATGATAATAAAAAAGTAAAAAATGTAATTTCATGTTCAATCATATTAACAATCATATGTGAAATAATCTATTTTGTTATTTCAATAATTATATTTTGGATAAGCAAAATAAATTATATTCCTATATTAAATTTGTATGTTATTTCCGGAATTTTATATTTGTTTTCAATTTCTTTACTTAGAGGAATTGGACAATTGAAATTTTATGCACTATACTCTGGAATAAAAAATGCTTTGCAAGTATTATTAAGTTATATTTCAGTAGCAAAGTTAAATTTGGGAATTAATGGATTATTATTTGCGACCATAATAACATCTTTTGGTATAAGTATTGCTATTTTTATTCATTTTAAATTATGGGAATATATATCTATTAGAAAAGAGAACTTTAAAATGGCAAAAGATTTAGTTAAATATTCATTACCACTAGTTCCGGATAGTGTTGGAACAACAATTGTAGGGATGGCAGATAGAATAGTTGTAAAAGGAGTCTTAGGAAATTCTGAAAATGGAATTTATTCTATTGCACATAAATTCCCATCAATGATTGAAGTAATATACCATTTTTTTATGACAGCATGGAATGAGTCTGCTTCAAGAGTATATGAAAGCAGTAAAGAAAATCAAGAAAAAATAAAAGAGTATTACCAAGAATTATATAAATTTACTCAAAGATTTATAATAGGCGCTGTATTAGGATTATTAGCTGTTATGCCACTATTATTTAAAGTTTTAATCAAAGGTGATTATATAAGAGCTTTTGAGTATATACCGATTTTATTAATAGCACAACTTTTGAATTGTATCGCTAATTTTTATTCAGGAATACTTATTGCAAATAAAGATACAAGAAAGATAGCAAAATCTACATTAATTGCGGCAGGAATTAATGTAATACTGAATATTTCATTAGTGTTTTTTCTAGGAATGTATGGGGTATTAATAGGAACATTAATTTCTAATATAGTATTAGTCTTAATAAGAAAAAATAATAGTGATAAATACATTAAATTAGATGAAAATTATAAGTATTTATTAATAACAATTTGCGTATTTGTAATTATATTATTGTTATACGATTATAATAATATATATAAGTGTATAGTAGCAATAATAATATCAATAATATATTTTTTTGTAACTAACAATATGTTTATATTAATGGTATTTCAATGGATAAAAAGAAAAATATCTAAGAAAAAAGAGGAAAAAGTATAATGATAAAGTCATATTTAGCAATTAGTAAAGACAATGAAATAGTAAGGAACAGTTCATCTGGTGGAGCGTTCTCAATATTAACTAATATAAAATTAAAAGAAAATTATAAAATATATGGATGTATTATGGATGAAAATTTAAAAGTATATCATATTGATGCTAACACAGAAAAAGAAAGAAATAAAATGAGAGGTTCAAAATACATTCAATCAAATATAAATGACAGTTATAAAAAAATTGAAAAAAACTTAAAAAATAATGAAAAAGTTGTGTTTTCAGGAACACCATGCCAAATAGCAGCAATATATTCATATCTAAATATAAAAAAAATAGAACTAAACAATTTCTATACAATTGAAATTATTTGTCACGGCGTAGGAAGTAATAATTTTTTTAATGATTATATAAAAAAATTAGAAAAAGATTATAGAAGTAAAGCAATTATTTGCAATTTTAGAAGTAAATCAAGACCTGGAAAGCTTCAAGATATGACAGTAAAATTTGAAAATGGAAAAAGATATCATGCGTCTACTACAAGATATGATTGGTTTTATTCAGCATATCATGCAAATTTAATTTTAAGACCATCATGTTATAAATGTAGATTTGCATGTGAAAAGAGAAATGCAGATATAACGATAGCTGATGCTTGGGGAGAAAATAAAAATATTTCTAATTCACTAATTATATGTAATACTGAAAAAGGGAAGTTATGGTTAAATAGTGTAAGAGAAGATTTCTATATTAAAGAAGTTAATTTAAAGAAATTTAATATACCAAATATGAAAAGACCAACACCAAAGCCTATTAATTATGATGAATTTACACAAATATATATTAGTAGGGGATATTTAGAAGCACAGAGATATATAGGAAATAATAAAATTAGTGCAAAAATTAAAGTTTGGATTATAAATATAGCCGATAAAATTAATTTAATGGAAATTTTAAAAAAATTTAAAAGAGGTAATTAAGATGAAAGAAATTCCAAAATTATATGAGGATAAAGAAGAATGTTGCGGATGTTTTGCTTGTGAACAAATATGTCCAAAAAAAGCAATTAAAATGGTTGAAGACAAATTGGGATTTTATTATCCTAAAATAAACAGTGGAAAATGTATTAATTGTAAAAATTGTTTAAAAGTGTGTCCGTTAAAAAATAACCAATTTAATAATTAAGAAGAATTGTCAATTGAAAAAGTAAATTCTATTTAGAAAAAGTAATTTCTTTTTACCAATTAAACGATATTTAAATGAAAAATTTAACATAATTTTTATAAAAATAGAATATTTTGAGTAAAATGAAATTCTATTTAAGAAAAAACACAAAAAGAAATAAATGAATTCAAATCATATTTTTTATTAAATTTGATTTAAAGCTTTTATGTGAAAAAATCTCCTAAAATTTGAGGCTGAAAGTCAATAGTTGGGGGTGGAAAACTTTGAAAGTTTTCTGCTCCAATATTTTTATGCATTTTTAAAACAAATCATAAAAATATCTGAAAATATGTAATTTTGAGTATAGTTAATAAACCAATTAATTAATTGGTAAATAATGGTAATATGCAGTTTTATATAATTAATTACCCACGATTAAGCAACATAATTCTTGCTTTAAAATTCGTAAAATTTCTTACACCAAAAGAAATTCTTTTTAAAACTTTAATTTTATTATTAAAGCCCTCAGTAGGTCCATTTGAATATGGAACTTCTAGTGAGTTTTTTATTTCACAATACCAATGTTGATATGTTTTGGCACATTCTTGTAGTTCAGTTATATCAGATTCAAGGTTATATTTAATCCAGTTTGAGAGTTTATTTATTTTAAAATCAGAATTTTCGTCAGAATGGATAATATCTAATAATTCTTCTTTCTCTCTGTAAGCAATACGGAGACTTTCAGAATAATTATTGAGTATATAAGTTAGTTCTTCATATTGTTCATCTGAATTCAAATTACATTTTCTTGAAAGAAGAAGTTTTCTAGAGTGTTTAAAATATATTCTTTCTTTTCTTGGTAAATTATTTTGTACAGAAATTCTAATTTTATTAACAGCATCACAAGCATATCTAGCAAAATGAAAATGGTCTGCAACAATTTTAGCTTTTCTGAAACAAGTAAAAGCAATATCTTTATATGTTTCCCATAAATCAGTAACAAAATATTTAACAATATCAAGTTCAGATTTAGGAAATTTTTTAAAATAGTCACATAAAAAATGTTTATGTCTGCATTCAAGAATATCAACAACTTCATGAGTTTCACCATCAATTAATGCAACTTGATATTTATAATGCCCAGTATTTCCCTTAAATTCATCAATACAAAGTACTTTAGGAAGATGTGAAGGAGTTACAGCAAGATAAGGAAAAAGTCTAGAAATATACCCAGGAGAAATCCCACACATATTAGCAATGTCAGAACAAGAAGAAAGTTTACGAAGTTGATCAACAACAAATTCAGTAAGTCTAGTAGATTTTCTAGAATATTTGTTAACAATAGAATTATTTTCGTAAAAGGATTTATGGCAAAGCTTACATTCATATCTACGTTTATTGTAAATGAGTTTAGTATTTTTAAAATATACAGGAATATCTGTAATAATTTGAGTTCTATAATCATGAATTTTAGTAGTTTCAGAACCACAATAAGGACATAAATGTTCTTTTACAGGCAATTCGATGTAAATTTCCACTTTTTCTTTTAAATTTTTAATATTTTTACGATAACATCTTCCAAATTTAATAAATTTTTGATAAAATTAGTTTGCACTTATCAATACCTCCTTTAATGTTTTTCGCAATTACATTTTATCAGGTATTTAAGATAAGTGCTATATTTTTTTTTTAAATGTCGGAGTTTTTTTACCCACCCCAACATTTATTATAGAACCAAAAATGCATATATTAGTGTATTTTTTTATTTAAAGAATTTAATAAAAAATGTGAAATATATAATAAAAATAGAAAAATGAGAGATAAATATTGACATTTGTTAAATATATGATATAATTTGATTACCTTTTAGGTAATTAACAAAAAGAGGTGAAAACTTGGAAATACAATTTGAAAATCAAAAAGTACAAAAGAGTATGAGCGATATGAAAGAACTTACTGCAAAAATAGGTTTATCAATGGCCAAGACTGTAAAACAGAGATATAACCAATTAGAAGCATGTGAAAATTTTGAACAATATATGAAAACTGGTTTAGGAGTACCTCATCCGCTCAATAGTAATTTGAAACAATGTTATGCAATAAGAATAACCGGAAACTATAGATTAGTAGTTGAGCCAGAGAATTTGGGAAGCAAAAAAATTATTATTAAAGGAGTGTTGGATTATCATGGAACCAAAAATGAATGGATTATCCCTTGAATTTATAATACATCCGGGTGAAACATTAAAGGAAGTACTAGAAGATAAAAATATGCTACAAGAGGAACTAGCTGAAAGAACAGGATTTTCACCAAAACATATAAGCGAAGTTGTAAATGGAAAAAAGGGAATATCACCTAAATTAGCCAAAAGCTTAGAATATGTTTTTGGAATTCCTGCAACTTTTTGGATTAATTTACAAGGAATATACGATAAGGAAATAATAGAATTTGAGGAAAAAAACAACATATCAAAAAGTGAATTTGAAATAGCAAAAGAAATAAGACCAGTATTAGAATATGCAGTAAAATTAAAGTTAATAGACAAGATTTCAAATGATGTAGAAAGTGTATTAGTATCTAGAAATATATGTGGAGTACAAAATCTAACATATATGGAAAAAATATTAAGCAGTCAAGTAGCATACAGGACATCTACAAAACAAAAAGTAAATCAATATATATTATATACATGGCAGAGAGTATGCGAATTATTAGCAAAAAAAGAAAGTAATACCAATTATTATAACAAAACATTGTTAATTAACAATTTGGAAAACATTAAAAAATTAATGTTTGAAGAAAATCCAAATGAGATGATAAAAAAGTTAAAAGGTATTTTTAATGAATGTGGAATAACATTTGAATTAGTAAAACATTTTACAGGGGCACCAGTACAAGGATTTATAGAAAAAAAAGAAAATAGAATGATTTTATGTATGACAATAAGACAATCTTATGCTGATATTTTTTGGTTTACATTATTTCATGAAATTGGACACATTTTGAATGGTGATATAGAATATAACAAAATTGATTATTATGTGGAAAATGAAGAGAGAGAAAATGATGCAGATGAATTTGCAAAAAATATTTTAATTAACAAAGACGATTATAATATTTATATAAATAAGGCAGATTTTTCAAAAGAAAGTATAATAGAATTTTCGAAAGTTCAAAAAGTTCGACCATATATTGTTGTTGGAAGACTACAAAAAGATAAAAAAATTGAATATAGTCAATACAGTGATTTAAAAGTAAGATATAAATATAAACAATAATTTTAATAAAAGCAAAAACTAGTTATAGAAAAAATCTATAATTAGTTTTTTCTATAATTAAAAACAAAAAAGTGAAAAAATCTTCTTCCAAAAATTGACAAATTTCTAATAAAGGTATATTATAACTACAACAAAAATAAAAAAGGGGAAATGAAAAATGAATAAAAAAGGAAGTAAAATAGCAATATGGGGAATTGGCATAATACTATTAATATCAATTATAAATGCACTAACATCAAATAAAAATAGCACAAATAATACAGCAGAAGCAAACACAACAATAAATACAACAAAAAATATTGTATATAACTCAAGCATAACTAACACAACAAATTCAAAAAATGAAACTAACACAAACAATACAACCAATACTGAAAATAACATAAGTCAAAGTACAACGCAGGAAGAAAATAACAATCAAAATAATACAGACACTCAAGGCACAAATAAAAGGCAACAGACACAGACAGCTACAAAAAGTAAAAGTACTAATCCACAAAGTAGTAGCACAGGAACAACCACAACAAAAAGCAGTACATCTACATCAAAAAGTAGTACTTCGACAACAACAAAGAAAAAAGTTAATACATCGACTGCACCAGCATCAAATGATAATAGTAGAACTGTATATGTAACACCAACAGGAAAAAGATATCATTATATATCAACTTGTGGTGGAAAAAATTCAACAGCATCTACTTTAAATAAAGCAAAAGCAAGAGGTTTAACTCCTTGTCAGAAATGTGCTCAATAATTATATTTATAATAAAAAGAGATAATTCCAGACAATAAATGGAAAAATAAACAATAACCATCATTTATAAAAGGTGGTTATTATTTTATTTTTAATTTTTTTATTCAATTTCTTGACAACTATCAATTGATAGTTTATAATAAGTACATAGGGGGCAATAATAGAAGATATAAAGGGGTTATAAATATGTCTAATGGATATATATTAAACAAGGGAGCAGTCCAAATATTTTTGTCAGAATTAAAATATATTCTTGATAAAAAAGATTCAGAATTGATAATAATAGAAAGAAATGATAAAAAAGAACGGATATAATTTATCAGATTGTAGAGCAGAATTAGGAATAGATAATAATGACATTAAAGAATATTTAAAAAAATTAACTTTACAAAATTATATTGAAACCTGTGATGATGAAAGAAATAAAAAAAATAAAGCTTATTATATTTTTGGAATAAATATTAAAAATAAGGATATATATATTAAGATAAAAATACAAAGTTATGATAGAAAAATAGTATTGTGTATGTCATTTCATTATGCTGAATATAAATTAGAATTTCCATATAAATAAGGAGGGGAACATATGGAAAATAAAATAAAAATATTGAGTAAAACAAAAATGTTTTGTTCTATATGTGAAAAAGTGCATGAAGTTGATTTAATAGAAAAAGAAAAAGAAACCATAGTTAAAGGAAAGAAAATTATATATAAGGAAAAATTTTATAGATGCAATAAATATAAAGATCAAAATACTTTTCAAAATGAAAAATTATGGAATGAAGGACTAACAAACTGCCTAGATTCATATAGAAAACAAGAAGAATTATTAACATCAAATGAGATAAAGCAAATAAGAAACAAATATAAAATAACACAACTAGAAATGGCAAAACTACTTGGTGTAGGAGATGTAACAGTAACAAGATATGAAACAAAACAAATACAAGACGAAGCACATGATAAAATAATGAAATTAATAGATGAAAATGCATTGGTGGCATTAGAATACTTAGAATGTAACAAAGAAAAATTTAAAAACGGTGAAAGATATGAAACAATAGAAAATAACATAAAAACAGTAATATTTAAAGAAACATTAAATTATTTAAATGAGCAAGAAATAGAAGCAAAATATGTAAATTATATAGAGAAAAATATTAAAAATGGAAATGTATCATTAGAGTTAAATAAAACCGAAACAATAATAAATTATATTGCTCTATGTTATCCTCGTTTATATAAAGTAAAATTAATGAAATTATTGTGGTATATAGATGCAATTGCATATAAAGAAAATGAAAAAAGTTTAACAGGATTAGTATACACACATCAAAAGATGGGAGCATTACCAATTGCATGTGACGAACTTTTAAAATTGCCATCAATTAAAGTAGAAGAAGAAATAATAGATAAAGAAAACTACTCTGTATGTTATCACATATTACCAAATGAAAATTATAAGCCAAAAGTTCATTTGACAGACAAGGAAAGGGAGATTTGTGATAGAGTAATTAATAAATTTAAGAATTTTACAACTAAGGAACTTGTTGATTATATGCATAAAGAAAAAGCATATACAGAAACAAAACCAAATGAAATTATTGATTTTAGTTATGCAAAATTTGTAAATATAAAATAAAAAAGCTTAAGACATGTTAAAGTCTTGAGTTTTTTTGAATTCTATAAAAAAATATTTGTTACATTACAAAATTGACAAATCATTAGTAATGTTATATTATAAGGATAACAAAAAATTAAAAAAGAAGAAAAAATATGGGAATAGAAAAAATAAAAATAGAAAATTACAAATCAATAAAAAAATGTGAATTAAATTTTAGCCAATTAAATGCATTAATAGGAGAAAATGGCTGTGGAAAAACCAATATTATTTCTGCTATAAAATATTTTTATAGTAACCTTATATCAGAAAATAATGATGAAGAAATATTTGACAAAAACAATTCATTTAATAATACTGTAAAAATAAAGATTCAATATAATTGCAAAGAACTAAGAAAAATAATATCAAACAAAATAAGAAATGAGTTATTTACTGAAGATACAGGAAAAGAAAAACAAAATGCAGAATATTATTCTAAAATATACAGTTTAATTGACAAAGATAAAATAGAATTGCAATTAACAAAAATAAAAAATCAGCCAATAAAATGGAATATAGAACCAAGAGCAAATAGAGAAATTATATATAATATTTTTCCAATATACACAATAGATGCAAAAAACATTAATGTAGAAAGTTGGAACTTAATATGGAAAGAAATAGGAGACCTTATAAAGATAGAAAATAGTGTTGCAACAAATTTTCAGCAGCAAATTGTTGAAATACTTGAAGAAAGTCAAGATAAAAAAATAGCTAGAAGATTTTCAGAACTTGAAAAAGTATTACAAGATTCAGAAATACAAATAAAAAAATATACACAAAGGGAATATGCAACTGCAATAACTAAAATGTATTATAATGGTGAAAAATTTGAGATATCAGAACACAAACCAGATTATTATTCGGAAGGGACAAATTCATTTAATTATATAAATACATTAATAAATATTGTAAATGCAATAAGAAAGAAAAAAATAAAATTTCCAACAATAATAATAGATGAACCTGAAATAAGTTTGCACCATAAATATATAGATAAGATTTCAGAAAATATAATTGATAAATCTAAAAAAATTCAATTCTTATTGGCAACACATTCATCAAGAATATTAAAAAATATATTGAAAGAAGAAAGTGATGATAGAAAAGTATTTAATTTAAGATATAAAAATAAATATACGCATTGCTCTGAAATGAAATTACTAGATGAAAAAAGGCAAATAACATTTATAGAAGATGAACATGTTAATTGCTATTTTTCAGATATGTTAATATTAGTTGAAGGAGAAAGTGAACTAGAATTATTAAATAATAAATATTTAAAAATACTATATCCAATTTTAAAAAATATTGATATAATAAAGGCATCATCAAATAAAGTAATTGAAAATAGCCTTTTGCCAAATAAAAGAAATTATAAAACACCATACTTAATTATTGTTGACATGGATAAAATTATTATAAAGAATAAAGAACAAAATAAAATGGATATAAAAAATAAAGATGGATATTTTGTGTTTAATAATAAAGAAAATTATTATTATGGAAAAAAGAGATTAGAGACATATTATAAAAGAAAAAGAATAGAAAAGATGACTGAAAAATGTAGATTTCATTATAAATTACCATTCTATTCATGTGATGATCAAAATTTTTATGAACTTAAAAAATATATAAAAGAATATTTCTTAAATTACAATATATTTGTAAATGAAACGACTTTGGAAGGGCTATTAGTAAACAATGAAAATTATTTTATATTTTGGAAATTTTATAAAAAGTTAATAGGAAAGCAAAAAGATATAAAAGACCTCGAAGAATACTATGATAACTTAAATGAACATGATAAAGTTAATTTATTGAGATTATTAGTATCTGGAAAAACTGATTACATATTAAAATTAAGCGAATTAGATAAAATGCCAAAAGAAATATACAATATGATAAAAAAATATATAACAAATAAAACAAGTGGATGGATTTCTTTATGGATAGAATATTATTTGATATATTTATTAAGAATAGATTATACTAATGATGAGAATAAATGTAGAAAATTAAACAATGAATTGCTAAGAAAAAAAGAACAATGCAAAGATGGATTTCATAATGACTTTATAGAATTATCAAATTTATTAAAAGAAATAACAAAAAGATATAGTAATTAATTTTATATGGCGAGTAGCGATGTCTTTGAATTTTATAATTTAAAGAACCTTGATGTAAAACGTATAAAGTTTTAGTAAAGCCAAGGAAAAATAATAACATTATGACTTATATTTATAAAAATAAATATAGACCACACGCTGATTATGCATATAGTTGCCTATATGAGCTTTTGAGAAAGTACTCGCCATATAATTCAATATAAAAGAGGTAAAAATGTTTATAATATCTGAAGAGTATTTAGTAAAAAATATAATAAAATATAGTGAAGAAACAATAAATGATACAATATTAAAAATAGAAAAATTTTATAACAAAATAGAAATACCAAAAAAAAGAGGAACGAGGACAATATATGCAATAGATCCGAATTCCACATTGTATCAAATTCAAAAAAATATTCAAAAAAATTTTTTAGCACAAATTCCATTACCAATTTGTGCTAAAGGATTTTATAAGGAAACATCCTATAGTGATTTTTTAAAAGAGCATACAAATAAAAAATATTATATGAGAATGGATATAAAAGATTTTTTTGATTCTATAACAGCAGAACAAATTAAAGAAAATTTACAGGATATAATAAAATCAAATGACGCAATAGAATTACTTTTGGGAATATGTACATATAATTATTCTTTACCACAAGGGGCTGTAACATCTCCAATGATATCAAATATTGTTTTTAGAAGAATAGATCAAAGAATTTTGAAATACTGCCAAAAATTTGATGTAACATATACAAGATATGCAGATGACTTACTATTCTCAAGTAATATTATAGATTTTAAAAATAAGAAATGGTTTTATAAAAAAATAAAATATATTTTACAAGAAAATGGATTCAAATCTAATTATTCGAAAAGAAGAATGGAAACAGAAAAACTTTGTTTAGGGGGATTTGTTGTAGAACAAGAAATATCATTATCAAGAAAGAAATTAAACAATATTAATAAAATTTTATACTATTTTAAAGAAAAAGAGAATAGCGTAAAATATATTGTTGATAAGAATTTAGTAAATTTAAATTGTTTGGAAGATATAAATAAATTAGGAATAATTTATAACAATGGCAAAAAAAGAAAATTTGAAAATATATTGCAATTAATAAATTATCTTTGTGGATATAGATCTTTTTTAATAGAAATTATTAATTCTAATGATGATAGTAAAAGCAGAAAAATGAAAAATCTGCAAAATAAAATTAATCAAATAGAAAAAGTTGTAAAGCAAATTAATTTGATATAATTTTTTGTCAAAATTACTTGATACAAAACTCTCAATATGATAGAATAACAACATACGATTTTAAAGATAAAAAATAGAAGGAGAAAGAGATGGAAGAAATTGATTTAAAAGAATTATTAAGCTTATTTTGGAGCAAAAAAACACAAATAATACTAATTGTATTAATATTCATGTTAATAGGAGTAATATACACAGTAGGATTTGTAACACCAAAATACACATCATCAACAACATTATTATTGGCAACATCAGAGAACTCAACTGACAAATCAAGCACAATAACTACAACGGATGTAACATTAAACTCAAAATTAGTATCAACATACAGTGCACTGGTACAAAGCAAAAGTGTATTAAGACAAGTTATATCAAACTTAGGAATAAAAATAAGTGAAGACGAATTAAAAAACAACATAACTGTAACACAAGAAAAAGATACTGAAATTATAAAAATATCAGTATCAAATACAAACGCAAATACTGCTGAAAAAGTTGCAAACGAAGTTGCAAAAGTATTTACAGAAAAAATACAAGAAATTTATAAAATCAATAACGTTCAAATAGTTGATACTGCAGAAATAGAAACAGAACCATCAAATATTAACCATCCAAAAGATGTTATAATATTTACGTTTATAGGAATAGTTGTTTCAGCAGGATATGTTCTAATTGCAAATATGTTAGACACAACAGTAAAAACAGCAGAAGAAGTTGAAAAAGAATTTAAAGTACCAGTACTTGCAACAATTCCATTGTATAGCTTTGACCCTGCAAAGAACAAAGGAGGAAAGAAAAGATAATGAAAATAAAAAAAGAATTAATAGCACAAAGAGATCCTAAATCACCTGTATCAGAAGTATTTAGAACTCTTAGAACAAATATACAATTTATGAGTACAAACAAAAAATTAAAAACATTATTAATAACATCAACTTTCCCAGGTGAGGGTAAAAGCTGGGTTGCATCAAATTTAGCTGTTACATTTGCACAAGCAGGAAACAAAGTAATATTAATAGATGCAGATATGAGAAAAGGTAGACAATACACAATATTTGGAGCATCACCAAGACCAGGACTTTCAAACTATTTATCAGGAATGGATGTAACAGATGGACAAGAACCAGATATAACAAATTATTTACAAAAAACAGAAATAGAAAATTTGTTAATAATGGTTGCTGGAAATATTCCACCAAATCCATCAGAACTATTAGTATCACCTCAAATGAACAAATTAATTGAGGATTTAAAAGAAGCATGTGATATAATTATAATAGATGGAACACCTTGTGAACTTGTTACTGACTCTGTAATTTTGTCAAGAATAGTTGATTCAACAGTTATTGTAACAGCACACAAAGAAACAAAAAAAGATAATTTACAAAGAGTAATAAAAAATATTCAAAATGTTGGTGGTCACTTAGCAGGTGTTGTTGTAAATAAAATGCCGGTATCTGTTAAAAAATATAATGAAAAATATTATTATCATGAATCAACAGGTGCATCAGCAAGTAGAATGGAAATAAAAGAAAAAGCATATAACACATTAAAATATAATGACGATAAATATAAAAATATACAAGTTAAAGAAGAAAAAACAGATGAAAATGAAGAAAATTTAGCAAGGCCAAGTTTTATTAATAATGATTCAGGTGTTGAAGTAAATAAAGCAAATGACATACTAAATCAAATAAATTCATATTTAGATAACGAAAAGAAAAATTTAAACTAGAAGGAAGAAGGAGAACAACAAATGATAGACTTTCATTCACACATTATACCTAATATAGATGATGGCTCAAGAAGTATAGAAGAGACATTTAATCTATTAAAAGAAGCAAAAGAAGCAGGATTTGAATCAATAATATTGACATCACATTATATAGAAAACTACTATGAAACAAACGTACCAGAAAGAGATATGTGGGTAAAAGCAATTAGCGAAAATTTACGAGACAAAGGAATAGACATAAATTTATATCTAGGAAATGAAATTTATATGTCTGACAACATGATGGAACTATTAATAGATGGAAAGGCATCAACAATAAATAATAGTTGTTACGTATTATTTGAAATGCCATTGAATGTAGAACCAATGAATTTATATGATGTAATATATTCTTTGCAAGAGAATAAACTTATACCAGTACTAGCACATCCTGAAAGATATAAGTTTATACAAAAAGAACCAGAGCTTGTATATGATTTGATTGAAAAAGGAGTGTTGATGCAAGCAAATTACGGAAGCATTTTAGGTCAATATGGAGACAAGGCAGAAATAATTGTTAGAAAATTTTTTGAAAGTAATATGATACATTTCCTTGGAAGTGATGTTCATAGACCAAATACTATATATAAAAGAATACCTCAAGCACTTGAAGAAATAGAAGAGATAGTTGGAAAACAAAAACTTGAAGAATTAACAACTATAAATCCTAAATTAGCATTAGAAAACAAAAGAATAGATATTGAAGAACCAGAAGAAGCTAGATTAACATTTAAAGAAAAATTAATCATGTATTTAAAAAGAAATTAAAGTTCGAATATAAAATTCGATGATAAAGCAAAAATCAAAATTCAATATTTGGAATTTTAAAAGAGGATGATTCATGAAGGGAGATAATTGGCATGAGAAAATATTTTGGAACAGATGGTATAAGAAGAATTGCAAACACAGAGCTTACACCAGAATTAGTGTATAGAGTTGCAAAAGCAGGAGCATATGTATTATCAAAGCATACAGATCATGCGCCAACAATATTAATAGGAAGAGACACAAGAATATCAGGAACACTTATAGAAAGTGCTATGGTAGCAGGATTTTTAAGTTATGGTGCAAATGTAAAATTGTTAGGAGTTATACCAACACCAGCAGTTGCATATTTAACTAGAAAATTACAAGCAGATGCAAGTGTTGTAATATCAGCATCACACAACACATTTGAATTTAATGGAATAAAATACTTCAGTAATAAAGGTATGAAAATTCCAGACAGTCTTGAAGAAGAAATAGAAGAAGTAATGGATTCAGGAAAAATTGACGAACTTACAGCTGTAAGTAGTAAAATAGGTATATCAGAATACAGAGCAGACTTATTAGACGAATATGTATATTTCTTCAGAAAAAACTTTGACGACAACTTTGATAAAATAAACAAAGATAATTTTGTTGTTGGAATAGACACAGCAAATGGTGCAACATCAGTAGTTGCAGAAAAAGTATTTAAAGCATTAGGAATAAAATATAAAATAATACATAATCATCCAGACGGAATAAACATAAATGACAACTGTGGTTCAACACATTTAGACTCTTTGAAAAAATTTATTGTAGAAAACAAATTAAGCCTTGGAGTAGCATATGATGGTGATGGAGACAGATGTTTAGCAGTTGACGAAAAAGGTAATGAAATTGATGGTGACATGATAATGGCTATTGTTTCAAATTATTTAAGAAAAAAAGGAAAATTAGCTAAAGATACAGTTGTAGCAACAGTTATGAGTAACCTTGGACTACATAAATACGCAAGAGATAATGGATTAGAACTTGTTCAAACAAAAGTTGGAGACAGATATGTATTAGAAGAAATGCTTAAAGATGGATATAATCTAGGTGGTGAGCAATCTGGACATGTAATTTTATTAGACTACAACCCAACAGGTGATGGAATTTTAACATCATTAATGCTAATTCAAGCAATATTAGAAGAAAACGAAACAGCATCAAAAATGACAGAAATAATTAAATTGTATCCACAAGTATTAATAAATGCAAAAGTAAATTCTGATAAAAAATATGATTACGAAGAAGATGCAGAAATAAAAAATGCAATAGATAAATTGGAAAAAGAATTTGCTGGAAATGGTAGAGTATTAATTAGACCTTCTGGAACAGAACCATTAGTTAGAGTTATGATAGAGGGAGAAGACCAAAAATACATAACTGAAAAAGCTAGAGAAATAGCTGACTTAATTGAAAGTAAATTGAAATAATTGTAATAATGATGTAAAAAGAAGATTTACCGATGTTACATAAAATTTTGAAAAAATGAGATAAGTTGTTACACAATTGTAATATTTCTGTAACAAAAAAGTAATAATATTTTTTTAAATTTTTATTGAAATATTCAAATACAAGTGTTATTATATATGCATAGGAATTGTTAAACATTAATTATATTGTGTTTTGAGAACGGTGGAAGCCATAGTGCTTCCTTTTTTTGCAATTCACAGTCTTACACACAAAGCTTCTAATGCTGTTTTTAATTGACGTTTTTGAAAAATTTACAAATAGGGCTTGAAATTCACGAAAAATGTGATATAATAATATGCAAATTAAGTCAATGAAATTTGTTCAAGCAAAAAGTAAAGACTTAAAATTTAATATAAACATAAACTAAAGTAAGGACAACACAAATTGTATAATAACTTTTAGAGAGCCAATGTTAGCTGAAAATTTGGTAAGTAAAAATAATTTGTTATCACCTAACTGTTTTTGAACTGAACCAATAAAGAGTTAAAAATCATTATTATAAATATCAAGTAAGTTCAAACGTAAATCTGCGTTAAAGATAAATGAGAGAATAATGTTAAAAAAATTAAGAAAAAAATGCAATTTATAAACAATGAAAATAAGTTGTATGTAAATATATAATTTTAATAACGGAACATTATTAAAATAGGTGGTACCGCGGAATAAAAAGCTATTTCGTCCTAGAAATTAGGACGGAAGTAGCTTTATTTTTTTTGATTGATACAAGTAGGAAAAAATTTGACTCATAAATATGTTAAAAGAATACAATGAAAAAATCAAAAGATATAAAAGGAGGAGCATAAAAATGCAGGAACTGAAAATACACGGTATTTACAAACATTTTAAGGGTGATTACTATTTAGTAGAAGGAATAGCAAATGATTCAGAAACAAAAGAAGAAATGGTTGTATACAGAAGACTATATGGTGATGGTGGTTTATGGGTAAGACCAAAAGAAATGTTTTTATCAGAAGTAGACCACGAAAAATATCCAGATGTAAAACAAAAATACAGATTTGAATTACAGAACATAGAAAGTGTTGCTAAAAATTTTAAATAGATTTTTAAATAAATTTTAAAATAAATTAAAAATATTCAATGGACAGAAAACGACAAAATATGACAAAAATAATGAGACAAATTTGCACTGTCCCACTTGTCTCAAAAAAGGAGGAATTTTTATGTACAAAAAAGTAGAATTAAAAGACGGCTTTGTAGGAATGGAAAGAGAAGTCGCAGAAAACTGGAAGAAAAAAGACATAATCAAGAAAAATTTTGACATGAACAAAGGAAAAAGATATTTCACATTTTATGATGGACCACCAACAGCAAACGGAAAACCACACGTTGGACACATCGAAACAAGAGTTATGAAAGACATAATTCCAAGATACAAAGTTATGAAAGGATATCAAGTTATAAGAAAAGCTGGATGGGATACACACGGATTACCAGTTGAACTTGAAATCGAGAAAAAACTTGGAATTTCTGGAAAACAACAAATTGAAGAATATGGTGTTGAAAAATTTGTTAAAGAATGTAAAGAAAGCGTTTTCACATATGTTCATATGTGGGAAGAAATGACAAACAAAGTAGGATATTGGGTTGATATGGAACATCCATATGTAACATACCACAATGACTATATCGAATCAGTTTGGTGGGCATTAAGCCAATTATGGAAAAAAGGACTTTTATATGAAGGACACAAAGTTATGCCATATTGTCCAAGATGTGGAACAGCTTTATCTTCACACGAAGTTGCACAAGGTTACAAAGATGTTAAAGATTTAACATGTATTGCTAAATTCAAAGTTCTAGAAGGTCAAAATATAGGAAATGAAGCAATTGAACCGGACACATACATACTAGCTTGGACAACAACTCCATGGACATTGCCATCAAACCTAGCATTATGTGTAAACAAATCATACACATATGCAGAAATAAAAGCAAATATTGGAACAGACGAAGAGCCAGTATATGAAAACTACATCTTAGCAAAAGATTTAATTGAATCAGTATTAAAAGAAACTCCATATGAAATAATTAAAGAATTCAAAGGTGAAGAATTATTAGGAGTAAAATATGAACAATTAATGCCATTTGCTAAAGTTGATGGAAAAGCATTTGAAGTAATCCATGGTGATTATGTAACATTAACAGATGGTACTGGAATCGTTCATATTGCACCAGCATATGGTGAAGACGATAGCTTAGTTTCAAAACAAAATGGAATAGCATTTGTAAACTTAGTAGATAAATCAGGAAAATTCGTACCAGAAGTTGAACCTTGGGCAGGTAGATTTGTTAGAGACTGTAACGAAGATATTTGTAAATGGTTAGCAGACGAAAACAAATTATTCAGCAAAGAAAAACACATGCACTCATATCCACATTGTTGGAGATGTGACACACCATTACTTTACTATCCAAAAGAAAGTTGGTTTGTTGCAATGAGCAAACTAAGAGACGAATTAGTTGCAAATAACAACAAAGTAAACTGGTATCCAGACACAATTAGAACAGGAAGATTTGGAAAATTCCTAGAAAATGTAATTGACTGGGGAATTTCAAGAGACAGATATTGGGGAACACCACTTCCAATTTGGACATGTGAAGACGAAAACTGTGGACATCAAGAATGTATTGGAAGTATTGCAGAATTAAAAGAAAAAGCAATAGACTGTCCAGATGATATAGAATTACACAAACCATATATTGATAATGTACATTTAAAATGTCCAAAATGTGGTAAAGAAATGAAGAGAGCCAAAGAAGTTATAGACTGTTGGTTTGACTCAGGTTCAATGCCGTTTGCACAATGGCATTACCCATTTGAAAATAAAGAAATGTTTGACAACAACTTCCCAGCAGGATTTATTTCAGAAGCAATTGACCAAACTAGAGGATGGTTCTATACATTAACAGCATTAGGAACAGCATTATTTGGAAGAACACCATTTGAAAATTGTATAGTTTTAGGACATGTTCTAGACGAGCACGGACAAAAAATGTCAAAATCAAAGAAAAACGGTGTAGACCCAATGGTATTATTAGACTCAGTTGGAGCTGATGCAACAAGATGGCACTTCTATACATGTAGCGCACCATGGCTACCAACAAGACTTAGTCTAAACAATGTACAAGAAACACAAAGAGGATTTTTAAGCACATTATGGAATGTATACTCATTCTACGTTCTATATGCAGAAATAGACCAATTCAACCCATTAAAATACAGTGACTTCAAAGTTACAAATATAATGGATAAATGGATAATTTCAAAATTAAACACATTAGTAAAAGAAGTAGACGAAAAATTATCACAATATGATATAACAAGTGCAGCACTTCAAATTGAAAGCTTTACAGACGAACTTTCAAACTGGTATGTACGTAGAAACAGAGAAAGATTCTGGAGTCAAGAATTAACAGAAGACAAAATCGGAGCATATGTAACACTATACAAAGTACTAGTAACACTATGCAAAGTAGCAGCACCATTTGTACCATTTATGACAGACGAAATTTATCAAAACTTAGTTGTAGGATTAGATGAAAAAGCACCAGAAAGCATCCACTTATGCTTATGGCCAGAATATGATTCAAGTGCAGTTGATTCTAACCTAGAAAGAGAAATGGACTTAGCATACACAATAGTAAAACTAGGAAGAAGTGCAAGAAACTCTGTAAACATCAAAAACAGACAACCATTATCAGAAATGCTAATATCTGTAAACACACTACCTGAATACTATTCAGACATTGTAAAAGAAGAATTAAATGTTAAAAAAGTTGAACTAGGAGCAGAAATGTCAGACTACGTAAACTTTGAAATTAAGCCAAATCTACCAGTTTTAGGAAAAGAATATGG
The DNA here is from genome assembly GCA_934120675.1 of uncultured Clostridia bacterium. Lineage (GTDB taxonomy): Bacteria > Bacillota > Clostridia > TANB77 > CAG-508 > CAG-269. The sequence goes on from CAKOUU010000009.1 coordinate 60,395, forward strand.
AAGATTAATTCCTAGAATAAAACAAGAAATTGCTAAGAAAAATCAAATGGACTTAGCAAACACAGTAAAAAACGGTGGAGTAGAATACATCGAAATAGACGATACACAAATAGCATTAAATTCAGAAAACTTACTAATCACAATGAATGGTAAAGATGGATTTGCATTTGCAGGTGAAGGTGAAATCGGTGTCGTATTAGACACACATATCACACAAGAATTAAAAGAAGAAGGGTATGTAAGAGAAGTATTATCAAAAGTTCAAAACATGAGAAAAGACAAAGGTTTTGAAGTTTTAGATAAGATAAATCTTTATGTATCTGGAAATGAAATGCTTGAAAATGTTATCAAACAAAATGCTGAATTGATTAAACATGATACTTTGGCATTGGATATTGTTTATGATGCTGAAAGAGCTGATTATACAGAAACTAATATTAATGGAGAAAACTTAAAATTAGATGTTGAAGTTGTAAAATAAATATGAGAAAAAAAGTCAGATATAAAATCTTAAAATTTATATCTGACTTTTCCATTTTTAATCGTCTGAATCAGAGATATCCTTTTCTTTTTCATCAAGTGAATCAAGATAAATTAAAACATTGTAATTCACAATGAAATCAAACAAAGATTGAATACTAACGCTTGTACATGATGCATCAATTAAATACTCTTTTAATGGCCGAACTTCTTCAATATATATAGTATTGAAATTTTTAAAAGTAAATCCATCTTTGTGACAGTCTTTTTCCATTTCTAAATTTTTGCCAGAAAACAATTCAGAATATTTCTCATTTTCTAACTTTGCTAGTAGATAGAAATCAACACATTGTGGACCTAAGCCAGAGCCGTCATCATAGTTTGACGCTAAGGATACTTTACAAACATACACCTCACTGACCAAAACTTTTGATAGCTTTAAGGTTACATCATCTTTTTTTCGATTAAAAAATCCCATAAATTTTCCTCCTTAAATATTTATTGCTGTTTATTTGTTATATATGTCAACTCCCATAAGGAGATAATTAAATTAAACCAGAAATTATCTGGGAATATTGGGAATTATATCAAATTTTTAATAAAAAGTCAATTTATGTAAATTTGTTTTATTAAAATTATTCTTCTGAAACTTTGAATTGTAACAAGAAATTTAAAAAGAGGCATAAATTTTAAATTAAATCATTGCAATATTTATCTTTTTATTGTATTATAAACAAAAATAGCAAAGAAATATAGGGGGATATATGGAAAAAGAAAAATTAATTGAAACAAAACAATTAACAGAAAAACAAAAACTATTATCATATTTTTTTACATACTCATTTTTAGGCTGGATATTAGAAACAGCCTTCTGTGTATTAACATTGGGAGAATTTAACAAAAGAGGATTTTTATATGGACCAGTTTGTCCAATATACGGATTTGGAGCAATAATTTTAATAGAAAGTTTGAAAAAAATAAAAACAAATACAGTAGGAAAATTTTTTATTTCTATGATAGCATTTACCATATTTGAATATGTAGTATCTGTGGTATTGGAAAGTTTATTTGGTTTAAGATGGTGGGACTACACAGGTGAACCATTTAATTTTCAAGGGAGAATAAGCCTTGCATATTCAATTGCTTGGGGAATAATAGGAACTATTTTTGTTGAAAAAATTCATCCTTTTGTAAAGAAACAACTTGAAAAGATTACAAAAAAAATTCCTCATAAAGTTCAAATTTGTTTATTAATTTTATTTTTAGCAATTATTATAATTGACTTTATGATGTCTATAACTAGGTATTCAATAGCTTTGTATTAATAATTCTTTTTAGATATAAAATTTATTTTTCCTAGTATAATATTTTTCTTACTTAACTGTAATTTTTTATGAAAAAAGAAAAAATAATTGGAATAAAAATAATTGATAATGAGTAAAAAAAGTGATATAATCAGCAAAGTAAATGGAGTAAAATAAAAAGGAGGAATAATTTCCAAAAAATTTCCAAAAGATATAATAATATATGCACAAATAAAATGGAGGAAGAAAAAATGAAAGAAATGATAGAACGGATAAAAAAAACATTACCATATCTTCAAAATATGAAAGTACGAGAAGTAGAAAAAAACTCTATCACTTTTATAAGTGAAAATGGTAGAGAAATAATTGAGTTAAAGAAGCCATGTTGTCATCATGAGGAAGAGATTACTTATGATTATATAGTATATGAAGAGGTTGATGTTGAAATACCTAAATTTATACTTAAGATATCAGACAGTAGTATAAATCTACTATGTAAGACAGCTTCGTATGAAAAAACAGTTTATATTAAGGCTAAAATTGATTTGTTCCAGTATGTTCTTGAATTTGGATTGAGGAACTTAGCAAATGCATTCAATTTCTGTAAAAATTTAACAGAAGAAGAAAAGAATAACGGGTATTTAATAGTTAAAAAAGCTATTAAATATAGTGAGATTCCGTTAGATACTGTTATAGATGCAAGGGTTGATGAGTCCTTTGAAGTTGAAAATAAAAAGATTGTAAATTATAAGGAACAGGGGGCAAATTATTTTCTCCAATTTTATCATGGAGTATTTTATTATGCTGAAAGTAATTTCAGGGTACGGCTAGACAGAGATGAAAATTTAGAATTTTCAATTTGTGGAAAGAAAAATACTCTTCTAAAAAATGAAGATGTTTCAGTTTGTTTGACGAGTGCTTTTGAAAAAATTGATATTATAAGCGATAAAATGTGCAATATTGAGAACAGCTTATGGAAAAGAATTTGAAGTATTTTTTGATTAAAAATATGAAAAAATAAAAAGATATGATTTTTGTGTCATATCTTTTTTATATTATAGGAAAGTTCTCCGAACTTCCTATAATATAAATACTTTGCACAGAAATTTGCATAAAGCAAATTTCGCGCACGAACAAAGACGCGGACTTAAAAATGTATTAATAAGTGATAATGTTAGTAATGTCCGCTTTTGTTCTTTGGTGTGGAGCCAATAAGCAGAATCGAACTGCTGACCTACGGGTTACGAATCCGTTGCTCTACCAACTGAGCTATATTGGCG
>CAKOUU010000010.1 GCA_934120675.1 uncultured Clostridia bacterium
AATTTCCATTTAATGTTTCATTTAGTCCCATTGACCCTTGTCCTGTTTCCATTTCTCTTATTTGTTTTATCCAATCTCCTGGCTTTTTTTGGTCTGAACTTTTATACTGTGTGTTTGGATTTGATTGTAATGATGCCTGTGCTTGTCCTACAGGAAGCACTGCAATTGCAAGTAGCATTATTAGTGCTACTATAAATTTTTTCTTTGTTTTTTCTTTCATATCTTTTTCCTTTCCAAGACTATTGTTTACTTATCGACATTTGTAATTTTAGTCTCTTTTTATTTATATTTTTTAACATTAATAACTAAATTTCTTTTTTTATGCACAATTAATAGACCACAATATTACCCTGTATCCTCATACAAGCGCAGTATTCCCGTCTGGTTATGTATATTCACTATTTTGTTTTTTTTCAATCCGTTTCTTATTTTGGTAAAGCTCTTGTATGTATATACATCACCAAGTTTTACAGCTAACATTATCATTTGCACTCTTTCCTTTCTTTTGTTTTATTTTATCATATTTTATACTATTATTAATTTTTTTGCAACACTTTTTTTACATTTTGTATAACTAAAAATACAACTTTTTTTATTTTGCATTCTATTAATTTCTTTATGTTTATTATTTTGTTTCTTTGTAAAATTTTCCTGTGTTTTTGTATATGTTTTTGTCATTTTCATAAAATTTTCGATTTGATTCGACATTTTTCATTTTTTTTGTTGTAATATATTTATAGTAATTTTTTATTGCATTTTTCACATCAATGCAATTCAAATTAAGCTTTAATACTATAAAATTAAAATGTAGAAAGGATTTTTGTACTATGAGCAAATTATTAGATATGTATACTTCTCTAAAAAAAGAAGATTCAGAAACATTATATTTATTTAAAGTTGGTTTATTTTATAATTTTCTGAATAATGATGCTGTAACAGTATCAAATTTGACAAATTTAAAAATCACAAATTTAAGCCCCACTATTTTAAAATGTGGCTTTCCACTAAATTCTCTGGATAAGTATGTTAATTTATTTAATTCTTTGAATTTAAAAATAAAGATAATAGATACTGCAAACCACAATACTGCTTACAATATTCATGATTTTAAACTAAGTAATGAATTTAAAAATTTATGTAAAAAAATTTCTGATATTGATACAGATTTTTTATCAGTCCAAGAGGCTTATTCTTTATTAGAGGAACTAAAAAGTGATGTGAAAAAATTAGAACAAAATCGGATAAAAGCATCCCAATTATTAAATAATAAAGCTTTTAATAATTGGGATGCTTTTTTACTTCTTTTTATTTACTTATATCATATTTACTTAAATCTCTTAGCATTTGAAGTAAATATTCCCCTTCATTTTTATTTCTCTCATCTTTCTCCAAATTTCTCTTTCCAAAGCATACAAAACCATTACTTTCATAAAATTCCTCTAATTTAGTTTTGTCTTCGCATTCCAGAAAAACAAATCTTCCACCAAGTAATTCTTGTGCCTCTTTTATCTTATCACAAGCTAATTTTAATAGAATATCTCCGCTAATTAGATTATTATAGCCATTATAATAATTTTTTCCAAGCTGTCCTATTAATGGCAAAGCAATATTGTAACATTTGCTATCTTTATCATATACTGCAAATTTTAGCAATCTTTTTCTTTTTGTTTCACTTAATTTTACTTTTTTTATATTTGTAACTTTATTAGTTATAGCAAAATATCCAACAATAACATCATTATCTTTATATTGACTCATCACAATATAAGTTCTGGATATATCTTGTTTTGAGAACTCAATTGCTTTTTCTTTTAAAAAGTATTCAACATCTTGATTTAATTCACATTTATATTCTCCAAGTATTTCTTTTGTTCTTTTCTCTCCTAAATTATTGTAAATATCCTTTAAATTAATTATTTTATATCCCATATTTTATTTGCTAAATATTTTCCTTATTCTTTCCTTATCTGTTATGTCTTCCACCATTTTATTAATTTTTACTTTTTTTGCCTTTTTGTTTTCTGCATTTTCCAAAGCATTAATAAAATTCTCAGCCGACTTTTTGTCTTTAATAATTATTTCTTTTAAAAAACTTTTTGTTGCCATTTTCATCATCTCCTACTATATTATATGTGATACTTACAATATTATAACATCTTTTTATGTAAATTTCAATAACCGATTTTCTTTTTAATTACATTAATAATTTTAACACACCAAAGAAAATTGTCAATACTTTTTTACTTATACTTAAATATTTTTATACATATTTTTCAATTTTTACAACAGTTCTTCCGCTTCTTGTATTTCCACCAAATTCCTTAACAACAAATCTTCCTTTTCCTCTTATTGTTATAACATCTCCTGGTTTTACTTGTTTAGAAGCCTTAGTTTCATTTTGACCATTAATAAAAACTCTTTCACTATCGATAATTTGAACTGCTTTACTTCTAGAAGTTCTTGCCAAATCTGAAACAAAATTATCAAGTCTAAAAGATGGAACAATTATATTCAATTCCTCAACTTTTATTTCTTGCTCTTTTAAGTCTTGCAACTCTGTGATTTCTATTTTTGCATTTTCAAATCTTGTTAATGTTCCTAATTCTTGTTTTAAAGTTACCGCTGATTCTTCTTTTACTAAAATATCTGCTCCATCATCAGAAACAAGTATGTCTCCCACTTTTTCCCTTTTCATTCCAAGTTTTACAATTCCGCCTAAATAATTTCTATGTGTATATTTTCCTTTTTCTTCGTCTCCAAGTGAAATTCTTATAACCTTGATTATTTTTGAGTAATTTTTTTCAACCATATTCATATTGTATTTTTCGGGATATATTATAAGTATTTTTCTTTCTGCATTTTCAAAACCACCATATAATACATAATTTTCAAATTCTATTTTTTTCATAAATGTTTTTACTAATGCTACTTGATACATATCTAAGAAATCTGTATATTCTAATTTTTCTCTTTGCCTTGAAAATTCTATTTTATCTAATATTTGTGCAAGTAATATTTTGTCTTCTTGCTTTTTATAGTCACTTAATATTTTTTGTTTATCCATTTTCTCCCTCTCTATTTTTAAATTTTGATGTCTCTTTTGGAACCGATGTCGCAAACAGAACCGTCCCCAAAACGACATTTCCATTCTGTGCCTTGTTTTAAAAATTCGTCCGGCCACGCCTGTTTTTCAAACTTAATATCTTGTAAATTATTCTCTACAATTAATTCTTCAACTGCTGTTCCAAGTCCATTAATTTTTGTGCCATCTTCTATTGTTATTACATTTTTGGTTTTTTCTATTGATTTTTTTATTGTTTCTTCATCCAGTGGTTTCAAAAATCTTGCATTTATAACATCTGCTTCAATTCCATTTTCTTTGAACTTATCAGCGATTTTCATTGCATCTGCCACTCTTTTTCCTATTGCAATAATGCTTACATCTTGTCCTTCTCTTAAAATTTCTGCTTTTCCAAGTTCTATTTTTTGATGTATTTCAAATTGTATATTTTCATCTTGCCCACCTCTTGGATATCTTATAACAACTGGTTTATTTAATTTTACTGCAAATTCCATCATATCTTCTAATTCTTTAAAATCTTTTGGGGCCATTATTGTCAAATTTGGTACAAGTCTGAAAAATGCCATATCTAATGTGCCTTGATGTGTTTCTCCATCTGCCCCTACAGCTCCTGCTCTATCTACACACATTATAACAGGTAAATTTTGCATTGCTATATCATGTATAACTTGGTCATATGCTCTTTGATAAAATGATGAGTAAATTGGTACAAATGGTATCATCCCATCTATTGCCATTCCTGCTGCCATTGTCAATGCATGTTGTTCTGCAATTCCTATATCAAAAAATCTTGTTGGAAATTCTTTAGCAAATTTTGCAAGTCCTGTTCCATCTTTCATAGATGCTGTAACTGCTACTATTCTTTTATCATTTTTTGCTAGTTCTATTAATTTTTCACCAAATACTTTTGAATAGTCTGCTTTCTTTTCTTTTTTAGGTTTCCCTGTTTCAATATTAAATGGTCCTGTTGCGTGAAACTTATCTGGATTTTCCTCTGCTATTTTATATCCTTTGCCTTTTTTTGTTAGCACATGTATTAGTACTGGTCCTGTTACTTGTTTACTAAGTTTCATTATATTTTCTAATTGTTCTATATCATGTCCATCAACTGGTCCTAAGTATGTAAAGCCAATGTCTTCAAAAAACATTTTTGGTATTATCAATTGTTTTATACTTCTTTTGACTCTTTGAACTACCTTAACAGTTGGTTTTCCGATAACTGGTATTTTGCTAATTATTTTTTTACCTGATAAATTTGATTTTGTATATAATTTTTTTGTTCTTAATTTACTTAAAAACATATTTAGTCCACCAATATTTTTAGAAATACTCATTTCGTTGTCATTTAATATTACTGTCATATGTGTTTTACTAAAACCTACATCATTTAATGCTTCTAATGCCATTCCACCTGTTAAAGCTCCATCGCCTATTACTGCAATTACTTGATTATTTTCGCCTTTTAAGTCTCTTGCTCTGGCCATTCCTAATGCTGCTGATATTGATGTACTACTGTGCCCAGTATTAAAACTATCATATTCTGATTCACTTGTTTTTGGAAATCCTGCCAATCCATCTAGTTTTCTTAGTGTTTTGAATTGTTCTCTTCTTCCTGTTATTATTTTGTGTGTATATGCTTGATGTCCAACATCCCATACTATTTTGTCTTTTGGTGTATTGAATACGCTGTGCATTGCTAGTGTTAATTCAACAACACCCAAATTTGATGCTAGATGTCCTCCATTTTCTGATACTACTTCTAATATATATTTTCTTAGTTCTTCTGCTAACTGCTTTTTTTCTTCTATATTTAATTTTTTTACGTCTTCTGGTGAATTTATTTTTTCTAACATTTGTGTATCTCCTACCTTTGTTTTTCAGTAGTTATATTCTATCACATTTTTTTGTGTTTTTCTATTGTATTTTGTAAATTTTTGTTTTAAAATATATATGTATGTTACAGTTCAGTAGGGAAAATCCTTGAAATACCTGTGAATGATATTTTTCATAACTGTAACATATGTATATTAAAAAAAAGGAGAAATGTTCAAATGAAAAAAACAAAAATTTTATTAACACTATTTTTACTAATTACATTAATTGCAACAATATCAAGTGCTGCATATAAAGATGTAACAATGTCAGTTGTAGCTGAACCAACTGCAACAATTAATTTTGGTACAGGCTCAACTGTAGAAAGAAGCGTAATTTCAAAAGATTTACAAAACAAGGAAATAACTTTACAATTAAAGGTAACAAATAATGAAGCAAATTTAAAACCAACTGGTGAATTGATGCTTGTTATTGATAACTCACAAAGTATGTCTGCAAAAATAACAGCTAATCAATCAAGAGAAGAACTAGTTTTAGAATCAGCCAAAACATTAATAACAAATTTATTAAAGGACAATTCTGGATTAAAAATTGGTGTTGTTAGCTTTTCAACAAATAGTGATATAACAAAGGAAGGGACTTCAGAGGATGCAAAACTGATTTCTAATTTAACAAATGATTCTAGTAAATTAAACACTGCTATTTCAAACATTCAATCTGATGGTCCAAGAACAAATTTACAAGCTGGAATTAGTTTGGCAAAATCTCAATTTACTGATAAAACAGACAAAGCTCATAAATATATAATTGTTTTAACTGACGGTGTTCCAAATGTTGCAATTGATTATGATAAAAATTATTATTCTGATGATGTAATTTCAAAGACTAAATCAGAATTGCAATCACTTTCTGGTATTGCTGATAATATTTATATAATGCTTACTGGTATTAAAGATGGAGATTTAGTAGCATCACCTTCAACAAAAACATTTAATCAAATTATAGAATCTGTTTTTGGTACAGAGGAAAAATCTACTATTGGAAACTTCTATTATATTGCTGATGATAAAATAGCTGATACAATTTCAACTATATATAAGTCTTTATTACCTACTTCTACATCACTTAATAATATTATTGTGAAAGATTATTTTACAGATGAAATAGTTAAAAACTTTGATTTTTCTTATGTAAAAAATCCTAATTTTGGAACAATATCATCAAAGATTGATACTACAACAAATTCTATAACTTGGACTATTCCAGAATTAAAATCTGGTGAGACGGCTATTGTTCAATATAAATTAAAATTAAAAGAGAATTTTGATGAAAATATTATAAACAAAGTTTTAAATACAAATCGCAAACTTGATGTAACTTATACTGATTCTTCAAATACAACAAATACAAAAAGCTCTGATATAACTCCTAAAGTTAAACTTACAGAGAACTTACCTACTGAATTACCTAAAGCTGGTACAACTATTTTCTTTGGTGTTATGGGAATTGTAGTAGTAATCGCAATTGCTTTTGGTTTTAAATATATTTTAGTAAAAAATAGTATGAAATAATAAAAAGCTCTATAGTTTAAATACTATAGAGTTCTTTTTTTATTATAACACCTAAATTATAAAGAGTCGTTTGTTTATATTGTAACACCTAAATAATAAAGAGTAGTTTATTTATACCAAAACTACTCTTTAAATTATTATATATTTTTTTAAAGTCTTGAAATACATAATCCAATTACAAATAATCCTAAGATTACTCTATAAATAGCAAAAACTTTAAAGCTACCTTTTTGTAGATAATTAAGTAAAAATTTAATTACCAAAACACCAACTATAAAACTTGCAAATATTCCAATAAAAAATGCTGGACTAAATACAAAGTCTTTTAAATCAACTAATGCTGCTGCTGCAACAACTGGTGTTGATAATAAGAATGAATATTTTGCAACAGATTCTCTTTTTAAGCCCATTCCTCTACCAACTGTCATTGTAATTCCTGATCTTGATACTCCTGGGAATGCTGCTGCAATTGCTTGTGACATTGCTATCCAAAGTGATTGTTTTAGAGTTATATCTTTATATTCTATTTCAGATTTTGCTTTTTTATCAACAATATATAAGATTATACCCATTACAATTAATGCAATTGCTATCATAAACATTTCTACCATTTTTTCTTCTATGCTAAATGTTGTTGCTAATTTTTCCATTATTTTTTCTGAAAGTTTATCTAATACCAAACATAAAATTCCTGTTGGAATTGTTGATATTACTATGTACCAAAAGATTTTTCCATCTGTTGATTTTTTCTTTTTAACAACTTGGTTATATCCTCCTTTTATTAGATTTACCCAGTCTTTAAAGAAAAATAGAACTATTGCAAATAGTGTTCCTATATGTAATGCCACATCAAATGATGGGCTTATTTCGTTCCATCCACATATCCATGGAAATAAGTTTAAATGTGCTGAGCTTGATATTGGTAATAATTCTGTTAGTCCTTGAACTATTCCTAAAATTAGTGCTTGTAAAATTTCGTTCATTTTCTGTTCCTCTCTTTCGTTTTTTTGTTATAATTAAATCATTGTTCTTATTTAACAGAAAGATAATTTCTAACTGTAATAAGATTTTTTAATTATAACTATTTTTTATATATTTCTTTCAAAATATTATAAACTGTATCTTTTATAAATTCTGCTGTTGTAACTGGTGCAACCTTTCCTGGCAAAGCTAATGCCCATATTAATTTTAAATTTTTATCTTTTGCTGCTCTTTTATCAATACCGCCGGGATTTGAAGCTAAATCGACTAATAAACAATCATCTTTTACATATTTTATTCTTTCTTCTGTTAAAACTAAATGTGGAACTGTATTAATAATAACATCAAATTCTGATAAATTTTCACCTATTGCATTTATATTTGTTTCCATATGTCCATATGCTCTAATCCAAGCTAAATCTTCATCTTTTCTAGCTGCACATGTTACTTTTGCAGAAAGTCCTGCAAGTTTTCTGGCTAATACCTTGCCTATTCTTCCAAATCCTAATATTAGAACTTTGCTTCCATGAATTATTTTATTAGTATTTGCAATTATAATTTCTATTGTTCCTTCAGCAGTTGAGATTGTATTTAAAACAGCAAGTTCTTCTCTTTTCATTATATCAATTATTTCTATATACTCATCATTTGCTAAATCATATACTTCTGGTGTTATACTTCCTGCAATTAAAATTTTTGCATTTATTACATGCATAAGTTCCCTTATTGATATTGTGTTATCACTAAATGGTGCGTTTATGTCTTTACCATTGCTTGAAAATGGAATTGGCCCTATTATTATTTCTGAATTTTTAACTGCTTCTTGCAATTTATTGCACATAATGATATTTTTGTTTTCTTTTAGTTCTTCTGCTTTTTCTACACCATATGTGTAAACTTGGTTTCCGTCTTCTGCCAACATTTTGGCTAGTTTTATTATTCTTAAGTCTCCACCTATAACAGTAAAATTTGTACTCATAAAATCACTCTTTCTAAAATACTTTTATTACAATTATATTTTTTATAATCACAATCGTATTCTTTTATTAGTATATTAAATTTTGTAAATTTTATGAGTTTTTTATATTTTAGAATTATTTTATTTATAATTTAATAATATAATGTTTTTTATACCTTGGTGTCGCAATCTCCATATTTTAAAATTACTAGTATGTAGATTGCTCCAGTCTGCACTCACATTCGTTCGTTTGGTCGCTTACGCGGTATTGCAAAACATTATATTATTAAATTATTTATAAATACTATTATAACAAAATTATAAACTATTAAAAATCCCTCTGATTTTGATTTTCATTTTGATTTTCTTCTATACTTTTTGGTCTTCTGCCTTCTGGTTCCTTTTTTAATAATTTTATATCAGCATAACTCAAATTTCTAGTAATATCAAACATGTCTTCCAAATGTTCCTTTGCCATCAATTCTTTTTCAGTTAGTTTATGCTCTATTTCTTCATTTGCATTGATATTAAATGGCATTGAAATTCTGGCAATAACCGGTATAAAAATTGGATCTTTTTTTATTTTTGGTACTACTTTTGCTGCATCAATATCTATTGCAACATTTGCATACTGTATGGCTTTATCCTTATCATTTTTTATCATTGCAATTTTTGAAAGTTCATAATAGCTATCTGCAGAAAGTTCTTCATCATCCAATGTTTCCATAAAATATTTTTCAGCTTCTTCTAATTCTTTATATATCAATGCAATTTCAGCTAATGAATACTTTGAATTATAAGAAAGTGAATTTATTTCTGATGCTCTTTCATAACATATTTTTGCGTTTTGGAAATCGTTTAACATTGTATATGCAATTCCTAAATTATAGTTTATTTCAAAACTTAATGGGTTGTATTTTAAAGCATTTTGATATACATTTACTGCTTCTTTGTACATTTCTTTTGATATTAAAATGTCTCCCAGTAATTCTGTTGCTCTATAATAATCTGGTTTTTTATTTAATAAATTAAATAGCATTTCGGCTGCTTCTTCAGGCTTTTCTAAATTATTTAGCAATTCTGCAATTTTATAATATGAGTCATAGTCTTGTTTATTTGCGTCAATTGCTTGTACATATTCATCAATTGCTTTTCTCATTCCACCTTCTAGTTCATAAATTTCTGCTAACATTTTATGTCCTACATAATTTTCTGGATATTTACTTACCAAGTTAATTAATTGTTCTTTTGCTTTTTTGTTGTTTCCTAGTTTTAAATATATTTTTGCTTTTAATACATTTAAGATTTGTATTAATGGTATTTGTTTTTTATCTAATATCATTATAGCTATTGGTATTAATATTGCTAATATGTATTTTATTATTGTTAAAAATGGTCCAAATTCTATTTTTTTAAGTACTTCTACAAAGTTTAATGAGATTCCTATTGCTTCAACTATTAAAATTCCAATATAATTTGTATCATTTTCCTTAAACATTTTTAAAAACATATATACAAATATTCCAAATGCCAATATTGTAAAGATTAATTGTTCTAAAATCATGTTTTTCTCCTTTTATGTTGTTAAAAATTTTACATTTATTATGTCTGTTTTTTCTATAATATTTTATTTCATTTTTTGTCATTTGTCCAGTATTTTTGTATAATTTTCGAATTTCTGTTTATAATAATGTTAGGAGGTTTAAAACACATGGAAAATCAAAATTTAAATATTTTAGATGAAGTTAATAAAGGTGCGACTATGGGAATGGATGCAATTTCATATGTTTCAAAAAAAGTTGAAGATAATGATTTTAAACAAGTTTTAGATACAGAATATAATAAATATAAAGATATTTCTAATAGAGTAAATAATTTATATGATAATTATAGTAGTAAAGAACCTCACGAAACAAATGCTATGAATAAAATGATGACTTGGTATGGTATTCAAATGAAAACTATGGTTGATGATACTACTTCTAAGCTTTCTGAATTGCTTATGCAAGGTACTAATATGGGTATTATTGAGGGTCGTCGTTTGCTAAATCAGAATCAAAATATTGAACCTGATGTTAAAGATATTTTGAATGATTTTGTTGTTATGCAAGAAGATAGTGTTGAGACTTTGAAAAAGTATTTGTAATTATTAAGCAGCCAATAAAATATTGACTGCTAACTTTTGCTTTTCCTAATATTTATGCTAAAAAGATTTTTATTTATCTTCTAAATTGATTTTTTTAATTTCTTCATTTGTTAGTCCTGTAAATTTAATTATCTTATCTATTGGCATATGTTCTTTTAACATTTCTTTAGCTATTTCTATTTTTCCGTTCTTTTATTCCTTCCTTTTTACCTTCCTTTTTACCTTCTTTTCTTCCGCTCATATCTTCCCTTTTGAATTCCGTTCTTCTTTCCCAGCTTCAAAAAAGTTATGCTCACTTGTTAGTCTATTATATTCTGCCATTAATATAGAATTGTGCCTTTCTCTTTCCTTTGGGTCTGCACTTATAAAGTCTAAAGCTCTTATTGCTTTTTTTATTTCTTTATTTTCTTTCTCTGCCAAAATAATCCCCTCCTCATTTTGTGTAAATATACACATCCATTGGTCTAATTTTGTAAATTTTGATGGTTCTTTTTTCTTATACTTAGGTAATTCTATATAATGAAATTCTATGTATTTTGATGCTATTTCGTCTTCTTCTTTATATCCCATATTGACATATTCTTCTGGTAATGTTTCATCAAATTTCATTTTTCCAACACTATGATAACTATTTCGTTTTAGAAAACTATAATTTGTTATAAATATTACTATACTCTTTTTTAACTTCTTATAGTCATCTCCTACTTGTAATTGACTTGTTATCATATTTCCTAAATATTGTACTCCTCGTTCATCTGTGTTTTTCTTATCTTCCATTTGCATTTCTATATCTAATACTGTACCATTATCTATTTCTGCTTTGATATCTAATAATCCTCGTTTTTCATCTTTTTCATAAGGTATTATCTCTGGATTTTTTATTTCTACTTTTTTAATATTTTTCTTTAAAATTGCCTCTAATAAATCCTTTAATACACTTTCATTTCCTTCAAATGCAAATACTCTTTTAAATATATAATCATCTGTAAGTGGCAATCTTTCTATTTCTCCTATTTTTTTATTTGCCATATACCATCCTTTCTAATTATACTAGATATTTTTGTTTTTGGCAATACTATTTAGTAAATATTTATTAATTGTATTCGCAATTTTTTTGACAATTTGCACTATAAAAAATGCACCTCCATCCTTGTCTTATTTTCTCAATACTTTTGGGTATTTCTGATTTAAATTTTGAACTTAATTTTTAATCTTAAAATTTAGAAATAATAAATTAGATTAAATTAATAAAATGTTTTTGTCTTTCCTAAGTTGCTAGATTTAATTTTTATTTTAACATTCAATATTATTTTAAAAAAAATTTTGACTATGCAATTGTCAAATAAATTGCATAGCCATATATTACCATGATTTTATGTTACTTGTCAATAAAAAGTTTTCGACAAAAAACGACCTAAGTTGTTAAGTTATTATAAATTTTATAATCCCTTAATATTTTCCTTACATAATTATTTGTCTCTTTATAAGGAATATTCTGAACATCTGAACCATCTGCCTTTATTATCCCTTTTTCTATCCAAGTATCAACTGTACCAATACCAGCATTATACGCTGTTATTGCAATTTCAACATTTCCATATTTTTGTATTAATATTGATAAATATTTTGTTCCTATATTTATATTTATTTCAGGTTCTAATAGTTTATTTTTTAAGTCTTCATTTGAAATATTTAAATCTGTTTTTTTACAAACATCTTGTGCAGTACTTTCCATTAATTGCATTAGTCCTATTGCACCTTTTCCAGATTCAGCACTTGCATTAAAATTACTTTCTGCTTTTATAAGAGCATATACTAAATTTTCGTCAACATCATATTCTTGAGAATATTTCTGAACATATTCTTGATAATCTTTCTTGTATATTATCTTTTGTATTCTAATAGGAATGTTTAAAAATGCTATTAAAATACATAAAATTAGTATTATTGCAACAGTTATTATTTGCTTTTTCGTTATATTTACAATAAACAATTTTAATCACTCCTTTTTTTTTCGACCATTGGGGACGTTCTTGATTTGGTTTTCGACCATTGGGGAGGGTTCGACCATTGGTCAAAAATCATTTGCATTCGTACCAATTTTCTGCTTCAGAAACTTCCGCGATTAGCGGCACATTAAGTTTTATTGCACTTTCCATTTCTGTTTTAACAATTTCTTTTACTTTTTCTGCCTCTGCTAAAGGTGCTTCTATCATCATTTCATCATGAACTTGTAAAACTATTTTAGCATCTAATTTTTCTTCTATCAACCTTTTATACACATTTATCATAGCAATTTTCATAATGTCTGCTGCTGTTCCTTGTATTGGTGTGTTCATTGCAGCTCTTTCTCCAAATTGTCTTACCATATAATTATTTGATTTTAATTCTGGTATATATCTTCTCCTGTTAAATAGTGTTTCTACATATCCTGTTTCTTTTGCTTTTTCTTTCATATCATCCATAAAGTTCTTTATTCCAGCATATTCTTGCAAATATTCTTCTATATATTGTTTTGCTATTTTTCTTGATATTCCTAATTGCTCTCCTAACCCAAAGTCACTTATTCCATAAACAATTCCAAAGTTTACTGCTTTTGCATTACTTCTTTGTTCTTTTGTTACTTCTTCCATCGGTGTTTTAAATACCTTTGATGCTGCTTGTCTGTGGATATCTTCTCCATCTTTGAATGCTTGGACCATATGTGTGTCTTCTGACATATGTGCTAATACTCTTAGTTCGATTTGTGAATAATCGGCATCAATGTAAACTTTTCCTTGTTCTGGTTTAAATATTTTTCTAACTTGTTTTCCTAACTCAAATCTTGTTGGGATGTTTTGCAAGTTGGGTTCTGTTGAACTTATTCTTCCTGTTGCTGTTATTGTTTGATGGAAGAATGAATGTATTCTTTTTGTTTTTTGGTTGATATATGGCTTTAGCCCTTCAACATATGTTGAGTTTAATTTCATTAATTGTCTATAATCTAATATTTCTGATATTATTGGGTCTTCTGATTTTAATTTTTCTAATACATCTACATCTGTTGAATATCCACTTTTTGTTTTCTTAACAACTGGTAATTTCATTTTTTCAAATAATATTTCACCTAATTGTTTTGTTGAGTTTATATTGAATTCTTCTCCAGCCATTTCATATATCATTTTTGTTTTTATTTCTAGTTGCTCTTTTAACTGATTTCCAAATTTATTAAGTTCTTCTAAATCTGCGTACATCCCATTCCATTGCATATTTGCAAGAACTGTTACTGTTGGCATATCTATATTATTAAATAAATCTACCGCATTTATTTCTTCTAGTTTTTTCATTGTAATTTCTTGTAATTTATAAATTATATAGGCATATAATGTACATTTTTTTTCTTCAGCTTTTTGAGCCTTTTCTTGTTCTTCTTTAATTCTTTCTTCTGACTTTTCTTCATTTGAACTAGATAGCCCCGCACCTTGCATTGCATCAAATAAATTGATTTGTTCTACTTTTGATGATTTTGAATCTCCTAAAATTTCATTAACATCTATTTCTAAATATTGTTCTGCCAAATCATTTAATTTTAGTTTATTATTTGTTGGGTTTAAAATGTATGCAGAAATACTTGCATCATAATTTATCCCTTTAAAGTCTATTTTCTCTTGTCTTAATAGTATATAAACTCTTCCCAAATCTATGCCAATTTTTAGTATTTTATCATTTTCAAAAATATCTTTTAATTCTTGAATTTTTTCACCATTTTTAATATCTATATAATATGCTTCATTTTCAGAAGAATTGAAAATTGAAATTCCTATTATTTTTTCCTTTATAATTTTATCTTCGTCATTATCTTTTTCAGTTTCCACATAAAAAATCATTTTACCTTGTTTTTCAATAATCTCTTTTATTTCTTCTATAGATTTTTTCTCTACCTTATATTGATTTTCTATAATTTTCTCTTCACCGGAATTATCACCGTTTCCAGCTTCATTTTGCAAATTAAATCTATCTATATATCTTTTAAAATTTAACTCTTTAAATAGTTCTAAAACCTTTGGTTTGTCCCATTCTTCAAGTTTTAATTCGTCTAAAGTATCCTCAATAGGAACTTTAGTATTAATCTCACCTAATGTTCTTGAAAGATATGCTAAATCTTTATTTTGCTCTAATTTTTCTTTTTGTTTTCCTTTTACATCTGCTTCTCCAGACTCTAATTTTTTATACAAATTATCAATTGTTTCATACTTTTGAACTAAAGAAAGTGCTGTTTTTTCACCTATTCCTGGAACACCTGGAATATTGTCAGATGTATCACCTTGCAAACCTTTTACTTCTATTAATTGCTTTGGCTCAATTCCATAAACTTCTTTTACTTTTTCTCTATTGAATATTTCTGTTTCAGTTTTTCCACCTTTTGTTCTAGGAATGTTTATTCTTACATTATCTGTTGCCAATTGGAAAGTATCTCTATCTCCTGAAAGTATTACAACCTCAAGGCCTTTTTGTTCCCCATATCTAGAAAGTGTTCCAATTACATCATCGCCTTCATAACCTTCTTTTTCAATTATATCAATATTCATAGCTCTTAGAACATCTTTTATAATTGGCATTTGCTCTGCAAGTTCTGTTGGCATCCCTTTTCTATTTGCTTTATACCCTTCATACATTTTATGCCTTGCAGTTGGAGCCTTTAAATCAAATGTTACACCTATATAATCAGGTTTCTCCTCTTCTAGTAATTTAAATAAAATTGCTAGAAATCCATAAATAGCATTTGTGTATTTTCCATCTTTTGTTGTCAATGCTTTACTACCCATTATTCCATAAAATGCTCTATTCATTATACTATTTCCGTCTATCAATACTAGTTTTTTCAAAATTTTATCCTCCTAAATTTTTAGGGATTGGGGGACGGGTCTCAAAATCCCTAATTTTTTATTTCTTAAATTTTTAGGGATTTCGAGACCCGTCCCCTAATCCCTAAAGATTAATAACAATACAATCTTCTAATTCTTTAATAGAACCCTCTTGTGGATATCTACTCATATTTTCAGCCTCTTGCTTTCCTTTTTCAACTTCTTCATTTGTTGGAATTCTAAATTTATAGCCTAATGAATTCAAAAATTTTATAAATTCACTTCCTTTTACTCCAAATGATTTTTTGCCCCACCAAAGAACTGATATACTATTAGACTGTGATGCATATTTATTCATTCCTCTGTATATATCTCCTGTTATTACCAATGGTTTCGTTGTGTCATAATTTTCTTGTAAACTGTATATCAAATCATATGCTATGTGTAAATCTTTTTGATATCTCATATAATCATTATAAAATAATTGATTCAACATTCTTGACTGTTGTAATACCAATATACAAATTGCTACTCCTGCCAATATTTTGGTTATTTTATGATTGCTTAATAATTTGTAAAAAGTCATGACTATTATTGCAACATATAATGACCATGAAGTACATGTTCTATAATAAACATACCCTAATTGAACCATACTTATTGCAAAATTTGATAAAAACATTGCAAAAAATATCAACAATATCATCCAATTTTTCTTTTTATCTGACTGCGATACACTTATAAATAAGCCAATTACAGAAATTGCTAAAAATACTACTACTGAAAAATTATGAATATTTTTAAGTGCATCTACTATATAATAGATAATCATTACCAAACTATCTATTAAATTATATTGTCCCCAGCTAACTCTTTTATCTGCTGCTGCTGAATATTCAACACCCATTAAATATATTAATTTAACTATAATTGTATTTAAAATAATTGCCCCTGTTACAACTGCTAATGCACCAAAAAGATATTTAAATATATCTTTTATTTTTTTATCTTTATTTAAATATATTATCATTATTGCTGTTATACATATAGCTACTAGCATTATTTGTACACATGCTTCGTACATTGATAATGCAAATGTTAGTGTCAAAATACTTGCAAAGTAAATTCTTTTTTTATGTACATTTATATAATTTTCGTAAAACATCATAATTCCAAGTGATGCTAAAAAACTTCCTAACATAACTGCAATATTACAGTTTTCAAATATAAAAATTTCATTTATTATTGGAAAAGATATAAATACTGTTGCAAAAACAATATATGCTCCAATTGATAGTTTTTCTCCAAAGTTTTTCTTTAGAAATATACACCACAAAACTGCTGTAAGCATTATTTCGCTACTTGCAATGAAATCTATCCAGAATGGTACAAATTCTGAAATATTTAATACTTGATAAATTATGTATGATCCCCATCTGCCTATTGATAACATTTCTTTGTTTTTATAATATACATCAAATGCTGTGTCGTCCATACCAATAGATGAATTTGTTATTGTAAATCCAAAGCTTAATACTGTTATTAAAATAACTGATACTATAAATAATTTATTATCTAAAAAGTATTTAACCGCTTTTTTATATTCTTCTTTAATATTCTTCATTTTTTATTTTATTTCTCCTTTTTTAATAAAACTTATTTTACCTCATCATCCAAAAATAATATCTGGCATTTTCAATAAATTTATATCAATAATTTTAATACATATAAACCATTACATATAAAATATCATCTATACACAAATATCCAGATTCAGTATTTTTGAGTTCTTTATATTCTTGTTTTGAAAAATCTTTAGTTGGCTGCAATCCTCTTTTTGTATAAAAATTTATAACTCCATCTGCAGCCCAACTTGTCCTTATTGCATTATGAGTAAATGATGTTTTATTTTTTGTACCTTCAAAATATGATTTATCCAAATTTCCCGTATCCACTATCTTAGCAATTTTTGTAACCTTTATGCCTGTATTATTCTCGTATTCTTCAATATATTGTTCAATTTTATTTACTTCAATTTTTTCCAATTTATTTACTCTCTTATGCTGTAACATTATACTTTCAGAATTTATTACTACAATTGCCATATATGATATTAATATCGTTATGGTTGACATCCCTAATATAAATTTTTTATTATTTTTTTGAATTTTTTCAAATACATTTGTTTCTGAAAATATAAATAAAAATAGTATTCCAACAACTGCTCCTAAGGCATTTCTAAGTCTACCTGTATAAAAACTTGTTAATGTTAAAATATATGTAACACAACTACCAAGAATTGTTATCAATGCAATACTAAAATATTTAATAACAATATGCTCTTTATATTTTTTATTAACCATTACATATAAAATTACTATAACTGTTAATAATCCTAAAAATAATAATAAGGCATTTCGTGGAAATAGATTACAAGTTTCTTGCAAAATATTAGGCAATGTTAAAAAAATAGTTCTAATATTTCTAAAAATATTTGATAAGTCTCCTAGTCTTGTTTGCTTCATCCCCATCATATTTCCTACTATTTTAACTGTTCCAATATTAAGTAATACCGCAACTAGTGCTGTAACTCCAGATTTTATCAAATCAATTATT
The DNA here is from genome assembly GCA_934120675.1 of uncultured Clostridia bacterium. Lineage (GTDB taxonomy): Bacteria > Bacillota > Clostridia > TANB77 > CAG-508 > CAG-269. The sequence goes on from CAKOUU010000010.1 coordinate 18,032, forward strand.
ATTTGTTTTATATCATTTTTATTTTTCAAAATTGTAAATAAAATCACAAATGCAAATAATATTCCTATGGTTCCTTGATAACATAATATTCCTAATATAGTTAAGACCAAACTTTTTATTATATAATTTTTATTTTTTGTTACAAGTATATCTGCTGTTAATAAGTATAACAATACACTTGTTGCCATAACCACACTTTCAACAAAATACATATCTTCTAAATACATAAAATTAAAAATTGTTACATAGCTTATAATCACCAAAATTATATTTTGTAATATATTTTTAGGTTTTTTGTATTTTTCTATTACTTTTTTCAATACACATACACTTATACATGATATAATTAATGCTGAAATCAATGTTACAAATACATATGCTTCTATTGATATGTTTATTTTATCAGCTATTAAGCCTATTATTGCCATAAATATTCTTCCGTCATTTAATGACCAGTTTATTGCATAATTTTTGTATCCTATATTTGCTATATTATAAGTGTCTGTTGCATAATGCCCTGTTAAAAACGGGATGAAAATTATTAAAGTAATTGCTAATATTATTACAAATTCTAATATATTTGTTTTATTTTTTTCTAAATATCTTTTTATCTTCATTTATTGTTTATCCCTCTTAATTTGTTTTGAATATCTATCTTCTTCAGAAAAAATACAACCACAATATTTTTGCATATATAAGCCTAATTCTCTAGCCTTATTTTGTCCTTCTCTAAAACCAACTCTAAAATCTCTATATAAAAATTCTATTCCAAACTCTTCACTTAGCTTTTCCATATATTCTTTTATAAAATCATGATTTTGATAAATACTATATAAAAGTGTTGTTGTAACAGCATCATAGCCATTTTCTTTTGCATATTCAAATGTTTTTCTTAGTCTTACTGGATAGCAATAATTTTTACATCTGTTTTGTAAATCTCCTACTACATTTTTACAAAAATTATCTAGTCCATAGTCTTCCTCAAATATTGCATTCAAATTCAAACTTTCTGCATATTCTTTTAATGTGTCTCTCCTTGCTTTGTACTCCATATATGGGTGTATATTAGGGTTATACCAATATATTGTTGGTTCTATTCCTTCTTCTTTTAATGCATCTATACAATACACACTACAAGGGGCACAACATGTATGCATCAATAATTTCATTTAAATTCCTCCTTACATTTTGTTAATATTTTATGGTCAAAAACTAATCTAAATATTCCAACTGGCTTTTATACAAAAACATTATAATATAAAATTCCATCTATTATTAAAAAATTATTATCATACCCTTGGTCTTTTAATTCCATATGTTTTTCTATAATTTCTTTATTTTCTCCATCATATTCTATCATTTGTCTCTCAAATTTTCTATTGGTATAAAAATTAATTGTTCCAATTGATGACCATGTACAATAAACCCCGTTGTATGTTATAACAGATTTATTGGATATACCATCAAAATAAACTTTGTCTCCATCATAATTTTTATAAAATTTTGCTTCTACAACTTTTGTATTATTTTCTTTTTCATATTGTTCGATGTATTCTTCTAAACCTTGACAAAATTCTTTTTCTCTTTTATTTACCTCTTTATGTTGATTCAAAATATTTATTGTATTAATGCAATTTAAACTAAAATAAATTAAAAATATAATACTTAATATCCTTGAAATTGTAACATTTTTAGTAAACATATCACTACTACAATATATGAATATAAGCATCATTCCTAGCAATGCTCCTATTTCATTATGTATTCGACCAGTGTCATAACCTAACAGATTTATTGAACACATTCCAATAGATATAATAATTGCTACTACTATTATTTGTACTAAAAATAATACAATATTTTCTTTAGGATATTTTGCTTCATATATCATTGAAACTATCATAATTGCAGTTATAAAATATATTAATAATCCTTTTGGAAACAACCCACTTGTATTTATTATAACATCTTTTAATACCATTCTTTTAAAACATATTATTACTTCTTTTAACTGTAATAACATATCGCCTATTCCACCAAGCCTTTGTTGCCCAATTCCAACAATAATACTTGTTATTTTTATTTGAATAACATTCAATGCAAATGATATTAAAGCTATAGAAAAAATTAGGGCTAAATTTTTTGTAAATTTTTTAAAATTTTCTTTACTAGTTATAAGGCTAAATACAAATCCATATAATAAAAATACACTAATTGTTCCTTGATATGCAAATGTTGCTATTACAGCATATACAACTGCTTTTAAATAATAAAATTTGTTTTTTCTTACAAGTTCACGTATTGATAATATGTACATTAATACACTTATTGACATTACTAAGTTTTCTATAAAATACATATTTTCTAAATACATAAAATTAAATATTGTTATATATGATATTACTGTTATTAATAATTTTATTTTTTTACTTTCTGTTTTCTTTATTTCTAACACCATATCTCTTAAAACTATAACTGCAATACATGATATAAACAGTGATACAAATGTAAAACTGATAACTAATACATTTATAGGCATATTTATGTAATTTGCTATTACTTCTAATGCACCAGCAAATATTCTCCCATCTACAAAAGAATTATGTATTGCATATTCTAAGTATCCTGCATTTATCACATTGTATGTATCTGTTGCATAATGCATTGATAAGTAATCTTTAAATAATATTGTTGATAGTAAAAATAATAAAATTAGTTGAATTATTTTATTGTTTTGTATTGCATTCTGTATTTTATTTAAAAATTTCATATATACTTATTTCTCCTATTTTTTCTAAATTATTCCTTACATAATTCACCACATTTAATGGTGTTTGCCAATTGCTTCTTAACTTTGAATTTCTTATTAAATATAACTCTTTATCATTTCTATTTTGTATTTTTTCTATCTGTCCCTGCTCACCATCTTTGCCTATATTACCTTTTAAAAACATATCATAATCTTTGTTGTATTTATTTAGTGGTATCATATATATAGCCGCTTCTGCATCTAATATATATACTTTTTTTCCATTGTTTTCTTGTTCTGAAATATACGCATCTATTTCGTCAATTCTTTCTATTAGTCCTTCACTTATTTCTATATTTTTATAATGATCTATTCTCTTATTTTTTTCTACTTTTATATAATTGTATAGATTGTTTATTCCATAAATTGCAATTCCAACAAATATACTTACTTGTATCAATAAAGTTGTTATTTTATAAACTTTATATTTTTGCGCCAATCTTATTTTTCTATATAAAATTTTTCCTAATAAATATATTTGATATATTAATCCTATTAATGCTATGAAACTTCCTATTAAAAAGTGAATTTTATCTGATATTGGATACATCACTATAATAATTGAAACACTATATATTAAAATAGTTAATATATTTTTGAACTCATTATTTTCCCTTTTTAATATTCTTGCAATAAGTAATATTATTGCATTTAGCATTATTGAAGCTGGTATTAATACAGCCAATATTCGTATTTCTAAATTATCATCTTGTAATAACCCTGTATATGCAATTTTATTTGAAAATGTTTTTATTCCCAATATTGCATAATTTATAAAATCTATTAATGAATTTGTTACCAATAAATATACTGTTATAAATATTACTGGTATCAATATTCCTAAAATTCGTGTTCCCGCGCTTTTTATATATTCTTTAAATTGCTCTTTATTTTCTACAAATAATAATTTATATCCAACAGCAATTATTGCAAGAGTTGCTCCTATACTTTGTTTAGTGCATATAGCCAGCCCTGCTAATATTCCGTATTAATAAATCTCTTTTATTTTGAAATTTTGTAACATTTTCTATGTTTTTTAACTCACTATACAAAATAATTAATGAAATTAAAAGTACTGTTACATTGTAATCTATGCAATATATATCTCTACATATAAATCCTATTATTGCTGTTAAAATTAAGCATATATTTTCTTCTTTTAATATTTTTTTTAATATTTTATATGTAGTAAATAGTATTCCTGTCCATAAAATTGCTGCTAATATCCTTGAAACAATTACTTCATTTGCAATTGTTTTCAAGAATATTGCTGTAATCATTGGTAACAGTGGTGTTGTTATCATACTTATATCTTTATATGGTACTAGCCCTTCTGATATTGCTCTTGCTGTATTATAATTCCATATTTCATCTAAATCAGATATTGGTTTTATTATTATCATTGAAAATATTATTATAAATATAAATAATATTTTCGATATATTCTTTTTTTTCAATTTAATCCTTCTTTCAACTTTTTACATTGGCTATTTTTTAACTTTACATTATTTTTCTTACATAATTTATATAATATTTGCCTTATAAAATCAACTGCCATTCCCATTACAAATATAATTACTATTTCCATCAAATAAAACAACAAAATCTTATACCCATCAAAAAAACTTTTATCAGCTAGTTTATATATATAACACCTCACTGAAAATATTTGGTTTTCATGAAAAAGATATATTCCAAATGTTGTAGTTGCTATTAAATTTATTATTTTAGAATTTTTAATATTGAATTCTTTAAAAATATAAAATAGAAATACACTATCTATAAAAAAAAGAATCGAATGTCTTCCAAAATCTCCAGTTATTCTATTTAAAAGAAACAAATTATTTTCACTTGTTTCTGAAATTATTTTAAGAAAAACCAAAAATAAAGTACAAATAATAAAAAAGCTTTTACAATTTTCTTTTATCCATGTTTCTTTATAAAATTTAAAATAGAAAAAAGCTATGTACATATATATACAAAAAAAATAATCTTCTATTACATTTTCCTTCATTTGGTACATAAAAATAATTACAGTCAATATTATAACCGTATATTTCAAATCCTTTTCATTTAAACTTTTCAATATTTTATTTAAAATTGGAAATGATACATACATTAAAATATAAATCGTTGCAAACCAATAAACATCGTTCCAAAAAGGCTGTTTTAATCCGTTTACAAAAATATCTGAAACTATTTCAAATAAACTATTATTTGTTTCAATCTTTTTTATTAATGTTACAATTATTATAAATAAACAAGAATAAAATACAACTTCTTTTATTATATTCAATAATTTTGAAATTTTAAATTCCGAATTATACAAAAAATTGAAGCTTATTATTAAAAAACAATCTACACCTAATATTCCCCACATTCCAGTTGTTATCAAAATTATTGATATTCCTTTATTTTCTACCAAATACCCTGTACTTAATGTACAATGATATGCTACTATTAAAATCATTGATATAATTCTTAATAATTCTATATTACTTTCTCTTTTATTTTCCATTTTTATTTTATGTATAAAAAATTATACCTAACTCCCCTATTAATATTATAAATTACTATTTTAAATTCAAAAAATTATATTCTTTACACGTTGCCAACCCTATATATTCATCTCCATCTTTTCTACCATTATACCATAACATCCACATAGAATCTTCTTCGTTCCAAATCACTGTTGGCTTATAGCAAGCATCACTATCAAAGCTTGAAATAGTTGGCTTCACAATGGGATATTTTCCATATCTTTTCCAATTATGAACACCATCTTTTGATTTTGCAACAAATATTCTTGCAGTATTTATATCTGTATATCCAATATAGAACATTACATATTCATTGTTTATTTTATGTACTTCACAAGCACCAACCTTGTAATTATCTAATGACTTTGAATTCTGGTTTTTTTCCATTATAGGATTATTACTATATTTTGTCCAATTTATTCCATCTTTGCTTATTGCATATGATATAACATCTGGCTCATAATTTTCACCTGCAGCATACCACATTTTATATATTTTTTCTTGTTCATCATACATTACATATGGATTCATAACGGATTGTCCTTCGTATTCTTCTTCAGGTATTAATACTGGCTCATTTTTCTTTTCAAATGTATAACCATCTTGACTAGTTGCATATCCTATTTTACTAACTTCATTTGCCTGTCCTGTATACCACATATAATACATATTATCCTTGTATATAACTGAAGCTCTATTTACAGCATCTTCCCAACCAGTTGATTTATCACTTTTTAATACTTCCTTTAATTCTTCCCATGATTTTCCATCTTCACTTTTTGTTACAGCAATTGATCCATTTTTCCTCCAAGATACATACATCCTATATTTTCCATCAGAATCTTTCATTATATATGGATCAAATACTGTTCCAATATTTTGGTTTCCCAAAACTGGATTATTAGAATCTTTTTTCCATTCTTTTACAAAATTTGAATATTTAAATATAGTAAAACATGTAAAGTTCATAACTATAATAATCAATAATACTACTATACTAAATATTAATAAAATGTTAATTTTTTTCATCTTTTTTTATTTCCTTCTTTAGTATTTCTTCTACAACATTATTTCCCATCTTTATTGCATAATTCATTCCTCTATCTTCAGGATATATCTGTGGCATAGTTACTAAATAGATTTTTTCATTTTTCAATTTATCTTGCATAATATATTCAGAATAATTACATTCTATAATAGGTTGCGCATATTTTTCATCAAATACATGGTATTCCTTTATGTCTTCCATTGTAAAATTTTTATTTATTTGGGTTAAATATTTCATATATTCATTCAACATATCTTTTTCAGAGACATTATATAATTTATTATCTTCTGTCATATAATTTGATATATAAATTATGTGATTATTTTCATAATTTGATTTATCAATAAAATTAGTATGTTCTATAATTCCACCAAACGGAATATCATTATCGCCAATGTTCAACCAATAAAATGGACTAAAGCTTTTATCACAAGTAATAACCATTGTTCGTGCTGAAGTATATTTTACCTTTTTTATTTTTTCTTTTTCGCCATCTGTCATAAATTTATCAAATATCTTATAAAAATTTTGGTAATCTATTGTTGAAACAACAATATCAAATTTTCCCTCTTGTTCAATGTTATCTTTTTTATATTTTAAAATATATTGATTACTATCTTTTTCTACACCTACTATTTCTGTTTTTAGATTTATTTTTACGTTTTCATTGATTAAATATTGATATAATTTATCCGTTAATTTTTGATAACTTCCTTTTACATATCCTAATTGTTCACCATCTTTAGTACTTGATGTACTTCTTAATTTTATTTTTCCCCATAACCATGCCATACTAATTTGAGATTTTTTATCTCCAAATTTAGATATTAAAAGTGGTTCCCAAATTTTTGAATATATTTTTTCTCCAATTCTAGAATTTAACCAATTTTCTGCCGTTACATTTTCTATTTTTTTATAGTTATTTATCAATTTTATATGTATTACATTAAATCCAAATCTTAATTTTTGTATTAAATTTAATCCTTTAAATTTAAGTAATGATATTGGCGTACCAAATTCATAAACCTCTCTATTCGTTAAATATCCCATTTTTGTTGATGGCCATATCAACTCATTTTTTAATCCCATTTCTTCTATTAAACTTATAGCTTCTTTATCACTTTTGAATATATGTCTATAATACTTCTCAAGTCTTGTACCATATATTGAAATTGTATCAACCATTCCCCCTACATAGCTATTTTTTTCAAATATTGTTATATCCTGTCCATTCTTCTTCAATTCTTTTGCTATATTTAGTCCCCCATAACCTGCTCCAATTATTCCTATCTTCATTTTAATTTTTCTCCTTTAGTACATAATATTTAAAATACGAATGATTATCATATTTTTGATAATTATTTTTAATGTATTCTTTAAAATTATCATCATATACTTTTTCGTATCGTCTACTATCATCATTGTTCATTATAATCATCTTAGGCTTTTCATTCAAAACATACATTTCTGTTTCCCTTTTAATTTCAGAATCACTCTTGATTATTGGATACTGAAAAAAATATTTGAATTTTGGATATTTATTTAAATAAATATAGTAATATGAATCATTTCCTAAAACAATAATTTCATCATCTTCTGATAAATATGGTTTTAACTCTTCTAATTTTGCATAATATTCCTTGTAATATTTTGCTTCTTTTGAACAAATTCCTCCATCACATGCTATATTATATAATGTCGGAATTAATATAGCAATTATAATAAAACTAAAAATCAAGTTTTGAGGAATATCTTTTAATATTTCTTTTTCATAATCTTTTAATATTAGATTTTCTTTTATATATAAACACATTCCCAATAATTCTAGAATATTTACAGTTGCCAATTGTATCAAATAATGTCTATACAAATTTGGTGCCCATGCAGTTAATATCAAAGTTATTACATAAAATAATGTAATAAAAGCTTTATTTTTTATATTTAATTTTTTATTTGCAATTACAACAATATTACAAATAAAAGAGAAAATTATTAACAAAATAGATTTACTTTGTATTGTTAATAATACAAACTTTTCCACTTTTTCTTTTATAGTTGAATTTGCATATTTCATATTTAAGACAAAATATGCATTTATAAAATCATTAATATCATTATTTGCTATTAAATAAACTATTATAGGTACTGTTACAACAAAGATTCCTATTGTCATATACCATATATATTTTATTAATTTTTTTATCTTTTTCTCTTTTACAGAATATATTAATTGTATTATTCCAAACGCTATCCAAATTCCTATATATGTTGGCTTTATAAAAAAATTTATTGCAAATGTTACACCTATTGATATCCATAACCATTTATTTTCATATTCATTTTTATATAAAATTCTTATAATACAATACATTGCAATACTTGTAAAAGTCATAGAATACTCTTCTGTGAAGTTTCCACCTGATGCAAATAAAAATATCATTGCAAAATATGTTACTGTTAATGTTCCTGAAACTTTTCTTCCCACAAAAATTCTTGCAGTTTTAAATATAAAAATTGCTCCAACATAATTTATTAATGTTTCTATTATAAATAGACCAATTTTGGGATTTATTATATATGCCATTGCATTTATTACATACACTATTGGTCCCTTATGGTCAAATAAATCTTTATAAATTATCTGACCTTTTGTAAGTCCTCTCCCCATTATTTGAAACACAGCAGAGTCATTTTGGATTACTGCATTATTTAATGGTGATGAATTTACTCCTACTAGTACAAAAAGTATTACTACTGCAAATATTGCTATATAACATATTTTTTCTTTATTTATTATTTTTTTCATTTTTTTCCCCTTGTTTTTCTATATTCATCTATTATTATTTAATATTACATTTTATATAAAACTTTGTTGTCCAATATCGCCATTATAACTATATCCTAGATGTTTATACGCTGGTGGTAACACAACTCTTCCTCTTAAAGTTCTAGATATAAAGCCAATTTGAATCAAATATGGTTCATACACATCTTCTATTGTATCAACTTCTTCTCCAACTGTTACAGCCAATGCTTCAATTCCAACTGGTCTACCTGCATATTGGACTATCATTGTATCTAATAATTTTCTATCTATTTCATCCAAACCTAATTCATCAATTTCAAGTTTATTTAATGCATGTTTTGCAATTTTTAAATCAATGTCTCCATCGCCCAAAACTGCTGCATAATCTCTAACTCTTTTTAATAACCTATTTGCAATTCTAGGTGTTCCCCTTGACCTTCTTGCAATTTCTTCTGCTGCTTGACCATCTATATCTACACCTAAAATTTTTGCTGACCTTTTTACAATTTGTTTTAAGTTTTCAACTGAATACAATTCTAGTCTATTTACGATTCCAAATCTATCTCTTAATGGTGTTGTTAAAGAACCTGCTTTTGTAGTTGCACCTATTAATGTAAATTTAGGCAAATCCAACCTAATTGACCTTGCGCTTGGACCTTTTCCTATCATTATATCTATTGTGTAATCTTCAAGTGCTGGATATAATATTTCTTCAACATTTTTACTTAATCTATGAATCTCATCTATAAAAAGCACATCATTTTCAGCTAAATTTGTTAATAAAGATGCTAAATCTCCTGGTCTTTCTATTGCAGGACCAGATGTAATTTTTATATTTGAACCCATTTCATTTGCAATTATATTTGAAAGTGTGGTTTTTCCAAGTCCTGGAGGGCCATACAATAATACATGGTCTAAAGCCTCTCCTCTTTTTTTAGCAGCTTCTATATAAATTTTCATATTTTCTTTTACTTTGTCTTGTCCAATATATTCGTCTAAAGTTTGAGGTCTTAATGTGTTCTCTAGCCTCTCTTCACCCATATCTTCTAAAGCTGGGTTTATTATTCTATCCTCATTCATGTTTTATCCTTTCGGGATTTAGGGACGTTCCTTAAAATCCCTTCTAAAAGGGACTTTGGGACACTCCTTAAATCATTTTATATGTTTTCTATAAAGTTTTCTATTATTTTTAGCATTTTTTGATTATTCGGTTGATATTTTACAGGTTCAAATGTTTTTGATTTTATAATTGCCTCTTTTAAATCTTCAACATTTTCAATTCCAATTATATAACCTTTGTCATTAAAATCTTTAACAATTTGAATTTGATGATTATTTACATGTTCACCATATTCATGTTTTCTTGGTACAGCTATAACTTTTTTACCTTTTTCAATTGAAGATATTATTGAACCAACACCGCCATGTGTTATTATCAAACTTGCTTCATCCTGAAATTGTTCTAATTGTTCTTTTGACATCAAATCAATTACTCTCATTCTATGTGTTTGATACTTTGTGTATCCGACTTGTACAATTACTTCTTCGTTTATTGTTTTATCTTTTATGTTTTTTTCCACTTCTTCTAACAACCTGTGGAAACTATTATTTTGCGTTCCTAATAATACTAGTATCATAATTTTCTCCTTGTTTTTTCCTTTTGTGGGCGGTTTAATAAATAGAGCCACCATATACTGCTCTAGGATATAGTTTTAGCATTTCTTCCCATTGAACTATAAATAAATCCGCAATTGGATAAATCAGCCTTCCTGTTGCAGTCTTTTTATTTTTATTTGCAAATGTTTCTATATATATTATTTTGCTTCCGAATATTTTTCCCAAGTAACACATTGGCCCTGCTGTATGTGTCCCTGTTGTTACTATTACATTTGGTCGTAATTTAAAGTAAAAAAATATTGTTTTTAAACATAAATAAAAATATTTAAATATATATGTAAATAGCTTTGCTCTTGTTCCATATGGTAAAAAATCTATTTTTTTTCCGTATTTTTCTTTTAGATTTTCATTTGCTTTGTCTTTTTCTGTTATTATATGATAATCATATTTTTCAAATAAAGGAGATAACTGTAATAGTTCATTTAGATGTCCTCCTGTACTTGATATGAATAGTACTTTTTTCATTTAATTTTGTTCCTCCAAAGTTTTTGTTTTTCTTTGTCTATTATACATTTTATTTGTTTTTCTGTCTAGTAAAACTCAATAAATCTAAAAAAATTTATTTTCTAAAGTTTATTTTAAAACTTCATTCAAAACTGCAGATAAATATTTCATACTGGTTAAGCACTGGTCTAGAGTATTCCCTGTAGAACCTATTTCCATAATATTTGCATACTTCCCTGTATGTTGATTATATCTGGACTTTGTGAGCATAATTGGTTTAAACAATCCTGGATACATCTCTTCTGCCTTTTGTTGAACTTTAACAGCAAACTTTAAATTTTGTTGCCAATTTGGATGCCATAGACCTCCTTCGTTTGTGCCTATAACAAACATAATTTGAGCTGCATAATCATCACCTATCTTGACTGTTGGTGCATAATCTGGTCTTGAGCCTACTGCATCTCTATGTAAATCTATTATAATATCAGATTGATTTGTTTTCAAAATATTTTCTACTGTTTGCAATGAACGTGTATATGAGCCTGTATATGATGGATAATCATGGTATGAAGTGTCATGTATTACATTTATATTATACTGTTTTAAATAATTTTCTAATTCTGTCCCTACTCTAATTACAGAATAATTCTTATCTGTTGTTCTATAATTTCCTGTTTGTGTATATTGATACTTTTCGCTTGGCGTGTAGCTTTCACAGCTATGAGTATGAAAAATCAATATATTTTTATTATCGATTTTTATATCTGGATTTAAGATATCTTCTGTTAGGTTATATGTAGTTTGATTTTTTATTTTTACATTTCCATATTGTACATTTGCATTTTCAGCTATTGGATTTGGAGTTACTACTTCTGTCTTTGTTGCTTCATTACTAGCTAATGTAATTTTCCCATCTTCTTGAGTATCTGTAGTTTTATTATTTTCTACAGTATTTATTTGTTCATATTCTTTATTTGTATTTTGTTGTTTGTTTTGTTCTGCTAATTCTATACCTTTTATTGAACTCATTTCTGTTTTTATGAATTCTTCTAAATAATTTTTAGTTTCTGTTTCTTTATTTTCTTTTTCTATCTTTTTGTATTCTTCATTTATGTTTGACATTGTTGGTATTGTTTTGTTTAAGCAACTTGTTAAACTTCCAAATTTAAAAATATTTATTTGTGCAGTTTCTTTTATGACTTTTTCTTTTGTATTTTCTTTTTTTACAGACGAAAAATATCTTGTAGTGCATATAACAATTGCTATTGTTAATATTATTCCTACAAGACATTTTCGTATATCTCTCATCCTTAATATTTTTACATTAAACATATATAATTCTCCTTGTCCTAGGTTTACTATATATATTTATATTCATTAAAGAATGATTTTATTCTTATTTAATTATTTTTTATTCTTCTGTCTGACTATCTACTTCGCCTTCACTTGATGTTTCTGTGTCATTTTGATTCTCAGTAGTATTCATATTTTCTGTATTGTTAGTGTTTTCTGTGCTATTATTTTGTTTTCCTGATGCTTTTACTCCTACACTGTCTAGCCACTCTCCAATATTTATTGTTTGGTTGTTTACATTCATATAGTAATATTTTTTTCCAGAACTTATTGTCATATAAACATCATCAATTATTGTTTGTACTACTGTTTCTCCTGAAGAATTTATTAGTGCATATTTCTTGTCTTTGCATGCAACTAACATGTTGTAATCTGGTATTATTAATAAGTTTATTGCGTCTTTATTACTTGAAGCAATATATCCAAAGCTATCATATTCAAATGGGATTACTTCTTTTCCGTTTTTATCAAATGCTCCCCACAATTTGTCTTTTCTTGCAAGAATCATTCCATTGTCTAAAAGATATTTATTTTTTATATTATTTTGCGTGAATTTTGTATTGTCAATTCCTATTTCGTCATATTCTATATATATTTTAATATTTCCTTTTGAGTCTATTATACCATATTTATTATCTTTTTTTGCCAGATATAATCCTGTATCACTGTCTATTAGTTCAAGGCTATCATATAATAATTGTACCTTTGTTTCCTTTTTAGCTGATATTATTCCTACTTTTTTATTGCTTTCAACTAAAAAGTCTCCTGAGTTTGGTAAATATTCTATATAATCATATTTTGGTTCTATTATTGTGTTGCCCTTTACATCTATTACAGCATAAATTTTGTCTTCATTTTTTGTTACTACTAGCATGTCATTTAAAATGGTCTTTTTATTAGAGAAGTTTTCACTAATTTTTTCATACCCATAGTCTAAAACTTTTGATGCATAGCTATCTGATAGATATGGCATTGTATAAAAATATGCTCTATTTTTTTCTGTATTATATGTGAAAGATACATTAAATGCTTTTTCTATTCCGTCTGATGTTGCATATAATTTTCCATTTATAGCTTTTACTGGTTTTGAAGAATATACATAGTCATAGTTTGCAGTATTGTCTGATGTTGTTAATTTGTATATTTTATTTGAGTTTAGCGTAAAATTTGCAACTTCATCTTCACATTGTACATAACATTTGCTTGCGTCTTCTGATTTGTCTGTGTATTCTCCATTATAACTTTCATATCCTAAATATGATGCTATTTCTTTTATTGGAAAATAAATAGTTCCATCCTCTTCTTCAACCATCATATTTTTTACTTTTTCGTTTGCGCTTCCATTTACATATAGTTTTAATGCACTGTCTTGAATATATAAAATAGCGCAAAATATTGCTATAATGGCAATTACTAGTATTGATATTATTATTAGTATTATTTTTGCTGTTTTCTTTGATTTATCCTTTTTCTTTGTATCAAAGCTTTCATCAATTAAATTCATTTGTACTCCCCTCCGTGTTATGCTTAAATTATTTAGTATAACCATATTTTTTATAAAATTCATTTTTGAATGTTAATAAATTATCATTCTCTATTTCTATTCTAACTCTTTCCATTAAATTAGTCAAGAACCTTAAGTTATGAATTGATAATAAACGCACTCCTAATATTTCGTTTGTTTTTACTAAGTGTCTGATATATGCTCTTGTGTAGTTTCTACATGTGTAGCAATCGCATTCTGGATCTAATGGTCCCCAGTCTCTTTCATATGTTGCGTTTCTTACAACAACTTTTCCATGTGATGTTAATGCTGTTCCATTTCTTGCAATTCTTGTTGGTAATACACAGTCACACATATCTATACCAGCTATTGCTGCTTCTATTAGATAATCTGGTGTTCCAACTCCCATTAAATATCTTGGTTTATCTTTTGGCATTTTTGGTGCTGTATAATAAAGTATATCTAAGAATTCATCTTTTGGCTCTCCAACACTTATTCCTCCAATTGCATACCCAGGTAAATCAAGTGCTGTTAGATCTTCTAGGCTCTTATCTCTTAAATCTTTATAAAATCCACCTTGGATAATTCCAAATAATGCTTGTTTGTCTGTAGTCACATGTGCATCTTTACATCTTTGTGCCCATCTTGTTGTTCTCTCCATTGAATTTTTTGTATATTCATATGTTGATGGATATGGACAACATTCGTCAAATGCCATTATTATGTCTGCTCCCAAATCTTCTTCTGTTTTCATTACAGATTCAGGTGTAAATACATGTCTACTTCCATCTAAGTGTGATTTAAATAAAACTCCTTCTTCAGAAATTGTTCTTAAATCTCCTAAACTGAATACTTGAAATCCTCCACTATCTGTTAGAATTGGTCTGTCCCAATTCATAAATTTGTGAAGTCCTCCTGCTTCTTTGACTATGTCTTGTCCTGGTCTTAAGTATAAATGATATGTATTTGATAATATTATTTGTGCTTTTACTTCTTCTTTTAGTTCTTCTGGTGTCATTGATTTTACTGTTGCTTGTGTTCCTACTGGCATAAATATTGGTGTTTGTATGTCTCCATGTGGAGTGTGTATTACTCCTCTTCTTGCTCCTGTTTGTTTACATTCGTGTAATAATTCGTATGTTACTGCGTGTTTCATGTACTCCTCCTAAAAATCGGGATAAGGGGACGGGTCTTCAATCCCGAAAAATTTTTCGGGATTGAAGACCCGTCCCCTTATCCCGATTTTTATTTAATAAACATAGCATCTCCAAAACTAAAGAATCTATATTTTTCTTTAACCGCTTCGTTGTATGCTTTCATAATATAATCTTTTCCTGCTAATGCTGATACTAGCATTAATAATGTTGATTGTGGTAAATGGAAGTTTGTTATTAATCCATCTATACATTTGAATTTATATCCTGGATAAATAAATATTTGTGTATCTCCTTCTGTAGGTTGTACCATTCCAGTATTTTCGTCCGCAATTGTTTCTAATACTCTACATGATGTTGTTCCTACTGATATTACTCTTTTTCCTGCTTTTTTTGTTTCATTTATTTTATCACAGTCTTCTTGTTTTATATAGTAATGTTCTGAGTGCATTTCGTGTTTTTCTACTTCGTCTTCTTTTACTGGTCTAAATGTTCCAATTCCAACATGTAATGTTACATTCGCTATTTTAACACCTTTTTCTTCTATCTTCTTTAATAATTCTGGTGTGAAGTGTAGCCCTGCTGTTGGCGCTGCTGCAGAACCTTCGTATTTTGCATATACTGTTTGATATCTATCATTATCTTTTAATTCTTCGTGAATATATGGTGGTAATGGCATTAGTCCGATTTGGTCTAATATTTCATTGAATATTCCTTTATAATGAAATTCTACTTTTCTTGTTCCACCTGGCATTATATCTAATATTTCTGCTTCTAATAGTCCATTTCCAAATATTACTTTTGTTCCAACATGTAGTTTATTTCCTGGTCTTACAATACTTTCCCAAATATCTCCTTCGATATTATTTAATAACAAGAACTCTACATGTGCTCCAGTTTCTTTTCTTCCATAAATTCTTGCTGGTATAACTTTTGTGTTATTCCTAACTAGGCAGTCCCCTGGTTCTAAATAATCAATTATGTCTTTAAATACTTTGTGTTCTATTGTTTGTTTTTCTCTATCTAGTACCATTAGTCTTGATTCATCTCTTTTTTCTAGTGGTACTTGTGCTATTAATTCTTCTGGTAAATTGTAATTAAAATCTGATACTTTCATTTTTTTCACTCTTTCTTTTTAATAATTTATATTCTTTATGTTAAAACTCAAAATTATTACTTTTTTCTTTTTTTAATTAATTTTACATATTTCATATTTTCTAGTTAATTAGTTTGCCTCGTTCATTTCTAGTTTTTCACTATTCTTTACAGCGTTTCCTATATTTTTGATGTTGTTTATAACATTTTTAAATAATTGCCTTACTTGTTCTATCATATTTTGTGGTTCATGAAATTCGTCTATTGCATATGAATATTTAAAGTCTGATGCTTTGGCTGGTTTTAGTGTATATACTTGTTCTGGTAAGCCTATGTTTCCTTTTGATGTTTTTATATTTTTGTTCATATAGTCTTGATACCAGTCTTTTAATCCTGTTAAGCTTTGATTTTTATATCCATATTTTTCATAATCGTGTAATGCAGGAATTTCATATCCATATTCTTCTGATGTTCTTTCAAGTGAATGTAAAAATTCATGTAAAAATACTTCTTCTGGGAATGTATTAATTCTTGTGTTATATCTGTAAACATAGCTTTTTGATGAATTTGGTAATCTTATGTTAGAATATCCTATTCCATAATAGTCCATTGAACCGTAGTCCTATCCAGTCATTTATTTGTATGTCATTTTTATATTCTTCATTTCCTAGTCTTATTATTACAAATATATGGTCATAATCATTTTTTTGTATGATGTCTTTTATTGATTTTTCAACATCTTCTGCTGATACATAATAACCAAATTCTTCGTCATATGTCAATTTGTTTATTGGGTCACTTGTTTTGTATATGTCACAATTTGCTGCCATTTTATTATTTGATAAACTACTTGCTGTTTTTTCAAATCTGTTTATTGTATCTTTTATGTCATTTATATCATCATTTGTCATGGATATTTTTATTTCTTTTCCATCTACTACAACATCAGTATTTTCAAATATAAAACAAGCAAATTTCCAATTATTGTTTTGACTTGTTGTTCCTTCTTCAAATGTAAAATCACTAAACCATGCTGTCCCTGTACATTTTCCTAAATATCCACCTAGTCTAAAACCAATTTCAACTTCTTCTCTATCTTTTGAATTAAATATCATTTCTAT
This sequence comes from uncultured Clostridia bacterium, assembly GCA_934120675.1. Taxonomy (GTDB): domain Bacteria; phylum Bacillota; class Clostridia; order TANB77; family CAG-508; genus CAG-269. Next base: position 35,583 of record CAKOUU010000010.1, read on the forward strand.
TTTTTGCCAGTCTTGTGTTCCTGAAATTGCAACAGATTTTTCTGTTGTTCCTATTATTGATATTTGTGCTCCTACTCCTGATAAGTCGCCTTCTGGAACTACATTTTCTGTTTTTACCATACATGTTACTTTATATGGCATATTTTTTTGTACTTTTACTTTCTTGTAAAATGTTGCATCATTTTCTGAGTTTGATGTTATTTTATAGCTGTCTGTTTTTGAGTATTTAACATCTTTATCTCTTTTAAATTCTGATGTGTGTATGTTCATTTCACTTCTTACATATTCATTAAAGTTGTTTTTACTATAAAATCTTAGTGCTAAAATCAGTATTGCTATAACTATTATCCATGTTATAATATTTATAATTTTATTTTTCATATTCTTTTTTCCTTTTCATATTTTTCTTATGCTTTCTATAAAATATTATAACATTAAAAAATATATTTTAGCAATATAAAAGCGAGACATTTTTTGTGTCTCACTCTTTTATTTTTATTCTTCTGTTTCAGTTTTTTCTTCAGATAAAATTGCTGTTAAATTTACTCTTCCTTGGTCGTCTATATCTGTTACTTTTACAGTTACTTTATCTCCAACATGAAGAACATCTTCCACTCTCTTAATTCTCTCTTTAGAAATTTTAGAAATGTGTAATAAACCTTCTTTTCCTGCAACACCTAAATCAACAAATGCTCCAAAGTTCATTATTCTTGTAACTGTTCCAAGATAAATTCCACCAACTTCTACATCTCTAACAATATCTTCTATCATATCTAATGCTTCGTTAGCTTTTTCAGACTCATTTGAATAAATCATTACTTGTCCATCTTCTTCGATGTCTATTTTAACACCTGTTGCATCAATTATTTTGTTTATAGTTTCTCCACCTTTTCCGATTACATCTTTGATTTTTTCAACTTTTATTTTTGTTGATACTATTCTTGGTGCATATTTTGATATTTCTTTTCTTGGCTCTGAAATTACTGGTGCCATTACATCTTCTAAGATATGTTTTCTAGCTGCTCTTGTTCTAGCAAAAGCTTCTTCAATAATTTTGTATGATAATCCGTCAACTTTGATGTCAACTTGGATTGCTGTTATACCTTTTTCTGTTCCACCAACTTTGAAGTCCATATCTCCAAAGAAATCTTCTAGTCCTTGGATATCTGTTAACATTACATAGTCATTTTCGTCATTAGGATTTGTTACAAGTCCTGTTGATATACCTGCAACTGGTCTCTTAATTGGTACACCTGCTGCCATTAATGATAATGTGCTTCCACATATACTTGCTTGTGATGTTGAACCATTTGATGATAATACTTCTGATACAACTCTTATTGCATATGGGAATTCTTCTTTTGAAGGTAGTACTGGAACTAATGCTTTTTCTGCTAATGCTCCATGTCCTATTTCTCTTCTTCCTGGTCCTCTTGGTGGTCTTGCTTCACCTACGCTGTAGCTTGGGAAGTTATATTGATGCATATATCTTTTTGATTCTTCTGTATCAATTCCATCTAATGTTTGTTCTTCACTTATCATTCCTAATGTTGTAACTGAAAGTACTTGTGTTTGACCTCTTGTAAATAATGCACTTCCGTGTACACGTGGTAATAAGTCTATTTCACATGATAATGGTCTGATCTCGTCTATTGCTCTACCATCAACTCTTTTATGTTCATAGAATATCATGTCTCTTACTGTCTTTTTCTCTAATTTGTAAATTGCTTCTCCAATATCAGCTTTATGTTCTTCTGCAGCTTCTTCTCCAAATTTTTCAGCATATGCTGTTGCTATTTTGTCAGATACTGCTGCTACATTGTTGTCTCTTGTTTCTTTGTCTGCTTCTTGAAGTGCTTGTTTTACATCTTCTGCAAAGTTTGCTTCTATAAATTCATATACATCATGGTCAACTGCAAATGATTTGTATTCAAATTTTGGTTTTCCGATTTCTTCTTTCATTTTTTCAATGAATTTACAAATCTTTTTGATTTCTTTATGACCTTCTTTAATTGCTTCTAACATAACATCATCTGGAACTTCGTTTGCTCCTGCTTCTATCATAGCTATTTTTTCTTCAGTTCCTGCTACTGTTAATGTTAAGTCAGATACTTTTCTTTGTTCTTCTGTTGGGTTTATAACTATTTTACCGTCAACTAATCCAACATTTACTGCTGCTGTTGGTCCACCAAATGGGATATCTGAAATTGATAGTGCTGCTGATGCACCTATCATTGCTGCTACTTCTGGTGAGTTGTCTTGTTCTACTGAAAGAACTGTTGCAACAACAACTACATCGTTTCTGAAGTCTTTTGGGAATAGTGGTCTTAATGGTCTGTCTATTGCTCTTGATGTTAATATAGCTTTGTCACTTGGTTTTCCTTCTCTTTTTTGGAATGATCCTGGTATTTTTCCAACTGAATATAATTTTTCTTCATAATCTACTGATAGTGGGAAAAAGTCTATTCCATCTCTTGGTTCTTTTGATGCTGTAACGTTTACCATTACAACTGTGTCTCCATATCTTACTGTTACACTTCCATTTGCTAGTCCTGCAAATTTTCCTGTTTCTATTGTTAGTTTTCTTCCTGCTAATTCTGTTTCGTATACTTTAAACATACTATTTTTCTCTCCTTTTTCTTCTTTTTTGCACCATTTTTTAATAAATTCAAACATTTTCTTGTCCTTTCTCTTTGCTTTGTTCATGGCTTTTAGCCAAAATTAAAAGCAAAACATTTAATTTTTTTGAGCCGTATTTAGATTGTAACCTCTATAATATTCTGGATTTTATTTCTAGTATTTCTAAGCCTGTCCAGTACATTATACAAGCTACTTACCTAAATTTCGGGCTCTTTTCAACCAATGAGAACGTTGAACCAATGGTTCATTGGTTGTTCTTCCACAAAGAGCCTATGCTAAATCTTTTGTTTTGCATAGGCTCTTTTATGAAATTATTTTCTTAATCCTAATTTTTCAACGATGTCTCTGTATCTTTGTACATCTTTTTTAGCTAGGTAGTTTAGTAAATTTCTTCTTTTACCAACCATTTTTAATAATCCTCTTCTTGAGTGATTATCTTTAACATGTACTTTTAAGTGTTCTGTTAATTCATTAATTCTTTCTGTTAAAAGAGCGATTTGTACTTCTGGTGAACCAGTGTCTTTTTCTTCTCTTTTATATGTGTTAATGATTTCTTGTTTTCTTTCCTTTGTCATTTCTTTACACCTCCTGTTTTTCTTTCTTATCGCCTTTAACTGAGCTTTTAGCTTTGGTGCTTTGCTTGAAAGCTAAGTAAAAGGTTAACCTTGAGTATTATACTATATTTTGGAAGAATTATCAAGGGGTTTATGGAAATTTTTTCAAAGTTCAACTACAAATTGTTATATTCTAAACTTTTTTCTTCCAGTAATTTAAAATCACAACTTAAGTCTTTATAAAATTTAGTAACTTTATTTTTATTATTCTTTGCGACTATATTATATATTTTTTCTGCTTTTTCAAAAATCATTGCTCTATTTTCCGGCTTATTTATGCAAGAATATTGTTCTGAAAGTAGTCTTTTATATCCATAACTTTTACTTTTCATGTCTAATAAATAAACACTTTCTTGTGGTACTGGTATCATATCAGAAAATCTAATTATACCTAAATCGGTTTTTGTTTTATTATTTTTGATTCTAAAAAAAGTTAAATTACTTTTATATGTTTTATGTTTTTGCTTTGGTGAAAACATAGGTGCAAAGTAATAATGTTCTTTAACAGTAATTACAACTCCTATGTATGGTCTTTTTTCATTTTTGTTATAAGCAATATGCTTATCAAATTGGCTTAAATATTTAATATAATTATCATCTACAATATAAAAATTTAATTTGCTTAATTTAATTTTCTTTGTATCTTTCATTTACTCCTCCTAACACAAATATAGAGGATACTTTTCAGTACCCCCTATAAAATTTTTCTGAAAACTCGTTTATAGTAAACTAAAGGCTCGTTTCTAACCTAATGTTTAATAAGATATTCGTTTATAGAATTCACATTCTAAAGGCTCATATCTAACCTAATGTTTAATACACTTGTTTATGAAATTAATCAAAGGTTTGTGTAACCTAGTTTATTTGATAAATTAATTTATCAATATTAGTATATTCATTATACTGCATTTTAATTCTAAAATCAATACTTTATATTTATTTTTATGTTAATTTTATTGTTTTAATTTTTCTAACCAACTTCTAACTGTTTCTTTGTTATTTTATTAACTTTTCCTTTAACCAATTTACCATCCAAAATTTTTTCAGCCAACTTATCCTCAACTAAATTTTGAATAGTTCTTCTTAAAGGTCTTGCTCCAAAGTTTTTATCTATTCCTTCCTTAGCAATCATTTCTTTAACATCTGGTTCAAATTCAACATCATATTTTTGCTCTTTTAATCTATTTACAACTTCTTTAAGCATAATATCAATAATTTGATTAATGTCATTGTCATTTAATTTATGGAATACAATTATCTCATCAATACGATTTATGAACTCTGGTCTTAGTTCTTTTTTCAACTCTGCCATGACTTCTTTTTTGATTTCTTCATATTCTTTTTTAGAATCTGCTTCTCCTTCTTTATTTGCAAAACCTAATTGTTTTCTGTCTGTAATTAGTCTAGCACCTAAATTTGAAGTCATTATTATAACTGTATTTTTGAAGTTAACTGTTCTTCCTTGGCTATCAGTTAATCTACCATCTTCAAGAATTTGAAGTAACATATTCATAACATCTGGATGAGCCTTTTCAATTTCATCAAACAAAACTACTGAATATGGTTTTCTTCTTATTTTTTCAGTTAATTGACCACCATCGTCAAAACCAACATATCCTGGAGGTGCTCCTATTAATTTAGATACAGAATGTGGTTCCATAAATTCTGACATATCTAGTCTTATCATTGCATTTTCGTCTCCAAATAAGACTTCTGCTAATGCTTTTGAAAGTTCTGTTTTACCAACACCAGTTGGCCCTAGGAATAAGAATGAACCTATTGGTCTGTTTGGGTCTTTTAATCCAACTCTTCCTCTTCTTATTGCTTTTGAAACCGCTTCTACTGCTTCATTTTGACCAATTACCCTTTTATGCAATTCTTTTTCAAGATTTTTTAATTTTTCGTTTTCATCCTCTGTTATTTTTTTAGCAGGGATACCTGTCCAATTTGCAATAACCTCAGCGATATTTTCTTCAGTTATAGTTACAATTGATTTAGTATTTTTGCTTTTCCATTTGCTTTGTTCTTTTTCAAATTTGTCTCTTAAAGCTTTTTCTGTATCTCTTAATTCTGCCGCTTTTTCAAATTTTTGATTTAATACTGCCTCTTCTTTTTCATTTTTTGTTTTTTCAATTTCTTCTTGCAATTCTTTTAAGCTATCAGGCTCTGTATATGTTTTTAATCTTGCTCTTGAAGATGCCTCATCAATTAAGTCAATTGCTTTATCTGGTAAAAATCTATCATTTACATATCTTATAGATAATTTTACAGCTGCTTCAATTGCTTCATCTGTTATTTTTACATTATGATGTGCCTCATATTTATCCCTAATTCCTTTTAAAATTTGAATTGTATCTTTCTCAGATGGTTCATTTACAGTAACTGGGCTAAATCTTCTTTCAAGAGCTGCGTCCTTTTCAATAAATTTTCTATATTCATTTAAAGTTGTTGCACCAACTAATTGTATTTCACCTCTTGCAAGTAAAGGTTTTAAAATATTAGCTGCATCAATTGCTCCTTCTGCTGCACCTGCACCGACTATTGTATGAATTTCGTCTATGAAAAGTATTACATCACCGGCTTTTTTTACTTCATTTAAAGCTTTTTTAATTCTCTCCTCGAAATCACCTCTGTACTTGCTACCAGCAACCATTCCAGAGATATCAAGTGTTACAACTCTTTTATCTTTCAAAATTTCTGGAACATCACCAGATGCTATTTTTTGAGCCAATCCTTCAACTGCCGCCGTTTTACCAACACCAGGTTCACCTATCAAGCATGGATTATTTTTAGTTCTTCTTGATAAAATTTCAATTACTCTTTCAATTTCTTGTTTTCTTCCTATTACAGGGTCTAGTTTTCCTTCTTCTGCTTTTTTAGTTAAATCTTGTCCAAATTGATTTAATGTTGGTGTTTGATTATAACTTCCTCTTCTTTTTCTTCCATTTGAATTGTTTGAACTGTCATCACTTGAATTATAATCTTCACCTTCATTTATTACTTTTACAATTTCATTATAAAGTTTTGGAATGTTTACATTTAGGTCTAACAAGATTTTTGCTGCAACACAGTCACCTTCTCTTAATATTCCTATTAAAAGATGTTCTGTTCCTATAAAGTTGTATCCTAATTTTCTTGCTTCTATAAATGCTGACTCTACTACTCTTTTTGTTCTTGGTGTAAAGTCTACTATATTTTCAATTGGCTCGTCACTGCCAATTAATTCTTCAATTTTGTTTAAAATATCATCTGCTGTTACATTTTGATTTTCTAATACTTTAGATGCTATTCCATTGCCTTCTTTTGCTAGTCCATATAATATGTGTTCTGTTCCTATGTAGCTGTGTCCTAACTCTAAGGCTATATTGTTTGCAATTTCTATTGCTTTGTTTGCTCTATTTGTAAATTTGTATGTCATTTTTATTCACCTCTTTCATTAATTTTTGTCCTTTTGGGAATAAGTTAGCTGTTCGAACAAAGTGAGTTACAGATAACTTAAGCTTAAGCTTTAGCTCTGTTCTGTTTGCGACATTTTGTCTCAAGTTGACTTTTTATGTAAATTGTTTTATAATTAGTATAAGAAACTTTATTAATTGATGACTTTTTTGTCGTCTATAATACGGAGGAAAAACTCTGGAAAAACAACGGGCACTAAAGATTTCGCAGGATACTCTTCCTGCATTATTTACAATTTCATGTGACAGTATTCTGCCACAACTCACTTCTGATGTTACTTGTAACAAAAAAATCTTAGATTCCTTTGCTAATTCAATTGTAAATATGTCAAATTTAAAAGACATAATGACATTAATTAGCTTTTGGAAAAATGAGATTCCAGAAGATGCTGATGATAAAACAAAGGCAATAATGTACCAAGTCCTTTACATTATCACATCATCATTTAACAATGATATTGCATCTGAATTTTTAATTGCGATATCATCTCAATTAATATCTTAGCCCGCTTCCATAGGGGCTTTTTTATTTTTCATTAATTATTTTTTTAATAACTTCTGCCCTTTTTATATCTCTTTCCAAAGCCTCATATTGTTCACCCAAATATTTCTGCATATTTGCAGGTTTAGTATATAAAATCAATTGTTGAACTTTGCTATCATTTAATTCTGGTAATATTCCTAAATCTGTACCCATCTTAACATTTGAAATTAACTTTTGAGCCTCTTCCAAAGATATTTTTCTACAATTGCTTAGTAATCCATAACTTCTGTATATTGTATCCTCTAAATCAAGAGTGTCTTTTGCCAAGAACTTTCTTGTTTTTCTTTCTTGTTCAATTAATTTTTCTGTAACTACTTTTATGTTTTCAATTATTTCTTGTTCTGTAACTCCTAATGTTCTCTTGTTAGATATTTGGAAAACATCTCCAAGTTCTTTACTGTTTTCTCCATATGCCCCAACAATATTTACACCAAAATTATTTATTGTATAAAATACTTTATTGATATTTTTAGTTATTGTAAGTGCTGGTAAATGTACCATTACAGATGCTTTTAATCCTGTACCACAATTTGTTGGCATACTTGTTAAATATCCGTATTTTGTGCTTGTTGCATATCCTAAAACTTCTTCAATTTTTTGGTCTAGTTCTATTGCATAATTTAATGTATTTTCTAGTTCTAATCCACTACTAAATACTTGAATTTTTAGATGGTCTTCGTCATTTATCATTATACAGATATTCTCTTCATCGTTTATTAGTATTGCTCCATTTTCATTATGTATTGCATATTCCGGACTTATTAAATTTTTTTCTACTAAACTCATTCTTGTGATGTCGTCCATGTCTTTTAGTTCTAAATATTTTAGTCCATATCCTATTGCATATACATTTTCTTTTATTTTATTTTTTAGTTTTTCTATTTCATTTTTATTTTTTAAATTAAATTTGAATTCTGGTAGATTTCTTGCAAATCTGATTCTTGTACTTGTTACTACATCTGATTCTTTTCCACTTTGTAAATACCAATTCATATTTATTATCACCTTTCATTTTTATAATCTTTCTATTAGTTTTGACATTTTATGTAAAATGTTGTATAATTTAATTATGAAACATTATTAACTAGACTATTTATAGTCTACCCACACCCACTAGGAGGTATATTATGCTAAATATTTCTATTTTTCTTTTTTCTCTTTTCTTTGATGGTGCTCTCTTTTTTACCGGTGCCATAACACTAGATACTTTTGTTATTGTTTTAAACATATGTTTTTTGATATTGGCTATTTCGGTAAAAAAAACAGTGGTCATTACTGTAAACAATAACGGAGATAGCAACGGCAAAGACGAAGCAGAAGATAAAAAGTAGTATCTTGCCCCCTAGCGGGGTCTTTTTATATCCTAAAAAGCATCCCTAATTTGACATTTTCTTGATTTCATCTCTTATTTTAGCCGCATCTTCATATCTTTCTTCTTTTATTGCTACTTTTAAATCTTCTTGCAATTTTTCCAACTTATTTTCTGCTTTATTTTCTTTTTCTACTTTTTTATCATGTTCAAAATTCTTTTTATTATCTGATATTTTTCCTAATCTACCATTATGTCTGTTTGCACCTTGCAATTTCTTTAATATTGGGTCCATTCTATCCTCAAAAACATCATAGCAATTTGCACATCCATATCTACCTGTGTTTATTATGTCATCAAATGTTGAACCACAACTATCACAAGTTAATTGTTTTACTTCATTCAGTAATGGCATAAATTCCTGTGTATTGAAGTCTTCTAAGAAACTTCCGAAAAAACTTGGTATATCTAATGATGGCATACTAAAGTCCATTTTTGATGATATTCCTAGTTTTTGACTACACTCTTCGCATAAATGCATCTCCTTTTTTACTCCATTGATATTTTCTGAATATCTAACATTTGCTTCTCTTTTTCCACAATTTTCACATAACATATTAATCACTCCTTATTATTATTTTTATAGTAGCTTCACATTATGATTGCATTTTGCTTTTTTGAAATTTGCTTAGCTACTTTTTATTCTATGTTTAGTAACATATTTTTAAAAATTCTTGCTCTTACTTCATCTTTTATGTCCTTGTCAAGTTTTAAAACATTATCACTTGTCGCAACTTTTAAAAGTTTGGCTTCTTGAGATGTTATAATGTTATATGTCAGGAAGTCACTTATCAAAATGTCTATATCATTTGTTGTTATTGCTTTTCCTATATTATTTATTATATGCATAATATAGTCTGATTTTGTATTTGTTATTTTTTTTATTTTGATGTTTCCTCCACCACCTCTTTTGCTTTCTACATAATATCCTTGTGATGGCTTGAACCTTGTTGATATTACATAATTTATTTGTGATGGTACACAGTTAAAGTGTTGTGCTAATTCATTTCTTTGTATTTCTATTAAATCACTTTGGTCTTCATCAAATAAATCTTTGATAAAATCTTCTATTACATCTGACATTCTCATTTTATCAGCCTCCCTTTAAATATTTTGTCTTTTTGTGCGTTTTTCTAACTTTTTTATATTTATGTTTTTTATTTTTCTCTGTAAGTCTTTTTAAAAATATGTTTTTTGTCTTTGACTTTCTTTGACCTATATCTATATTATACTCAGGTTTTAACATAATGCAATTTTATTTTTTGACCTTTTCTGACCTTTTTTGATTTTTATTCTATTGTTTTCTTGTTTTATCTCTATTTTTCTCTCTTTTTTGTTATATTTTCTAATCTTTTTACATTTTCTTTTTGTTTTGACATTGGTACCCATGCAAAATATGATGTTACAAATTCCCCATATCTTGTTGTATCCTCAGTCTCCTCTTCTTCTCCATGTTTTATTGATTCTTCTTGATTTTCTATTGTCATATTTTGTAAATCTTCACTTAATATTTGATTTTTGAATTTATTTTCCATAAATCACATACCTCCAAATAAAGCATGTGCTTTTTTTAGGTTATTATTCAATTTTAAAATTTATTTTGGAAATTTTTTGATTTTATTTATTATTTAAAATTATATATCATATATTTTAATATGGTGATTATATGTTTTCAAAATGTCATTTTTTAGTATTAAAAATAAAACGAAATATTTTTGCACTGGTATTTTTAGCCTTTGGAGCAAGTTTATTGCTATTTTCCAGTAGTAATTTACCTGCAATAAAAAAAGGATTATCATTATGGGCAAATTCAGTTGTACCTGCACTTTTTCCATTTTTTGTTGCTACAGAATTATTAATGAATACAAATTTTGTAACAGTTCTTGGAAAATTTTTAAATAAAATAATGCAACCCTTATTTAATATTAGAGGTGAAGGCTCTTTTGGTTTTATAATGGGACTTATTAGTGGTTATCCTGTTGGAGCAAAAATAGCGTGTGATTTTAGAGTAAATAATATTTGTTCTAAAGAAGAATGTGAAAGGCTTTTGAGTTTTACAAATAATTCTGGACCTTTATTTATAGTTGGAACAGTTGGTATAAGTATGTTCGGAAATTCTACAATAGGTTTATTATTGCTTATCACTCACATTCTTGCTTGTATTACTGTTGGAATTATTTTTAGATTTTGGAAATTTGGAAAGAAAAGTTCTAATTATGTTAGCACTAAAACTTCTGCTTCTTCAAAATATAAAAATGTAACTTTTTCTAATTTAGGAGAAGTTCTGGGAAAAAGCATTACTAATAGCATTTCTACAATTTTAATGATAGGTGGTTTTGTTGTTATATTTTCAAGTATAATTTCAATTTTAAATTCTAGTGGTATTTTGAGTAGTTTGGTTGTATTGCTTACTCCTGCATTTAATTTTCTACATATTGATAGTTCTTTTATTTATGGAATTTTGACTGGTTTACTTGAAATTACTAATGGTATTAGTTCTGTTTCTAGTATTAACATTAAATGTATTTCTATTAATGTTATTATTACTGCTTTTTTACTTGGTTGTGGTGGTTTGTCTGTTCTTCTTCAGGTTTTGAGTATCACTTCTAAAACTGATTTGTCTATTAAGCCTTATTTTTATGGCAAGTTGCTACATGGTGTTTTGGCTGCTTTTTATACTTTTATTGCTATTAGTGTTTTTCCTTTTTTTAATTTTAATTTATAGAAAAAGGGTGCTAAATTAAACATCTAATTTCATCAGCCACTTTTTTTAATTCATAATTTCATAAATCATGAATATACTTTATTATGATTGGAGATGATTTTATGGATAAAGATTTTAATAACATGCCACCATTCATGGACTTTTCTGCATTTCAACAAATGAATGGTTTTAATCCTACAGGTAGTCCCGATATGAATGATTTATATAGAGATCCTATGTTTAATCCTATGGCACAATATGAACAGGCTTTTTTGTACTATAGATATTTATGTATGCAGATAGACTATAAAATCAAATGTAAAGAGTATGAAAAAATGTGTTCTAATAATTCTTCTAATTCTAATGAAAGAACCCAAAGGAGAGTTGAGTAATTAGTTGTAATCCTTAATTTGATAAATATAAAAATACAATTAAAAACAAGATGTGTTAGGAATTATAAAATCCCTTTGCACATCTTATTTTTTGATTTAATCCTCTTCTATAGTTAATTGATTTTCAATATTTAAAAGTCTATTATATTTAGCAACCCTGTCAGTTCTACAAGGTGCACCAGTTTTTATTTGTCCAGCATTTACAGCCACTGCCAAGTCAGCAATTGTTGTATCCTCTGTTTCTCCAGACCTATGAGAAATTATAGTCTTATATCCTTTTTCTTTTGCTTCTTGTATTGTATCTAATGTTTCAGTTAAAGTTCCAATTTGATTTGGTTTTATTAAAATTGCATTTGCAACATTTTCTTTTATACCTCTTTGAAGTCTTTTTATATTAGTTACAAATAAATCATCTCCAACTAATTGAACTTTATCTCCTATTCTTTGTGTTAATTCTTTCCATGACTCCCAGTCTTCTTCTGCCAAGCCATCTTCTACTGATATAATTGGATATTTTTCAGTCAAATCTATAACATATTGTATCATTTCTTGTTTTGTTTTATATACATCAGTTTTCCAAAAATAATATCCATCTTTTCCTGTTTTCTTGGCCTCGTCATACATTTCTGTGCTTGCTATATCCAGTGCTAAGCATATATCTTTACCTGGTTCATATCCTGCTTTCTTTATTGCTTCTATTATTGAATCTAATGCCTCTTCTTCATCTTTTAAATCTGGTGCAAATCCTCCTTCATCCCCTACTCCAACTGAATGTCCTTTTTCTTTTAAAACCTTTTTTAATGTATGATATACTTCTACTCCACGTTTTAATCTTTCTGCAAATGTTATGCTTCCTACTGGTACTATCATAAATTCTTGTATGTTGATATTGTTGTCTGAATGTTTTCCACCATTTAAAATATTCATCATTGGAACTGGTAATTCTTTTGCGTTTATTCCACCTATATAATTGTATAGTTCCATTCCTAATGAATTGGCTGCTGCCTTTGCTACTGCTAGTGACACTCCTAAAATTGCATTTGCTCCTAAATTTGATTTGTTTAGTGTGTCGTCTAATTCTATCAATGTTCTGTCTATTTTTCTTTGGTCATATACATTCATATCGATTAGTTTTTTTGATATTTTTTTGTTTACATTTTCAACTGCTTTGCTTACTCCTTTTCCCATAAATCTATTTTTGTCATTGTCTCTTAATTCTACTGCTTCAAAGCTTCCTGTTGATGCTCCTGATGGGACCATTGCAGTTCCTAAGAATCCTCCTTCTGTTACAACTTCTACTTGGACTGTTGGATTTCCTCTTGAGTCTAAAATTTCTAATGCCTCTATGTTTTCTATGGCTAAATATTCTTTCATTAATATACCACCTTTCAATTTGTTTCTTTTGATATTTTAGCCATTTTTACCAGATTTATACATTTTAGATAGTATTTTCTTCTATTTCATGATATAATATATATTGATTCTAAATAGAAACTTTTAGGAGGTACAAATTTATGAATAATTTCAAACCACTTGTATTTTTACTTATTTTTATGCTTTTAGATTCGATTATAACTGTGATGACTGAAAATACAGAAACTTATGTATATGTTCCCATTGCAGCATTATCTTTTATTGGCTTATTAATTTTGATAAAAGATGAAAAAAAAAGCAAATAACTACAAGAAATCCCTTAGCTGTTCTAAGGGATTTTTAACTTACCTTCTTATTCCTCAACTGCATAGCATATTGAATAGTAGCCTCATTAATTTCACCAGAAGAAATACGAGCAATTTCCTCTAAAGTTTCTTTCTCATTTAATAATTTTATATTAGTGTTAGTTCTCTCATTAATTACTCTTTTACTAATAAAATAATTATAATCTGCAATTGCCGCAATACTTGGTAAATGTGAAATACATAATACTTGGTGATTTTTAGAAATTCCATTTAATTTTTCTGCAACTGCTCCTGCAGCTTTTCCACTTATACCAGTATCAATTTCATCAAAAATTAAGACTGGCATTTTATCTGTATCTGCTAATACCTTTTTAATAGCAAGCATTATTCTTGACATCTCACCACCTGATGCAATTTTTGCTAATTGCTTTTCATCTTCTCCCAAGTTTGTAGCAATATAAAATTCTACTATATCTTTTCCGTTTTCAAAGAACTCTTCTTCATTGTAATCAACATGAATATTAATATTGGCATTTTTCATTTCCAAATCTTCTAAAACCTTGTTTATATTTATGCTTAAAACTTTTCCATATTCATTTCTTAATTCATGCATCTTTTCTGCTAATGTTGTCATTTCTTGTTTTAATTGTTTTAATTCTTTTTTTAGCTTATTATTGTATTCGTCTAAATTTTCAATGTGATTTATTTCCGCTTCTATCTCGTCTTTATAGTTCAAAATTTCTTGTACATCATTACCATATTTTCTCTTTAAATTGTAAATCAAATCAAGTCTTTCTTCAACTTCATTTCTTTCTTGTTCGTCAAAATACACATCTTCTTTATGTTCTGATATGTCTCTTGAGATTTCTTGTAATTCGTAATAAATATTTTTCAAATTACTAGAAATATCTTCATATTTTTTATCTATGTTTTCTATTTTTTCTAATGCTCTTATTGCTGTATTTATACTGTCTATACTATTTTCTCCTATTGCAATATCTGCTTCATTTAAGTTTTTAGATATTTTTTCTGAGTTTAACATCAATTTTCTTTTTTCTTCTAAATTATCTTCTTCATTTACTTTTAAATTTGCTTCTTCTATTTCATTAAATTGATATCTTAACAAATCAAGTTTTCTTTCTCTTTCTTTTTCGTCTCCATAGTTATTTTTCAATTCTTGTTTTATCTCTAAATATTTTTCATATTTCTCTTTATATTGTTTTTTTATATCAATTATTTTATCACCAATAAAACCATCTAAATATTTTAAATGAAATTTGTTATCTAGCAAACTTTGATTATCATTTTGTCCGTGTATTTCTATGAATTTACTCATAAAGTTTTTTAGTTCATTTACAGTTACCATTCTTCCATTTATTTTGCACATATTTTTACCATTGCTATTTATTTCTCTTGATACAATGATGTTTCCATCTATTGAGTTTTCGTTTTCTGGTTCATACATACATATTTCTACAAATGAATTTGTTTCACCTTTTCTTATCATTTCTTTAGAAAATCTTCCACCTGATATTATGCCTAATGAATCTATTATTAGCGTTTTTCCTGCTCCTGTTTCTCCTGTTAATACGTTTAGCCCTTCGTTTAAATCTATGCTTAAATCATCGATTATTCCTATATTTTTTATATGTAATGTTGATATCATAAAAAAGACCTCCTAAAAAATTCTTTTTTAATTTGTTTTTATAGAACAAATTATCTACGATTTTTTGTTTGGTCTTATTATATATTTTGATTTTTATTTTGTCAATACTTTTACGAACTTTTTTTCGTTTTTTACTGTTATAATATTGGCAACTTATTATCACAAATATAAAAATATCCTAAACTAATATTTATTTTTTAACTCTTCTCTAACTTCCATAAGAATTTTTCCTAAATAATTTTTATGTTCTTTGGCTTTACATTCTTCGCAAGAACACTCTCCCCAGATATTGTCATGCCAACCAGTTGTATCTTCTATTAATTCCATATTTCCTGTATCCAATAGTTCTTTTAAGCATTCAAAATTTTGTTTAAACTTTTCAAGAACTACTTTCTTCATTAAATCATATTTTACATCTTCCCAATCTGATCTTATAAATCTAGCTAATTCTCTACTTACATGTTTTGCTTCATCAGGTATAAGCTTTGTCATTAATTTTTTTATATCTTCATCTAAAAATTTTTCAGAATGATAAGCAGCCTCACTTGATGAAAAAGTTAGATTATCTACTTTTACATTGCAAATATAATAATTTGTAAGTTTTGTATTATTTTTAAAATAATATTTATTATCCATTTAACTGCCTCTTTTCCTTTTTATAATTTTTATTTTATAGTATAGTTTTTCTATACTTTTTTATTTTTATGACTGCTCCAATTGTCTCAAAAATCTTTCTTTTTTATACTCTGACTTACTTGAATCTACAAACTCAACAGTCCCTTCACTTTTAGAATCACTTATTAAATCTTTTTCTTCTAAAATATCTTTTAAATGTTTTGCAAGGCTTGATGCACCGTTAAAAAATTCAACATCACCTAATACTTCTTTTATCTCGTTTTGAATCAAAGGATAATGCGTACAACCTAAAACAACATTATGAACTTTTCCAACATATTCTTTCAAATTTTTCTTTAAATAATCCTTTATTTTTTTTTGATTTCCTTCTTCTATAATATCTGCTAGACCATGACATGCCATTAGATATGTTTTGTGATTATCATATTTATTGTATAGTTTATGGAATTTTTCGCTTTCTATTGTTCCTTTTGTTGCCATTACAAGTGTTACTTGGTCATATGCAAAGTCATGCACCATTTTATATGCTGGTTCTATTGCTATTATTGGAGTTTCTGGATATTTTTCTCTTAATGTTTTGGCTGCCTTTGCACTTGCAGTGTTACATGCTATTACTATTGCTTTACATTTTTGTTCAATAAAATTGCTTACTATTTTATTACAGATTTTGATTATTTCTTCGTCTGTTTTGTCTCCATATGGGTTGTTTTTTGAGTCACTATAATATTTGTAATTTTCGTTTGGTAATATTTTTATTATTTCTTTTAGGACTGTTACTCCTCCTATTCCTGAGTCAAAAATTCCTATGCTTTCTTCACTATTCACAATTTTCATTCCTTCCGCTTCACTTCGTTTCGCTCATCGTCATCCAAAATTTTTTAAATTTTGTCTGCCAAATCTTGGGCCGTTTCGCTCATCGTCATCCAAAATTTTTCAAATTTTGTCTGCCAAATCTTGAGGTGTTTCGCTCATCGTCATCCAAAATTTTTTCAAATTTTGTCTGCAAAATCTTGAGGCGTTTCGCTCATCGTCATCCAAATTTTTTATATAAATATTATATATAATTTTACATTCAAAAACAACAAAAAAGCAGAAATTTTCTGCTTTTTATTGTTTATATCAAATTATATCTTTTTAATAAATCCTCAACAACAGTACCCTCAACCTTTTTCAAAGCCTTTTTAGCAACAAGTTCAGTAGCAAAAGGCAATTTCATATCAGTCAATTTCTTACCATCCATCATCTTTGATGTAGAATCCAGTAAAACACGAACATCATAGCAAGAACCAAATACTTCCGGAACACCTCTATCTACATCCAACAATGTATAAACCGCTTCCATAGCAGTTCTTACAGAATACTCTGTTGTAAATACTGTGTCTCTAACTGTATCTGCAAATTGTCCTAAAAATGCAAAGTTTCTGCATCCATCTGGAACAACTTTTGGTCTATCACCCGCTGTTCTTGGCATAAAGAATGCTGTTATATATGGCATCATACAAGGTACACAGTTTGCAGAATTTGTAGCCAATTCTTCTATTTGGTCTTCTGGTACACCTAAATGATATAGCCATTCTTCTGTAATTTCTTTACCAGTACATTCTCTCATTGGCTTCTTTATATAGTTTCCTGGTTTGTTTGTAAATAAGCCATAAACCCATACAACCAATTGACCTTTAGGTTGATTTTTGAAGTGTGGTTGTCTATTTATTGTCCAACTCATTAGCCAATTTGAGTCTTTTACTGAAACAATTCCTCCTGTTACAACTCTACCGCTAAATGGGTCTCTTTTACAGATTTTTTCTATATATGGTGGAATTTTATCGTCTAATGTAGTAACTGTTGCAGATTCCCAGTTTGTTTTTGAAATATCTGAACAGAATTTATCTGGATGTCCAAAGTCTTGGCTTTGTCTTGCAATTTTTCTCCATAAATCCCAACATGCGCCTTCGCCATTTTGTATAGTTAAATCTGGTGCAGTGTTTTGGTCTCCAAGCATTGCTCTTTCTGTACAACTTCCATTTGTAACAAATACTAAATCATTTACTGTTAAATTGATTGTTTCTTCTTCTCCATTATGAATGCATATTATTTGTTTTGCAGTTTTCTTTTTTCCATCAATGTCAAATAATACATTCGTAACTTTTGTATCATATTGGAATTGAACTCCATGACTTTCTAGGTATTTTACCATTGGCAATATCAATGATTCATATTGATTGTATTTTGTGAATTTTAATGCTGAAAAGTCAGGTAATCCACCAATATGATGTATAAATCTTTGAATATATAATTTCATTTCTAGTGCACTGTGCCAGTCTTCAAATGCAAACATTGTTCTCCAATATAACCAGAAATTTGATTTGAAGAATTCGTCTGTAAATACATCTGTTATTTTTTTGTCATATAAATCTTCATCTTTTGTCATAAATAATTTTATTATTTCCATTGACGCCTTTTCAGATAGTGTGAATTTTCCATCTGTGTGTGCATCTTGACCTCTTTTTACTGTTGCTCTCATTAATGAATAATTAGGGTCTTTTTTATTTAACCAATAATATTCATCTAGTACTGATGCTCCTTCTGTTTCTAATGATGGTATTGAACGGAATAAATCCCATAAACATTCAAAATGATTTTCCATTTCTCTTCCACCACGGATTATAAATCCTTTTTGAGCATCTTCAATTCCGTCACATGCTCCTCCTGGTAATTTTGCTTCTTCTAATATGTGAATATTTTCACCTTTCATTTGTCCATCTCTTACTAAAAAACATGCTGCAGCAAGTGATGCAAGCCCTGCTCCTACTAGGTATGCGGATTTGTTATCTACTCCTTCTGGTTTTCTAGGATGTGAAAATGCTTCATAATTTCCATTACTATAATACATATTTACTACCATTCCTTTCTTATAAGGTACAAAATTTGATTAAAATACTGTATTTTACAATTATTTTTCAAACTTTTTTCCTTTGTTATTGAAGTATTATAAAAACAATTTTTTAAAATTTTCAATATACAAGTATTTTAATATGTATAATTTTTGGACAATTTTATAATTTTGTATAGATTTTTTATCAATTATTTCTTTACTTTATTACATTTTATACTGTAACTTTACCATATATTGTATTATTTTTTAATTTTGCATTTTTTCTAAGGCTTTTTTGAAATCACCTTCAATAATATTGTTTAACTTTCTTATTATATCCTCTGGTTCCTCTTTCATACCATCTTCTATCCATTCTTGTAAAATTCCAACAAAACCATATTTATAAAAATCAGCCATAAATTTTTTATCTTCTACTTTTATATTCATTCCTTCTGACTCTTTGTCAATAAAGTCAATTAATAATTTGTTTGTCTGCATATAAATAAATCTTAATAAATAATCTCTACTTATTGAATTATATGTGTTTTTTACAAATTCTTTGTTTTTTAATACATATTTGAAAATATACAAAAAACGTTGCTGCCATTCTTCATCTTTATTATCAATTTCGTCTATAACTTCATTTTTATATATCCATTCTAATAAATCATATATGTCTTTAAAATGGTAATAAAATGTTTGTCTGTTTACTCCACATTCGTCTGTTATATTTGATATTGTTATTTTTGATAGTTCTTTTTTGGAAAGTAATTTTTTTAAAGATACTGCTAGTGCTTTTTTTGTTAGTTCTGACATATTTTCTCCTTTTCTCTTTTGGATGTTCTTTTACTTTGTTACCTCAATAATCCAATTTAATATATCCTCATACACTTTTTTATTTTCTATCTCATTTAAAATTTCATGACTCATATTTTCATACAAATCACTGCTTATATTTTTATAACCTAAATTTCTCAAAAATTTTTGTGCCTTATACCATGCCTTTATTGATGATATTACTGGGTCGTCGCTTCCTGCTATAAAATATATTGGTAATTTCAAATTATTTTTTCTATATATTTTAGGATTATAAATATCTATCATTAATCTAATTATATTTTCAAATCCGTTTAATGTGTAATCATATTGACATAGTTCATCTGCATTATATTTTTCTACAATTTCTCGGTTATTGCAAATCCAACTGTTTTTTAATTTGTCGTCTTTGTCATATCCATTGAACATTAAATTTTTAACAAATTTACTACGATATTTTTCACCTTTAAATAACTCCATTGTCTTTACTATTGCTAGTCCTAATTTAGCATTTACATTTTTGCTTGGTGAACCACATACTATTAGTCCATCTATTTTGTTATCATATTTTGCAATGTATTTTCTTACTATCATTGACCCCATACTATGACCAAATAGTATGATTTTTTTACCATTAAATTTTCCTTTTAGATATCTTGTTATTTGGTATAAATCTTCTATTACTGCTTCTGCTTCGTTTTCATAGAAATATCCTATATCTTCTTTGTTCTTTAGACTTTTTCCATGTCCTCTATGGTCATTTATAAAACATGCATATCCATTTTCTGCTAGATATTTCATAAAGTCTATATATCTTTCTTTGTGTTCGTTCATTCCGTGTGCAAGTTGCACTACTCCTTTTATTTCACCTTCTGGTTGTATTAATAGACAGTCTATTTCTAGTTCGTCAACTTCTGATATGATTTTGATTTTTTCTTCTTTCATATATGACCTCTTTTCTTTAAAATTTGTTTTTTATGTTCTGTTTATTAACAAATTTACTTTTTGTTTTACCTCATCTAATGTTGTAAATTGAATTGCATTTATACCAAGTTCGTTTGCACTTTCAATATTTGGCAAACTATCATCTATAAATATTGTTTCCTTTGCTTCTAAATTATATTTTTCTAATAATCTTTTATAGATTTCTTTGTCAGGCTTGCAGATATGTAATTCATATGAATATATTCCTCCATCTACAAAATTAAAAAATTCATATTGTGATACAAAATTATATGTATCTTCTGAAAGATTTGATAAAATATATATTTTGAATCCTTCTTCTTTTAGTTTTTTTAAAAATTCTGCAGTATCAGTCTTTAATGTATTTGTTTTCACCCAGTCTTTTTGTAATACCAATTTTATTTCATTCTCTAAATCAGAATTTTCTTTCACAATTTTCTTTATTAAATCTGTGTTGTGTCTATATATTCCTCTATCATATTCTATCCAGTCATTACTTTTAAATATAATTTTATATAATGATTTTTTTGTTTTTTCGTCAAATTCAAATTTGTCTAAATATTTTAGTGGATTATAATCTATAAGTACATTTCCAAAATCGAATACAATATTTTTAATCATTTTTTTCATCTCCTATAACTATTTTTTTAATTAAATTACTTAAATATGGTCTTTTAGGATTTTTCAACATATTAAGTTCCTCAATTGCATTACTTTTTTCTAAAAATACTAATTTATTAAATTCAATTTCTAAATTATTTTTAATTAAGGATTTTTTATATTCCTCAAAATTTTTCTGCAATTCTTCTTTAGTTATTTCTAAATTGCCTATTGCTATAAATCCATATGTATGTCTTTCCTCGTCTGGAATCTCTATATATTTTATTTCATAATTTATATCGTCTAAATTTAAATGTATTTCCTCTTCTAATTCTCTTTTGATAGTTTGACTTATCTTAACTATTCCATTACAAATATCTTTTTCATCTATTCCTCCACCTGGAATTTGTAGACAATGTGGAACTGATGTTTTTTTATCCATTTCTCCTAATACCAAATAATTGTCTTTCGTCTCTAAAATTATTCCTCCCCATGGTACATTACATCTATATTCTTTTTCTTTTATTCCAACTCTTTCGTCATACAAGTAATGTGCATAATTTGTTTTGATCGCTATCATTTGTATTTCATTTTCACTTTCTTCGATTTTCTCTATTGTATAATCTGGTCCATTATATAAATTTGGATTTTCCTCTACTGCTTTTTTCCAAAAGTATTCTATCTTTTCTTTTATGTCTTCTGAAAGTTTTGTCTCTCTTTCTTCATATTTTATTTTTATTGGTTTAGTAATTTTTATAACTTCACTCATTTATATTCACCTTTCACCAGTAATAATTTTTCTGTTTCTCTATTATTTTAAATACTTTAATTTATTATACTTTATTCTCTTTTGTTCTTAAATATATCATATAGTAAGCTATGCTTATCTGAAATACCATAAATAGAGCTGATAAGCCAAATATATAGTTTGATATAAATGCTATTATATATCCTAAAAATCTTATTCCAAATTTTATTGTTATTGTTAAATAATCATTTTTTATCTTTTTCATTTGCTCTAATTATTTCTATTTATACTTTTTATTTTATAAATAATTTCATCACTAAATTTTTCTTTTCTATTTTCATCAACTAAACCATTTATCTCTTGTTGAACATCAGTTAGTTGTGTATAACAATATCCTGTTATATAGTGTGTATTTTTAATTACATCAGTTAAACTTTCAAACCTTTTTATAAATTCTTTTTCATCTACTACTTGTTTTCCGTAACCCCAACCTTTATTTGAATTTAGTGCTATACCTCCATATTCACTCATTATAATAGGTTGTCCATTATATTTATAGTTACCACTAAATAATTTGTGAATTGTATTATATGGTTTCTTATTATTTAATACGGCTAATTCTTTATCATTATATTCATTATATAATAGGTCAGCTTCTTGTTTATAATCATGAATAGTTATTATATCTGATATTGTATGTTCCCATCCATCATTTGATATAACTGGTCTAGTTTTATCAAGTGCTTTAGTAATATAGTATACGCTATTGGCAAAATTTTGTTGTTCTATATTTTCTGATACTTCATGAATTCCCCATGATTCGTTAATAGGTACCCATGTAATTATTGATGGATGATTATAATTTTGTTTTACTACTTTAATCCATTCGTCCATAAAATATTCTACTGATTTATTGTTAAAATCATAACAATTGGCCATTTCACTCCAAACTAATATCCCATTTATGTCACAGTAATATAAAAATCTTTCGTCTTCTACCTTTTGGTGTTTTCTTATTCCATTGTATCCATATTTTTTAACTAGTTCTATGTCTTTTATAATTGCTTCTTCATTTGGTGGTGTTAAATGTGAATCTGCCCAATAACCTTGATCTAAAATCATTTTTAAATATAATTCTTTATTATTTAATAATATTTTTGAGTTTTCTATTGATATTTTTCTAACTCCAAAATATGATGATACTTCATCTATTAACACATTATTTTTATATAATCTATAGTTTATATCATATAAATATGGATGTTCCGGCGACCATTCTTTAATTTTATGATGATTATTTTGCTCATTACAAATATTCATTTTATATTTAAATATGTTATCTTCTAATTTATTTTTTTCGACGTTTATTGTTTCATTACCATATTTTATTTCTGTTTCAACTTTATAGTTGTCAATCTCTTTTAGGCTAATATTTGTATCTAATTCTATATTGATATTTTTTTCATCAAAGTTTGGCGTATTTTTAACAGATATTATATAATTTTTAGGAACCGTTTCAATCCATATTGTTTTCCATATACCAGTTGTTTGAATATACCAACATTTAAAACTTTCATCCTTATATCTTTGTTTGCCTCTTGGTTGACTTTTTTGTAAAGAATCTTCTACTTTTATTGTAATGTTGTTTTCTCCATTAATTATATATTTACTAATATCAAAAGAAAATCTATGATACCCTCCTATATTTTTTCCTACAAAGTTTCCATTTATCCATAATTTAGTAATAAAGTCGCTTCCTTCAAAATGTAATATTTTTCTTTTATTTTCATTTAATATTAATTTTACATTATTAGAATACCATATGCTTTCATGAACAGTTTCATCATTAATTCCACTCATTTTAGTTTCATATGTAAATGGAACAAGTATTTCTTTTGAGATTGGAAATTTATTAAAATATTGTTTTTTCTCTCCTATATTTTCATCATCAAATATAAAATTCCATTTTCCATTTAGATTTTGCCATTCATTTCTTACCAATTGAGGCCTTGGATAATCTTTAATTTTTTCCATCTTTTATTTCCTCCTTAATTATTAAATATTTATAATAAACATCATACCAACTATATGCTCTATAAATGTTTTTTCCATTTAAATGTTTATTATGATTTTCATCAAAACAAATAACTGGCAATTCTTTTGATATACTGTTAATATTTTCTGTTTTATCTTCAATCATAATTTTAATATCATATTTCTTGCATATTTCTAACTTATTTTTACTAATTATTAATTTATTATAATTTATATTATTTTTATTAAGCCATTCTATTAAAATATTTTTCATTTCTCCATCTTTGTCGTCCCAACTACTTGCGCCTCTTGCTGTTATAATGTAAATTTCGTTGTTTTCGTTTTTTATTTTTTCTATTATTTCGGCTGCAAAAGGTCTCGTAGGTTCATTTATTGAATAGTCTTTTACTAATGATATCCAACATTCTTTGTCTTCTTCATCAGTTACATTAAACATATCTTTTAATGACCAAGCATTAATATTTATATCTAATTTTCTATACTTTTCAAAGAAATATTTACTTCCATAATCACATGCATATCTTATAATATTTGTAAGTACTCCATCTATATCAATTCCTATTCTCATTTTGTTCTCCTTTTTTATTTATATATCACATTTTATAATGTATTTCTTTATGGCAATTTGAACATACTAGCATACATTTTAATGCTTCTGATTTATACTCTTTCCATGACATAGTATTTCCTGATCCTATTTTAAATTCTTTAATACTAGGATCCTTGTGGTGAAACTCCAATGCATCTATGCATTTATCGTATCCACATATACAGCATTTTCCTCCTAATAATTTTACTGCTTGCATTTTTATCATATTTTCACATCCTTGATGTTATAATTATATAATAAATTTTTATTTTTTAATAGCGAACATAATAAAATTTTTTATTTTTATGAATATCAAAAAAGCCTTGTAAATGTTACTTTACAAAGCTTTTTTTTTATTGGCTCCTCTTGTTGGACTCGAACCAACGACCTATCGGTTAACAGCCGAGCGCTCTACCAACTGAGCTAAAGAGGAATATA
>CAKOUU010000011.1 GCA_934120675.1 uncultured Clostridia bacterium
TAGCAAAAATTAGTTGCTAATTATCTATTCTTATGCTATATTATAATAAAAATAAATTGATATGGAGGAAATTTATGGGAAAAGAATTAGTAATAAAAAAATGTTCTAAATGTAATACTTTAATTGAAGTTATAAAAGATTGTAACTGTGATAATTGTAGTATTAAATGTTGCGGAGAGGAAATGATAGAATTAGTTCCCAATAGTGTAGATGCTGCTTTAGAAAAGCATGTACCAAATTATGAAGTTATAGATAATCAAATAATTGTCACGGTTAACCACGTTATGGAAAAAGATCATTTTATAGAATGGATTGCAATGTCATCAAATAACGAAATCATAAAGAAAGTTTTATTGCCAAATGAAAAAGCAAGTGCTATATTTCCATATGTTAAAGGAAGCAAGATTTATTCTTTTTGTAATAAACATGGACTTTGGGCAAAAGATGTTGAATAAATATAGATAATTAAGGTTGAAGGATAATTAAGTTTTTTCAATCAGGTTTGTGACTTAGGAAGGAATGTGATTTAAAATGAGAGATATTAGTATTTCTAATGATATCATATATATTGGAGCTGATGATAAAGATATAGAATTATTTGAAAATCAATATGACGTTCCAAATGGAGTATCATATAATTCATATATAATAATTGATAAAAAAATTGCAATAATGGATACAATTGATAAAAGAAAAACTAGTCAATGGCTTAAAAATTTAGAGAAAGTATTAAATGGTAGAAATCCAGATTATTTAGTTATTTCACATCTGGAGCCAGACCACGCTTACAATATAGATACTTTAATAAAAAAATATCCAAATATAAAGTTAGTTGGAAATTCAAAAACTTTTACCTTTTTACCACAATTTTTCGAAATACAAGATTTAGATTCAAGAAAAATTGAAGTAAAAGAAGGGGATATTTTAGACTTAGGAAATCATAAATTGAAATTTATTATGGCACCAATGGTACATTGGCCAGAGGTAATGATGACATATGAAGAAAAAGAAAAAACATTATTTTCAGCAGATGCATTTGGTAAATTTGGAACATTAGACACCAAAGAAGATTGGGATTGTGAAGCCAGAAGATATTATTTTAATATAGTTGGAAAATATGGTATGCAAGTACAAACACTATTAAAAAAAGTTATGAATTTAGATATAGAAAAAATTTGTCCTTTACACGGGCCAATATTAAAAGAAAATTTGGAACATTATATTGAAAAATATAATATTTGGAGTAGTTATAAAACAGAAAACGAAGGAGTGTATATAGCTTGTGCATCAATTCATGGAAATACATATAGTGCTTGTGAAAAATTAAAGGAGATTTTAGAAGAAAAAGGCGAAAGAAATGTTGTTTTAGTTGATTTATCAAAAGAAGATTGGTCAGAAGCAGTAGAAGATGCATTTAGATATGGTAAAGTTGTATTCGCTTCTTCAACGTACAATATGGAAATATTTACTCCAATGAGGAACTTATTATTGAATTTAAAAGAAAAAAATTATCAAAATAAGATTGTTGGACTGATTGAAAATGGAACTTGGGCTCCAAATTCTGCTAAATGTATGAAAGAGATATTGAATACAATGAAAAATATAGATATAATAGAACCAGTAGTTACAATTAAATCTAAACTTTCAAAAGAAAATTGTTTACAATTAATTGAAATGGCAGATGATTTAATAAAAAAATAAAAAGGGGGTTTGTGGTATGAAATATAAATGTACAGCTTGTGGATATATTTATGATGATAATGTAGAATCAGTAAAATTTGAAGATTTACCAGCTGATTGGGTATGTCCTTTATGCGGTCTTGGAAAAGAATTTTTTGAAAAAATAGAAGAATAAGAAACGATTTAAGAGTTTAATGCAGTTTTTATAAAAATAGCAGTTTTAATGTACTGCTTTTTCCATATCTCTCAAATTATTCATAATTAAGAAAGCAAAACGCTTTCTTTTTTTAATTTTTTATGATAAAATGTGAAAACAATAATGTATAATTTAAAATAAAAAGAAGGTAATAAAAATGAAATTAAATATAGTAATGGTAGAACCAGAAATACCACAAAATACTGGGAATATAGCAAGAACATGTGCAATAACAGGAGCAAAACTACACTTAGTACACCCACTAGGATTCAAAATAGACGAAAAATCAGTAAAAAGAGCAGGGCTAGACTATTGGGACAAGTTAGACATAGAAGAACATAAATCATTAGAAGATTTTTTAAATAAATACAAACCAGAAGAAAAAAATATGTTTTTTGCAACAACAAAAGGAACTACAAAATATACAGACATAGACTATTCAACAATGGACGAAGTATTTGTATTATACGGAAAAGAAACAAAAGGGTTACCAGAACCTTTACTAGAAAAATATTTAGACGAAAAAACAATACGAATACCAATGTTAGCAACTTTAAGGTCATTGAATTTGTCAAATTCTGTTGCAATTATTACATATGAAATTTTGAGACAACATAATTTTGAAGATTTACAAGAAACAAGTACATATTTTAGTGGTAAAATATAAAACAAAAGAAAAATATAGAATATGTGCAAAAGACATTTTCTTAAGTAGAACAAAAATTTTAGCAATGGGAGCAAATTATGGAAAAAATATACAAGGAACCAAACAAATCAGAAACAGAAACAACAATAAATGTATTGTATAGTGAAAATATGCTATCAATATATACAAACAAAGTAAATTTACAAAAACAGCTCAACAAATTATTAGGGGCTCCTACTAAAGAAGACAAAATTAAAAGAAGTATTGCAGGAAGCAGATGGAATATTTCATTAGATGATAAAACAAAAATACAAAAAATAATTCTAAAAGCCAATATATATGAATTATAGAATAATTATTAAATAAAATGGAAAAATAATATTATCAAAATTAGAAAAGGAAGAAGATTACAATGGACAAAAAATTAATTGCATTAGATTTAGATGGAACACTATTAAACAGTGACGGAATAGTAAGTGAAGCAACCAAAGTACATTTACAAAAATTAAAAGAAAAAGGACATATAATAACAATAGCGACAGGAAGAATTTTAAACAGAGCACTTGTTGGAACAGATGGAGCAGAGTTTACAAATT
Source organism: uncultured Clostridia bacterium (assembly GCA_934120675.1). Classification (GTDB taxonomy): domain Bacteria; phylum Bacillota; class Clostridia; order TANB77; family CAG-508; genus CAG-269. The sequence continues at coordinate 3,119 of CAKOUU010000011.1, forward strand.
ATATTGTTAGTGACGCAGGAGCAGCCGTTTTTAAAAATAATGAAATAAACAAAGAGTGGGAAGAAGTATACGCACAGGCATTGTCAAAAGATACTGTTAAAAATATTTCTTCTTATTATGACAAGGATAAATTTATGACTATAAATATATGTGATAGAAATAAGATACACCATTATGACCAAACAGTTAATATAACTGAATTTTTAGAGAATATAAACGAAATAATACATGTATCAGTATCATTTATTAATAATGAATTTGTAGAAGAATATTTGAAAATATTTACAGAAAAATTTCCTAATTTAAAAGTAGAGGTTATGCAAGATAGTTTTGGAGAAGTTAAATGGCTAGAAATTGCTCAAAAGGGTGTCGAAAAATATAAGGGAATAACAGAAGTTGCAAAACTAGAAGAAATTTCAAATGAAAATATTATTGCATTTGGCGATGGCTTAAATGATGTTGAAATGCTTAAAAAATGTGGTGTTGGTGTTGCTATGAAAAATGCTTTGCCAGAAGTTAAAGAACAAGCCGATTATATTACTTCTAGAACAAATAATGAAAATGGAGTTGTAGAATTTTTAAAAGAATATTTAGTTGAGATATAAATTATATAAAAAAGGAAGAAAAACAATGGACGAAAAATATGGATTTTTTAAAGCATTAAAAGATTTGTTTAAATACTCAAAGGAAAATAAAAACAAATATATTTTAGGAACAATATTCATGATTATATTTGTAATTACATCAATGATCTATACAACAATGAATTCAAAATTAATAGCAAATATAATGAGTCTAAATTTAGACAAAGCAATAAAGCTGGTATTTATATGTGCACTTTTAAGAATATTTTCAATAACATTCTGCCATAATCAATACAGAAGAATTGTAATTAAGGCAGGAGAAGAAATATCAGCTACAATACAAAAAAAGATATATTCAAAAGTACTTAATTTATCAATGGCATCATTTGAAAATATGAAATCAGGAAAAATATTTACAACAATAAAAGCAGCAGATAGCGGAATGATGAGTACAATAAGCCAATTATTACAGGAAAGTGCATATGTGGCAACATCTGTTGTAATGCTATTTGTAATATATTTTATAGATTGGAAAATAGGGTTAGGGGTAACAGCAATATCAGCAATAAGCCTTCTTTTATTTAAAATACAATTAGATAAATCAAAAAAATATTTAAAATCAGAGTTTGAATATGCAGATAATTACTCAACACTAGTAAATGAAACAACTAGAGGATTTAAAGAAATAAAGGCATTAGATTTAAAAGAAAAATGCTTTAATATTTTTGGAAATGATATTGATAATTTAAAAGATACAAGAATAACAAGAAGGCTATTAGGGAAAACAGTAAATACATCAAAATGGACAATAAGAATTATTGGAGATGCTATTATTTTACTATATATAATAGAACAATTGAGAATTTCAGCAATGGACATAGAAACTGCAATGATGGTAATTACATATATGACAAACATAGTAGATGATGTGTTCCATAGAATAATTGAACATGACTTTGGAATTTCAGAATTTACAGCAAATATGAGAAGAGTAAAATCTTTATTAGAAGATGAAGAGCTAGAAAAAGAAAAATTCGGTACAAAAGAGTATAAGAATATAAAAGGAAACATTGAATTGAAAAATGTTACATTTGCATATTCTAAGGACAAAATATTAAATGATATTTCATTTGAAATAAAGGCTAAAAAGAAAAATGCTTTAGTTGGACTGAGTGGAAGTGGAAAATCTACAATATTCAAATTATTATTAAAACAATACGACAATTATGATGGGCAAATATTAATTGACGGATATGATATTAGAGATTTTTCAGAGAAAAGTTTACGAAATGCAATTTCTGTTGTTAACCAAGAGCCAATGCTATTTAATATGAGTATAAAAGAGAATTTATTAATGGTAAAACCAGATGCGACAGATGAACAAATACAACAGGCTTGTAAACTTGCAAGTATTCATGAGTTTATTGAAACTCTACCACATAAATATGACGAAATTTTATTAGAAAATAATAATAACATATCTGTAGGACAAAAACAAAGAATTGCAATTGCTAGGTCAATATTAAAAGATACTCCTATTATTTTATTTGATGAGGTTACAAGTGCATTAGATAAGGAGAGTAAGAAAAATATTGAAGAAACTATAAATGAAATTGCAAAGGTTAAAACTGTTGTTGTAATAGCCCATACTTTAGATAGTATTGATAATTTTGATAATATTGTTTGTTTGAAAAATGGTGTTATTGTTGAAGAGGGGAGTCATAATGATTTGATAAATGAAAAAGGTATGTATTATAATTTGCTTAATATATAGAATGAAAAGAGTAGACTTTGAAATTAATTCTTTAAAATCTACTCTTTATTGGGCTATCACGTTTGCCTAAGGGCTTTTTGGTATAATTCACACATTTTCCTAACGACCCTTTGAATAAAAAGTACTTTTAATTTCTAAATTTATGTGATAGAATATCAAAAAACGAAGGGAAAATAAAAATGAAAGATATAAGAATAGAAAAATTAGCACACAATTTATTAACATACTCAATAGACTTAAAAGAAAACGACAACATATTAATAGAAGTACTAGGAGAAGACGGGATACCATTAGCGAAAGAACTTATGAGACAAGCAGAACAAATGAAAGCAAAACCATATTTTAATATAGTAAATTACGAACTATTAAGGATAATGTTAGAAAACGCAACAGAAGAACAAATCAAACTATATGGAAAACACGATGAAACAAGAATGAAAGACATGGACGCATATATAGGAATCAGAGCAACATCAAACACATCAGAACTATCAAAAATAGATAGCAAAATAATGAATATGTACAACAAATATTACACAGTACCCGTACACTTTGAAGAAAGAGTAAAAAGAACAAAATGGTGTATATTAAGATATCCAAATAATTCGATGGCACAAATGAGCAAAATGACATTAGAAGAATTTGAAGATTTTTATTTCAATGTATGCAATTTAGACTATTCAAAAATGTCAAAAGCGATGGATAATTTAAAAGATTTAATGAATAAAACAGATAAAGTACATATTGTAGGACCTGGTACAGATTTAACATTTAGCATAAAAGGAATATCAGCAGAAAAATACATGGGAACATTCAATATTCCAGATGGAGAAGTAGCATCCGCTCCTGTAAAAGAAAGTGTAAATGGATTTATCACATACAATACTGAAACAACATATAATGGATATACATTCAATAATATAAGATTTGAATTTAAAAATGGAAAAATAATAAAAGCAACAGCAAATAATACAGAAATGATAAATAAAATATTAGAAACTGATGATGGTGCACGTTATATTGGTGAATTTGCATTTGGACTAAATCCATATGTAGAGAGACCAATTGGAGACACACTATTTGACGAAAAAATAAAAGGAAGTTTTCACTTTACACCAGGAGATGCACTAGAAGAAAGTGACAATGGAAATAGATCAAGTATTCATTGGGATATAGTAAATATTCAAAGAAAAGAATATGGCGGAGGAGAAATATATTTTGATGATGTCCTAATCAGAAAAGATGGAATATTTGTATTACCAGAATTGCAAACACTAAATCCAGAAAATCTAATATAAAACGAGGAGAAAACAAATGATATACGAATTTGAAGTACCAGGGAAAATAATAGGAAAAGGAAGACCAAGGCTAAACTCATATACAGGAGTAGTTTATACACCAACAAGAACAAAAGACTATGAATCATTAGTAGAACAATATTTTTTACTAAAATATCCACGATTTAAGGCTTTAGAAGGAAGAATAAAAGTAAGTATAATAGCATATTTTTCAATACCAAAAACAACAAAAAAATCAGACATAAACGAAATGTTAGAAAACAATATAAGTCCAACTAAAAAACCTGATATAGACAACATTGTAAAATCAATTTTAGACAGCATGAATAAATTTGCCTTTAAAGATGATAATCAAATTACAAAATTAGAAGTGGAAAAGAAATATTCTATAGAAGATAAAGTATATGTAAAAATAGAAGAATACTAACATCGCCAATTGTCAAAGCTGGAAAACCAAATCAACAACGTCCCCAATGGTTCAAATTTTCATAGGAAAATAATAAATGTCCCATTTGGAACCGATGTCTCAAACAGAACCGTCCCCAAAGAGACATCATACAATATAATAGGTGATGTTAATGAAGAATGTAGTAAAAAGTCTATACGAAGATGCAAAAAATATAAAAGAAAAAGATCCAGCTTGTAGAAATGTATTGGAAGCAATAATATTGTATCCAGGTTTTCATGCCATATTTTTCCATAGAATAGCACATTTTTTATATAACAAGAGGTTATATTTTTTAGCAAGACTGATATCTCAAATTGCAAGGCATATCACAGGAATAGAAATACATCCAGGTGCAAAAATTGGAAGAAGATTGTTAATTGACCATGGAATGGGAGTTGTAATTGGGGAAACCGCAACAATAGGAAATGACTGCACAATATATCATAATACTACACTTGGAGGAACCGGGAAGGATAAATATAAAAGACACCCAGATATCGGAAATAATGTAATGGTAGGTTCTGGAGCAAAAGTTTTGGGTCCAATAAAAATTGGAAATAATGTAAAAATTGGTGCAAATAGCGTAGTCTTAAAAAATGTACCAGATAATGTAACCGTTGTACGGCGTTCCGCGGTTTTGTTGTAAAAAAAAATAAAAGCTGATATTAATATTATAGGAGAAACTATCAATATACTCAAAATATATTGATAGTTTTTTTGCACTTAAAACTGACCGTTCAGAATAATGGAGAAAAAACAAAAAATGATATAAAATTTGAAAAAAGAAAAATAAAAAAATTCTTAAGCAAATCAATATTGTAAAAAGGAATTATACAAAAAATGAGAATAAAAAAATTTAAAACAATAAGTTCAACACACACATATTTAAAAGAAAACAATAGCAAATACACAGAAAACACAGCAATTTTAGCAGAAGAACAAACAGGTGGAATAGGAACAAAAGGAAGAAATTGGCACACTGGCTCAAACAAAAACATAGCAATGAGTATACTATTTAGACCACAAAAAAATGTAAAAGACTTAGAAGGACTAACAATAGAAATAGCAAAAAGAATCCAAAAAATAATGGAACAAAAATACAATATAAAATTAACAATAAAAGAGCCAAATGACCTAATGCTAAATGGAAAGAAAATATGTGGAATATTAACAGAAAGCAACACAATAGGAAATAAAATCAACTATGTAATTATAAGTATAGGATTTAATGTAAATGAAGACAAATTTCCAAATGAACTAGAAAACATAGCAACATCATTATATAAAGAAACTGGAAAAGAATTCAATAAACAAAAAATTATAGAAGATTTTATAAAAACATTGGAGGATATAATTTAGAAAAATTAGAACTCAAAATAAAAAATATAATTAGAGGTGAAAATGAAAAATATAGAAATTATAGCAACAGGAAAGTATTTACCAGCAACTAAGATAGACAACACATATTTAGCAAAACAATTAAATATAACAGAAGATTTTATATACAAAAGAACAGGAATACAAACAAGACACTATTCAAAAGAAGAAAACATAGAACAATTAGCAATAAAATGTATAGAAAATTTAATAGAAAAAAACTCACAAATAAATCCGCAAAATATAGACATGATTATAGTGGCAACAACATCAACCAATATGCTAATGCCAGGGATATCGTATAAAATACAAGAACATTTTAATATTGAAAATTGTATGTGTTTAGATGTCTTAGCAGGATGTGCAGGATTTGTAAATGCATTGGATATAGCGCAATGTTATCTTGAAACAGACAAAGCAAAAATGCCATTAGTAGTTGGAGTAGATTTATTATCAAAATGTATAGACCAAAAGGATGTATCAACATCAATTTTATTATCAGATGGTGCAGGAGCAGTTATATTGCAAAAAGCAAAAGAAGAAAACAGGCTTTATAGCAGTAATATAACAAGTCATGGTCAAAATGGTAAAATACTTACATATAGTGCAAACGAAAAGTTACAAATGGATGGTAAAGAAGTTTATAAGTATGCAGTTACAGAGACAGTAAAAAACGTAAAGGAATTGCTTAAAAAAAGCCAAATAAATATTGATGATATTAAATATATAATACCACATCAATCAAATTTGAAAATAATGAAATCAATTGCAAATAAATTGAAAATTGACAGCAAAAAAGTATATACAAATATAGAAAATGTAGGAAATACATTTTGTGCAAGTATACCAATAGCATTAGACGAAATGTTTGAAAAACATTTGCTAAAAAAAGAAGATAAAGTTATTCTTTTAGGCTATGGTGGAGGCTTGAATACAGGAAGTATTTTAATGGAGGTTTAGGATGAAATTAGCATTTTTATTTCCCGGCCAAGGAAGTCAAAAGGTAGGAATGGGAAAAGATTTATATGATAAATATGAAGAAGTAAGAGAAGTATTTAAAAAAGCGTCTGAAATCACAGAAATAGATGTTGCAAAATTATGCTTTGAAGGTACAAGAAAAGAATATAATGGAACGGAATATTGTAAAGAAGAAAACACTACTAACAAAGAAAATATGCAAGACGATTTAAATAAAACAGAAAATACTCAAATAGCAATTGCTACAATGAGTTTGGCAATATTAGCAATTCTAGAAAAAAATGGAATACATGCAGACATATCAGTTGGATTAAGTTTAGGAGAATATCCTGCATTAATATATAGTGGAAAACTAAAATTTGAAGATGGAATAAGACTGTTAAAACAAAGAGGATATTTGATGCAACATAAATTACCAGAAGGCGAATACTCAATGCTTGCAATAATAGGATTAGATTCAAAAAAAATAAAAGAAATATGCAAGGACTTGCAAGATAAAGGGATGTTTATAGTTCCTGCAAATTACAATTATTCAAATCAAACTGTAGTTTCTGGGAGTAAAGATGCAATTGAATTAGCAGGAAATTTATTTAAGGAAAATGGAGCAAAAAAAGTTGTTACATTAAAAACAAGTGGTCCATTCCATACAAAAGCATTAGAAGATGCAAAAAATGAATATATACAAGATTTAGAAAAAGTTCATTTTCAAAAAGGCACAACAAATGTTATAAAAAATATTGACGGAACTTTTTATAAAGACACAGATGACATGGTAGAAATACTATCAAAGCATATTGTTAGCCCAGTTAGATTTGATAAAGCAATCAAATTAATGAATGACGAAAAAGTAGATACATTTGTAGAAATTGGGCCGGGAAAAGCATTAACAGGTTTTATCAGAAAAGAACTAAGTGATGTAAATACAATAAATATATATGATGTAGAAACTTTAGAAAAAGCAATACAAGAATTAATTCCAAACATAGGAGGAAGAGAAAATGGAAGATAAGAAAGTGGCTTTAATAACAGGCGGAACAAGAGGAATAGGAAAAGCAATAGCAATTAAATTTGCAAAAAACGGATATAATCTAGTTTTAAATTATGTATCAGATAGAACAAATTTAGAAGAATTAGAAAATGAATTTAAAGAATATAATATTGAGGTTTTATTCATAAAAACAGATGTATCAAATTTTGAGGATTGTGAAAACATGGCTAAACAGGCTATAGCAAAATTTGGAAAAATAGATGTTTTGGTAAATAATGCTGGAATTACAAAAGATAGTTTATTACTTAGAATGACTCAGGATGATTTTGAAAAAGTAATAAATATCAATTTAAAAGGCACATTTAATGTTACAAAAAGTATCGTACCTTATATGATGAAAAAAAGAACAGGTAAAATAGTAAATATCAGTTCAGTAGTTGGAGTATCTGGAAATGCAGGTCAATGCAATTATGCCGCTTCTAAAGCTGGTATTATAGGATTTACAAAAAGTATTGCTAAAGAATTAGCAAGTAGAAATATATTAGCAAATTGTGTAGCACCTGGTTTTATTGATACAGATATGACATCTGTTTTAAGTGATAGTGTTAAGGAAAATATAAATGCTCAAATACCATTAAAAAGAATGGGAAGTAGTGAAGAAATTGCAAATTCAGTTTATTTCTTGGCTGGAGAAGAAAATACATATATAACAGGTCAAGTCTTAAATGTTGATGGTGGTATGTTGATGTAAAGTTTTATATTATATGAAGTTCAGAAAAACTTTCTATAATATAAAATGGGAGAGATAAAATCTCCCCCAGTGAATGAAAAAAATTTAACCTAAAAAAAGAAAAGTGATAATAATTGTAGCCAAGGCGTCAGAATACAACACCGTGCTATTCATAATATTTGGTTTATATCCCAAGACATTAGCAAGAATTACATTCAAAGAATCAATCTCAATATCTGGATAAGCACCTCTTTCATCATAGGTTATCTTTGGAATGGATATAGTAACCGGCTGGTTTTTTATACCACAACTCCTGAAGATATTTAGCTGGTCCTTTATCAAAGTTTCAATAGACCGTTTTTCACTCATATACTTTACCTCCTTGAACTTTATAAAAAGTATTATAACATATATTATTATGAATTGCAAAAAAATATTACTTTTGAAAGTAGAAGAAAGTGTTTAGTATTAGGAAAGTCAAATAAATTTTCTAATATATAGTAAAAACTTAATATTATAAATTTATATATTTAAATAGAAAGGAAAATAAAAAAATGGAAAGAAGAGTTGTAGTAACAGGATTAGGAGCCATAACTCCTATAGGAAACAATGTAGAAGAATTCTGGAAAGGAATAAAAGAAAACAAATGTGGTATAGCACAAATAACAGAATTTGACACAGAAAAATTCAAAGTAAAATTAGCAGGAGAAGTAAAAGAATACAATCCTGAAGAGCACTTTGACAAAAGAAGTTGCAAAAGACTAGACAAATTTTCACAATTTGCAATAATAGCATCAAGAGAAGCAATGAAAGACAGTGGAATTACACCAGAAAATACAGACATGAACAGAGTTGGAGTTGTAATTAGTTCAGGTATAGGTGGACTTTCTACAATAGAAAAAGAAAATGAACATTATATAGAAAAAGGTCCAGACAGAGTATCACCAATGTACATACCTATGAGCATATGCAATATGGCTGCAGGAAATGTAGCAATCGAATTAGGAACAAAAGGTGAATCTATATCTGTTGTAACAGCATGTGCAGGTGGAACTCATTCAATAGGTGAAGCATACAGAATGATAAAAAACGGATACGAAGATGCAATTTTAGCAGGAGGAACAGAAGCATCAATTACACCTACAGGTATAGCAGGGTTCACAAATATAAAAGCTTTAACCCAAGCAACAGACGCAAATAGAGCAAGTATTCCATTTGACAAAGAAAGAAGCGGATTTGTAATGGGAGAAGGAGCGGGTGTTATTGTTCTAGAAGAATTAGAACATGCTAAAGCAAGAAATGCAAAAATATATGCAGAAATAGTAGGATATGGAGCAACATCAGATGCATATCATATAACATCACCTGCACCAGACGGAGAAGGTGCTGCCAGAGCCATGAAAAGAGCCCTAGAAGAAAATAATACAAAACCAGAAGATATTACATATATAAATGCTCATGGAACATCTACACACCTAAATGATGCAGGAGAAACATCTGCAATAAAACTAGCATTTGGAGAAGCAAGTAAAAAAGTAATGGTAAGTTCAACAAAAGGAAATACAGGACATTTATTAGGTGCCGCAGGTGGAGTAGAAGCAGTTGTTTGTATAAAAGCAATAGAAGACAACTTTGTACCACCTACAATAAATTACAAAGTACCAGATGAAGAATGTGATTTAGATATAGTACCAAATGAAGGTAGAAATATAGAAGTGAAATATGCAATGTCAAATTCATTAGGATTTGGAGGACATAATAGTTCTATAATATTCAAAAAAATTTAGGAGGAAAATATGGATTACGAAGAAATCAAAAAATTAATTGATGACATGGGAAATGCTAAAATAGACGAACTAGAAATAGAATTTCCAGAAGGTATGAAAATAAGCATGAAGAAAAATACGGAAAAAGAAATTGTAGTAACAAATGGTGCACAAATGCAAGCAAATGCAATATCAACAACACCTACAACAAATGTTGTTTTGAATAATCAAAATAATGCAGAAGTACCAATAAACGAAACAACAGGTAATAAAAATGCACAAGAAGAAAATTACAAAATTATAAAATCACCTATGGTAGGAACATTTTATTCAAGACCTGCACCAAATAAAGAGGCATTTGCAAAAGCAGGTGATACAGTAAAAAAAGGTCAAGTTATATGCATAGTAGAAGCAATGAAACTAATGAATGAAATAGAATCAGAATTTGACGGAGAAATAGCAGAAATATGTGTAAAAGATGGAGACGTGGTAGAATATGGAACACCATTATTTAAAATAAAATAAATAAAAAAATTTGATAACAATAAGTGAACATCTCAAGATTTTGCAGACAAATTTTGAAAAAATTTGGATGACGATGAGTGAACGAAAGGCGGAAAATTAAAATGTTAAATAAAGAAGAAATCAAAAAAATAATACCACAAAGAGACCCATTTTTAATGATAGACGAAGTAGAAGAATACACACCAGGAGAAAGTTGTACAGCATACAAAAATGTATCAACAGACGAATATTACTTTAAAGGTCACTTTCCTGGTAATCCAATAATGCCAGGAGTATTAATGGTGGAAGCACTAGCACAAACAGGTGCAGTTGCAATACTATCACTAGAAGAAAACAAAAATAAGAATGCTCTATTTGGAGGAATAAATAATTTAAAATTCAAAAAACAAGTAGTGCCAGGAGATAGATTAAAATTAGAGGTAAAAATTATTAAGCAAAAAGGTCCAGTTGGTATTGGAGAAGCAATTGCAACAGTAGATGGAAAAGTTGCAGTAAAAGGAGAATTAACATTTGCAATTGTAAACAATAAATAAAAATTCGGGATTAGGGGGCCACTACATAAAATCCCTATTTTAAAATATATTTTTTAATTTATAGTTATATATATTAATAAGAATATGAAAGGAAAAGAAAATGCTAAAAAAAATATTAATAGCAAATCGAGGAGAAATTGCAGTAAGAATAATAAGAGCCTGTAGAGAATTAGGAATAAGAACAGTAGCAGTATATTCAGAAATAGACAAAAACTCATTACACAAAGAACTAGCAGATGAGGCGGTGTGCATAGGACCAGCACCATCTAACAAAAGTTATTTAAATGTAAAAGCAATAATTGAAGCAGCATGTTTAACAGGATGTGATGGAATACACCCAGGATATGGCTTTTTATCTGAAAATAGTAGTTTTGCTAAAATGTGTGATGAAATTGGAATCAAATTTATAGGTCCAACACATAAAATGATAGAATTAATGGGAAACAAGTCAAAAGCAAAAGAAACAATGAAAAATGCAGGCGTGCCAGTTGTTCCAGGCTCAGATGGATTAGTTGATAATGTATTAGAAGCAATAAAAGTAGCATTGAGGATTGGATATCCTGTTATTTTAAAAGCATCAAGTGGTGGTGGAGGCAAAGGGATACGAATTGCCTACAACGAAAAAGAACTTGTAAAATTTTATGATTTAGTAAGGCAAGAGGCCAAAATTTCTTTTAATGACGACTCTATTTACATCGAAAAATTCATAGAAAATCCAAGACATATAGAAGTTCAAGTAATGGCAGACGAACATGGAAATGTAATACATTTAGGAGAAAGAGATTGTACTGTACAAAGAAATAATCAAAAAATGTTAGAAGAAACGCCTTCAGGAGTAATAACAGACAAATTAAGACAAAAAATGGGAAAAATTACTGTAAATGCCTTAAAAGAAATTGGATATAGCAATGTTGGAACAATTGAATATTTGCTAGATAAAAACAAAGATTTTTACTTTATGGAAATGAATACAAGAGTTCAAGTTGAACACCCTATAACAGAAACAATTACAGGTGTTGATATTATAAAAGAACAATTAAGAATTGCATCAGGAGAAAAGTTACAATATAAGCAAGACGATATCAAATTTACAGGACATAGTTTAGAGGCCAGAATAAATGCAGAAAATCCATATAAAAACTTTATGCCATGTCCAGGTGAAATAAAAGAATTACATATTCCAGGAGGAAATGGTGTAAGAATAGACACGGCAATTTATCCAGGCTACAAGATACCTCCTACATATGACTCTATGATTGCAAAAGTTATTGTACACGGGAAAGACAGAAATGAATCAATTGCAAAAATGAAAAGTGCATTAGGTGAATTTGTCATTGATGGTATAAGTACTAATATTGATTTTTTATATAAGATTTTAGAAGATGAAGATTTTATTAGTAATAATTATGATACTTCTTTTATTGCTAAGAAATTTGCAAATAAGCTTCAAAGTTGATTATAAGATTTTTATAATTTTATTTATGCTTATATGTATATGTAATAGTTTTCATATATTTTTCGACTTAACTTACATAACGTTAACAAATTCTAATGCAAAAACTATAACAATACCCGAAAACAGAACCCTTTATAGCTTTTACATAAGAATTTGTAACACTAGTAAGTAGTATCAAAATATATTCAAACTATTACATATACATATAAGCAAAAAAATATAAAAACTAGATACAAGGAGAAAAGCGATGGTAATAGAAAAAATCAAAAAAATAAATCCAAAAGAGCCAGATCAAAAGAATGAAAAAGCATCAGATATGCTAGTTGGTAAATGGGTAAAGTGCAATAATTGTAAAGAAATACTATACAAGGAAGAACTAAAAAACAATTATAGCATATGCCCAAACTGTGGTAAATATTTTAGACTATCAGCCAGAAGACGAATAAAGCAAATAATAGACGAAGGAACATTTGAAGAGATAGATACAGATATGCAAACAAGTGATTTGTTAAATTTTGAAGGCTATAAAGAAAAGATTCAAGCCTTACAAGAAAAGACAAAAATACAAGAGGCAATACAAACTGGAACAGGAAATATAAATGGTTTAAAAGTTGCAATAGGTGTTATGGATAGTAATTTCATGATGGGAAGCATGGGATGTGTTGTTGGCGAGAAAATAACAAGATTAGTTGAAAAAGCGATAGAAGAAAGATTGCCTGTTATTATATTTTGTGTATCAGGTGGAGCTAGGATGCAAGAAGGAATAATATCATTAATGCAAATGGCAAAAACATCGTCAGCAATAGCTAAACTAGATAAAGCAGGTTTATTATATATATCTGTATTAACAGACCCTACTACAGGAGGAGTAACTGCAAGTTTTGCAAGTTTGGGCGATATTATTTTGGCAGAGCCAGGTGCTTTAATCGGCTTTGCAGGTCCAAGGGTTATAGAACAAACAATTAAACAGAAACTACCAGAAGGATTTCAAAGTGCAGAGTTTTTATTGGAACATGGATTTATTGATAAAATAGTTGAAAGAAAAAATATGAAAAATACATTATATAATATTGTAAAATTGCATCAAAATGGATAAAACGAACAATGTTCGCTAATAAAATTATATACATTAATAGGATTAAAATACTAAATAGAACAAATCTGAAAATTTTCAATTTTCAGCCTTATATTAGGAAAGTTGCATAACTTTCCTAATATATAAAAAGAGGAAACTACAATGTAATTTCCTCAAAAATTCGGGTAACAAGCACTTATTCATAAAAAACAATAATCGTTTTGAATAAACTTGGGTGATATAATCTACATCGGCAATTATATTGCCGTGCAACTTGATATGCAACGTCTCTATCAAAACGATGCATAAACAAGAGTTTTTCATTGAAGATTTCTTTTGGTTCAAACTTCTTGATATATTCAAAAAATTCTTCCCAAAGAAGCTCTTCCTGTTTATCCTTTCTTTTCTGTTCCATTTTTTTAAATTTTACCCGAAGAGTTTTTAAATCCTTCTTCATAATGTATTCCTCCTATAGATTAATGGATTTATTTGCAATAAATATAATTAATTATAACACAAAATAAGCTATTAGTCAAAATTTCCAAAATCACACAAGAACAATAACTAATTAAGAAAGTGATATATATTATTAATTAACCATAAAAAAGAAAGGATGGATGTAAATGAAAACAAAATCAGCGTGGGAAAGAGTAAACCTTGCAAGAAAAACAGAAAGACCAAAATCATTAGATTATATAAACAACATATTTACAAATTTTATAGAACTACATGGAGACCGAAACTTTGGAGACGACAAATCGATTGTTGGAGGAATTGCAGAATTAGATGGAATACCAGTAACTGTTATAGGGGAACAAAAGGGAAAAAATGCAAAAGAAAATATAGAGAGAAACTTTGGCATGCCTAATCCTGAAGGATACAGAAAAGCATTAAGACTAATGAAACAAGCGGAAAAATTTAATAGACCTATAATAACATTTATAGATACACCAGGTGCATATCCAGGAATGGGAGCAGAAGAAAGAGGACAAGGAGAAGCAATTGCGAAAAATCTTTTTGAAATGTCAGAATTAAAAGTTCCAACAATATCAATTGTAATAGGTGAGGGTTCTAGTGGTGGAGCACTTGCATTAGGTGTAACAGATATTATAATAATGCTAGAAAATGCAGTTTATTCTATTTTATCGCCAGAGGGATTTGCAAGTATTTTATATAAAGATGCAAGTAAATCACAAGAAGCGGCAGAAAAAATGAAGATTACATCAACAGAATTAAAAAGATTAGGTGTTATTGATAGTATAGTAAAAGAGCCAGAAGGTGGAGCACAAGAAGATTTTAAAAAAGTTTGCAATGATTTAAAAAATATGATATTAAAAGACATAAATAGATTATCAAAAAAATCACAAGAAGAATTAGTAGAACAAAGATATGAAAAATATAGAAAAATTGGAGGTATTTAGATAATGTTATTACAAGGAAAGAAAATCTTAATAATGGGAATAAGAAATAAATGGAGTATAGCATGGGGAGCAGCAGTATCTGCTTATGAGCAAGGTGCACAGATTATTTTTACATATAATTCAGAAACAAATAAACCAAAAGTAGAAAAGTTAATGGAAGAAATTCCAGGTTCAAAGGCATATACTTGTGATGCTTCAAGTGACGAGTCTATAAAAACATGTTTTGAAACAATTTTGAAAGATAATGGAAAAATAGACGGTATATTACATGCAATTGCTCACGCTAATACAGATGATTTAAGAAATGATTTTATAAACACATCAAGAGATGGTTTTGCACATGCATGTGATGTTAGTAGTTATTCTCTAATTGCAGTTTCTAAAATTGCTACAGAGTTAGAGTTATTAAATGACAATTCAAGCATTGTTACTTTAACATATTATGGTGCAGAAAAAGCAATTGATGGTTATAATGTTATGGGTGTTGCAAAAGCGGCTTTGGAGTCAAGTGTTAGATATTTGACAAAGGATTTAGGCAGAAGCGGTACACGTATAAATGCTATTTCTGCAGGACCTATAAAAACTCTTTCTGCAAAAGGAATAAAAGATTTTGGAACTATCTTAGATGTCGTTGAAGAAAAGTCTCCTTTACATAGAAATGTTACTGCTAAAGAAGTGGGTGATTGTTGTACATTTTTGTTTAGTGATATGTCTAAGGCTATTACTGGTGAAGTGATTCACGTTGATAATGGTTTTTCAGTTGTGGGAGTATAAGATATTTTTAAATTAATATAAACAAGAAATGAGAGTAAAAAAAGAAGTATCAGTTTTTTGATACTCCTTTTATGTACTTTCTAAATTTTTAATTTATGTAGTTTTTATGCATTTTTTCAAGTGTTTTGGCTAATGCTTCGATTTGATTAGCTGTTCCAATCTCTTTTTTATTTATATAATTATTCATAATACAGACTAAAGATGAACAATAAGAACTGATTGGAAAAATATCCTGATATCTAAAACCGATAAATACCAAACAAACTAAAGCATAAAATTTCATATTGCAATCACGTGATTTTTGGTAATCCTCATAATCAGATCCACTTCTATATACAGAAAAATATAAATTAGACTGAATTAATGCTGTTATCAAATAAGAACCTTTGAAATATATATTGTTATTATGATACTTATTTATAAATTTCAAAGTACAAAATCTCAGGTAATTTTTTTTGATAAGCCCTGATTGCCTTTTTAAACTCTTCACATTTTTTTATCTTTATTTGTTCTTTCCGCTGTATTCCTCCTTATGTTTTTTATTTTGGATTTCCCTTACAAATAAACTAACTTTATTATAACATTTATTTACATAAAAGTCAAAAAAACTCCCACTTGGGAGTCACAAAAACAAATGTAAGAAACTATTTACAATCTTTACTATTTTGTCTTTCTGTATTAGGTTCTTGATCTCTATTTTTATTATTTTTCTTGTTTGATTTTGACATAAAAATGCACCTCCAATCGATATCTAAAAATATTTTAACCTAAAAGCAAAAAAATATTCTAATAAAATTGTTTTTTTGAAAAAAAAGAGATATAATAAAAAACGAAAATTGACATTGATACATATCATAAAAAGAAAGAAGGAATAAAAATGAGTTATGAAAACAAAAAATTAAAAGAATTCAACGAATATATAAGATTTAGAAAAGTAGCAGTAATAGGCTTAGGAGTAAGCAATTTACCACTATTAGAATACTTACATAACAAAAAAGCACAAGTAACAGTATTTGACGAAAGAACAGAAGAAGAAATACCAATGGATACAATAGCAAAAATAAAAACATATGAATTTGAATCATCATTTGGAAAAAATTGTCTTGAAAAATTAAAAGGATTCAATGTAATTTTTAGATCACCAAGTTGTTTGCCAACAAGACCAGAATTAAAGCAAGAAGCAGATAGGGGAGCAATTGTTACAACAGAAGTAGAAATGCTTATGGAAATGTGCCCATGTAAAATAATTGGTGTAACAGGAAGTGACGGAAAAACAACTACAACAAGTTTAATAAATGCAATTTTGCAACATGCAGGGTATAAAACATTTTTAGGTGGAAATATTGGAACACCATTATTCACAAAATTACCAGAAATGGAACCAAATGATATAGTAGTTTTAGAATTAAGCAGTTTTCAATTAATGAATATGCATGTAAGCCCAGATATAGCAGTTATTACTAATATAACACCAAATCATTTAAATATACACAAAGATTATCAAGAATATATTGATGCAAAAAAATGTATATTCAAAAATCAAAATGAAAATGGAATATTAATATTAAATTATGATAATGATATAACAAGAAAATGTAGCAAAGAAGCAAAAGGAAAAGTAATATTCTTTAGTAGCAAAGAGAAATTAGATAATGGATTCATAGTTGATGAAGACATTGTAAAAGAATGCAATGATGGAGTTAGAACACACATTTTAAACACCGATGAAGTTATTTTAAGAGGAAATCACAATTTCCAAAATATAGCAACTGCTCTTGCAGCAACAAAAACATTAGTTGATACAGATGTTGCAGTTGAAGCAATAAAAAAATTTAAGCCAGTTGAACACAGAATTGAATTTGTAAGAGAAATAGATGGAGTAAAATGGTACAATGACTCTGCAAGTTCTTCACCTACAAGAACAATTTCAGGGCTAAATGCTTTTAAAGAAAATATAATTTTAATTGCAGGTGGATATGACAAAAACTTAGAATATCAACCACTTGCAAAACCAGTAGTAGATAAAGTTTCAACACTTATTTTAATTGGTCAAACAGCAGAAAAGATATATGATGTTGTAAAAAATGAAGCAGAAAAAGAAAATAAAAAAATTAATATAAATATGTGTGATACATTAGAACAAACAATAGAAATTGCAAAAAAATCAGCTAAAAAAGGTGATATTGTACTATTCTCACCGGCAAGTGCAAGTTTTGATATGTTTAAAAATTTTGCCGACAGAGGCAATCAATTTAAAGATTTAGTAAATAAAATTTAGTTTAATAAAAAAATTAAAGAGACTATCCAAAATAAATTATTAAACAAATTTTTAACAAAAACAAAACCTTCCTCATACGATATATAAAACTAATTTGCAAAAACAAATTAGAAAAATGAGGGAGGTTTGTTATGTATAACGAAACATATGATGACTACATAAGAAGTATTTTAGGATATCCAGCAAGAAACCAATTTAACCAGTTTAATCAAGGAAAACAAGAATATCAGAGTTACCAAGAATATAGAAACCCAACATTTAATTCAAATATAAATATATCTGGAAATAATGTTGAATTAGAAAATAGTTATCCTGAAATATACAAAATTGTTTATCCTATGGTTACTAAAAAATGTGAAAATGTTAGAGAAAGCAGCATCACAAAAGATGATATTGAAAATATGACAGACGAGATTTATTATGCGTTAGAATCAAGAAACGAAACACAGATAAATATCAACCTAAGAAATGACGTGAATGGGTTAAAGACGGTAAATACTTCAAGTACTTTAGCAAGTAAAAATAATATCTCAACTATAAATAATGCAAGAACAGAAAATAGAAGACCTGAAGTGAAAGTATCAGAAACCACAGGAGAGAAAAGACAATTGAATGGAGGGTTAAGAGATTTAATTCAAATTCTATTAATACGTGAATTATTAAATAGACGTAGACCACCATTTAGACCACCAATGCCAAATCCACCAGGACCAGGGCCTCGTCCACCAATGAGACCGCCGTTTGGGCCTGGACCAGGAAGACCACCATTTAATAGAGATTTTGATAGTTTTAATGATTTGTATGAACAGTTTTAGAAAACTAGCAAATGGAGCTTTGAGAAAATGGAAATATTTGTTTCTGTTTTCTTTTTTTATGGCAGATTGACATAATAAGTTAAAAGTGGTAAAATAAAGTAGGTTAAAAAATAAAAAGGAGAAAATTATATGGGAATGAATAATATAAAAAATAAAATAATAACATTATCTGGAGAACCTGTAAGTGGAAAAGGAACTGCTGTGAAGAATTTAATAAAAAAATTAGAAGAACTAGGGTATTCAAAAGATCAAATACATTTGGAATCAACAGGAAATGATTTTAGAAGATATTTTAATTCAATCATTGATTTAATTTTAAATCTAAACAATAAAGATGAACTAGTAGAAATTTGTAAAAGAGATGAACTAAAACAATTTTTTGATAATGAAGATTATAGAAAAATATTATCAAAGGCAATAGCTAATTTAATAAAAGAAGACGCAGATTTATCATGTTTTTCAATACAAGATGCAAATAATAGAGAAGACTTTAAGGAAATAAGGTCAATAGTTGACACTTTAATTGATGAAAAAATGAAAGAAAAAGGAAAAATAATTAATCAAGAAGAACATCCAAATGAAATTTGGATAATAGATTCAAGATTAGCATTTTACAATATTCCAGAAGCTTTTTCTGTAAGATTAACAACAAAGCCTGATGTAGCGGGAAAGAGATTATATAATGATAAAACAAGGGGTAAAGAAGATAGCAAATACAATGATATTAAAGAGGCAACAAAAGAAAGAGAAGAAAGAAGAATTGGAGAGAAGGAAAGATATCTAAAAAGATATGGCGTTGATTTAGAAGATGAAAATAATTATGATTTAATAATAGATACATCTTTTTCATCACCTTCTGATATAGCAGAAGTTATTTTAGAATGTGAAAATTACTATGAAAAAAATCAAGAATTTGGTAAAAAATGGACTAGTCCTGAAGAATTAATACCACTACAAGGAGAAAGAGATACATTAGGAAGAGGAGAATCTGGATATGATTTTGAAGAAATTGCAGAAAGTGTTAAAAAGAAAGGATATTTGCCAAATCAAGTAATTGAAGTAATAAATGTAGATAATTTAAATTATATTATAGAAGGACATCATAGAAATTTTGCAGCAGCATATGCTGGAAAAACATTAGTTCCATATAGTGTTTTAGCAAAGAATGATGAAGAAATTCCAAATTATAGAAATACTGCAAGAGAAAGAGCTAATTCAATAACACTTAGTTATTTATATGGACATGAATGGATGCTACAAAAGTTAAATAAATCATTTTCATATGGTCAAAAATTTCCTGAATTATGTAAAAATTTGAAATGTAAAGAAGGAATAGAACATTAAAAATATGCAAATTAAATTTTGCATATTTTTTTTATTTTCACAAATAATAATAAATGAAAAAATTTAAAACAAAGCAATAAAAAGCTTCAAAAGTAAATAATCTAAATTTTTTCAAACTTATTATTTGAAAGGAGAATTACAAGATGAAAGTAAAAGACTGTATGTGTGACGATGTATGTTGCGTAAAACCAGAAACTAAAATAACTGAGGTAGCAAAATTAATGAGTGAAAACCATATAGGATGTATACCAGTATGTGACAGTAACAATTGTATATGTGGCATACTAACAGATAGAGACATTTTATTAAGAACAGTTGCATGTGATAAAGACTGCTCACAAACAACAGCAAGCGATATAATGTCTACAGATTTATGTACTTGTAAACAAGATGAAGATATAACAAATGCAGAAAGTAAAATGGCCAATAACCAAATAAGAAGATTACCAGTGTGCGATGAAGAAAATCATATAATAGGAATTTTAACTTTAGGAGACTTAGCTCAAAATGAAATTCAATTAGGAAGTCAACAAGTTTGCAATACTATAAGTGATATTTGCAGTTGTAATTCAAGTAAAAATAATTCTTAAAAATTATATTATTATTTAAAAAGTCCGCGCAAGGTAAACATTTTTATTTTAGACGAAAGCTTCGTGGGGACCGCTGAATACTGTTAAATGCGATAGCATTTTTACAGTATCAGTGGGAAAGCTTGAGATAAAAATAAAAATATTTGCCGTTAGCAGGACTTTTTTAGCGAATATAAACTGTAAATTAACATATACTAATTACATAGGAGAAAATAAAAATGATAATTGACATGTCATATTGGACAAGAGTTTTAAAAAAATTTTTATATGTATTACTGATATTAATTGGATTATTTTTAGCTTTCAAATTAGCAATATTTTACACACCATTTTTAATAGCATTTATAATATCATTAATGATAGAACCAGCAATAAGATTTATAATGAAAAAAATGAAATTTACAAGAAAAACAAGTTCAATAATAATATTTATAATTGTATCAGCAATAATAATAGGAGCAGTAGTGTGGGGAATAGTAGCACTAATTTCGGAAGCTTCAAATCTATTGCAAGATTTAAATGGATATGTAGAAAAAGCATACATATTATTTCAAAATTTTACAACCAGATTTGATTTTGATAAGATGCATTTGCCAAATGAATTAACATCAATAATTCAAAATTCAACAGGAGATGTGTTAACTTCAGTCTCAGGGTGGGTTAGAAATTTTTTAACAGGTTTATTAAACATTATAACATCTATGCCATCAATTATAATTTATTTTGTAGTAACAATAATGGCTTTATATTTAATATGTGTTGATAAAGTATATATTTTAGACCAAATAGAGCACCATTTTCCAAAAAGATGGGTATTTAAAGTAGGTGCTCATATAAAAGATTTAACTAAAACTTTAGGAGGATATTTAAAAGCAGAAGCAACACTTATTTTAGTGTCTTTTATAATTTCTTTAGTAGGATTATCTATGTTAAAATTTGCAAATTTCAACATAGAATTTCCATTATTAATGGCTTTATTTATAGGCTTTGTGGATGCTTTACCAATTTTAGGTTCTGGGACAGTTATGGTTCCATGGGCTATTATATCTGGATTAAATGGAGATTTAAAATTAGGTATAGCAATTATTATTTTGTTAATTATAATGTCAACAGTAAGACAATTTCTAGAGCCTAAGTTAGTTAGTAAGCATATTGGTACACATCCAATTTTTACACTAATTGCTATGTATACAGGTTTCAAATTTATTGGTGTTTTAGGTATGCTTGTTGGTCCAATTATTTTGATTATAATAAAAAATGTTTTTGCTACTTTAATAGATGAGGGAGTTGTAAAAAGTATATTTGACAAAAATTGACATATAAGTAAAATAATGATATAATAAGTTTATATTTTAAGGAGGATATAAACATGCCAGGATATATAATTCATATAGCAATTGCAAAAGAATATACTAAAAAACATAAAGGAGAAAACGAAAATATTAAAGAGTTTATTGATGGAACAATTCAACCGGATTTGGTTAAACCAAAGTCAGAATCACATTATGGCAAATCACCAGCGTATACAAATTTAAAAAAATATCTAGAAAATAATAAAATTGATGATAGTTTTAAAAGAGGTGAATTTCTGCATCTTATAGCTGATTATTTATTTTATAATTTTTATTTAGACAAAATTGATAAAGAAATTATACACAATGATTATGACATCTTAAATAATGAACTTATTGAAAAATATAAAATTGAATACATTCCAAATTGTATAAAAAATAATATTTTTTTTAAAGAAGGTAAAACAAAAATATTAGAAAAAAAATTAATATTAAAAGTGATTGACGAAATATCAAGTTTAAATATATACGAAGTAGAAAAAGAAGTAAATGAAAACAATATAAAATGGAATAGTTATAAAAATTTAATTTAAAGGAGACTAAAAATGTTAGGGTATGTAACAGGTGTTTATGATATATTAAGAATAAAAGATTTACAAAAATTAGATATGATAATACAGAAAAATATTGAAAAAGGTAATAAATATTTTGCTATAGCATTATATGATGAAGAATTATGTGAAGCATTAGGAATTAGTGAACCTTTAAAGAGTATTGAAGATAGAATAAAAATAGTTGAACAACTTAGTGGTGTTGATTTTGCATTTAAAATTTCTTCATTAGATAAAGAAATTATACAAGATAGTGCACAAGAAGCATTAAAAACATATGAAGAAAAACAAAAAATAAAAAAAGAAAAAAGAAATAAGCAATATGATATTGTGTATGCTCCGGGTACATATGATTTATTTCATGCAGGTCATCTTGAAAATTTATTAGAAGCTTCACAAAAAAGTAAAAGATTAATAGTTGGAGTAAAAGCTGATGAGTTAGTATATGAGCATAAAGGAAGAAAACCTATGATGACTGCAGAGGAAAGAATGGAAATATTAAGGCATTTTTAATTTGTAGATAATGTTTATCAATACTTTACAAGAGATCCTCATACAGCAGCTAGTTGGATAAAAGCGAAATACAATAAAGATGTAGACGCAATTTTCTTAGGATCAGATTTAAAGGAAGACTTTAAAAATATAAAAGATATACCACTTGTTTTTACAGAGAGAGATGAAAAAAATATGGTAAATAAATCAACGTCAGGGTATATTAAAAAATTAAAGTTAAGAACTTTAAATGAAGATACTAAATACAAAGGCAATATCAAAAAAAGTCCAGTTGAAAAAGAAAAATTTACAGAAAAGAATAATCAAATAGAAAATTTAAATGAAAGATAAATTATAAATGTCGTTTTAAAGATGGTGCCTCATTCCCAAAACGACATTTTTTTATAATATCCCTGCCGTAGGAATATAACTATCATCAGGAGGATAAACATACTCATCAGAAGAAGGTTTGTCAATACTTTTTATATCAGTAACTTTAACAATAGGCATATCACCATGATAATCACCTTTCACAATAGTACCAGTAACTTTAACCCACGAATTATCAGTAAAATTCTTAGCATTATCGCACTCACACAGAAAGCCAACAACAACAGACTGGGAATTAGAACTAACAATCATGTCACGAGCCAGAACAAATTGATTATCTTGCAAATCTAAAACCCTATAAACATAGCCTGTAAAGCAAATCTTTTTACCAACATAAGAATCAATATTTTCATGAACAGTCTTTAAAACATTTGTATAATTTTTTGGCTGAATTTCAGAAACACCATTTTGAGGAAAGCAACTTTGAGATTTAGAAGCATTATTAGCACCACAAAAAACTCTATACATAACAATTCCCAAAATAACAACTAAAAACGCAATTATCCCAATAAAAAAATATTTAAAAATTTTACCTCCATTAACTTTAACATTAAAAATAAACATACAAAAACCCCTTTTCAATTCTCAATTTACAATCTATTTAATACATCAATAACAAAATTTTATAGTACATATTAAAATGTATTTACGAGCAAAAAAAATATGCTTATTTTTTTATTAAAAATACTTGCTAAAAACCAATTTTAGTGATATAGTAACAAAGTACAAAAGGGAAAATTAGTAACAAAAAATTTCCCGTAATATCAAAAATAAACTTAGGAGGAATGTACCAAATGAAATTTTTCAAAACATACAGCGAAAAAGAAGTAAAAAGGGTAATGCCAATAGTAAAGAAAATTAATGAATTAGAACCAGAAATGGAAAAATTAACAGACCACGAATTAAGAGGAAAAACAGAATATTTCAAAAAGCAATTAGAAGATGGAAAAACATTAGACGATATATTACCAGAAGCTTTTGCAGTAGTTAGAGAAGCTTCAAAAAGAGCATTAGGAATGAGACACTTTG
The DNA here is from genome assembly GCA_934120675.1 of uncultured Clostridia bacterium. Lineage (GTDB taxonomy): Bacteria > Bacillota > Clostridia > TANB77 > CAG-508 > CAG-269. The sequence continues at coordinate 27,687 of CAKOUU010000011.1, forward strand.
ATGTCCAATTAATAGGTGGAATTATATTACACCAAGGAAGAATTGCCGAAATGAAAACTGGTGAAGGAAAAACATTAGTTGCAACATTACCAGTATACTTAAATGCACTAGAAGGAAAAGGAGTTCACGTAATTACAGTAAACGACTACCTAGCAAAAAGAGATAGTGAATGGATGGGAAAATTATATAAATTCTTAGGACTTTCAGTAGGACTAGTAATTGCAGGAATGGACCCACAAGCAAAGCAAAAAGCATATGCAGCTGATATCACATATGGTACAAATAACGAATTTGGATTTGATTACCTAAGAGACAACATGGTAATCTACAAAAATCAATTAGTACAAAGAGGATTACACTATGCAATTGTCGACGAAATTGATAGTATTTTAATAGACGAAGCAAGAACACCACTTATCATATCTGGTAGAGCAAATGAATCTTCAGATTTATATAAAAGAGCAGACAACTTTGTTAAAAAATTGGAAGCAAAAGTTATAATAGAAGAAGACGTAAAAGATTTTGAACAAGCAGAAGATAACGAAAAATATGATTACATTGTAGACTTAAAAGCAAAATCTGCATCATTAACACAAAAAGGTATTAAAAAAGCAGAAGAATTCTTTAACTTAGAAAACTTCAATGACCTAGAAAATTCAACAATAGTACACCATGTAAACCAAGCATTAAGAGCAAATGGTGTAATGAAAAAAGACATAGACTACATCGTAAAAGATGGAGAAGTTTTAATTGTAGACGAATTTACAGGACGTATCATGTATGGAAGAAGATACAACAATGGATTACATCAAGCAATTGAAGCAAAAGAAAAAGTTAAAATTGCAGACGAATCAAAAACACTTGCAACAATAACATTCCAAAACTTCTTTAGAATGTATGATAAATTATCTGGTATGACTGGTACAGCCATGACAGAAGAATCTGAATTTGAAGAAATATACAACTTAGATGTTGTTGAAATACCAACAAATAAACCAATGGTAAGAAAAGACGAAAATGATGTTATATACAAAAACGAAGCAGCAAAATTTAGAGCAGTTGTTGAAAGTGTAAAAGAAAGTCACGAAAAAGGACAACCAGTTCTAATTGGTACAGTATCAATTGAAAAATCAGAAAAATTAAGCAAATTACTTGATAAAGAAAGAATTCCACACGAAGTATTAAATGCTAAATCACATGAAAAAGAAGCTATGATAGTTGCCCAAGCTGGTAAATTTGGAGCAGTTACAATAGCTACAAACATGGCAGGACGTGGTACTGACATTATGCTAGGTGGAAATAGCGAATACTTAGCAAAAGAAGAAATGAGAAAAAATAAAGTACCAGAAAACTTAATAGAAGAATCAAACACATATTACGAAACAGACGACCAAGATATATTAAGAGCAAGAGAGCAATTTAACAAATTGGTTGAAAAATATGACGAAAAAATAAAAGAAGAAAAACAAAAAGTTATAGATGCTGGAGGTCTAAAAATAATTGGTACAGAAAGACACGAATCAAGAAGAATTGACAACCAATTAAGAGGACGTTCTGGACGTCAAGGTGATGTCGGAGAATCAAGATTCTTTATTGGATTAGATGACGACTTAATGAAAATCTTTGGTGGAGACGCAATAACAAAAGTTTACAATACATTAGGTGCAGATGAAGATATGCCAATAGCTTCAAGATTAATTTCAAGAGCAGTTGAAAATGCTCAAAAGAAAGTTGAAGGTAGAAACTTCAGTATCCGTAAAAATGTATTAAAATATGATGATGTTATGAACGCACAAAGAGAAATCATTTACAAACAAAGAAGAGAAGTTCTTGACGGAGAAGATATTCATGACAATATTTTAAATATGATAAACAGTATTGCAGAAGAAACAGTTGCAATGTTTGTTGAAGGTGAAGATGGAAAATCAATTAATGTAGAAGCTTTAAATACAGAAATAACAAACGAATTTGGTTTAGAAATGTATGACTTTATTAAAGAACATGAAAATGATTCAAATGCAATTATAGAAGAATTAGAAAAACAAGCATTAAATAAATATCAAGCAAAAGAAGAAGAAATTACTTCTGAAAAAATGAGAGAACTTGAAAGAGTTGTAATGCTTAAAGTTGTTGACGAAAAATGGATGAACCATATTGATAATATGGACGAATTAAAAAATGGTATTGGATTAAGAGCTTACGGACAACAAGACCCTGTAGTTAAATACAGAATGGAAGGTATGGATATGTTTGAAGAAATGATTGCAAACATAAAAGTAGATGTTGTTAAAATTCTTATGAATATCAGAAGACAAAATGGTGAAGTAAAAAGACAAGAAGCAGTAAAAATTACAGGTGCGGCATTAGAAGCAATCAATAGTGTTGATGGTGGTAAAAAAATAAATACTCCTGAATATAGTCAGACAGTTGTAAATGAAGGACCAAAAGTTGGTAGAAATGACCCATGTCCTTGTGGAAGTGGGAAGAAATACAAGAACTGTTGTGGAAGAAATCAGTAATAGCAAGGGGTACAAGAAATTATACAAATTGACATAAATGCAAAGAATATGCTTTTGTCGCCAATTTGTCGCCAAGCAAAATAAAATTGTCGCCCAAAATCCTCAAAAGTACTTATTTATCAATGGATATAGACTTGGCGACAAAAATAAAATATTAAAAAAGTTTAATATTGACTGACATTGTAAAAGATGCCAGTCTTTTTTTGTTCAATCGTTATTTGCAGATTGGAGGTAAAAAATAAAATGGTAAATAATTCATTATGAATTAGGGAGTCCTTGTAGATTTTATGATTTAAGAGGAAGTTATGCAACTACAATTTTAAGAAATGGAGTAGAAATACGAGATGTTGCAGATGTGCTAGGACATAAAGATATAGAAACAACAGAAAATTATTATATTTCAAGCACAGATGAAACTAGAAAAAATGTAACAGATTCTTATGAAAATGCAATAAATTTAGATGTTATTAAGGAAATTATAGAATATAAAATTTCTATATAAATAATAATATAAAACTTTACTAGAATTAGAGAGCTAGTTGGCATAATCAGCTCTCTAAAAAGTTTTTAAACAAACGATGTTTTGTTGTAAAAAAGCAATTTTTTTGGTATAATGCTTCTAATAAGGTGAAAATCATTATTAGCAGAAAATAGAAATAGGAGTGAGGAATATGTTAAGTCCTAAAATAGAAACGGAAAGATTAATTTTAAGAAGATTTAAGGAATCAGATATTGATATGCAATATGAAATACTAACTGATAAGAAATTAGCAACATATATAAAGTTTCCAGAATTAACAAAAGAAGAAGAAATAGAATGTATAAAAGAATGGATAAAAAATGCAGATGAAGATAAATGCGAAAGATGGGTTATTACGCTTAGAGATACAGATTTGCCTATAGGAAATATATCTGTAAATGGAATTAATAAAAAGAATAATTATTGTACAATAGGATATGTTGTTTTATATGATTATTGGGGAAAAGGATATACAACAGAAGCAACAATTGCAGTATCAAATTATTTGTTAAATGAACGTAATTATTATTTAGTTGAGGCATCTTGTAATGAAAATAATAAAGCTTCATCTAAAGTGTTAACAAAGGCTGGATTTATAAAAGATGGATATATTGCAAATAGAAGAAAAAATCTTGATGGAACATATTCAGGAGTAGAGTATTATAGTAAGCAAAATGTAAAAAATAAATAGGGTGTGAAAATATGAATAGTGATATAAAAATAAGAAAAGTGAATCAAACAGATGCAACTAAATGGTTTAAATTTGTAAATAAGGTATGGAGAGATACATATAAAAGTATTTTTCCTGAAGAGGTTTTTTTAGAAAAAGAAAAAAATGTTGAAGAGAAGGAAAAGAATTTTAATCAAAAAATATGTAACGATAATAAAAATATTGCACTTGTAGCAGAATATAAGGGCGAAATTATTGGAATAATGTGTGGTTCTATTAATTCAAATTATGAACATTTTAATTTAGAATATGCAGATTTAATTGGTTTATATATAGATCCTGATTTTCAAGAAAAAGGAATAGGTAGTAGCTTTAAGAAAATGTTTGAGGAATGGGCAAGAAAGAATGGTGCAACTAAATATGTAATTGGAGTATTAAAAGATAATCAGAAAGCGCGAGTTGTATATGAAAAATGGGGCGGTAAATTATCAAATTATGAAGAGGATTTTTATAAATTAGGTGTTGCTTATAAAGAAGTATTTTATATATATGACTTATTTGATGATATAAAATATAAAAATGAAAATTTCAATTTTGCATATAGAGTGTCAGCAATTATGTATAATGAAGATGAAACAAAAATTCTTTTATTTTATGGAGATGACATGGATTTCTATATGTTGCCTGGAGGAAAGGTTAAGGAGCAAGAAAAAAGTATAGATGCAATTAAAAGGGAAATTTATGAAGAATTAGGATATGAAAATTTAGAATTTAAATTTGCAGGAGTAAGTGAAGAATTAATTTCTGAAAAAGATAATTTTATTCAAGAAATAACTATAACATACAAATGCAAATATAATGGCGATATCAAAGAAAAATCTTTTAAAAGTAAAGAATCAGATTGGATTAATTTTAAATGGGTAAAAGTTAGTGAGTTAGAAGAATATAATATTCATCCCAGTAAAATTTTATCAATTTTAAATAACTGTAGTAATCATATAGTAGAAGAAAAAAATAAATAGTTTTACTATTACTCGTAATAATACTATAATATACGACTGAAAGTAAAACAATAAGACAGATAAATATAATTTTTAGAAACGGAGGTATAAAAATAGTGAATTTAGAAAAAATAGATAAAAATACATCAATTATAAAATATTCAAAAACAGATAATGTTTTGAACGATATATGCTCAATAATAAATTCGGCTAGAGATTATGCATATCAATCCATAAATATTGCTTTAGTCGAAAGAAATTGGTTAATTGGATATAGAATTGCTGAAGAAGAATTAAAAGGCGAAAATAGAGCTAATTATGGTACAGAAATAATAAAGAAATTATCAAAAGAATTGAAGGAAGAATACGGAAAGGGCTTTGATTCAAGAAATTTATATTATTTTTTGAATTTTTACAAAACTTTTCCAAACATTTTGAACACAGCGTGTTCAAAATCTAATAGATTGCTTTCTTGGAGTCATTATAGAACATTATTACAAGTATTTGATAAAGAAGCAAGAGAATGGTATGAAAATGAAGCATTAGGACAAACATGGAGTGTAAGAACATTACAAAGAAATATTTCATCGCAATATTATTATAGATTATTAAAATCACAAGTGAAAGAACCTATAATAGAAGAGATGAAAAAGGTAAATGAAAATCATTATTTAATGAATAAATTAGAGTTTATAAAAAATCCAGTTATAGCTGAATTTCTAGGATATTCATTAGATGATAGTTTTACTGAAACAGAACTTGAATCTAGCATAATAAATAATTTACAAAAATTTTTAATGGAATTACGGAAAAGGATATGCTTTTGTTGCAAGACAACAACATATTCATACAGAAAAAGAAGATTATTATATAGATTTGGTATTTTACAATTATATATTAAAATGTTTTGTGTTGATTGATTTAAAAACTAAAAAAATAACTCATCAAGATGTTGGACAAATGGATATGTATGTTAGAATGTATGATGAATTAAAAAAAGCACCAGATGATAATCCAACAATAGGAATTGTATTATGTTCAGAAACTGATGAAGATATAGCACGATACTCTGTTTTAAAAGGAAATGAGCAACTTTTTGCTTCAAAATATAAATTATATTTACCAACTGAAGATGAGCTTAGAGCAGAAATCGAAAATCAAAAAACAATTTTTGAATTACAACAGCAAAATAAACAAGAGTTAGATAATGATTAGTTTTTGCAGAAAATTTAGAAATATTCTAGACAAAAGATGAATAATATTGTAAAATTTAAAACATAAATAGACAAATAACGATGTAGACAATGTCGCCAATTTGTCGCCAAATAAAAAATATTGATGGCTAAAATAAGTACAATAAATACAAATAATATTGATATTTCAAAAACTGAAACACTAGTAAATACAAGTAATACGGATAATATTTATAATGCTATAAATATTAGGAAAACTCGAACATGTGGTTCAAGAAAAAAATATAAGAATTGTTGTGGAAAAAATCAGTAATTATGAATATCATATAAAATTCCGTTTATAAGTGAATACGAAAAAACATAATCAAGTTCCAAAAAGAAACGGTCGATTAGGCCAAGGAAAGCCCACCCTCAATAAGTTTTAAAGAGGGTAGGCAAATTCATATTTATTTTATTCTTCTAACCTTTTAATTTCCAAATAACAATCTTAAACCCAATTTCCAAGTTTTCATACCATGGGAAACATTTAGGCGTGGAATTTTATAATTATCATCTTTTCTTGAAGCCTTTCTATAATCTTTTCTAGTAGGTCCATAAGCAAAAGCAAGTAATCCATCACTAGATTTCCAACTATTTATTAAATCCTCATTATATTGTCCAAATGGATAAGCAAGAAATTTTGTATTAGCAATATTATTATTAAATACAGAAAAATCTTTTTCCATTTGTTCTTTTGAAACCTCATTTATTGAATTATGGTAATGTAATCCATATGTATGAGAGCAAAAATCAATATTAGGATACTCCTCTTTAGAATTTTCTACTAACTCTAAAGGCATATATGTTTTTATATTTCCATCCCAGTCTGTTTGAGTGGCGTTTTGAACATATTCACCAATTAAAAATACAGTAGCATTCATATTGTATTTTTTTAATAGGGGAAAGGCATAATGATAATTAGATAAAAATCCATCATCAAAAGTAATTAAAACACTTTTTTGAGGTAAATTAAGCATACCTTGTTTCCACTCATAAAACTCTTCCATAGTCAATGTTTTATAATTATGTTTTTTAAAATATTTTAATTGTTCTTCAAAATTTTTAACATCAATTATCCAATCCTTTTCACTTTCAAAATTTGTTTTTTCTTCTGCGGTCGCTAAATTGTGATAACATAGTACTGGTATTTTATTTTTGTTTATTATATATATATAACAACTTATTAATATAAATAAAGTACATATTGCAATTAATACTATAATAATGTTTCTTTTCATTTTTTTACCTCCTACAGGTATTATTCTATCAATTATTATTAATTTTATCAAAAGTTTCATTTTACTATAAAAATAATTGTAAACCAAAGAAAACAGGGTAAAATAGACTGATTGACAAATTATGTAAAATATGCTAAGATATGTAACATAACGAGGTAACATTTTTTATTGAAATCAATAAAAGAAAGGAGAATAACAATGGCAAGAAGACGAGAAATACACTTTCCTTCTGAAAACAAAGCCTTGAAAAAACATCTTGATAAAGATGAAAAAAAATCTGAAATCAAAAAAGAAGTAGAAAAAAAACGGATAATTAAGGAAGATGAAAAAACAAAATTTGTAGGCTTTTTTGGAAAACAAGCATATAAAAAAAGTAATATGTTAATGAAGACACCAAATACAGAAGTATTTGATGTTTGTGGATTTGGAATTGATTATCCAGGTGAAAGTATTTATATTGCTTTAATAAATGCTATATGGAATAAAATAGAAAAATACAAAATGAGTATAAGTGGAGAAATTTCTAGTATATATTTTGATATATATGAAAAAATTCAAAATGCAAAAAAAATAAATGTAGATGATGAACAAAGGAAGGTAATCATTCATACATTTTTTGAATTTTTAAAAATATCACAACCCACAAAAAACTTTGTATTTTTAATCTCTATGATGCAATATGAAATTGAGTATGAAAATATTCTAAGATTAGATGCAATAGGTAGTTCCAATATAACTTTTGCTTTAGTATCATTACAACCATTATCAACCCAAATTAATAGTCTAGACAATAACGCTAAAAATAAGAAAGAATTCGAAAGATTTTTCTCTGAAGAAAATATTTTTGATACAGATTTAAATTAATCGAAAAAATCACATGATTTAATTTATCATGTGATTTTTTGAATTGACATAATTGCTTTATAATGGTATAATGTAAACATAAAATTGTAACTTTCCATGAAAATAATTATATCATGGAATAATTTAATAATAAAAGGAGGAAACATATGGGCAATGTTTTATCAGTATCAGAATGTATTAAGGCAGGATACTCATCAATAGTTATTCAGACAGCAGAAGAAAGCCGGGCTATAACTGAATGTTTAAAAGCAGGTGATGAATGTAACAAAAAGATCTTTTTATGGTCATGTACCAATGGTCTTGAAGAAATTTTCAGTACAAATACTGAAAACGGTGATGAAAATATGGATGAAAGAGGTGAATTCATTAGCAAAGCAGAAAATAGCGATTTGACAGATCCACAGTTTGCTTTAGAAGAAATTAGGACTATTAATAATGAAAATGGAGACTATATAATTTGTTTTTTAGATTTCCAGCATTACATTAATAATCCACAAGTCCTAAGAGCGGCAAAAGACGGGTTTAGTTATGCAACAGAAAATGGAGTTTGTATTGTTTTTATTAGCAACAAATTTGAAATTCCATCTGATTGGGAAGATGCAGTTGTTTCAATTGAGTTACGGTTACCAAATAAACAAGAGCTTAAACAAGATCTCTCAGAAATGGTTGATTTGTATAAAGAACAACTCAAAGTTAAGGATGTTAATCAATTGGATGAGTTGGTCAATAAAGCAGCTGAAATTGCTTTAGGATTAACTATTTCTCAGGCAGAAAATGCTTTTGCTACATCATTTTCAAAAAAAGAAACCATTGACTTACACATAATTAGTGAAGTAAAAGCACAAATTATCTGTAAAGATGGGCTATTAGAATTTTGGGATAATGAAAAAAACGTTGAAGTAGGTGGAATGCTTACATTCAAAGATTATACTCAAAAAAGATTGTTGGCATTTTCTGATGAAGCAAAAAAATACGGATTGCCAAATCCAAAAGGAGTTCTGTTAGTAGGTATTCCAGGATGTGGAAAAAGTTTGGCAGCAAAAGCGTTGGCACAAAATTGGAATGTACCACTAATAAAATGTGATTTGGGAAAGCTTTTTGGTAGCTATGTTGGAGATACTGAAGCCAACACAAGAAAAGCTTTAAAAACAGCAGAAGCAATGGCTCCATGTGTATTATGGATTGATGAAATTGAAAAAGGCCTTGCTGGAGCTGGATCAGGCGGTAAAAATGATTCCGGAGTATCATCTAGAATGTTTGCAAGCATATTAACATGGATGCAGGAAAAAGAAGCACCAGTGTATGTAATTGCAACAGCAAATAGTATAATGGCTTTGCCACAAGAACTTCTTAGAAAAGGTAGATTTGACGAAATATTCTTTGTTGATTTACCAAACGAAGAAGAAAGAAAAGAAATAATAAATATTCAGCTTAAAAAGAAGAGTAGGAAACCTGAAAATTTTAACATTGATTCTATTTCTAAAAAGTGCGAAAAGTTTACAGGTGCTGAAATTGAAGAAGCAGTTGTATCTGCAATGTTCAATGCATATTCAGATAATGGACGAGAAATTAAAAATACAGATATTATTTCTGCTATGGAAAGCATTAAACCTGCTGCTGAAGGAATTATGGAAGAAACAGTTAAAAATCTTCAAAATTGGGCAAAAGAACAAGGAGTCAAAAATGCCAATTCATTAGAAAACAAAAAAGAAATTACAACTACTGCAAAAAAGAAAGGTTTAGGACGCCAGATTTATACTAAAAGTGAAGGAGGAAATGCATAATGAGTCATTTTTCAAGTATTAGTACAGAAATAAAAGATCTTGAGGCATGTAAAAAAGCCTTAGAAAATATGGGATTAGCTCTCGAAAAGAAAGGTGAGTGTCGGTACTATTTTGGTACAGAGGTAATGGAAAATGTTGTAAAACTTCCAGGACGTTATGACATGGCATTAGAGAACATGGATGGAACATATAACATTCATGCTGATTTCTATGGCGGTGATGTTGAAAAAACAATTGGCTATAGAGGATGCGCTTTGTTAAAAAGATATGGTATTGAAATGCTTAAAAAAACAGCTAAGAAGATGCATTTTAGTATCATTAAAGAAAAGCCAAATGTTTTTAAAGTTCGAGATTCCAAGGACTCAAATGGAGGTTATATGATTGTAACGTTTAATGAAGATGGTAGTTTACAGTTCACTCCAAAAGGCATAAAGGGTAAAAATTGCACTAAATTCTTGGCTTTAGAAGATTCAATCGGAAAAGCTGATAAAAGAGAATTTTTACCAGAATACTATGCTGCAGAAAGGGAAAAAATTAGAACAAACAACAGCAAAGAAAGGATTAAATTAGGTGGATATTAATGAAAATAGCATTAGTTATTTGTAATGATATGCACATGGATATAGCTAATGCCAATATTATTCTCAATAATCTTGTACAAACAGATGGATACGAAGTCGTATGTGATTATACAATTGCAGATATTATAATTGTACTCACATGCGCCTTCGGGCCCAACAAAATGTACTCTATGAGAGTAATAGCTGATATTCGGTTAAATGCTATGAGAAGTGCAAGAGTAATAGTTTCTGGATGTCTTGTAAAACTTTATTCTGAGGATTTAAAAAACATTCCTGGAATTGAAGTAAAAACATTCAAGGAACTACAAAAAGAACCATTAAATAAACTTCAAAATTTAATACCACAAAACAAAGTTATCATTTCAACAGGTTGTTTGCACAAATGCTCATACTGTGTATATCCTATGATCGTAGGAAAATACAAAAGTAAAACAGTTGAAAGCATTTTAGCTGAAATAGACAATCTGTATGAAAACGAATCTACTATATACATAACAGGAGCACAAGAGACTTCTGACTATGGAGTAGATTTATATGGAGCAAGAAAGTTTGCAACTTTAATGCAACAAATCGTAGAAAAATACCCAAATTGCAACTACATCATAGGCTGGTTTCACCCAGCAGGACTTACAGAAGAACTAATATCTGTAATTACAAATAATAAAAATATAACTGAAATCATGTTACATATTCAACATGTATCAGATAAAATTTTACAAGACATGAATAGGACACAGTTTAAAGATTTTGAGTCAAAACTTAAGACTTTAAAAGAGCTTAGACCAGATTTAGTAATTTCTACAGAAGTAATTGTAGGTTTCCCTGGTGAAACTGATGCTCAATTTAAAGAATTAGTAAATGTTTTGAAAAAAGGATATTTTTCAGATATCGGCGTTGCAAGTTATGAAGCTGTTGAAGGAACACTAGCAGCAAAGTTACCAAACCAAATTTCAACTTCTGAAAAGAAAAGAAGGATGGAATATATTAAAAGTACATTTTCTGCAACATGTTATCCAGCTGATGAAAATTCATCCCAGTCTATTATTGATGAATATTTAAAAGCATATTCTTTGTTGCAAAAATTACCTCAAAATGTATTAGTATCAGAAGAAAGACAAAAATACAATCTTATTGCTGGAACTGATACAAATGAAAAGTTAACATTCAGTAACCACTTTAATTATGTAGTACATAAAATTATCACTGCAAGGAGTGATTTTGATAAAAAACAATGTAAAAAAATATTTTCAGTTTATACTGATGAAACAAAAACAATGTTTTATGAAATTATCAAAAATGGTAATTTTAAACCTGCTCTAAAAGAACGAGCCAGGTATTTATTATTATAAGTAACCTTACAAACATAATGTAGGAGGAAAAACATGGCTAAAAAGCGACAAATAATATTTCCTTCTGATAAAAGTACTCTGAAGGAAAAATCAACTAATGTTTCTTTAACACATGTTGATAAAAAATCAGAAGAAGAGCATTATCAACCTAATGATAATCAAAATATAATTGAGGAATATGAAAGTGATAATGATTTAACTAGACGCCTTACTCAAATAATCAAACACAAAGAAATACCTGATTTACTAGGAGTATTTGGTATTTATTACGACAATAAGGTAAAAAAATCATTAAAATTACTAAATACACAAGATAGAGAAATATTATGTTTTTCTATTGACATTGACTATGAAGAGATGGATATATACAATTGTATAACTGCAGTTCTATACAATTATCTAAATGAGAAAGGTTATTCTATTCAAAGTGATTTTTCATATTATGCACATGAAATAATACAATCATATGAATATATGGAAGATACACCATTTATAGATCCCTTTGAAAGACTTAATAGAAGAATGAAATTGGGAGATAGAACAAAAAACATGCAAATACTAATTAGCTCTTTCCTAGAACATCCGGGAGTTTTTTATACCAAAATTATAATCTTTATTAATTTAAATAGCGCATTTTTAAATAGCAATATGCTCCAAATGTTAGAAAAAATTAAAAATAAGGATATGATTTTTATTCTGGGTTCTCTACAAAATGAGAACGCACAAATTAATCATTTAGATACTATGTCTATTAATATGGGAAGAGATTTATTTTTTAAATATTTCTATCCTCAAAATATTTTTAATTCTCCTCAATTATAACAGAAAAAACACATACAAAACAAATTTGTTTTGTATGTGTTTTTTCTATATTGTGCATAAAAACTATTTCATATAAGCAGCAAATCATAACATTGTTCGAAAAATATACATAATATATTGACAAAATATTTTTTGTATTATATAATCATCATACTAAAATATAACTCTGAAGTAAGGAACAAAGCTATGCAAAATAAAAACATTGAAAATTATAAAAAAATATTAAAGTATATAGATAAACTACAAGAATTACAGCCCTATTTAAAAAACAAAGAGATTTTGAATTTAGTAGAAGAAGATTTTCAAGAAATCAAAGAAATACAAGAAAAATTAAAATATATGCAATGTTTGAAATTAGCATATTCAAATAAAAAAATAACAAATATAAAAATAGATAAAACAAATAATGTAGATGTTAATATTATAAATGTATATAGAATCATAGAAGATGAGCTAAACAACTGGAGAGATATATATTTACAATTGAAAGGACATAAAAATGAAAGAAAATAAAGAAATAATTGATAAAGAAGACACTATACAAAAAGAAAAAATTATGGAAGAACAAAACAATACTAACATAGATAAAACAATTCGTTTTATGTCTTTTCATATAGATGGAGATAAAACAAAAGAATATCTTGATTTTATGAAAAAGGTTAGAAAATTAAGAAAAAAAATAAATAAAAAGAAAGAAAAATTGCAAGAATTTGACAAACTTGAAAAAGCTTATTTAGAAAAAGATGGAGGAATAAGGAATCTTTTTAAAAATTTTGCAGCTAATTATAAAGACAGACTTAATAATTATGGTACTGTAACTGCACAAAGAATAAATGAACGCGAAGCTTATTCTTTATATCAAATGAAGAATCTGGAATATTTAGCTCGAGTAATTGATGAAGCTAATCTATATTATAACTATATAGAAGTATTTAATTTTGATTATTATACAGCCTGTGAACCTAACCAACAAAGAAGCGAAACATCACCACTAGATGTAAGATTTATGATACAAAACCATTATAATCATATAAATGCAAGACTCATGGCAGATATTTTAGAGTATTATGAAAATGAATTAGAATATTGGAAAAGCTGTCTAAAACAAATTGAAATAGAAAATATAAAAGAATTTGAATAATTACAGAAATGAGGATATAAATGAAAAAAAGAAATATACAATTTTCATCAGAGAATGGGCAAGAAGAATCAATAGCTCAAAAAATGGAAAGAAATATAAGAGCACAAATTAATAGTGAATTAAAAAAAGAATATGATCAAAAAAAACAAGAACTAGAGAAAAAATATCTAGACCAAATAGAGTCTTTGGAAACGCAATATATTGAAAGAAAGAAACAACTAGATTCAGAATTAGAAGAAGAGAAAAAAAGGTCAGAAGAAAAATTATCTCAAATTAAAGAAGAAAAGAAATTAGAAATCCAGAAAGCAAAAGAAGAAGTATCTGCATATAAAGAAGATAAACTAGCAGAAATAAAGCAAAAGGAAGAAAAATTAAGTCAAAGAATAGAAAAAGCTAATGCAGAAATAGAATTAACAAATCAAAAAATAGAAAGAGAAAATTATAATTCTGCCCAGTTAGTAGCATCAAATGAAAGGGTTAAAAAACTAGAAGAACTATTAGAAGTATACAAATCAGTTCTTAAAAAACTTACCAAAAAAGAAATGACATTACAAGAATTATATCACATTGTAGGAGAAAATCAAAACAGTAAAATAAATATTGGAGGTGAAATTCAGAAAAATAATTTGTATAATAATGGGAGCGTATTCGAACAAACTAATACAGGTTCTTGGTATGAATTGGGATATATCAATTTAGGTAAAAAAACAAACAACGATAAATCAAATTTTACAGAAAATAAGAATTTATCATTGTTATCTCACTATCCCGCTAAATCTATTTATTCAGATGGAATTTTATTAGAAAAAGGAGAGAAAATTAATATTGTAACGGTTAGAGTACACTCAAAAATCAACGATACAAATATATATAAATTTTTCACAGATTCTAAAATTATTTCAATATACAATTTACTAAGTGTTGCAAATTTTATTTTACATATACATCAAACAGGTTTAAAACCAACAGATAATAAACAAGAAAGAGGATTAAAATTAAAATGTTTAGTATATAGTGACAAAAAACATAAAACTTCTAAAAATTGTGTATTTAAAGTTAATGAAAAAAATATATATAATTTAGAATATAGTGATGATAACTATATTAATATTGGAATATTAGCGCAAGAATTATACCAAAATTTAAATTGTTCTAAAAAACATATATCTCCTGATAATATTAAAAAAGCTGATAATATTGCTTTTAGTAGAGGAATGCAATTAAAAGACAATGTTGAATATTTGAAAATAATTTCCCCAATAGCTAACAATGAATTAGAACAAGAAAAATAAAATATAATTTCATGATTTAATCATAATTATATTTTATTTTTCTTGATTTATGTAAATTTGAGTGATATAATAGTTAAGAATTAGGCTCAAGAGCCTTTTGTAACTTGCCATATAGTATATGGTCAAACTAACCTATATAACAATTGAAAGGAGGGCATAATTATGCCTGGAAATTTTACTCACGTTAGTTCAGTGCCAGAAGACGTACGGTCTTCAGAAATTGGAGTGATAGGAGTTATTGCTCCTGACTTATGGAAAAAGCATACGCCAACTAAATCAGAATATGCTTATTTATTCCGTAATTGTCTCGACAAAGCACCATCTTATGAACAAGTGCTAAAGCTATGTTCAATCAAACATGGTGGAACACACTTTGGTTCAGAACCAGGTGATACGAATCACGCAGATTTCAAACTTCTTAAATCAATGTTTGAAGATGGGGAATTCGATTCAAACAGTTTATTCTTTAAGGGATATATTCACCATCTTAGAGTTGATTATGAATTTTATTCAAATCCTACACTTTGTAATAATGTAGCATTTGAAAAAGACTTTGCTCTGGAAAAGAATAAAGCAATGACAGAGTTGCATGCAGATTGGGATAAAACCAATTTTGCTATATCTAGCTGGTATCCTGAAGTCATCGATTTAATCGACTATCTTCCGGAAGAAGCGAAAAAAGTAATAAAATTCGTTGAAGGAGAGTGCAAGTATATCTCAACATTTTCTATGAAAGATTTTATAGAAGACATGAGAAAACCAAGAAGTTTAGAGGAGCTTCTTGGAAGTGAATAATAGTAAGGAAAGCGTATCTTCATAAAGATACGCTTTTTTTCTATTATCAATTAAGCACATAATATAATCCTTGAAAATAATTAAGATTTGTGATATTATATAAAAGTCACTAAAGTTAAAGTATTTTGAAGGGAGTCTCCAATGGATTTTGATATTACAATTACAAGAAGTACAGAACGGAATGTAGTCATCAGTATAAATGCAATCAATGAAAAGATTGACGAGACACATTATAACGATTATTTAAAAGAAACTTTAAATAATTATTGTCTTGCTGGAATTTTGGCTGATGTAATACAAACAACATACAAACTCAACGGCAAAATTATAATTGTTTATAGTGGTATATCATCGAAAATAGACTTATTGCTAAAACATTTAAACAATGAGCTATAAGGGGAAGACTTCAATGGGGAGAGTATATCTCCCCGTATTTTTATGAAAGGGATGAAATTTAAAATGTTAGAACTTGAAGAAAATATGAGATTATTAGAAGAATTAAAATCAAAATTACAGAATTTAGGTGAGTCTCTTTGACATTGCTAAATTAGAAGAAGAACTTAGCAAACTAGAAGAAAAAACGGCAAACCCAGATTTTTGGACAACAAATAATGAAGAAACAAAAAAGGTATTATCAGAAATAAAAAAAATAAAAAGCAAAGTTATAAAATATAGAGAACTTGAAAAAGAAATAAACTATTCATTAGAACTATCCGAATTAGTAAAAGAAAGTTTTGAAGAAGAGCTCTTAAAAGACATAATAAAGAGTACTAAAAAAGAGCAAAGGGAATTAGAAAGGTTAGAACTAGAAACTCTTTTATCAGGCAAATATGACGCAAACAACGCTATTGTCACAATACACCCAGGTGCAGGTGGAACCGAATCACAAGACTGGGCAGAAATGTTATATAGAATGTACACAAGATGGGCCACAAAAAATGAATATGAAGTAAAAGAATTAGACTATCTTGAAGGAGAAGAAGCAGGAATAAAAAGCGTTACATTTGAAATAATAGGTCAAAATGCGTATGGATACATGAAAAGTGAAAAAGGTGTACATAGATTAGTTAGAATTTCACCATTTGATAGTGGTGGAAGAAGGCATACATCATTTGCATCAGTTGAAGTTTTACCAGAAATAACAGAAGATATAGAAATAAATATTAATCCAGATGACTTAAGAATAGATACATACCGTGCATCTGGAGCAGGTGGCCAGCACATAAATAAAACATCATCTGCTGTAAGGATTACACATATTCCTACAAATACAGTAGTTGCATGCCAATCAGAACGTTCGCAAATTCAAAATAGAGAAACTGCTATGAGAATGTTAAAATCTAAATTGTTTGATTTAAAAGAGCAAGAACATAAAGAAAAAATTGAAGATTTGAAAGGTGAACAAAGAGACATTGCATGGGGAAGCCAAATCCGTTCTTATGTTTTTTGCCCATATACAATGGTTAAAGACCACAGAACAAATTATGAAGTTGGTAATGTTCAAGCAGTTATGGATGGGGACTTAGACGGTTTTATGGAAAGCTATTTGAAACAAAATCTGTAAAAATATCTAAAAAATATAGTTAGAATTTTGTGCATAAGAAGTTACTATTAAGAGAATTATGGAAACATAATTTCTTTTTTGCCATATTATATAAAGAGCCATATTTTAAATAAGATAAGGCTCGATTATATTATTTTAAAGAGGTGGTCCATATGGACACAATTGTAATGAAATTTGGAGGTAGCTCAGTTGCTGACAATGATAAATTAAAAATAGTAGCAAAGAAAATTATAGATATGTATAACAAAGAAAATAACATAGTTGTAATACTTTCAGCACAAGGCAAAACTACAGATAAATTAATAAATGAAGCTTCAACAATTATAGAAGAAAAAGATGCAAATGAAAATTTAAAAAATGAAAATGAGCCTCTTAATTCTGTTAGTAAAAATCGGAGGTGAAAAAACGTCCCCAAATCACGAATTTTTTAGAGAAATGGATATGTTACTTAGCACAGGTGAACAAATTTCGATTTCAAAATTAAGTATATTATTAAATAAAATGGGATATAAAGCAATATCTCTTACAGGATGGCAAGCAGGCATATTTACAGACAACACAAATCAAAATGCAATTATAAAAAACATAGATATTACAAGGATTACACAAGAACTTAAAAAAAGAAAAATAGTTATAATAGCAGGTTTTCAAGGATATAACGAAAACCTAGATATTACAACATTGGGGAGAGGTGGGTCAGATACATCAGCTATTGCAATTGCCGCAGCATTGAAAGCTAAAGAATGCTATATTTTTTCAGATGTTGATGGTGTTTATACAACAGACCCCAACAAAATTCCAGAAGCCAGAAAAATTCCAGCACTATCGTATAATGAAATGATGGAAATTTCTAGCGAAGGTGCTAAAGTTCTTCATAATAGATGTGCTGAAATAGGTGATAAGTTTAAAATTCCTATTATAACTAAATCTACTTTTAATAATAAGGCTGGTACTATTATCACTGATATTATTGAAGAAAATACTATTAAAAGCATTGTTAAGAAAGATATTTCTAGAGTTTCTGTTGTTGGCAATGGAATTATTAGAAATTATGATTTTATTAAAAACCTATTAGATATTGTTCAAGAGAATAAATTAGAAATGCTTGAGTTTAATGTTTCTGAGTCAAAAATTTCTATTGACTTTAAAGGCATAGTTAATGATAAAATTTTAGAAGAAGTTCATAAATTTATGATTAAAAAAAATGACACAGACATTAATAAACACATACTATAAAGAAAGACGAAGCTATAAGCTTCGCCTTTTTCAGTAACTTTAGAATAGATTTTTTACAATACTGACTCAAAATGAGTTTCAAAAACATCTGTTATACCATTTGATTCAATTCTAACACCTAACTGAGGGTTTGCAACAGTTATCTGATCTTCAGGGAGACCCAAGTGTTCCAACAAATATTCTCTAAAAGAACTCTGTACATCAGGTTCACCATGATTTATAGATACCGACGCTGTGTTTGGAAAATACTCCAAAAATCTCAGTAGAACATTTCTTGGCGCATGTGAAGACATTTCAGCTGTTTGTTTAACAACACATTTTTTAACAATATCTTCACCCTGATAAGTCAAGGTCTCACCATCAGCAGTATTAAGTAATTTATGCATTGTAGATTCTGGTGAGCAATAACCAAGAGAATGAATAAGTACATCATTTCTTGAAATACAATACTTAATATATGATGTTATTGGCCCATAAGAAGCCATACCTCCAGGTGCTAAAATAATTTTAGGTCCGCTTTCTTCCAAGATCTGCTTTCTAAACATATTTTTGTTTTTTGTTCTTGGAATAAAAAGACATCCTTTAGGCATGAAATTTTTCATAATCTTTTTTATACCTAAGTTTCCATACATATACATAATGTTGTATTCCTGTGAACTTTTTCCATCAACAACAACTGTTGTATCTTCCGGGATAATTCCTTTATCCTTCCACATTTTTATTTTAAACAAAGCTTCTTGATGCCGGCCTTGTGCAAATGTAGGGTATAGGACTGTCATTCCATTGTTGAGCGCTTCAACAGTATTATCTTTTAAGCATTTTTTGAACATAGGATCTGTAGAATCGACATTTCCATATGTTGATTCACAAACTATATTAGAAATATTAAGTTCTCGAACCGCTTTTGGCGGCATTTCAACATTAAAGAATACATTACTATCCTTATAATCACCAGTATGCAAGATAGTTATAGGCTCCCTTCCAGGATATGTTATAACAATTAGTACAACTGTTGCACCTACAAGATGACCATTTGAATAAAATGTAATTCTGATGTTTTTGTGTGGCTTAATTTGTTTTTTATAAGTTGTTCCAATAATTAAGTCAAGTGCCTTTTCCATGTCTTCTTCAGATGCAATTGGCCTGCCTAAATCTTTGTCTGTAATTGTTACAGTATCATTTAATGCTACTTTCATAAGCATATCTGTAGAATAACTTGTAAACACTGGACAAGATAACCCCTGATGAGCGAGAACTGGTAGCAGTCCAATATGGTCCATGTGGTTATGTGTTATAAAACCAAAAGATATCTTTTCGGTATTAAACGGTACAAAACCATTATAAAATCCAATATTGTCCTCTCCTTGTTTCATTCCAGCTTCGCCGAAAAAACGAACATTTTCTCCGTCTGGGAAATGTGCAGAGTAAAATATAAACGATCCGGTTACCTTGTCATGCCGCATATAACGGTTTACATAGAAATCACTTTTGTCTTTTACAATCATAAAAAAGTTCCTCCTAAAAAGTTATAGAGCTTATATAATTATAAGCATATTAATAAGTTACAATAATATTATATCTCATTATTTTACATAATTCAACACAATATCTAGAATTTATTTAAAAATATATTAATATTTATCATATTTAAAAATCATATCTATAATTATTAGTGTTGACAATTATGTAAATTGGTTGTAAAATTATAACATACAAATTCTATACAACATAAGGAGGCACATTATGGATAATCAAACAATTTACAGTAAGGAGTTAGTTGATCTACTTTTGGCATCAGAAGAAATATCCAAACGGATGCATGCCAATTGTATAACAAGTACATTGGCATTAAGCATGCTTGCTCTTAGGCCAGCAAGTCCGTTTCGCAAATATCTAATTAAAAAGGGAGCAAATAAAGAAGAAATAGCAAAAAAAATATATGAATTTTGGAATATAAAACCAGAAAGACTAAATAGTTCAAAAGGCTATAATTTACGTGTTGGAGAGCATACATATATAATTTCAGATGATTTTATTGAGACACTTAATTATGCGAAAGATATTGCCCAAAATTCATATAACACCATTATTGTAAACCTAGATTTTGTTTTTGCTGCATTAAC
Source organism: uncultured Clostridia bacterium (assembly GCA_934120675.1). Taxonomy (GTDB): domain Bacteria; phylum Bacillota; class Clostridia; order TANB77; family CAG-508; genus CAG-269. The sequence goes on from CAKOUU010000011.1 coordinate 48,418, forward strand.
AGAGACATGTACAGACGATTATTTAGATTTATTAATGTTATTTTTGGGCTCAAACGCTGAACTGCATCAAACATCAAAAACACATGAAAATGCAAATACACCTAAACCGGACACGATAATTCCAAGAAAATTATCCAGTTTTTTGTACATAATGAATGACAAATTTTCACCAGAGGAAACTGAATGTACTATTCTTGGAAGAGAGGAGGAAACAAACCAGCTAATACGGATATTATCAAAAGCAACCAAAAGAAATGCAATTTTAGTTGGAGAACCAGGTGTTGGAAAAACTGCAATTGTAGAAAAACTTGCATGGGAGATAGCAACAGGAAATTGCTACAAAAAATTTGAAAATACTAAAGTTGTGGTCTTAGAAGTAAATTCTATTCTAGCCGGTACACAGTACCGAGGTTCGGCTGAAGAAAGGTTTGATGAGCTTATCAAATTTTTGGAGCAAAATCCAAATTGCATATTATTTATTGATGAGATTCATACAATTCTTGGAGCAGGAGCATGTAGAGATGGTGACCTTGATTTGGCAAATGCTTTAAAACCACTTTTAGCTAGAGGAGATACCAGAGTTATTGGAGCAACAACAAATGAAGAATATGAAAAATATTTTTCAAGAGATGGAGCTTTAAAAAGAAGATTTGAAAAAATCATTGTGAAAGAACCACACTCAAATGAGGTATATGATATGATTAAAAATCAAATTTCACGACTAGAAGATTTCCATCAAACAACAATATCTAGAGAATTAGTTGACTGCATTATTCTCAATGCATCATGTTTTAATTATGCAACAAAAAATCCGGATAGAACATTGGACTTAATTGATAAATCAATGGTTGTTGCTGAATTAGATAGGAGGCACAGTGTTATCTACGAAGATGTATTATCAAATTTTGCCATACGAAAAAAGCAATTTGACAATATGTCTGAAACACAAAAAATGTCAACAGCATATCATGAGGCAGGTCATTTTATTTTGCAGAATTTTTCAGATGAACTAAAAGGATATTCTGAAACATTAGCAGTATCTATTATGCCAGCTGAGGGATATCTTGGAGTACATGTAGAAGAAATTAATGAAAATCATATTTCTTCGAATACTAAAAAGTTTTATATTCAGCTAATTGGAAAAATGTTAGCGGGTAGAATTGCAGAAAAAATGTATTCAAATGAAATTTCTTCAGGTGCTTCATCTGACTTAGAAAAGGCAACAAACATTGCTAAAAAAATGGTAATGTCATATGGCTTAAGTGATTCGTTTAAAAATCATATTTATGAGGCTGACGGTAAAAAAATATTGTGCGATAAAAAAACTGTAGAGAAAATCAATGAGGAAGTTGATAAAATTCTTTTAGAAGCTGAAAAATATGCTATAGACACATTAAATAATCACAAAAAAGAATTGAAACTAATAGTAGCTGGGTTAATGAACAGTAGTATTTTGTCAAAAAAAGAGCTAGATGAAATATTAGCTGGAGAGCCAGAAAGATTATTCAAAGAAGCCAGAGGAGACATATTTGTAAATATATAAGTTTCCTTAAAACAAAGAAGTGTTACAAATGTAGCACTTCTTTTTGTACTGAGTTAGAAAAGTATGCAAATTTTGCGCGCAAACAAATACGCGAGCTTTAAAATGTTTTTATAAGTGCCAATGTTATTAATGCCCGATTTTGTTCTAAAAAAGACAACCAGTGAATATATATAAATATCAGATAAACCAAATAAAGTGTTTGAAAGGGATGTGATATAAAATGACAATAGATGAAAGAAAAACAATAAATACAGGAGTAATCCAAAACTTAATATTAGAAAATAGGGGAAAGCTAAGCATATCAGGCGTAAATGATGTATTAAGCTTTGATGACCAAGTAGTAATGGTAGAAACAGAACTCGGATTATTAACTATAAAAGGAGAAAACTTAAGAATAAATAAATTAAGTATAGATACATCAGAAGTAATAATAGAGGGAGATATATCTTATTTAGATTATAGTGACAAAGAAACAGAAAAAAACAAAGGGAATTTAATAAGTAAAATTTTCAAATGATAAATAATGAAAATTGACAGACAAAATTTAAAATAAACAAAGGACTGAGAAATTATGGTTGCAAATCAAGCAAATTTATTTTTGATATTTACTATAAATGGAATCGTAATAGGAATATTATTTGACATATTCAGAATTCTACGAAAAAGTTTTAAAACATCAGATATTGTTACATATATGCAAGATATATTATTTTGGATTTTAACAGGTTTTATATTACTTTACTCCATATTTACATTTAGCAATGGAGAAGTACGTTTTTACATGTTTTTAGGAGTATTTTTAGGGTGTTTAATTTATATGATATTATTCAGCAAATACTTTATAAATATAAATGTCAAAATCATAAAAATAATCAAAAAAATTATATCAATTATATTAACGCCAATTAAATTATCCATAAAATTTATTAAAAAATTAATTATTCGACCAATAAATTTTATTACAATAAACATCGGTAAATTCAAAATAAAAAGTCAAAATAAGTTAAAAAATGTATTAAAATCACACAAAAATAAAGTTCATTCTTAAATATTACAATTTTTTCAAAAAATAGGAAGGATTTTTGAAAAAAAAGTAGAAATATATATTATATGTTATTTAGACTGGAGAGATACTGATGAAAAAAAGAAAATTATATAAAAGATTATTAATATTATTAGTTTTAGGATATGCAATATTTACATTGATAAATCAACAAAAAGTGCTAAACCAATATAGTGCAAATAGTAAAGAACTTGCTAGCAAAATAGAAACTCAAAAATCATACAATGATGAGCTTAATGCAGAAAAAGAAAATGTAAATTCAAAAGAATTTATAGAACAAATGGCAAGAGAAAAATTAGAAATGTATTACCCAAACGAAAAAGTATATGTAGATAAGGGTATGTAAATAAATATAACAAAATCGATTTTGCTACTAAAATTGGTTTTGTTTTTTACATTTTTTTACAATAGGTACTTCCTTTTTCTGGAAAATTGTGTTATAATATAAATGTATTTTATTTAATTCGAAAAAAAATTCCACAAAAAAACAATAATTATATTAAAAATATTATACAAAAAGATATTTATTTAGGAGGATTTATGTTAAATTTAGAAGAAAAAACTCTAACAGAGTTAAAAGAATTAGCGAAAGAAAACAATATTAAAAACATTTCAAAATTAAAGAAAGAAGAATTAGTACAAGTCTTAGAACAAGTAATTAATACAAGTGCTGAAGCAAGTAGAAGCATTAAAAAAATAGAAGAAAAATCAGAAGAAACTACTCAAACTGAAGGTCAAGAAATATCAGGATATAAACTTACAACTGAAGGAGACGAAATAGTCGAAGGAATATTAGATATTCTACCTGACGGATATGGATTTTTACGTGGAGAAAATTATTTATCTAGCCCTAAAGATGTTTATATATCTATGATTCAAATAAGAAGATTCAGACTAGATACAGGTGATATAATAAAAGGTATTGCAAGATGTAAAGAAGGAGAAAAATTCCCATCATTAATATTTGTTGGAGAAGTAAATGGAGAATCTCCTGAAAAAGCTGCAAGAAGAAAAAGATTTGACGAATTAACACCAATATATCCAAATGAAAGAATTAGACTAGAAACAGATAGTAAAGAATATGCTATGAGAATGATAGACCTAATGTCACCTATTGGAAAAGGACAAAGAGGTATGATAGTTGCTCCACCTAAAGTTGGTAAAACGACATTATTAAAGAAAATAGCAAATAGTATTTCAAAAAATAATCCAGAAGAAAAGTTAATTGTATTGTTAATAGACGAAAGACCAGAAGAAGTTACAGATATGAAGCGTTCTATCGATGGAGAAGTTATATATTCAACATTTGATGAATTACCAGAACATCATGTTAAGGTTGCTGAAATGGTACTTGAAAGAGCCAAAAGATTAGTTGAGCAAGGACAAGATGTTGTTATTTTATTAGACAGTATAACAAGACTTGCAAGAGCATATAACTTAACAATTCCATCTTCAGGAAGAACTCTATCAGGTGGTTTAGACCCAGCGGCATTACATAAACCTAAGAAATTCTTTGGTGCAGCTAGAAATATCGAACACGGCGGAAGCCTTACAATTCTTGCTACTGCATTAGTTGAAACAGGAAGCAGAATGGATGATGTTATTTTTGAGGAATTTAAAGGTACAGGTAATATGGAAGTTCACCTTGACAGAAAATTATCTGAAAAACGTATCTTTCCAGCTATTGATATTAATAAATCTGGTACTAGACGTGAAGATTTATTACTTACACCAAAAGAGAAAGAAACTGTTTTTGCTTTGCGTAAAGCTATGAATAGTATGCCTGTTGCAGATGTTACTGAACAAGTAATTTCTATGATGGTTAAAACTGCAAATAATCAAGAATTTTTAAATAATATTGATGATTATATTAGAAGATTTAAATAATAAATTAGTAATTATCCCCCGGCTTAGCCGGGGGCTTTTTACTCATAACGCCTAAAAGGCTATATTACAAGCAGAGCCTCAA
>CAKOUU010000012.1 GCA_934120675.1 uncultured Clostridia bacterium
ATAACATGAAAGGAGTTGCTTTGCTACAAAGCTAAAGCCTATGTTACTACCGGCATAGCCGGAAGATTATTTACATAAAAAGAAAAAGACTATAGCTTTATTAAACTATAGTCTTTTTCTTATTCCACTTCATCATTGCAGTCTTCAAATTGTGAATTATATAATTTTGCATAGAAGCCATCTTTTGCAAGTAATTCATCATGTGTACCTTGCTCAACAATATCTCCGTGGTCCATAACTAAAATCAAATCAGCATTTTTTATTGTAGATAATCTATGTGCAATAATAAAACTTGTTCTACCTTCCATTAAATTATCCATAGCAGCTTGAATTTGTTGTTCAGTTCTTGTATCTATTGAACTTGTAGCCTCATCTAAAATCAATATTTTAGGGTCTGCAAGTATAACTCTAGCAATTGTTAGCAATTGTTTTTGCCCTGCAGATATATTTGTTGATTCTTCATTAATTTTTGCGTCATATCCTTTTGATAATGTTTTTATATAATGATGTATATGCGCTGCTTTAGCTGCTTTTATAACATCAGAATCTGTTGCTTCTGGCTTACTATATTTAATATTTTCTTTTATAGTTCCACCAAATAACCATGTATCTTGAAGAACCATACCAAACATTTTTCTAAGGTCTCCACGTTTAAAATCTTTGATGTTGTTACCATCTAATAATATTTCACCACTATTTACATCATAAAATCTCATTAATAATTTAACCATTGTTGTTTTACCAGCGCCTGTTGGCCCAACAATTGCAATTTTTTGGCCGTCTTTAACTTTTGCATTAAAGTCATTTATTATTGTTTTTTCTGGGTCATATCCAAAATGAACATTTTTAAATTCAATGTTTCCTTTTAGTCCATCTGTTGATACTGGATTTTTTACATCTTCAACTTCTTCAGGCTCTTCTAAGAATTCAAATATTCTTTCAGCAGCTGCAATCATTGATTGTATTGTACTTGATATTTGTGCGACTTGACCTATTGGTTGTGTAAATTGTTTATTGTATTGTATAAAACTTTGGATATTACCAACTGTGATTCTTCCTTTTACTGCAAAATATCCACCTAAAATTGCTACTGCAACATATCCAACATTACCTACAAAATTCATTAATGGATGCATTAAGCCTGATAAGAATTGTGAACGCCATCCTGATTTATATAGTTCTTGATTTTCTTTTTCAAATTCTTTTATTGCTTGTTCTTCTCTTCCGAAAACTTTAACAATATTGTGTCCACCATAAACTTCCTCTACTTGGCCATTTACATGTCCTAAGTATTCTTGTTGTTTTACGAAATATTTTTGTGATTTTCCTATTACTTTTTTTAGTATTACTCCTGATATTGGTAATATCAATAGGCTTACAATTGTCATTTCCCAACTTATTGAAAACATCATTACTAATATTCCTATAATTGTGAAAATTGATGTTATAATTTGTGTAATACTTTGGTTTAACCCTGTGCTTAATGTGTCAACATCATTTGAGATTATTGATAAAACTTCTCCATTTGTCTTTTTGTCAAAATATTTCATTGGCAATTTGTTTATTTTTTCTGTCAATTCATTTCTTATTTTATATGTTACTTTTTGTGCAACACCTGCCATAATGTAACTTTGAATCATTGAGAATAGTGCACTTACGCCATATAGTCCTAGTGCGAATAAAATAATTTTTCCTATTTTTGCAAAATCTATTCCACCAGTTCTGTTTATTTTATTCATTAGTCCTGTATATATTTCTGTTGTAGCATTTCCTAAGATTTTTGGTCCAACAATACTAAATATTGTACTTCCAATTGCAAATATCATTACAATTATTATTGCTATTTTATAACTTGATAATCTTTGTCCTAACTTCTTTATTGTCCCTTTTACATCTTTTGCTTTTTCTACTGGACCACGTCCTCCTGGTCCACCGCCCATTGGTCCATGTCCTCTCATTCTTGGAGGTCTATTTATTGTTTGATTATTACTCATGTTCTTTACCTCCTTCTCCAATTAATTTATTTTTTTCAGCTCTTAAATTAGAATCTTGTAAGTTTAGTTCCTCTGCTGAAAGTTGTGATAATGCAATTTGTTTATATGTTTCATTAGTTTTGATTAATTCTTCATGTGTTCCTTTTCCTACAACTTTTCCATCTTCTAATACTATAATTTGGTCAGCATTTAAAATTGTATTAATTCTTTGTGCTACAATAATTACTGTTTTATCTTGTGTCTTTTTAGCAAGTTCTGCTCTTAAAATACTATCTGTTTTGAAATCAAGTGCAGAAAAACTATCGTCAAATACTAATATTTCTGGGTCAATTGCTATTGCTCTTGCAATTGATAATCTTTGCTTTTGACCACCAGACACATTACTTCCGCCTTGTGCAATTGGTTCTTGATATTTTTCCGGTTTTGATTCAATAAATTCAGTTGCCTGTGCTATTTGAGCTGCCTCTATCATTTGCTCGTCAGACATGCTTGGATTTCCATATTTTATATTAGATTCTATTGTTCCAGAGAACAATATTCCTTTTTGTGGTACAAATCCTATAATTTTTCTTAGGTCTTTATTTGATATATCTTTAATATCAACACCATCTATTAAAAGATTTCCTGATGTTATATCATAAAATCTAGGTATCAAATTAACTATTGTAGATTTTCCGCTACCTGTGCTTCCTATTATAGCAGTTGTTTTTCCTGGTTCTGCAGTAAATGAAATATCACTTAAAACCTCTTCATCACTATCTGGATATCTAAATGAAACATTTTTAAATTCAACAAGTCCTCTTTTGTTTGGATTTAATTTTTTAGGTTCTTTACTATCTTTTATTGCTTCATCTGTTTCGATTATTTCATTTATACGATTTGCAGATACTGATGCTCTTGGTAACATTATTGAAACCATTGATATCATTAAGAAGCTCATTACAATTTGCATTGTATATTGAATAAATGCCATCATATTTCCAACTTGCATTGTTCCATTATCAATTCCATGTGCTCCAACCCAAACGATTAACAATGAGATTCCATTCATAATTAACATTAATGTTGGCATCATAAAACTCATTGCTCTGTTAACAAAAAGGTTGGTTTTTGTTAAATCCATATTTGCTTTATCAAATCTTTTTTCTTCTTTCTTTTCTGTATTGAATGCTCTAATTACTGGTAAACCTGTTAAGATTTCTCTTGCAACTAGGTTTAGTTTATCAATTAATTGTTGTAATTTTTTGAATCTTGGCATTGCAATTATAAATAATGTTGCAACTACAAATAATATTGTTATAATTGCTACTCCTATTATCCATGCCATTGAGTTATCACTTTGATTTAGTACTCTTAAAAATCCTCCAATACCTATAATTGGTGCATATACAAGGACTCTAAATAGTATTGCTATTAACCCTTGAATTTGTTGAATATCATTTGTTGAACGTGTTATTAAAGATGCTGTACTATATTCTGAAAATTCTTTGTTTGAAAATCTAAGTACTTTTTTGAATACTTTTTCTCTTAATGTTTTTGCAAGTCTTGCTGCAACTCTTGCAGATAAACACATAATTGATATTGCAGATATCATAATTATTAATGATATTCCTAGCATTTTTAGTCCTGCCATTATTATGTATTGATTTTGTATGCTGTCTGTATTCATTCCTATTGCTTTGTATTCATTTTTAACTTCTTGTATTGCTGCTTGTTCTAATATACTGTCTTGCATATCATCAAGTTTTTGATTTACTGTTTCTAACATTTTGTCTAGTTGCCCTTTTGGCATTTGCTTTGTAACACTAAGCATCATTAAAGGTTTAGCCATTAACAAATCCAATTCTTCTTGTTCACTACTACTTATTTTTTTAATTTTATATAAAGATTCATTTTCTAATGCTGGATATTTTTTTACTAATTTTTCATATTCGGCACTATCTAAATTATCTTTTGATATTTCTTCATATGATGCTAAAATTTTGTCGTCTTCCTCTGTAAATATTAGCATATTTTCCATTTCTGATTTTCTTATTACTTCTGGTGCTACATTTTCAATTCCACCATTTTGGATACCTACATTGACTATTTTTGATGTGTAGTCTGGTAATGTTAAATCTCCTGCTGCTTGAACTATTAATAATAGTACTATTGTAATTACTGATATCCATGATTCTTTTAAATTTTTTAATACTTTAAACATGCTTTTCTCCTCTCATAATTCCATATTTCAAATACTCAATTTGTTTTAAGAAATTTTCTCTTGCTTCTTCTTTTGAGTCATATTTAAATCTCATTACAATCGCTTTCGTAGTTACTGTAAATAAGATTTTCTCTACGATTTCAAATTCTTCTTTTGAATTTACTCTTAAATTTGAAGTATCAATATACTCATAAAAGTCCTTTATTTTTTTAGGTCTTTCTTCTACAAATTTTTTGAATATTTTACCATCATCACTTGTTTTTAGGTTTCCAAATATTTTTCTGTAAAATTCCATATCTTCGTTTTTTATCAGGTTATTATCTACACAGTCATACATTGATATAAAAATTTTAAATATGTCACCTTTAGATTTTATTACTTTTTCCTGCATTTGTGCATTCATTTCTTTAAAATGTATATTTAAAATATACCCGTAATAAATCTTCTTTACTTTCAAAATATTGATAAAAACTTCCTCTTGCAATATCTGCATCTTCTACAATATTTTTTATTGATGTCTGTTCAAATGGTACTCGTGCAAATTCTTTTTTTGCTGCTTTTATTATTTTGTCTTTTTTTTCTTCTGGCAACTTTACAAATGTTTCTTTTGGCATATTCTCACCACCTTTTATTATCATTCTTTACTATTGTCTTTTTCTCTTATAGTGACAAACTATTTTTTTGTTCATGTCTGTATAAATTATTTCAAAAAGTAAAATGACACTGTGTCATTATTATAAGTGACACTGTGTCATTTGTCAATATTTTTATTGTATCTTTTTTGTGAATTCTTTGTGAACACAATTATAAAATATGATTATAAACATATAAATTTGTTTTATAAAATATTTAAAATCTCATCTAACCTAGATACAGTATAATATTCTATTTTTCTTATTCCATCTTCTGTTTCTAATTCATAATATAAAATCCTACTAGTCTTCTCAGATTCTTTTGGATTATAATAAATTGCTTGAAGACCCGCTTTTAATGCTCCTTCTATATCCCTTGCAAAACTATCTCCTATCATTATACATTCTTCTGGTTTATTTTCCCCAATTGCTTGCATAAACGCTTCTTTAAATGGTTTTCTTTTTGTATTTTCTGCAGCATATATTTCTTGAAAATATTTTAAAATATTTGTTTTTTCTAATCTTTTAATTTGTTGATTTTTAAACCAATCTGTTAAACAAACCATTTCATATTTCTTACTCAATTCTTCAAGCGTTACTAAAATTGAATCTTCTATTTTTTCTGGTACGCAACCTGCCCATTTCTCAATAATTTTATCCATAAATTCTTTAGGATATTTTTTCCCTGTATATTCATTTATATAATTTATCATATTTTCTTTATTAAATGAATAATATACATTTTCATATTCTCCAAAGGCTTTTTTTATTTTATTAAATTCTTCATTTGAACATTCTGTATTTAATTCTTTTAACGCCTCAAATATTTCGTTATAATATTCATTTTTCCAAGGTATTAGTGTATTATCTATATCAAATATTACTCTTTTTATCATCTCATCTAGTATAATCAATTTTATAAAGCATTAATCAAAAATTGATTATTCCCTTTCTCCAAATTAAATCGTTACATTTTTCTAAATACGCCACATACTTTTCCCAAAATCTCACAATTTGGAACTATTATTGGGTCCATTGTACTATTTTCAGGTTGTAATCTTATATGATCTGTTTCTTTATAAAATGTTTTTACAGTTGCTTCATCTTCTATTAATGCAACAACAATTTCACCATTGTTTGCATTACTTTGTTTTCTTACTAATATGTAATCACCATCTAAAATTCCTGCCTCTATCATACTTTCCCCTCTAACTGTAAGCATAAAACAGTCAGAATTCCCAACAAAGTCAATTGGAATTGGGAATGTATCTGTTACATTTTCAACTGCTAAAATAGGCATACCTGCTGTTATTTTTCCAACAACTGGTACCTCTACTAATTCCTTTTGAGTATAGAAGTCTTTTGTTGATGTTTTCTTTGATTCACCATCTGTTCCTTTTAATAATCTTAATGTTCTTCCTTTTTTATCTTGTTTTTTAATATATCCTTTATCTTCTAGTCTAGCTAAATACCCATGTACTGTAGCTGTTGAGCTTAATCCTACAGCTTTTCCTATTTCCCTAACTGAAGGTGGATAACCTACACTCATAATTTGTTTTTCGATATATCTTAATATTGCTTTTTCTCTTACATTTAATTCTGGTCTTTTTCTTGGCATAAAACTCACTCCATTTCTCATTTTTGTACATAATATCACACAAACAAAAAAATGTCAAACATAAATTTGCTTTTTTTAAAATTTTTTTAGGGAAAACTTTTTATTTTTCCCTAAAATCATACTTCAAAATATTAATCTTTTTTATTTAAATCTTTTACCCTTTGAACGTTTTTTCTTTGGTTTTTCTTCTTCATATTCTTCAAAATCATTATTTTCTTCTATATTTGAATCATTATTATTATCATAATTATTAAAAGAGTCATTTTCATTAACATCATTATCTTCAAAAACTCCTCCATATGGTATAAAAGCTTCATTCTTCTTACTTTTTACTTTACTTACTACAATTATTATTATAACAATTAGTACAAGCACTGCAACAGTTGAAACTATAATGATATTTTTAATTTTATTTGCATTTGTATTTGTTTCTTCTTGATTTTCTACAGATTTATTTACAATTATTTGATATGCAACATTTTTATCTTCTGTATCTCCTTTTACAAGAATTGTAATTACATTTTCTCCATCTTGTAAATTTTCATTTCCTGTTATTTCAACATTTGCATTTTCCTCTGTTGCAATTGCCTCTATATCAAGTTTGTCAAGATTTTCTTTTAATTCTATTCTATATTCATATACATCAGTTTGAAATTGTGGTTGTAGTTCCACACCTGCAATTGATAATTTTGTTAGTCCAAATGCTTGTGCTGTTGGATCCTCAACTTCATCTTCTGATGTTGTTTCGTTTGTAGTTTCTTCTGTTGTTTCATTTTCAGTACTATTATCGTCTTTTGTTTTTCTTGTTACATTTATAGTATATGTTTTATTGGCTGTTCCATCTTCAGATATAACAACTACACTAAATGAATTTGTACCCTCTTTTAAAGTTTTCTTCCCTGTTCCTGATATTTTCTGTCCAGTTATTGTTTTTCTATTATTATCTTTAGCTTTTTCAGCATATATTTCTATTGATTCTACATTATTTGGTACTTCTGTACTGTATGAAGTTTTATTTGCACTAAATCCTGAAAAATCATTTGGTCTTATTCCTAAATTAGATAAAGTTGCAACATTTGATTTTGTTGTTGAACCAGTATTAGTATCAGTTTTCCCACCATTATTTCCTGCTGATGGATTTGAAGAACTACCATTATTATTTTTGTTATTATTTGATGTGTTTTCAGAAACAGTTATTGTCTTGGTTCCAAATTTTCTTATAGTACTACCATCACCAGCTTCTGTAACGCTTCCCTCTAATGAAACAGTTAAATTTCCTGTAGAAGTCGGCGTATAACTTCCTGAAAAAGAGATATTTTTATTTCCTTGGACATTTTCAAATTCACTACTTGATGCTATTTTTATTCCATTAACTTTTAATGTTAAATTCCATTGTACTGCACTTCCAGTAACAGTTATAGATATTGGTTTATTTACTGTTGCCGTATTATTGCACTGTATCCCTGCGTTTGCAGCATTGCTATAATTTTTTAAAGTAAATATTAATGCTATTGCAAAAAATATACTTATTATTTTTTTCTTCATATTTCCTCCTTACAAACCTATATTCGTTAATCCTAAAATCTGTTTTTTTAAAATATATGTATCTCCTGTATCTAAAGAATTGTCATTATTTATATCTGCAGCCTTTTTATAATATTCATTATCAAATTTTTTCATATTTAAAATCACACATTTCAAAATATATGTATCTCCCGTATCAACTACTCCATCCCCATTACAATCGCCTTTTTTTACAACAGTATACTTATCTTCAACAATAAATCCAGTTGCCATCAAGTCATTACCACCATTTAAATAGCTACCATCAGCCTTAGTTATTTTAGCAGATCCACCAAAAGCATTCAAAATATCAAAAGCTATTACACTTGGAGTAACCGTAATTATATTATTAGCTTTATCTATTTTTACATTTGCTGTATCATTTCCTGAATTGCTATTTCCACCATTGTTATTTTCATTATTATTATTGCCATTATCACTATTACCATTGTTACCATTATCATTAACAGGCACCAAATACAACTTATATTGGTTCTCACCATCATATGTCTCTCTTGCAGCATAACCAACAACGCCATTAGACTTTCTAACTTTGTCCCAATAAGTTCCTCCAACCTTTGAAGTTGCCTTTTCAAGTCTTGTAACAATTTCATCTTTGTATAACCATCCTACAGTCTCTGTTCCATTTGGATTATTTCTAATTCTAAGAGTTTGGTCAACATTGACTTTAACAACATCAACATCTGTAGAACTTGAACCATTTGTATCAGGCCTACTACAAGCATCACTTGGCATATTTTCATATACTGGTATAATAAATGTATGTGATGAAGACATTGCATTTATATTAATATATGTATTTCTTAATGTTGTTCCTTCACTTTGTGCTGCTAAAATATTTTGCATATATTGGTTTGAATACAATCCATTAGTTGCTTCAACATCGAATTTTTGTAAATATAAGTTATTTTGGCCTTTATGAATATAATTATTAGCCAAGAAACTTATTCCACCATCAATTGATTTATCTAAACTTGTCCATCCGTATTTTTTAGCTGTTGCTAAACCATTTAATAATATCTCTTGTGTTGAATTCCCTGATGCACCTCTATTGAATACATTATAATATCCTACATATTGGCCATTATAACCATTTCCAGCTGTTAAAACTGTTCCAGTTTTTCCTTGTTCTTGTATAATTCTTGCAACTATATAATATGCATTAACATTATTTTTATTTGCCGCATCAACTATACCTTGTTCATGTCCTGCAAGAAATGTTCCATTTACCATTGATTTTACAACATTTACATCAGAACCAGAATTTGTTAATTCTTCGAATTGGAATATATCAGATGCATTTAGTGAATTTCTTGGATCCATCATATATTTTATACCTTGCTCTGAAACACATCTCCAGCTACCATTATCATATGCTCTGTCTCCACATATAGAACAAATCCAAGCTCCTTGATAACTTGAGTTTTTATATACTAAGTTTTTTGGAGAGCCACCATGTCCTACATATTCATTTGAAATCACTTCATTCCAGTCTAAACCTGTATATAAGATTTTAAATTTCCAATTTGGGTATTTGCTTTGCAATAATTTTATTCTATCTTTTATTCCCGGATATTTTGAATCATTAATGCCATTTATGTCTGTACTGACACTCTGGTTTACAGCATATGATTCATTATGATTTATAACTGATATTAATATACTTGTGATTATTGATAAGATTAAAACAATTGATATAATTCTTCGTATCTTGTCCATTTGTTTCTCCTCCATTTTTATCTATTCGTGTGTTTTTAATTTTTTATGCATTTGTTAGTTCTCTTCTTCGTGTTTTTTGTTACTTTTTCCCATTTTTTCGATATAATTATATCATTGTGTACTTTTTTAGTCAATGAATTTTCGTAATGTAATATAAATGTAAAATTCGAACAATTTGTCCACACCGGCAAGTTGTTCAAATTACCTCATAGCTTTATTTATATAATTATTTTCAATTTCTTAAAAAAATATAAAGGGCACTCCAAAATAGGATGCCCCTTATATTTTTTAGTCTTCGACAATTTTCTTGTCTACAACTTCTACTTTCCAACTACCTATACTTCCTTTAAATACATATGAACCAATTCTAAATTCATCGTCTAATATATCGCCAATCTCAACAGAATAATAATATTCTTCCGAAACTTGAATTGGAATCGTAATTGTATTCATACAATCTTTCATGTGTTCTTCCAAATCAAGTGAAAAATGTGATTGAGAAATTTCTAACTCAATAACATATGTAATTTCATCTTTTTGAATTAATCCGTCACGAACTTCTTGTAATCTGTCTACATCTGTTTGAAGTTCATCGATCTCGGTTTGTAATTCACTTCTTTCAGTTTTTAAATCTTCATTATTGCATCCCGCCAACAAACACATAGTAGTAATAATGAAAATAACTAAAATTAAGCTTTTCCGTTTCATAGTTGGTCTCCTTTTCTTTTGGTAATATCATTAAATTATCAATGACATTTACTAAAATAGTACATTTTTTATATTTCGCTGTACTCACGAATACTGTATATATTATACCATATTTTATATATTTATACAATTTTTTATCTTCTGTAATGTAAATGTAAAATTCAAGCAAATCTATCAAAAAAGTTTTTCTCCTATTTCATTTTTTTACTGTTTTATTAGATTTTTCTTACTCTCTTTTTCTAATTATTTTAAACTCTTTTCAGGTGTGGACAAATCCTCTGGCATAGTTCCGTCCTGCCTCTTCGATTGCTTTTCTAACTATTTTTCCTATTTCGTTATGAGTTACACATGCTTCTTGCAATATCATCCGCAGTTTCCCCATTGAGAGAACTCTAATAAGGACAAAATTTTTCTTATGGATTTCTTCCAAAATTTTATTGTGTTAGATAACCATTTAAAGATATAAATTATTTTAGTCTAATTTGTAGTGAAAATCAATTTATGGGGGTTTTAGTTATGGTAGAGATAACTTATCACAAAGAAGGGGATTATTTTGTTCCTGACTTATATTTAGAAAAGGAAGATTATGAAAAAAATTATATTATTGGAAAGTATGGTCATTTAAGATTAGAGTATTTGAAAAATTACAAAAAGGCTGAGTATATAATAATGTTTATGAGCAGGACTTTAAGAAAACATATTGTAGAAACTGATAAACAAGCTAAGCAAAGATTTGAACTACTTATGGCACAAATGCTAGAAAAAAATCCTATTGACGAAGATTTGAAAAATACTGATCCTTTAAAATGGACTGGACTTATGAATAATTATAAACATTCAGTAGAAGAAATTATATTTAAAGAATTGATTTATTGTTAGAATAAAATGGAGTAGTGTGTGCTACTCCATAATTAGCCTAATAATTTAATTGCAGTTTGTCCAAGTAAACTAACAATTTCAGCATAAAACCATCCATGTTTACTTAAATGATTGGATATTTTATTAAAGAATGCTCTTCTTTTATCGATATGGCTAGTTTTTTCGAAATTTTCAATTATTTCTTTAGTTTCTTCTAATAATTCTAATAACTCTTGTTTTTCATGTTCATCATTACATTTTTCTTCAATTTGTTTTTGAATGCTTGAAATTGAATTATCTATATTAATATTAGAATTAGTAATATTTCCTGTAAAAACAGTACTATTAGTTGCATTTATGTATGTGGAATTATTGTTTAATGTATTTTTATTATATAGTTCTTTTCTTTCAAAATAACTTCTTCCCGCTTGTGTAATAACTGCATCATAAACTGTATCTGATGCCCAAAAGACATTAATTAATCCATTGTTTTTAAGAGTTCCTATTATTCCTCTATAAATATCTTTTTTATCATTTTCAATTTTTTCTTGTAAAAATTCTGTGATGTTACCATTTTGATTGTCTATTTTTATTATATCTGCTAATAATTTTTCTTCTTCATTTACTAATATACTGAACAATTCAGTTCGCCTGCCTTTCTTATCAAAATATTCTAAAGCTTCAGGAGTAAGTGTTACAAACCACTCTCCACCAATAAAAAAATTATAATTTGAAATATAATCACACATTTGTAAAGTTTCCATAGTATCTTTTATGCAAAATCTCATACGTTCTGGAAATTCATCTGATGATCCATTTACTGAATAATCATTAGTTTGCTTATATTTTTCCAAAAACACACTTAACATATCTTCTGCATTTTGACTTAATACATTCATATCATTTTTCTCTTTCTTTCTTTTAATTCTCATTTCTTTTTCGGTAGATTTTATCATTTTATCTATTTGCTTGTTTAATTCTTTTTCTAGCTTTTTTGTATCAATTTTTATTTTGAAATTAGACATCCAAATGCTCCTTTTACTCATATTAATTTTTTATACACCTTTTCAACTCAGCCACACAATCAGATTCAATCATTCTCTTCCATTACTGCTTTACCATTTTTCAAACTAATTTAATGCTCCTGACATAATTCTAAATTTAGGCATATTGTTCCAAAATTCTTGTAATTTGCTAAAATTTTCATTAGGATTTAGCATTAAGTTTGCTAAATTATCTAATTCTTTATATTCTTCTTCAGATAATTCAAATTTCTTATCTTGTATATATTTAGGCATATGTAAGAATATAATTTCATCATTCATTAGTGAATGGAAATCGTAAAATAATCCTCTTATTGAAGCTTTTAGTCCTAGAGTTGGTGGATCAGAAGAGTATAAAATAGTTTCAGGTCTATATTTATTCTGTCTTATACCTAAATAAGCATTTGCACCAAATAAAAATTTATCATAAGGAATATCATTCAAATCAAATCCCATTTCATGGTCTGGACAATGCTCATCTGCATCTACTAATCTCCATCTATTTTCTTTTTCATCAAAATATTCTGTAATCCAGTGGTCATAACATATTCCATTATAATGTATATATTCAGCAAATCCACTTCTAGCTCTAGCTGGTATTCCCTTAGCTTTTAATATACTTGCTAATAATATAGCTTGACTTCTACAAGTAACATGAACTTTGTCTTTTGCTTCTCTTTTTGTAGTATAGTTAGGATTTTTTCTTAATAATTCAGCTATTACACTTTGTGCTGTTGGGAAAATGTCATCTTCATATTCTAATCTAGTAATTTGAACTTTAGTCATATCTCCCCAAAAACAATCTTTTTTATTTCTGATTTGTTTATCTCTAAAAGCTACTGGATGGATTATTTGCATTCTTTGTAATATACATAATTGTTCAATATCATCTGGCAAGTTTTTTGCAAAGTCCTTATAATAACCCAAATCTGTAAATTGACTTGTTTGCTTATAAAATTCTAATATTTCTTTTTTCATATATTATACTTTCCTTTCATTATTTTTCCTAATATTTGCAAGCCTTTATAAATTCTTCAAAAATTCTGTTCATTTTTTCATCCTTTGCATATAAGCTTTCTGGATGAAATCTAACACCGATATAAAATTTTTTATTTTTAGATTCAATAACATCAGGGTAACCATCTTCACAAAATGCAACTTTATCAAGACTTGGGCAGTCTTTTATCGTCCTTTTATGTCTAGAATTTACCATTATTTCAGTTGTTTCTACTATGTTATAAAATTTTGAGTTTTTATCAATTTTGATATTATGCACATATTCATCAAATGACTTATCATGCTTATCAGGGTTATGTATTTTATAGGTTGTTCCGCCAAGAGCTCTAGCAATATTATTTTGACCTGCACATATTCCTAATATAGGTATATCATTATCATAACAATATTTTGAGATTATACTTTCATAATTATCAGTTTCAAGACCACCTTGTAATATAATTCCATTACATAATTTAATTTGTGCAATCAAATTTTCTTTTTCTTCTATTGATAAATTATCTTTCCATTCATCTCCACAATAATTAATGCCCGATTCAGTAGGTAAAATTCCAATTGCTATACCTCCATTATCAAATATAGCTTGTTTTATTTCATCTCGTACAAAAGTATCTATTTTATTTGATTTATATGTAGCATAGTGTTTTGATACAATGCCAATTATAGGTTTATTCATTGCTTTCCTCCGTATTATTCTTTTCTTTCAAATTCTTCTTATTTGCACTTTTCAATTTTTTTGGTTTGTCTAATTTGTTATCATCTAAATATTTATAGTTTAGTGCATTATTTTTAGTAATGACTGTTTTTCCTAATTTTTCTTCTAAATTATCTCTAGCTACTTTTGCAACATTTCCACCCATTTGGGCTATTTTTATATTTTCTTTTAATCCATAGGGTTTATGTTCTTGTGCAAGTTCTCTAGTTGCAATTTCACCTAGATCAGTTAATGTCACTTCTATATCCGTCATATTATCTCTTAATGACTCTTTTCTAATTCCTTTAAATTCTTTGTATTCTGAAGCTTTCATACCAGACCATTCTTTATAAATTTCATTTGTAAGTATTCCATATTCAACATTTTTAGTTATGCCTCTTTCTTTCCATACGTCTGTAAGTTTACGTCTATCAACAACTCCTGTTAATCTTTGCTTAATCCATTTGTCATCATATCCACGACTTCTATAATAATCAACAGCACGATTAACAGCAAGTTCTGGGTCAAATACTTCATCAATTCTCTCTTTTCCCATTTGAGCAAGCCAAAGTTTAAATGGCTCTGCTTTTGGACTTGGAATTGATTCAATTAATCTCAATATTCCTTGTGTATCTAATGTATCTGTTAAATAGCTTTTTCCATCTTTTTGAGATTTCATTTTCAGTTGTACGCATTTTGCGTACAACTCACTCTTTTCTTCTTCTGTCATTCTTCTTTTTAGCGTATTCCAGTAATTTCTTGGATTATTACTTTCAGTTAAAGCACTAATAATATCAACCACACTAAAATAGTAATCTTCCTTTTCACTATCCCAAATACTTCTTATTTCGCTACCTTCGAAAAGATTTGAAATTGTTTCTAATTTATTATTATCCATTTAGGCATCACTTTCCTTTATAAATTTATTATTATGCTCAAATTATATCAATTTTCTTCCATTTTTTCAATAAAAATAAACAAATTTTTGTTGACTTTTGCCTAAAATGATGATATATTATGTGTACCATTTAATATGGTAACTGAAAAATTGAATAATGACACACATAAAAGTTACTTAGCATAATCCATAATTGTTTGGGGTTCCAGTCTGGGTTTAACTTGTTCCGATACAGTATATAGTGTATAGTTGCTAGTTTATAAGTAAAATGATAGTAAAATTGTCTAGTAATAGGTAAAGACCGTTTGGATATGTGCAAATATAATTAGTACAAAATTTATTGTTACTGATTTTATTTGTCATTCCAAATAGGTCTTTTTGTTATGCAAAAAAGTCTATATAGATATTGCCCTATATTCTTACAACGCATAGCAAAAGATACTTAAAAAATTTTATGCTAGGTAGCTTGATAAAATTTTTCAGTAGTCAAAATAATATTTGAATGAAAATGAAAATATTATTTTGATTTGGCGAATCCAAACATAAATTATCTATCGCAAGATTAGATAATTTATGAGCCCTCCGCAAGGAGCCAACTGACATCTTTCCAAAACGAAGTTTTGAAAGTGTCATAGTGGGTTACATACTTTCTAAATGAAAGTTATGTAATAGCTCCCTTTGGTCGCTTCTTGCTACCTGCAAGAAAGGATATTTTATATGGACAAAACAAACTATTCAGTAGCTAGAGTAGAAACTTATACTAAAACAAGTATAACTAAAGCTGAACGACACATCGAAAGAAAAAATAAGTCATATTCTAAAAAGAACTTAAAAGTAAAGTTAAAGAATTAGCTAGTATGCTTGATACAACTAAACAACAAGAACTATATTTAACCTCTTTTGTTAGTAAAGTAAAACAATATACTGAAATTTCAGAACTTACACCAGAAATTATAAATGAATTGATTTCTAAAATATATGTATATCAATCAGAAAAAGTAAATGGTAAACCAACTCAGCAAATAGACATTTACTATAACGGAGTTGGAATTATAAATATTCCACTAAATGAATATGAGCTAGAAAATGCTTTTCAAGAAAGTATTAAAAAAATAAAAAGTGCTTAATCTGTACTATTTAAAAGTAATGGAGCACATACCAATAATTGTCCTTGTTGGTAGTGCTCCTTATATAATCCTTTATACCCTGCATTATGAAATTTATCAAAATTTTTAACTCCTGCATTCTTTGCAGTTTGATTAAGTGAATAGTTTCCTTTTCTTGTTAAATTTCTTTGATAAAATCTTTTTTCATCTTCTGTTAATAAGCTATACTCCTTTTCACTAATTTCTTGTTTTCTAGTTTGAATTGCAAAATATGTTTGGGCTAGTGCTATTACTTTTTTTCTACTATCCCCATTTTGGGCTATTAAATAACATGCATAACGGGTTAGTTTATAGTCTTTAATTAATACTTCTGCATTATTAGCACGTTTTGACAACTTGTCGGCGCCGACAAAATGTTCAGCTTCAATAATACCAGTATTTTTGCAAGCATTTATTGCTTTTTGAATTACTTTTTCAAATTTTCTCCATTCCTTATAATCTAAAACTTTTTGTAGTTCCCTTGCATACCAGAATTCAATTCCATTTTCATCAATATGTTTGATGTTCTCAAAACTTTGATTACTATCCGTTCTTTCATCCATTATAATCATCTCCTAATCTTTTATTAAATTTAACGCCATTGTATCAAACATATGTTTATATGTCAAGCACTTTTAAATAAAATTTTACTTTTAAATTCAAAAATATTTTTTATTTTTTTGTTATTTTTCTATTGACAAAGAAATAACAAATATGCTATTATAAATATTGTCAACAAGAAATGCGGATGTGGCGGAACTGGTAGACGCGCTGGTCTTAGGAACCAGTGCCAACGGCGTGGGGGTTCGAGTCCCTTCATCCGCACCAGTGATGTATCTGTTCGAACTAACAGATAGATATGAAATCAATCAGAAATGGTTGGTTTTTTTCTTTTGCAAAAAATCATCCTAAAACTATAATGAAATGATGGTGCTTGAAATGAAGATCATTAAGCAAGAACTTCAATTTGAAGAATGTCTAAAACAAAGACTTGAATTTATATGTGAGTTTTCAAAAGTTACTCCTACTTTTATAAATGGTAGTATTAGAAGATTAGAAAAAAAAATCTTACATATATTGAACCACATAGAGTGATAATTAAAAACATTACTTTTTAATTTTGAAAAAGATGCTCAAAGCATTGAAAATCTCAAGCTTCTATGGTAAAATATTAACATAATTTAATTATCTTGCAAGTTGCAAGTTTATATATAGAAACTATTAACAGTAATTAATGTAATAGGAGGAACAATAATGAATGTCAGTCTACCTTATGAAATTGGTACAGTTCTAAAAACCGTAGAATCTGGTAAAACACAATACGATAAAATACATCACTATATTGTAGGAACAAAAATTCAAGTTGTGCTAGAATTGTGCTATGATACAGATCCAAGATTATCTATTCCAATAGACATTGAAAAATTGGAGAAAAAATGGACGAACTGCAACATTAAATAACTTGAAAACAAATTTGTTAAGGAGGTATTTTAAATGAGTAAAAAAGACAAAGATTTTTATGTATGGACAATGGCAGAATGCATTAAGGATACGTATGAATGGTGGGGAATTGACATGATGTCGATGTATGACAATATCAAAAAGGATTTTCCCAATGCGACAAATGCTATCAAAAAAATGTATAGCAATTTTAAAGCTCCAAAATTTTACGAAGCTCAATGCTTATTTTTTGAAAAGCCACAATATGTTTATGAAGCCATTGCTAGTTTTATTCCATTATATGAACAACTTCGTTTTGATATAAGAACGAGAGAGCAGTCTAAAGAGTATAAAAATCTTAATATGTGCTCATGGAATCGGTTTGTATCAATAAAAAGAATTGACTTGCTTATGGCTGTAATATTATTTGCTGAAGAATTTATTTTACAACCTATAACAAGCAAAAATGTTATTTTTACAAAAAATAAACTTACTGTATATGGAAATGTTGTAACACTCAAAGTATCTAAACATGAGAAGAAAACATATGTATCTATTAGAATAAGAAATGTTATACTTCTTGAATATGTGATACTTAATTAAGTAAAGAGCTTTTACTGAAATTATGTATAAGTTTTTCTTCCATGATGATTTTATGGCAAGAACAATAGTGTATGTAATTTTTCTTGCTATGGTGGCATGGACGGGATTAAGTAGAATAATAAGAGCAACAGTCATCGAAAAAGAAAAGCGTTCTAAAGAATTTGTGTATGCAGGAATGTGGATTTTCATATTCTTAATAAATTTTTTAGAATTTGTATGTATCTGAAGTCAGACAGATTGATTTCTCAGAGGAGTTTGTTACTTCTCTGAGTTTTTTATTTACTAGATTTACCAATTTTTGCACTTACATAATTTTATGCTATTAGCAACAATGCATACTATTTGAAAAACATATTAATTTGTAGTATAATATAAACAATCCAATTTTAAAATACAAAACAACTATTGCAAATGCAAAGGAGGAACTTAGATGAAAAAATTTGTTTTAAAAAATGAAATCATGGATGAAATTGTATATAAAACTGAAAATGTTGTTATACAAAAAATCCAAGAAGGAAAAAACCGGAAAAGATGCTATATTATTGGCAATGGACATTCATTAAATATAAATGCCAACAATATGGTTACTAATCATGATCCAGGTATGCAGGAATTTGAACCTAAAATAAGTAAAGATTCTGCTGTTTATGCATTTTACTTTACTTTTGAATGTTCAGGATTAGAAGAATCTAGCAAAGAAATTGCTGATTTTGTTAATAACTTATCAAAAAATTATGAGCAGATTTTTTTAGTTGGTCATTCAAAATGTGGTTTATGCTTATATAATGCAAGTCATTACTGTAAAAAAGAGATTACACTGGTAACTATTTCAACACCATTTGATGGTACTATTATTGCAGATAAGAAAACTGTTGAAAAAAGGTTAAAATCACGAATACTAAAAAAGATTTACAATGTGATTTTTAGTGATCACAATGTAGACAAGGACATTATACCAAATTCACAGTTTATCCAAAACATGCAAAATGCTACTTATAAAGAACATATAAATATAACATCTTCATTAAAAAACGTATTTAGCTGTAAAGATATTATGGATTTGTTATTATTTATTTGGGACAAAACTATGCGAATCAATGGTGATGGTTTAGTTCCACTTAATTCCCAAAAAACAGACAGTACACGGACAATCAATATGATTTGTTCTCACGCAAATTCTTTAAGAAAGGGGCTCAAAATCGTAGAAAAATTATAAGACAAATTAGAACATCTTAAAAGTGATTTAGGTCAGCTCACTAAAAAATTATCAATTTATGAAAGGAGTTTTTTATGTTTAAATTTAAAAAACGGATAAAAGAACCTAACTATACCTGCAACGGAAAAAAAGTTTATATGATGCAATATTATCCTTTAGGATTTCTTATAGAAAATCAAAAAGGAGATTGGAATAAGTTAGTTAATTTTTTAAATAACAATACCATAAAAATATATTGTACATATAATAGCCTTGACAATTTTGCAAATAACACACTAGCTACAGGTCACATTGATGATTTTATTAATTATGTGTCGCAATTCTGTAAAGAACATCCTTCTGATATTTATTGTTTAAATGAAGCTGGTAACCTTACTCTTGTAGAATTCGAATAATGACCACTAACAAAACTCTCGCTTTTTTGCGGGAGTTTTATATTGTAAACAGCTTTCTTTTACTTGTAATTTCTAACATTTATATACGCAACTCTCCCAGTCATTCTAACTCTAACCTTATCAACGTAAGAATTAACATGTTGTAAAACAACAACAGAAGTATTATCTTTATATTGATATCTATAACCTGTCAAATTAGAGTTTGAATACAAAACACAATTTTTTATTCTTTTAACCGTTCCAACATTTGAACTTTCAGAAACACTTGAATAATTATTTATATTTATATAAGCAACTCTTCCAGTCATATTAGCTCTAACTTTATCAACATTTGCAGAAACATTTTCAAGTATCGTTACAGTAGTATTTGCCTTATAATTATATCTATAGCCTGTCAAATTTGAATTACTATACAAAAGACTTTCTCTTGCCAATTTTCTTGTTTGTCCAGAAGTTCCTACTACACTACTATTTCCAATATTTGTACTTGTATAATTTAGAGATATCCATCCTCTATCTGTTTTTCCAAAGCCATTTGATTCAGCCAAAATTATGACGATTGTACCTTTAGCATATCCTCCAACTCTTGGATATGATGTACCTGCTCCTGCTCTAATATTTAAGCCACTATTTGCAGTTATTCTTACTTGATAGTTTACTTTTGATGTTCCACTACTTGTATTACCTGAAGAATTATTATTTTCATTTATATTTGTTCTATCATTTTTAAAACAGAAGAACTTTTTATAATTTGCATATTGTCTAAAATCTTGAATTGATACATATGTCGTATTTCCTCTTACAATTGCTTTTCCTCTTCTACTGGCTACATCATATTTGCCACTATATAAATACGAGTCATATATTTTTATATAATTGCCTTCAATCCCAACCAAAACAACAAAATGTCCTCCATATGTAAATAACCCTTGATTACAACTTGCAATTATATAATGATTATCTTTTAATTTTGCAATTGCATCATCTAATCTGTAGCACTCACTATATCCAATATCAAACACATCAGTTGTCCATTTAAAGGCACTCCAATATGTTCCTTGATTTGCTGAACGATATCCATATTTCATATATAAATTTGCCATTTGGTCAGGTGTTATATTACCTTTTATGCTAGACACTACCATAGCTGCAGCTGCTGGTCCGCATCCTGATGTTCCTATTGTTTGCGCTGTATTCCCTACACTTGAATACATTTTATTTTTCCATCTATTATCTATTTGTGAATAATATGTTAGTCCAGAATACTCACCCAACTGAACATTTGGCGTTTTTTCTGCTCCATTATACGCTATTATTCCTTGCTCTTCAAATCCTTCTGTTTCTGTTTCTTGGACTTCAACAGTCTGCTCGTCTTCTTCTGTTAGTATTGGAATTTCAGTGCTAGATTTATTTGATTTGATTTCGTCATTTACTGTGTTTGCACTATCATTTGCCAAATTTTCATCATTTATATTTTCAACATTTTGAATGTTGTTTTCCGTTATATTATTTTGATTTTTTTGTCCACCTTGTAAATTACATTGTGATAATATCACAAATAAAATAAGTATTAGAACTATTCCCTCTAATACTATTAATTTTTTACGTTCCTTGTTCATAGCAATGTCCCCCTTGTTTTTAGTACTTATTTAATCATTATTCTACTTTTGTTTGATTTAGTACTTTTGGGAGATTCATATTTTTACTTACATAAAAAATACATTGCTATTCCGCCAACTATTGCTATTATAAATCCTATTATTTTTAGCCCTGCTGAGCCTTCGTTTTGGTCTCCAAATCCAAAAAATTTTTTTGTTATGATTCTCGCATCATATATTAGTGTTATTCCAAATAATATTAATATCATCATTATTAATCTCATTATTATATTTAACATTTTTATCGACATCCTTTTATTTTTTATAACATTATATTAATATTTTTTAGTCCAAAAGTCAAGAAAAAATGGAGCATTGCTCCATTCTTTCTCCTTTTTTAATTTTTCTTTTTCTTATATGGAAATATTTCATATAAGAAGTATTCATACAGATTTTCGATTGTTAAACCTGTATGAAAAATTTCTTTAGGGAGTCTTTTTTCCCTTTCCGCATTCGCGTCGAGGTCCATCTCAAGTTCTTCTAAGAACTTTTCACCTGCTCTTTCCATATAGCGCGGATTTTTTTCGTGCATATATCTTTGAAACTCCGGTGCCAAATCCTTTATTGTCTTTCCAGTGATTGCTTTTTGCACTAGTAAAAATTCTAGAGCATCACTAGTTTTGAAGCCTAGTGAAAACCTCATTTTACTAATTTTTCTCCGAACTTTTTCTTCGAATGTTTTCTTTTCATCTTCAGTTAAAATTTTGTCCGTTGATATTTCCATATATATTTCTCCTTTTTTCCTTAGTGTTTCTCCAATTGGAGAATTTTAATTAATTACAAACGTCTCTTTGACGCTACCTATATTATAACATAATTTACATAAAATTGCAAATTAGATTTTACAAAATATTAATTATCTTTTATAACAAGCATATCATACTTTATAAACTATTTACTTTATCTAAAATAAAAAAGATATTCTAAAAAAATAAACACAACATATATTTATACAAAAAAACAAAACGGAGGTAAAAAAGTGAAAAAAACAATAACAACATTTATATTAATCATAATATGTTTAACACCAATATCATTAGGCTATGACACAACAAGTTCATACATATGGAGTACAGATATGGAAACATCACCAGTCTTCTCTTCTATCACTTCAAATACAAATAGTAACAATTCCATTTCCACAAATGAAACTTTCAATAACATATCACCCTCAAACACAGTAGAAACTAATTCACAAGTAGAAGATAATAACTCTTTAAACTTAGAAAGTGGAGCCGCCATATTAATTGAACAATCAACAGGTCAAGTCTTATACTCTCACAACGCACATGAACAATTACGTCCTGCTTCTGTTACAAAAGTAATGAGCATTTTATTAATAATGGAACAAATTGATAGCGGTAACCTATCTTACACAGACACGGTAAGTTGTTCAGAAAATGCCCGTTCTATGGGTGGTTCTCAAATTTGGCTTGATCCAAGAGAAACTTTAACAGTTGATGAAATGTTAAAAGCAATATGTGTTGTTTCTGCGAATGATTGTGTAGTTGCAATGGCTGAACACATTGCAGGTTCTGAAGAGGCATTTGTTCAAATGATGAATGACAAAGCCAAAAAGCTTGGAATGAATGATACAATATTTAAAAATTGTCACGGAATAGACGAAGATGGCCATGTTACATCTGCTTACGACATTGCCTTAATGTCTAGAGAACTTTTGACCAAACATCCTAATATTACAAAATATACAACAATTTGGATGGATAGTTTAAGGGATGGAAAATCACAACTTGTAAATACAAATAAATTAATTAAGACTTATAGAGGTATTACAGGCTTAAAAACTGGTTCAACATCACTTGCTTTATATAATTTATCTGCAAGTGCCACTCGTGACGATTTGTCTTTAATTGCAGTAATAATGAAGGCTCCTTCTACTAAAGTAAGATTTGCTGAAGCTCAAAAATTACTAGATTATGGCTTTAATAAATTTTCATTCAAAAGTTTTGGAAATGGTGGTGATGTAATTCAAACTGTTTCTGTTAATAAAGGTGTTAAAAATTATATTGATGCTATATTAGAAAACTCTTTTGGAACATTGATAGAAAAAGGTAAAGAAAATCAAGTTACACAAACTGTTGAAATTAATGACAATATTGAAGCTCCTATAAAAAAAGGTGATGTTATTGGCAAAGTAGTATTTTCTTTAGATGGCTCTGAACTTTCTTCTACTAATTTAGTGGCTTCATATGATGTTGATAAAATAACATTGTTTTCTATGGCTAAGAAAATTATTTATAGTTGGGTTGATTTATTGAGGAGTTAATTTAAGAACAAATCTGAAAATTTTCAATTTTCAGCCTTAACTCTACTTTTTATCAAACTCAAAAAAATTGAAATTTTCAGTAAATTTGTTCGTGCGCGAAAATTTATTTCATAAATTTTCTGTGCAATGTAATATTATATATTAGGAAAGTTGCATAACTTTCCTAATATATAATAAAAACGAGATTAAGGGACCACCACCACAAAATCTCGTTTTTTGTTTGTAAAATTTCTCTACACTTTATTTACTTTCACTATAAATATAATCATTTTATCAAAAATGCTACATATTACTATAAAAATTTATTTTTGTTTCAATCTCAAATATCCAAGTTCTTCCCAACTATTATAAGCAAGATTAATTTTAAATACTAATTTAGGTTTAGCACCAGCTCTGTTCTTATCAACAACACAAGCATAATATCTAACATCAGGATTTTCTGATTTTTCCAAATCAAAAAATTTAGTATCTACTTCTTTCAAAGAATATTCATATTCGTCTAAATGTTCTCTTGTTATTTGTTTAAACAAGCATAAAGTATCTAAAACTTCTTTTACAGTTCTACTAACAGCTAAATCGTTAACATCCAAATTGATAGGTGATGTTGCATTTTCTGCTAATTGTAGTGAAGAACATATAAAGATATTAAAGTTTTGTGCTAAGTTTGAAAGTATTGTTGCTGTTTTCTTGATTTCTTCTGGGTTTCCAATATTGCTTGTATCAGTTTTTAGTGTATCATAAAATACATATTCAATATGTTCTTTGTAATAATAATTTATAATTACTTTTTTTAGTTCATCATTTGTATGGTCTGTTATATTAATAAAATATATTGAATTATCTATTTGTTTACTAGCCCAGTCTATTGCTTTTATTGTTTTGTTAAATTCTGTTGATATTTCAGATAATCTTTTTATAAATTGTTTTTGTGTTTCGCCTTCTTCTTTTAAAACATATCCATTTTCGTCAAGTTTGGCATCTTTTTTATGGTCAGGTCTAAATTTGAATTCTAGCAATTCTGTTTCTGAAACATGTACATCTTGTCCATGAATTTTTTTAATTTCTGGGTTATTTATAATTGTTGTAATCAAGCATAATTTCATTTTTTCTTCTGACATTTCATTTGATATTATTAATACCTTTTTTTGATGTACCAATGCTGTATATGCCGCAATATCAATTGTTAGCCTACTTTTACCATTATTTGATGGCATTGCATATGCCATTGTTTCACCTTTTCTTATTCCTTTAAATACCTCTGTTAACACTGGAAATGGATAAGATAAACCATTTGCCAGTTCATTTTCTCCACTTTCTAAGAAGTTTACAAGCCCATCACTTAAAACTGCTGACTTAAATTTTTGTGTTACTCTAACTTGTTCAATTGTATCTTCAATTTCTTCGGGAGACATTTTGTCATATAGAGTGTAATCTGTAATTTCAACTATTTTTTCTTGTACACTTCTTTCAGGTGTTTCAGTATACGCTTTTCTAAGTATAAATAATTTTTTCAATTCATCATATACTTTTTCAATATTATAGTCCTTCCCCTTTACATTTTTTCTTAATTTATTTTTTAATTCATATACTGCTTCTGAGTCTTTTGCAAAGTTAAATTTGTCCTTTGCTTTTTCTGATGAATATTTTGAGCCTTCATTAAATAGTACGCTTTTGTATATATTCAACATTTCTGGGTCTTCAAAAACGCAGTCGTCAAATACAAAGTAATATTTAGAAATTAGTTTTGGATTATCCAATAACATTCCTATAAAAATTGTTTCTAACTGAGGATTACTTAATTGTTGTGGATATGTTCCATCATCTTCTTCCTCTTCTGGTCCAAATTCTAAAAATTCTTGTTCTTCTATTTTGGCTTTTTCTTCTTTGTCTTTTAATTCTCTCATTCTGCTAAGTGCTTCTAAAAAATTCTTTTTTGCTAGTAATTGTCTAATATTTGCTATTTCTATGCTATTTTCTTTTGTTACTTCTATACTGTCGAGTAAATCATATATTTTATCAATATTTTCCATATTATTTTTCCTCCATTATTTTAATCTTTCAACTACTTTAGCAAGCATATCTTTGTATTTCTCTAGTTTGTCTTTTTCTTCTTGTATTTTCTTTTCTGGTGCTTTGTTTACAAATCCTGGATTTGAAAGCATTTTTTCACATCTTGCAACTTCTGATTCAAGTCTAGTTTTTTCTTCTTCTAGTCTCTTTCTTTCTTCTTCCATATCAACTAAATCTTCAAGTGGCATATATAATTCAATTCCGTCTTTTAGGATGCTTATTGCATTTTCTGGTATTCCAGCTTTGTCTTTTTGAACTACTATTTTCTCTCCAAGTCCTAATTTTAAGATGAAGTCTTTTGCTTCCCAAATTTCATTTTCATATTTTCTTGTTACAAATATTAATTCTGATTTCTTTGTTGGATGTATGTTCATATTTGCTCTTACGTTTCTTATTTCTGTAATAATTTCTTTTATTTTTTCAACTGTTTGTTCCTCATCATCAAATGCAAATTTTTCTCTTATTGTTGGCCATTTTGATACTATTAAGTCTGCTTCATTGTATTTTACTAGTTTGTCATAAATTTCTGATGTTACAAATGGCATAAATGGATGTAATAATTTTAATGATGTTCCAAATACATGGTTTAATATATCACTTACAGCAACTTTTGTTTCTTCATTTTCGCTATAAATTCTTGTTTTAACCATTTCGATATACCAGTCACAGAATTCGTTCCAAATGAAGTTATAAATTTTGTCAATTGCAATTCCTAAATCATAATTTTCAATATTTCTTGTGATGTCTGCTACTAATTTGTCTAATTTATTTAGTATCCATTTGTCTTCTATTGTTAATAAATCTGGGTTATATGTTTTTGTTTTGTGATTATATACTTTGTTACAAAATTCTTTTACTTTGTTTTCGTCTGGTGTATTCATTATTATGAATTTAGCAGCATTCCAAATTTTGTTTGCAAAGTTTGATGCTTGTTCTAGTTTTTCTGGCATATATCTGATGTCATTTCCCATTGTTGTTCCAGAAAGTACTGAAAATCTTAATGCGTCTGCACCATATTGGTCAATTATTTCAATTGGGTCAATTCCATTTCCTAATGATTTTGACATTTTTCTTCCTTGAGAATCTCTTACAATTCCGTGTACAACAACATCTTTAAATGGATTTTTGTCTGTTAATTCTAATCCTTGTGTCATCATTCTTGATACCCAGAATGTTATAATATCATATCCTGTTACCAATACATTTGTTGGATAAAATGTTTTATAGTCTTCTGATTCTGTGTTTGGCCAACCTAATGTTGAAAATGGCCATAATGCTGAACTGAACCATGTATCTAGTGAATCTTCGTCTTGATGTAATTTACTAGAACCACATTTTTCACATTTTTCTGGCATTTGTTTTGCTACATGTATATGTCCACATTCGTCGCAATAATATACTGGAATTCTGTGTCCCCACCATAATTGT
The DNA here is from genome assembly GCA_934120675.1 of uncultured Clostridia bacterium. Lineage (GTDB taxonomy): Bacteria > Bacillota > Clostridia > TANB77 > CAG-508 > CAG-269. The sequence continues at coordinate 27,211 of CAKOUU010000012.1, forward strand.
CTTGATATACACCAGTCTTGGATATTATCTAACCAGTTAAAATACATTTTTTCGTATCTTTTTGGTACAAATTTAACTTCGTCATTTCTAACTGCATCTGCTGCTCTTTTTGCTAAGTCTTTCATTGATACAAACCATTGCTCTGAAATTCTTGGTTCTATTGTGCTATGGCATCTATAGCATTTTCCAACATTGTGTGTATAATCTTCAATTTTAACTAAGTTTCCTAGCTCTTGTAATTTTTCTACAATTAGTTTTCTTGCTTCTATTGCTGGCATTCCTTTATATTCAGGAACTAAATCTCCCATAATTGAACTATCGTCAAATACTTCTATAATTTCTAAGTTGTGTCTTAATCCTGCTTGATAATCATTTGGGTCATGAGCTGGTGTTATTTTAACACATCCTGTTCCAAATTCTTTTTCAACAAATTCGTCTGCAATTATTGGAATTTCTTTATTCATAATTGGTAAGATACATTTTTTACCTACTAAATCTTTATATCTTTCATCATCTGGATGTACTGCAACTGCTGTATCTCCAAGCATTGTTTCAGGTCTTGTTGTTGCAACTATAATATATCTGTCTGGTTCACCTGCAATCTGATATCTAATATGCCATAAATGTGATGGTTCGTCTTCATATTCAACTTCTGCATCAGAAATTGTTGTATGACATGATGGACACCAGTTTATCATTTTTTTGCCTTTATAAATTAATCCTTTATTATACAATTGGATAAATTGTTCTAAAACTGCTTCTGATAGTCCCTCATCCATAGTAAATCTGTCTCTATCCCAGTCACATGAACATCCTAATCTTCTTTGTTGTTTTTTTATTGTTCCACCATATTCTTTAGTCCAAGCCCATGCTCTTTCTAAGAATTGTTCTCTTGTAATATCAGCTTTTGTTAAACCTTCTTCTTCTTTCATTTTAGCAACAACTTTTACTTCTGTCGCAATTGCTGCATGGTCTGAACCTGGAAGCCATAACGTGTTGTATCCTTGCATTCTTTTAAATCTTATTAAAATATCTTGTATTGTGTCATCCAATGCATGTCCCATGTGTAATTTTCCTGTTACATTTGGTGGTGGCATCATTATACAGTAACTTTCTTTTGTTTTGTCCATGCTTGGCTTAAAGTAACCTTTTTCTTCCCATTCTTGATATAGTTTTTCTTCAAAATCTTGTGGATTGTACTTGTCTTTTAATTTTTTATCCATTTCTAATTCCTCCTTATTATTTTAAAATTTAATTGAATATTTACATTCAAACTCTTTATCTTTTGGTAATTCAATAATATTTTCTTTATCTTTATAAATTTGTGTACTATCTATTCTATCAGCTGTATTTTGCCAAGGCTCAATACAGACAAATGGAGCTCCTTTTTTTGACCATAACGCTAAATATGGAAATCCAGTAAAATCAAACTCCAATATTTTTTGATTTGTTTCATGATTTTGCAAAATTACTTTATTTGATTTTAATTTTTTCATAATTACTGCATCATTATCAAAAGTATCTTCTTTTAAGCATATTTTATTATCTTGTAAAATATTTTGTGCTTTTTCTGTATCTATTAAACCATTTTTCAATTTAAGAAACTCAATTTTATCTTCATTTTCTGAAAATACAATTTCGTATTCACCATTACTATAATCACAATTAAACGCTGGATGCCCACCTAATCCAAAATAGATTGTTTTATCATCAATGTTTTTTACTTTATAGGTTACTGTTAAAGTATCTCCTATTATTTCATATATAACATGTAATTCAAATTTATATGGATATTTTTTTAGTGTTCCCTCATTATATTTTAACATATAGTGATGCTTATTTTCTGTTTTTGATATCTCTTCAAAGTCCATATCTCTTGCAAATCCATGTTGTGACATTTCATATATTTCTCCCTCTATTTGAGTTTGAGAGTTTTTTAGTTGGCCAACAATTGGAAATAGTATTGGTGCTTGTCTTTTCCAATATATATTGCCATTACTATCTAACACTTTTGCTCCTTGAAATAACATTTCTTTGCCATTATATTGTATACTTATTAATTCTGCACCTGATTTTTTTGTTTGAATTTTTAGCATTTTGAACCTCCTTTTTATATTTTATATGACACAATTCGAAATTTTTTAGGGATTGGGGGACGGGTCTTTAATCCCTTTTTTTCACAATGAAGAATTGGAATTTAAAAATCTCTCTTTTTGTACACAAAAACTCGCCAATATGCTATTGTTTAGCATAAGGGCGAGTTTATATCTCACGGTACCACCTTAATTATTATTCAAATTTATATTGTTAACATTTTGTGTCAATTACTTTATTTTAAATAATATCTCTTTTACTTTAACGCAGTATTACGGATAATCTTGAGTTTATTTTCGGATTATCAACTCCAAAGTTACTTTCCATTTATCTTTATTTTAGAAGCTTCCAGCCTTTGACTTCTATTCTCTTTAAATTAGTTTTAAATGTACTTCTCTTTTTCTTTGTTTTTCTTTATTTTGTACTTGTTTGTTTTTTATATATACTGATTATATAACTTTTTGATATTTTTGTCTAGTAAATTTTTAACATTTCTAATCTTTTCCCAATATATATGGATCTGTCTCTGTTCCTGTTCCTGCTTTTATATAGACTCCAGATGTAAGAGAAACTACGGGGCGGACCCCCCAGCAATAGATGTAGTTATCACCCATGTAACCGTTGTAGTCCACAAAGCATACACTGTAGTTGTGGCTTGTAATAGCAGACGCAAGCCAATAACATGCTCCTGTACTTCTCATTCCAGTAGTTGCATCTTTGTTTCCAGTTATTTTATATGCTTCGTCATATGTCATTGTATGTATATCTTTTATTTGATTTTCATCCTTATCCGTTGTATCTGCTATTAAATCTTTCTGATTTTGATCTACATACATTTGCCAACTTCTTGGTTGATATGTACTATAATCTGTCTGTCTTTGTCCTCCTGATAATATATATTCTGCTCTGCTATTATCATATTTTTTTGTCCCAAAATATACAAAATTTTCCGGACTTCCCGCATGTGTTATTTTTTTTACATATGTTTTTCCATTTTCTTCTTTACTTTCTAATATTTGCCATCCTGAATATTTTGGTGTTCCCCATCCGCTTTGTGGTGTTACACTTTGATTTCTACTTGTTATTATATTTCCATTATCTATATCTGATTTGTTTGCTGTATCTCCTTCATATGTAAATCCTCCAAATGTAAAGTTTAGTCCTGCTGTATTACTTGCTGTCTTTGATTTATTTATATTATATAAACTCTTGCTTTGCAATGCTTGTATTTCTTCTTGTGTCCAATTTCCTGCATCATATTGTACTATATTTTGTGCTGACATATATTGATTTACTATTACTTCCTTTTCTTCACTAATTGTTTTACCATTATATGTTCCACTTACTTTAAATATATATTTTCCATTTGATGAAACTTGATATGGTACTGTTTTTGTATTATCAGATTTTAGAACTGCTGTACATTTGTTGCCTTCCAATGTTGCTATTATATTTATATACAATGTTGTTCCTTTTTCTTGTGTATTTGCATCAAGTGTACTTGTATTACTTGCACTATTGCTTGTACTTACTGCTATTGCTGTATATTGTATTTCTAGTTTCTTTGTTGTTACCTTTATATTTATATCATCTGTTACTTTCTCTATCTTTATTTTTCCTGTATTAACATCAACTACATTATTTCCAGATGTTGTTACTGCTTGTCCTCCCATCGTTACTGTTATACCTGTTATTGCATAATTTCCCTCTGTTGACACTGTTGCCTCATATGTTTTGTTATATGCCGCTTTTGTTGCTTTATTATCTATTACTGCATTTTCTGCTAATGTTTTTGTTACATTATAATAATAATCATCTATTTTTATTGTTTTTTCTGTTTTATTTCCGTCTCCAGTTGTTATTACAAATTTATATTCTTTTCCTAATTCTACATAATAATCTATTCCTAATGGTGTCTTTCTATTTTCCATTAATATTGAATCTTTACTAGCTTCTGGATAATCTACTCGTTTAAGTCCATTTACCTTATCTGTTATTTTTATAAGTATTTTTACTTTTCCATTTTCTATTTTTTCTGTTTCATATTCAAATTCCAAACTACTTAAATTATATTCAGATGAACTTATTTCTAGATTCTGCCCTATTAAAAATTTTCCAGTTATATTGCTTTTATTCATTACAACTAATTTTCCATTTAATGATGCATCTTCTTTTATTGCCGGACTATAATCACTTGAAATTGCAGAACTTATCCATTCCTGCGTTACATCATCTAAACTCGCATTTCCTTTTTTATCTATCTGCAGACCATTCAATGCTAGTGTTAATTGCTCTTGCATTTCTGCTTGAATATGTGTCTTTTTCGCTTGTTTTACTCTTGCAAACAAACCATTTTTTCCACCTAATGTTGCTATTGCTATTCCAGCAAGCACCAATAAAATAATAATTGTTATAATCAAAGCTACAAGCGTTATACCATTTTCTTTTTTTAATTTTAAAATCATCATTTGTTTTTCTCCCCTTCATATTTTAAACATGTCGTTATTTGTCACTTTTAATTATAAGTTATAGTGACATTAAAAGTCAATATATTTTTATGACAATTTGTGAAATAATTTATAAAAAATTTAAACATTATCAAGGTGATTTTAATGATAAAAGAAAAAAGAAAATTAAAAAATTTAACTCAGGAAGAAATGTCAGAAAAGTTGGGCATTTCATTAAGGCAATATGTAAGAATAGACAACGAAAAGGCTTTTCCACGAAGAGATATTTTAAAAAAACTAATTTTAGAATTAGACTTAACCAATGAGGAAATTGGAGAATATATTAAAATTATAACAGAAAATTATGCATAAAATATTATAAATGTTTTTTAATCTATAGGTTAATTTCTTTTTATTTTATAAGATTATTAGCCCTAAAATTACATCGCACGAAAAATTTAATAGGTAAATTTCCCGTGCATTTTTTTATTTATTAGAAATATGTATATTTTCAACTTTTGCGTTCATTTCTCTAGAAATTATATTTTGAATTTGAGCAACTTTTTCAGCAGTCAATTGATTATCCTTAACAACAATACTTATACTTTCACCATTAACAAAAATAATACTATCTTCAAAGCCCTTTGTCTTTATTAAATTTTCACATATCATAATACTGTTTTTTGTATCATTTATCTTTTTAATTTCCTCTGTTGCAGACTGTTTTTGTGTTTCCAATGAATTACTACTATTTAGAATATTTTCATATGTTTCTAGCATTTGTGAATACATTGTATCTCTTTCCAATTTTGAAGTTGAAAAATAGTTTTCGTCACTATTAGAAACTTTAGTACTTGTTTCTACTATATTATTTTGATTTTTTTCTTCATTATTAGCATTACTGTTTTCTGCATTTGTAAGATTCTTATTTTCAGAATTTGATGTCTCATTAGTGTTTTCACTCTTTGTACTATTTGCATTAGAAATATTTTCTTGATTTTCACTAACTACATTACTGCTAACCAATTGAGCATCACCAATATTAGCCATTTTATCAAGTTCTTCCTCTGAACTTGCAGTCTGAACAGCACTTTTTAAATCTCCATTTGCTGTAAAATTCATATATCCTGCAACAACTAACATCAAAGCCGTAACATATATTATAACCTGATTTTTCTTTAAAAATTTCATTTTTTATTTTCCTCCTTTTTTCATTTTTATGTAAAGCGATATTAATTTCCTTGAAATACTTGAATTTTATGAGTAGCAAGGCCTGTTGCCGCTTCTACAGCTTGAATAATATTAGTCTTAACATTAATATCAGAAGCACCCTTTGCAGTAATAATAGCACCCTCTATTTTAGGTTCAATAGTCTTTTGAACAATAGGAGTTTTGTTACCATTTTGTTCTTGATATATAACTTCCTTTTGTGAATCCGTTTCTTCCACTTTTCTTACTCCACCAGACTTGTCTGTTTCTTCAGTCGTACTTTTTTTTGAATTTTCATTATACATTGCAACCGTTTCTGATGATTCAGAATAATTTATAAAAACCTTTACATCCCCAACACCATCTATATTTTTTAAAATATCTTCTAACCTTCTTTCTAAACTTTCGCTATTACTGGAACTAGAAGACTGGTTTGAATCTGCGTCTTGGCTAGTCTTGCTACTAGCCAGTTGTCTTCCTGCTGAATTAGTTATAGTTTTATTTGAACTCTTATTTCCATTCCAAATATAATTTATTACAACAACCGTTATTATCAATACAATTACTAAAAACACTAAATTTTCAATTTTCTTTTTGTTGTTCCCATCATTCCCATCACCAATTATTGATTTTAATTTATTTTTAAACATTTTTCACTCACCCCATATTCTTTTGTTAAAAAATCTTTTATCATTTTGACATCGGTTTTTGTTATAGCAGAATTAGTGTCTTCACTATCATCACCTTTTGAAACATCTATTTCTACCTTTTGAATTTTTTGAATTTCTTTAACTATTTTGTCTTCTAATGTATTTCCAGAATTTTTTGAATATTTAGAACTATCATTAGAATTCTCTGTAGCATCTGTTTTTTTTGAATTATTAGAATTCTCTGTAGCATCTGTTTTATTTGAATTATTAGAATTTTCTGTATTATCATTTTTCCCATCTATTTCTATAGTTATAGACTCTATCCCTGTATCACTTTCCGATACATGTGCCTCAACCTTACATTTTCTAACATCATATCCTTTCTCTTCAACTTTTTGAGTAATATCACTTTCCAATTGTTCCTTATATAATTTATTTAACCTATCATCCATAGAAGCTTGATTTACTTCTCCTGTCGTTGATGTAGCTGATGTACTCGATATTTCCTTACTATAGTTAGAATACACATCTTCTATATTAAAATTAAGAACATTACTGTTATTAACAAATGGTGCTATTATGCTAAACAAAATATATAAACCCATAACCATTTTTATATATTTTTTTGTTTTGTTATTTGGAAGTAACATCTCCAAAATAGAAACCACTATTAATGCCAGACTTAAATTCTTAACCCAGGAGCTCAAAAAATTTATCATTTAAACATCATCCCCGTATTTGACATTTTAACCAGTAATGTTGTTCCAATTATAACCATAACTGAAATTGAAACTAAAATAGCTAATAATATTTTAAAAATATCAGAAATTTCGTCCAACAATTTTACAATTTTGGCATCTGCTATTACTTCACTAATTCCAGCAATCAGCTTGTACGAAAACATCAATACCGTCAGTTTTAAAATTGGTAAAATACAAATTCCAACAATAATTATTACACCAACAAATCCAACTGCATTTTTTAAAATTACGCCACACCCTAATACACTATCTACAACATCACCTAATATTTTTCCAACAACAGGAACAGCTGAACTTACAATTGCCTTTGCTGTCTTTGCAGTAATACCATCAACAGAACTTGAAAGCGTTCCCTCTAATGACACAATTCCTACAAAAACAGTTAATATCAGTCCTAAAAACCATACTGTGGACGACTTCAAAAACTTTGATATTTTATCAATTTGAACTTTATCTGATATTTTTGAAATTATGCTAATTGATGTTATAATCAAAACTATTGGTATCAAAATATCTTGTATCAGATTTCCTATAAAATTTATCATAAACAAAATAATAGGTTCCAGAACACTTGTAGTTGTCAAACTTCCTGTATATAACATTAATGATACCAACACAGGTATAAGAGTATTCATAAATCCTACCAAATTTGTTGATGTTTCTTTAACTAAATTAATTATGTCTGAGAAATTTCCCATAATTATTGTTACAATTGCTATATATTGCACATAGTAAATCAATTTAGAAATATTATCATTTTCAAGGCTTTCACTAATTGATTTTAAAATGCTATGTATAATTATAATAACCAAAATACTAACCAAACTTTTAATTCCTGTTTGTACTTCTTTTCCTAATGAATTTAGTATTTTTTTATAGATTTTTGAGTTGTCTATATCTTCTTTAATTGCTGAATTTAATATATCTCCTACATCTATATCTTCAAAAAAATCACCTGTATACTGCTTAGAATTTTGTATAAAAGAGGTTATCCCAAATGTTTCTTCTTGACTAGCTATTGCATTTTGGTCTATTTCTGCACTAAAACTTTTTATTGGTTGTATTATGAGGACTGTGAAAATGATTATTATCAAAATGTTTTTTATTTTCATTGTTTTGTCCTCCTTTCATCCCTTCATTGCAATGCCTTATTCTGTATTCTTAAAATCTGAAAAAATCAAGGTAAAATTTTTAGTATAATCTCCAACAAGCTTGAAATTATTGGTATTGACATTGATATAATAATTATCTTACTACCAATTTCTATTTTACTTGCAATTGCCGCTTCACCTGAATCCTTGCATATACTTACTGCAAATTCTGATAAAAACGCAATTCCTGTAATCTTTATTAATAATGCTATAAATTGTGTATTAATTGAGAATTTATCTTCTATTGATTGTATCAAATTTATAATTCCTGTCAGCCTGTCCATCACTAAAATTAAAATCAATATGCCTGTTAGAATACTTATAAAAATAGCATATTCCGGCCTATATTGTTTTAGCATTATTATTATAACCAGCGCAATTAAAGCAATTCCTACTATTTTAATAATTTCCATTATATGCCCTTTCTTTTTTAGGATTTAGGCAGTCCCCTCAATCCCATTTTTTATAAATTGAATAATGTTCTTACAGTGTCAAATAATCCACTTATTTCTTTTATTACCATAGTCAAAACAATAACAAGACCTGCAAGAGTGGTCATCATTGCTTGGTCTTCTCTACCTGCTCTTACCAAAACTTGATATAAAACCGCAACTAAAATTCCAATTGCTGCTATCTTAAATAATAAATCTATACTCATACAAAATCCCCCTAATTACATTTTATATTTATATCCAATAAATCTATTTAGTCTCAAAAACTTACACTATTTTAAATATACAGTTACATTAAAATAATAACAATAGCCATACCTATACTCATTCCGAGTTTTTTATATAATTTTTCATTTTTATTTTTTTCTTCTTGAGCTTGTCTAATCTGTTCGTCTAAAAAATTCTCTGTAACTTCTATTTGGCTCAACTGTCCATCGCTATCTGTTATTCCGCAATAATTTTGAAAGTGATTTTACTGCTTGCTTGTCCTCAATATTCAAATTTCCTGAATATTCGTCTACTGATTTTTCGAACGCAACTCCTGCCGAGTCAGTTTGCATTTTTTCTACAGCATTACTAAAAAATTTTGATACATTTTTATTGGTATTTTCTGATATTTGTTTGAATATTTCTGGTATTGGTTCATATGTAAATTTTATTTTTGATTTAAATATGTTTAACGCATTTTTGATTTCTTCTAGCTCGTCTACTCTGAATTTATATTTTTGTGATATGTATTTTCCTATTAAGGCTGATGCTATAAACACTAAAAAAAGCATACAATATTTTATAAACTGCATTTTTCTTCTCCTTGCACTTTATTTTTTAATATTATATGCTTGTTATTTTATTTTAGAACATTAAATTAATTTAATCCCTCTAATCTCTTCTTTATTTCTTCTGGTGAAGGAAGTAAATCCTTCATTTTTTCTGGCAAAGTATCTCTTATTTGATAAGTTGCAACACCTATTGGTTTATAACTATCATTTAATGCATATTCTACAACTGTTCTGTTTTTATTTTTACATATTATAATACCTATTGATGGATTTTCATGTTCCATCTTTACTTGTTTATCTAATGCAGTTAAATAAAATTGAAGTTGTCCTACAAATTCAGGTTTAAAATCTCCTATTTTTAATTCAATTGCAACTAAACTTTTTAAACTTCTATGATATAATAGTAAGTCTATATAAAAGTCAGCCCCTCCAACATTTATATGATATTGACTTCCCATAAAAGCAAAATTTCCACCCATTTCTTCCAAAAAAGCTTTCATATTATCTATTAAGCTTATCTCGAGTTCTCTTTCAGAATGTTGTTCAGAAAGTTCCATAAAATCAAAAATATATTCATCTTTGACTGCCAATTTAGCCTGATTCACATACTTTTCGGGTAAAGTTTCATCAAAATTTGTCTGATTAATTAAATATTTTTCATAAGATTTATTTTCAATATGATTAATTAATACATCTTTTGTCCAGCCATACTTTTTAGTCATCTTAATATAAAATTCTCTTTCAAGTTGATCTTTGCATTTTTCCATTATTGTTATGTTTTTACTCCAACTAATTTCTCGCACTAGTGGTGCGAGATTTTCCGCATTACTATATGTTACATAAAAATTTCTCATTCTCCATAAATTGCTTGAAGAAAAACCTTTAACATCAGGAAAATCCTTTTGAATCTCTTTTGATAATACTTCAACAATTGATTTTCCCCAACCTTTTTCTTGTTGTTGATTATAAATTTCTTGTCCAATTCCCCAATACAAATTTATTAAAGTTTGATTTACTGCTTTCATTGCTTCGTATTGACTATTTCTAATTTTATTTTTAATATCTACTATAAAATCTTTGTATTCACCACTAATTAAATTATTTTCCATAATAAAAACCTCCTTTTTTCATTTTCATAATACAACATATGTTAAAAAGAGTCAACAATGAAATTAAATTTTATTATTAAATACAATAAAAATTATAAAATATTGAATTTCAACCCAAATTATGATATATAATAATAAAGAATTTAACAAACAAAAATTCAAAATACAAAAATGAAAGGAATTTAAAAATGTTTAAATTACATTCAGATTATAAACCAACAGGTGACCAACCTAAGGCAATAGAATACCTATCAAAAGGAATAGAAGAAGGTAAAAAATTCCAAACATTATTAGGAGTAACAGGGTCTGGAAAAACATTCACAATGGCAAATATAATAAACAAAGTTCAAAAGCCAACATTAGTTTTAGCACACAACAAAACATTAGCTGGACAATTGTATTCAGAATTCAAAGAATTCTTCCCAGAAAATAATGTTGAATATTTTGTATCTTATTACGACTATTATCAACCAGAAAGCTACATTCCGGCTTCTGACACATATATAGAAAAAGACGCATCTATAAATGACGAAATTGACAAGCTTCGTCACTCTGCAACAGCATCTTTATTTGAAACAAGAGATGTCATAATAGTTGCATCTGTTTCATGTATTTACGGTTTGGGTGACCCTATAGATTATGAGCACATGATAGTTTCTTTACGCCCTGGAATGCAAAAATCTAGGGAAGAAGTTATGAAAAAGCTAGTTAATATGCAATATTCAAGAAATGAAATTGATTTTAAAAGGGGTACTTTTAGAGCTAAAGGTGATATTTTAGAAATTTACCCATCTGACAAAAGTGAATCTGCAATAAGGGTTGAATTTTGGGGTGATGAAATTGAAAAAATCCATGAAATTAATCCTCTAACTGGCAAAGCTGTTGCAGAAAGAACTCATGTTATGATATTCCCTAACTCTCACTATGTTACAACTTCTGACAAAATGGAACGTGCTCTAGTTACAATTAATCAAGAATTGCAAGAAAGAATCAAGTATTTTAAAGATAATAATAAATTAATTGAAGCTCAAAGAATTGATGAAAAAACAAATTTTGATATGGAAATGATGAAAGAAACTGGATTCTGCCAAGGTATTGAAAATTATTCAAGACACATAAGTGGCAGACCTGCTGGCTCTCCTCCATTTACTTTGTTCGATTACATGCCTAAAGATTTCCTTTTGTTAATAGATGAGTCACATGCTACAATACCTCAAGTTAGAGCTATGTATAATGGTGACCGTGCTCGTAAAGATTCTTTGGTTAATTATGGTTTCAGACTTCCATCTGCATATGACAACAGACCTTTGAAATTTGAAGAATTTGAAGAAAGAATTAATCAAGTTATATTTGTTAGTGCAACACCTGCTGATTATGAAAAAGAACATAGCAAAGATAATGTTGTTGAACAAATCATTAGACCTACTGGTCTTTTAGACCCTAAAATTGAAGTTAAACCTGTTACAAATCAAATTGACGATTTAATTGAGCAAATTCGTATTAGAGTTGAAAAACATGAAAGAGTTTTGGTTACTACCCTAACTAAAAAAATGGCTGAAGATTTAACTTCATATTTACAAAGTTTGGACATCAAAGTTAATTATATGCATTCTGACATTAAAGCCCTTGAAAGAATGGAAATTATAAGAAATCTTCGTTTAGGTAAATTTGATGTTTTAGTTGGCATAAATCTTTTAAGAGAAGGTCTAGATATACCAGAAGTTTCTTTAGTTGCCATTTTAGATGCTGATAAAGAAGGCTTCTTGCGTTCAGAGCGTTCTTTGATTCAAACTATTGGACGTGCTGCTAGGAACACTGATGGTACTGTTATTATGTATGCTGATGAACTTACTGATTCTATGGAAAAGGCTATTTCTGAAACTAACAGAAGGCGTCATATTCAAGAACAATATAATCTTGAACATGGCATTACTCCTAAAACAATTAAAAAATCTATTAGAGATAATATTAGTATTACTAAACAAGAGGATATTGGTGTTGAATTTAAAATGGAAAATGCTGATGATATTAAGAATACTATTGCTGAATTGACTGATGAAATGCTTAAATATGCTGCTTCTATGGAATTTGAAAAAGCTGCCGAGGTTAGAGATAAAATTAAGGAATTAGAAAAATTGTTATAATTTTAAAATTGTTTTGTCAAGAATAAATCTGGAAATTTTCAATTTTCAGTCTTAACTCTACTTTTTATCATATTCAATATATATAAAAGGAACACCAATTGATGTTCCTTTTTTGTTACTTTTTTATTAGCGATATGCGAATTGGCTTATTGCCATATTTTGCATATTCATCTTGTTTTTCCCTTTCAAACTTCTTTCCGTTCTCATAAAAGAGTCCAATATTAAGGTCCCTTTCATATATTTGTCTATCTAAGACAAATATTTCGGAAATTGTTTTTTCCAATTTTTTTTCTTTCATATCGCTGTTCATAAATTGCGATATAACATCAAAATTATTTTTTTGTTTTTTTTGCTTAGATGTCATAATTCCTCCTTAAAAGTAACTACTAAATTTCAACATTCAATATTATACATCAATTTGAATCTCATGTAAAGTCAAAAAAATCCCCTCACCATAATAACTACAGTGAGGGTGGAGATTTTAGAATGCAAACAGGATACAGTTTGCTACTCTCATTCGATTTATTTTATCTTCAACCATCTGATCATACTGAAGAAGTATTAATTTTGAACCATCAATTCCGAAAGCTTTACAAATCTTAGAATTGATTTCTTCTTCAAATTTTTCCAGCACTTGAAATTCTGGATAATTAAAATCTGAATATGGAATTTTTAAAACATCAGAAATTGAATTTACTTTTGATATTGTAAATTCATCTTTTTCTGCTTTTATGACAAATTCCTCTGCCTCCTTTATATTAGGGTTTAAAGATAAGTATTTCTTTTTCATAATGTTTTTTTCTCCTTTTGTGCTTAGTTAATTGTATCTATATCCTATTATACTCCATTCAAGTGTCAAAGTCAACATAAATATATTAACAAATAATAATAAAAGAGCCATTCTGCAAATCACAAAATAGCCCTTCGCTTAAAAATTTTAAGAAACCTTCAATTCAAATACATATTGTAATACTCGTCTTTGATTTATAAATGTTTTTCTTGATATTTTCAAGAAATTAATTGGAATACCATACTTTTTAAAAGTATAGCTATTCTCTATTTTTTTAACCGCCATTTCATCTATGGCCTTTCTGTTTTTCATATAATATTCCAACTTATCACATTTCCAATCAATAGCTAAGTTTAAATCAATATAAATATAGTCAAATGAGTTATTATCAATATTCTCTGGTTTTCTTATGAAAATTGGTTTGTTAACTTTAGTCACAAAATAGTCTATTTCCCTTAATGGTTCTTTTGAAGAAAATCCTGCATTAGCATAATATCTTTTTAAGTCTTCAATTGTATCCCCCTCTTCAAGCTTACAATATGCCATCTTTAAAAAAAGTAAATTCGTAAATCCCATATGCGGCAAACAGTAGATATCCGCATCTGAATAACCCATTTTTCCATTTTTTGAAACTAATATATTTATTGCATCTGATTTTATTATACAATTTTGATTTAATATTTTAGTTTTACCTTCATCATTGAAATAAACAAATTTATTCATTTTCTTTCTGACAATAATATTACTAAAATCTTGTATAGGGTATTCTTTTTTTCGCATTATTTCATAATAATGGAGAAAGTATTGATACAACATTTCAATATTATCGCCTTCTTTAAGACAAAGTATTGCCCTAAAAACGCTTTTCTTCTTTTTTGTATCTGGTTCCACTATTTTACCGTTTTCATTAAAGAATATATTTGGCCTTTCATAACTAAAAGACCATGTATTTCTATCAAAAAAAAGGTTCTTAAAATTCTTTTTTTTTGCTTCTTTTGCAGTAAGAGAAGTATATTTTCCTTCTTCATTGAAAAAAAATACATTTCCGTCAAGCATCAAAAGTATCTCATCTTTTGCAATTTCTATCATTTTGTTACCTCCTAAATTCTTTTGGAGGCATGAAACCTCCAAGTTTTTATCACTTTTTGGTTTCTAAGAAACATATAAAATATTGTATCAAATTATTTTTTAAATGTCAATTTATGTAAAACAATTTTATGTATAAATATATAAAAAAAAGTCCTCTTACCACCCGACATTAGTGATAAGAGGCAACTATCATTTCAAATTACATTGCTCTTCTATATAATTCAATAAAATCTTCTTTGCTTACTTCTCTTGGATTACCTGGTTTACAAGGATCTTCCATAGCTTTATCCGCAAGCATTTCAAAGTCTTCTTCTTTTGCACCATAATCTTTAATAGTTTGAGTAATACCAACTGCTTTAGAAAGTTCACTAATCATCCATACAAATGTATTAATAACATCTTGGTCATTTAAGTGAGCAGCATCTGGTCTACCAATTTCACATAAGATTTCTCTAAATCTTTGAGCTGTTTCTGGATTTTCACCATTAAATCTCATAACTGTTGGTAAAAGCATTGCATTTGCAATTCCATGTGGTGTATCATATACAGCACCTAATTGGTGTGCCATTGAGTGAACTATTCCAAGTCCTACATTACTAAATCCCATACCTGCAATATATTGAGCCATTCCCATCATTTCAACAGCTTTAGGGTCTTTTTCATTTACAGCTGCTGGTAAATATTTGAATATTAATTTTATAGCCTTCATATGGAACATATCTGACATTTCGTTATGTGCTTTTGTAATATATCCTTCAACTGCATGTGTTAAAGCATCCATTCCTGTTGCTGCAGCAAGTGATTTTGGCATTGATGCCATTAATTCTGAATCAACTATTGCTACAATTGGAATGTCATTAGGGTCTACACATACCATTTTTATTTTTCTTTCTTCATCTGTTATAACATAGTTTATTGTAACTTCTGATGCTGTTCCTGCTGTTGTTGGTAATGCTATCATTGGCATTCCTTTATTAACAGTGTTTGATAATCCATTTAGAGATTTGATATCTGCTCTGTCTGGGTTTGTCATTACAATTGCTATTCCTTTTGCAGTATCCATGCTTGAACCACCACCAACTGCAACTATTACATCTGCTCCTGATTCTTTACATGCAGTAACTCCGTCTGTTACATTTTTAATTGTTGGGTTTGGTTTGATTTCGTCATATAGTGAGTATTCAATTCCTGCATCTGTTAATACTTTTTCAACTTTTGCAGTAACTCCTGCATCTACTAATGGTTTGTCTGTAACCAAAAATACTTTTTTGAATTTTCCTTTCTTAATTTCTTCTGCTAGTACCTCTCTTGCATTGTTTCCAAAATATGATGTTTCGTTTAAAACAAATCTTATTGCCATTTTATATTCCTCCTTCGTAATTTTAATCTAGTTTGATTATACCAATAATAATTTTTTTGTACAATAGTTTTTACACAAATTTCACAAAAACATTTTTGACCAATCGACCAATGGGGACATCCCTAAATCCCCTAGTCTCCCAAATTAATTCCTACACTTCTTGCTGTTTTCACTAAATCATCATCCATAGTAACTTTTCTTTGGTTACTTACAGTTGTGTTTCCAGAAACAGCACCAATTTCTTTATTTTGACCAACAACATCCTCTAGTGATGCATAATCGATTTTTCCATTTTTAATAACAACTAAATTTCCAAATTTTTCTTCAATAGCCATTCTCATTGCAGCAGTACCATATTTTGTTGATAAAACTCTATCAAATGCTGTTGGTGTTCCACCTCTTTGCATATAACCAAGTGTAGTATTTCTAGCTTCTAAACCTGTTAATTCTTGTAATTGTTTTGCAACTTTTTCACCAACTCCACCAAGTTTTGTATTATCAACACCTTTACCATTATCTCTTACATTTTCAACAGTAATTTCTCCATCTTTTGGCTTAGCTCCCTCTGCAACAACAACAATATCAAAATTTTTGCCTCTTTTTTGTCTATTTTTTATTTTTTCTGCAACTTTATTTATATCATATGGAATCTCTGGAATTAATGCAACATCTGCACCACCTGCAATCGCTGACTCTAATGCTATCCATCCAGCATATCTTCCCATAACTTCCAATACCATAATTCTATGGTGTGTTTCACCTGTTGTATGAAGTCTATCAATTGCTTCCATTGCAACAGATACAGCAGTATTATATCCAAATGTAATTTCTGTACAAGCAACATCATTATCAATTGTTTTTGGAACTCCTATTACATTTACACCCTTTGTTGCAAAATCTCTGGCTGATTTTTGTGTTCCATCTCCACCTAGTGTAAAGATACAATCAAATCCATCTTTTTTAATGTTTTCTACACATACATCAGACAAATCTTTGTATTCAACTGTTCCATCTTCATTTGTAACTTTATAATTGAATACATTTGCATTTGTTGAGGAACCTATTATTGAACCACCTTTTGGCAATATTCCTTCTGCATTTCCATCTTCTGCTGTACTTAATCTTTCATATTCATTTTTTAATAAACCATTATATCCATCTATAAATCCATAACATTCTATATCATGATTTTCTGCTGTTTTTACAATTCCTCTTATTACAGCATTAAAACCTGCTACATCTCCACCATTTGCTAATATTGCAACTTTTTTAATCATTTTAAATTCCTCCATTCAATTTTTCGGGATTGGGGGACGGGTCTTCAATCCCGAAAAATTAATAATTTTAAAAATTAGGGATTGAAGACCCGTCCCCCAATCCCGTTTTTTATCCTAAAAGACTTTTTATTTCTTCATCTGCTTTTAATTCTTTTGTTAAAAACTGGAATGCTCTTTTGTCCTGTTTTACTGCAATTTCTGCAATTTCTTTATCATTTCTTAATCTATAACTTGCAAACTTTACAATTAATCCTTTATTTGTAACCGCCGCTTTCACAACTTCTTTATCATCTCTCAATTTTTCACTTGCAAAATATAAAGTTTGTCCATATGTTTTTACACTTGCCATTATTACATCTTTGTCTGCTCTTAGTCTATCTGATGCATAACATGCAGTCCATGGTGCT
Organism: uncultured Clostridia bacterium; assembly: GCA_934120675.1. GTDB lineage: Bacteria > Bacillota > Clostridia > TANB77 > CAG-508 > CAG-269. The sequence goes on from CAKOUU010000012.1 coordinate 44,930, forward strand.
CCTTTTATTGCAAGTAGCATCAAATCTTTGTTGTCTTTTAAACGGTCAGATACAAATTCCATTGACTCACCATCTTGTTCAAGTGCTGTTTTTACTATTTCTTCATCATCATGAAATTCAGGTGCTGCAAATTCCAAAAGTTTCCCTTTATCTTTTACTGCCTGAAGCACATATTCTCTGTTATTACAATTTTTTTTCATTTCTGTTACATCTGGATCTTCCATTAATTATCACCTTTCATTTGTTCTCATCCCTTATAAAATCAAATATCCTTTTTGGAACCGATGTCTCAAACAGAACTGTCCCCAAAACGACATTTTGCAATTAATGCTTTAATCTTAATTCCCTGTTCTGAAAACATTTTCTCATGCTCTGTTTCTATATTATTTTCAAAAATTGGTTCTTTATGCAAATCATAAGTTTTTGATACTATTTCAAAACCACTTTCTTCAAAATATATTAAACTTGAATTAAATAAATCATCGTCATCTGTTTTAAAATAGACTTCTCCATTTTCTGCCAAAAATTGTTTATATTTTTCAAGTTGCCTTGTATGTGTAAGTCTTTTCTTTCTATGTTTTCCCTTTGGCCAAGGATTACAAAAATTTATATATATTCTTTGAATATTATCTGTTTTATCCAAAATCATTGGTATTCTTTCAATATCAAATCTTGTTAGAGCAACATTATCTGGTTCAATATTTTTTTCTTGATACACTTGTTCCACATTTCTTTTTGCTAGTCCAAGCATTGCATCAACTAAATCTATTGCTATATAGTTAATATCTAAATTACTTGATGCTAAATTTGATATAAATTGACCTTTTCCACATCCTAGTTCCAAATGTATTGGATTATTTGGATTTTTGAAAAATTCCTTCCATTTTCCTTTCCATTCTTCTGGGTTATCTATATAAAATTTACTTGCTTCTAATTCTGGTCTCGCCCATTTTTTGTACCTTATTCGCATTTTATTTTTCCTTCCTTAATGTTTTTATTAATATAATTATTTTGCCACTTTTATTTTTGATTATCGTTTTTCATTTATCATTCCGTAACAAATTATATACATATTTATAAAAAAAGTAAAGTAAAAATTTGTATTTTTTGCACTTTCCTGTTACAATAATGTTACATATAATGGCCAAGGGGAAAATAGACACACACAAACTATAAAATTATATATTAAGAAGGATCAAAAATGGAAATAAATTATGAAATAAAAAACAACACACAAACAATAAACAGTATCTTACAAAATGAACTAAAAATATCATCAAGGCTTTTATACAAATTAATAAAATTAAATAAAATAGAACTTAATCACAAGCCTTGTGACACACGTAAAACAGGCAATTTAGAAGACACAATTACAGTTAACTTTGATTATGAAGAAGATAATTCAAATATTGTACCAACAAAGATGGATTTAAATATCATCTTCGAAGACGACTGGCTTTTGGTTGTGAATAAACCTGCTGGAATTGCAATACATCCATCAGTTTTACATTACTCTGATTCTTTGTGCAATGGTATAAGATTTTATTTTGATAAAATTGGTTTAAAGAAAAAAATAAGACCTGTTAATAGGCTTGATTTAAACACATCTGGATTAGTTGTCTTTGCAAAATGTGAATACATTCAAGAATGTTTAATTAACCAAATGAAAAATAATCAATTTAAAAAAGAATATTTAGCAGTTTGTGATGGAATTTTTAACGAAAAATCTGGTACAATTAATTTACCAATTGCAAGAAAAGAAAATAGTATTATTGAAAGATGCATTTCCGAAAATGGTCAAACTGCCATAACTCATTATGAAGTTTTAAAAGAATTTGATAATTATTCTTTAGTTAAATGTTCTTTAGAGACTGGTAGGACTCATCAAATTAGAGTTCATATGTCTGCCATCGGTCACCCTTTGCTTGGTGATACTTTATATGGTTCTATTTCTGATTTAATTAATAGACAGGCTTTGCATTGCTATAATTTGCAGTTTATTCATCCTGTTTATAATAATGATTTGAATTTTTTTGGTGATTTACCTAATGATTTTAAAATTTTTGATTTTTAATAAAAAAAGAGCAAATCTGTAAGCCGGGTTCTGTCTTTTAAAATAGTCATTTATCTAGGGCATATATTGCTATATGCCTCAAGCCACGCAATTCAAGAAGGCGTCGAGCAGACTTAATCTTCTTTATTAGGTGTTGCTCCAGATGGGGTTTACACAGCATTCTATGTCACCATAGAACCGGTGAGCTCTTACCTCGCCTTTTCATCCTTACCCATACGGGCGGTTATTTTCTGTTGCACTTTCCTTATGGTTACCCACACTAGACGTTATCTAGCATCATTGCTCTATGGAGCCCGGACTTTCCTCTCGTAGTTCCTTTCGGAAGTTACCAGCGACTATTCAATTTACTCTTTGAAAATTATATCACATATTTTCTAATTCTTCCAGTAAATTTTTATATTTTATCAAAAAAATATCTTTTTCCTTTAATTCAATTGCTCCCTGTAACTCTTTTAACATAATATATGCCTTATTTATATTATATTTATTTTTTTGTATTTCGGAACTTTCAGCCAATTTTGAAAACTCCTGTAATGCATCATTTGCATAATCAGAAATATTATCCCAATCCTCTTCATCTAGAATACTATACGCCCTAAAAATATCATTCTTTGTTTTGATAACAACCTTTTCCTTTTCGTCGTCTGTACATTCTTCAACAAACTTTGGCAAATAATCATATAAACTAGACAATTCTTTTAATGTATCTTTTTTATTTTCATCATTTATTGCTTTTGTTAATTTATCAAACTCTCTATTAAAATTTGTTATTTCTTCTTTGTTTATATTTGTTTTATATAGATCTAAAATCACAGGATATAATGATGTATACATTTTTTCGGTTTCGTTCTTTATTTGTTTCCAATTTACTTCAGTGTCTCTTGTTAGTATTCCTTTTTCTTCTATATTATATTTCTTTTTATTTTCTTGCATATTTTCATTGCTCTTTTCTGACGAACCTGAAGAGCCATCTTTTTTTGAATCTCCGCTTTTCTGAGAGCTATCATCCTTTTTTGAGTTTCCATCTTCTGCAGGACTATCTTCCGACTTTTTCCCAGTTGTATCTTCTTTATTTGTTTCTGTTGTATTTTCTTCTTCTTTTGGTTCTGTAACTGAAATTGTATAATTTTCAAATTTGATATTATTTATTTCATTAAATAAATCAGTAAATTTGTTATCAAAATACTTTATTGAGCTTAATGATTTTTCTTGTATTTTCTCTTGTGACTCGTCTTTCCCTGATACCTTATACACTAAAAAAATTGATAATAAAATTAATAATATTATGAATATAAATGCAATTCTTGCGTACTTCTTCAAATTCAAACCTCCTATTATGTTTTGTTTTAGAAAACAATTTTTAAATATTTAAAATTTATTTATACTAATTTATAATTTTTATTGATTTAAATGTTATTTTTATTATTTGCTTTTTTTTATAAAGTATTCCAAATTATGTTCCTTTTTGTTTTATTGCACATTTTCATTGTTCTTTTCTAAATAACTAAAGTATTCCAAATGAACTTTAAATGTATATTTTTTTTGATAAATAATATACTAAATTAATAGAGTATATTTTTTTCTATTTATTGCTCAAATTGGCTAATGCAAAGTTTAAAATACATAAAAGGAGTTATTGGATTTATGGTTTCGGTTAATTTATATAGTGAAAAATCTGAAGAGATAGAAAAATTTTTGAGTTTATTTTATAATTCTACTTTTAATATGAATAATGTTTTGAATTGGAAACACAAATATGAAAATCCAATTGAAATGGCAGAAATTATTGGTGCATTTGTTGATAATATTGAAAGATTTGAAATCATGATGTGGATATCTTTGGATAAAGGTGTTTATATCCATGTTACTGAAGATAATGCTAATAGTTTAATTAAATATCTTTATGAAAGATATCCATATTAAACCTGTCCAACTTGGTGCCTAATTGTAAACTATTTAATGCTATTGTTATTTCTGCAAGTACTAATAAAATAAGAAAATATAAACTAAAAAAAGTACAAGCCCTTTTCTCACAATATTTAATTATTTTTCGTTTTTCCTTACAATTCTCTCAATTTCAGTCTCATCTAGTCCTGTTATTTCTGATATTTCTTTTTTTGATGTATTTTTGCTCAATAATTTTTTTGCAATTTCTATGCTTTTTTCTTTAATCCCTTCTATTTTACCTTCTATTTTACCCTCTTTTTTTCCTTCTTTTCTTCCCATATCAATATACATCTGATTTTCTCTTCTTATCATATCAACCACTGCTAACACTTCTTTTCCCCTCCCTTCTTCTATTTTATTTACTAATCTTTCTACTTCATTATCTCCTAGTTTTTCTTTAAATACTATTTTTATTATTCTAATTAATACATCTTTATCTTCCTCTTTTGTTCTTTCTATTACTTTTTCTAATGTTTCTACTGTTTCCTCTGTGTTTTTACTTTTTTCAATTAGCAACATTTTTGTTATAAATGTATCGTCTTCTAGCAATTCCTTTTCTGTTAAATTATTAACATCTATTAAATTATATTTTCCAACATCTTCTTTTATATTTCTTAATGTTTCTTGGCTTTTTTGTAAATACTCTGCTGCATTCCATTTTCTATTTCCTGTATATAACACTATTGAGATTACTAATGGTAGCTTATAATTTTTTGTTTTAATTTTATTCATATCAATTGCACTTTTCATTATTGCTACTTCATATTCTAATATTCTAAATGGCATTGAATAATCAATTTTGGTTTGATGTTCTATTAAGAAAAATATGTTTTTATCTTTCATTTTGTATACTATATCTGCTTCTCTATTTTGAAATACTTTATTTACAAAACTATTTTTATATTTTTCTATGTCTTTTATTTCTATTTTTGCATTTATTGCTTTATTTATTATTAAAACTGCATTTTCTTTTTTATCTAATATTGTTCTAAATATTTTATCATGCTCTTGATTTATTTCTTTCTCCTGAATATTTGCTTTTGAACTCATTCTTTCATATTTTGCTTTTGGTTCTTGTAATTCAGCATAATAATTCTGATTATTATTTTCATCAATTATTTCCCAAAGTTTTTCGAATATTGGTTTATATTTTATATATTCTTTATATGTAAACTTTTCTATATT
>CAKOUU010000013.1 GCA_934120675.1 uncultured Clostridia bacterium
TTGAGGCTCTGCTTGTAATATAGCCTTTTAGGCGTTATGAGTAAAAAGCCCCCGGCTAAGCCGGGGGATAATTACTTATAGGGAAGTCCGCCATAGAGTGATATTTAATAATAAGTTTAAAAATACATAAAATAAAAAAGAGGCAACTTAAAGAAGCCTCAAAAAAGTAAAATTTTTTTTGAAGTTAAAATGGTAAATCATCATCGTTAAAATCATTGTTAGATGCAGTGTTTCCTTGATTATAAAATTTTTCTGCTTCATCTTCCCATTCTTCATCAAATGTCCAGTCTTCATCTTCGAAATCTTCAGAGCTAAACATCAAGTATGAAATCATATCAATAAAATCCTCATCTGGCATTTCATCAATTGAACGTTTAAAATTTTCTTTTAACTGTTTGACTTCATTTGCAAATGGAAAATTTTGTATATTCTTGTTTGGTTTTTTGTTTCTATTTTTTTTATTGCTCATTGTAAACCTCCTCATGTAACTATTATACTATGAAGGGAGGAGTTCTTGCAACACTTTCTTATGTGGTATTTTTATATTAAAGAAAACAAATTTACCACCGCAGGGGCATTTGGTTGGGTTGTATCCAAATGTTAATTCAATTGAATATTGCCATTTGCGCAATATTTCTCTGTTTTTTATTTGAATATCATTTAATAATTTAATTAATTTTTTAGAATATTTGTGCTCTTTGGCATATATTCCGTAATATCTAACAACTTTAAAATTTTTATCGGGGATGTGCTTTATTAATAATTTTATAAATTCATAAACATGAATTTTTTCTTCAATTCTTTTTCCATCTTCATGTCTTTCGTAATAATATGTAACATAAGAACCATCGTAATCTAGTATTCTTGATTGTGCCATTGCTGGTCTACCTGTATGTCTTACAACATAATTTATGGTTTGTTTAATAGAAGAAATATCATCTGGTTTAGCATAAACATAAAAACCATTATTATATTCTTTATACATTTCATTTTTTAATCTTTTAAATTTTGGAAGCTCATAAGATGGAAGATTTGAAGATAAATAATCTAAAAGTAATTTTTGCCATCTATATCTAAGTGCTTTAAAATTAATGTGCTTTACAAATCTAAATATTTCAGTGTTTCCGAACTGCACCTTCTGTGCATAACATATGTATATGTGGGTTCCACTTCAGATCTCTACCAAAAGTGTGTAATGTGCACATTATACCTGGTTTAAAATTTTGTGATTTGTTTAAATCATAGAACCAAGATAATATTGTTCTTGAAACTGCATCAAATAAACCGTTTAGAAGAAAACGATATTTTTGAAAATAAGGCCATAATTTATCTGACATTGTGAAAACAATATGTCTATGTTTACAACGAATAGATTTTTTTGCCATTGATAAAGCTCTATCTTGTGCATATTTTACACCACAAGTGTTGCAAAATCTTGATTTACATCTAAATGGGACTTTAAGAAAATTTCCACAATGTTCACATACATATAAAGCATAACCATAATCTGGATTGCCACAATTAATTATTTTATTAACTTCTTCAAAAACTATTGGTCTAATTGTAATGTCTTGGTTATCAGAGACAAAATTATCCCAATTATCTTGAAATATCTGTTTTATTGTAAAATCTGACATAATTTATCACCGATATGATAATATCAGAAAAAAACGTTTTTGTGAATATAAAAAGAACCCTAATTATATAGAGTTCTTAAGGACGGAATTTATTCCGCTTTTTTATCCTATTCTAGGAAAGTCGCATAATTTTCTTAATATATAAAACCACATGAAGTAAACAATAATTATTTGAAATAACATAAATTTTCTAGTAATTAAAAAAATTATATGATATAATAACTAAAGATTATTGAAGAACGATAATTTAAAAATAGAAATATCAGGATTTAGGTCTTATGAAAGGAATGATAGTTGTGATGAGTAAAGTTGGAATAATTGTTGCAATGGAAGAGGAACTAGAGCAGATTTTAAATATAACGAATGATATAGAAGAAAAAGAAATAAGTGGATTAAATTTTAAACTTGGTAAAATAGAAAAGAAAAATGTTGTTCTTGTTAAAAGTGGAGTCGGAAAAGTAAATGCTGCAAGGGTAACACAAATATTAATTGATAAATTTAATGTAGAATATGTAATAAATGTTGGATCTGCAGGGGCATTAAATCCATTATTGAATATTGGAGATATTGTAATTGGTGAAAAATTAGTTCAGCATGATTTTGATATAACTGCTTTTGACCACGACAAGGGTTATATTACAGGTGTTGGCGATTATATATATAGTGATAATACTCTTGTAGAAAAGTTCAAGAAAATAGCAAATAAGCTATTTGAGAAGGAATATAAGATTAAGTCCGGAATTATTGCAACAGGAGATATTTTTTGTACAGATATTGAAATGAAAAATAAAATATATTCTAAGTTTGATGCTGATTGTGTAGAAATGGAAGGGGCAGCCGTAGCTCAAGTATGTTATTTAGATGAACTACCTTTTATTGTTATAAGAAGTATTTCTGATTCTCCAAATGGTAAAAATGCAATTGATTTTGATAAATTTGTTGATTTTGCGTCTAAGAGATGTGCTTTAATCTTAAAAGAATTTTTAAAAAATTAGTATATTTTGACACATATATTGTAAAATTAATATTCAAGATTATAACAAAAAAATAAGGTTACATAAAAAAATAATAAAAACTATTGCTTGTTATGTAAAAATATGGTATAATGTTAATAGTTTTTATTTATAAAAGAAAGAGGTAAAAAATAATGGATATAACAGCAAACCAAAGTGTGAAAGCAAAAGAACCTTGGTGGAAAGTTCTTATGAGTTTTGGTTCAATTTCTAATAATGATGCTGAAGAAAATGAAATAAATGAAATTGTGCAACAACAGGATAGTAAACGTATTAGTCAATTAGAAAATATCATTAGTGATGTTGGAACAAAAAAATCAATGGAGAGGAAAAACAAAGCATCGAATTCAATTGATATGCAATCAAAAAAATTAAAACAAAAAATGACTTCAGTAAATGATAAGGAAAAACAAGATTTAACAGACGATAAAAATGAACTTATAAGATAAAAATGTAAGAAATTTGATTTTCTTACATTTTTGTCTTGACAAAATGCTAAACTCAATGTATAATAAATATCGCAATTGCATATGGCGAAGTAGCTCAGTTGGCTAGAGCATCCGGTTCATACCCGGCAGGTCGTAGGTTCGAATCCCACCTTCGCTACCAAAAAAACAAAAATGACTAAAAATAAGATGTTTCAAGGGTTTTGAAACATCTTATTTTTTCTTAGCCACTATTTAGCCAATCAGTTTAATATAGAATTTAATTATCTACTTGGTTTAATCCATAATTTAATGATGCATATTTTCTTAATTTATAACATAAAAATTCCCCGCCTTAGCCGTAAGATGTCTTGAATTTTTAAGGACCTGCTCCTAAAAACAGGTGGGTGCCTACCACAATATTCCTGGGTTTCTTACATAAAATGCAAGCATACACGCCATATTATGAGATTGGCTCCTCTTACAAACTTGTAGGTTCTAAAAATTCTGTCTACACGCACTATGCAGGGTAAATTAATAACTTAATTATTTGATTATCTATAGTTTAGCATATAAATAAATTTGTTTCAAATAAAATAAATCTATATAAACTTGATTAGATATTATTTATATTATTTTATCTCTTTTTAAATAATTTATTCTAACTTTATTTAATTTTTTTAAAATTGATTAGAAGAAAAATTTATGGTAAAATAGTTTAAGTATTGTGTATAATAGTTAAGTGTTTTTAAATTCTTTATTTAATTTTCCAATAGCTTTAGTTTCAATTCTTGACACATATGAACGAGAAATTCCCATTAATTCTGCGATTTCATGTTGGGTTTTTGGCTTATGGCCTCCAAGACCAAAGCGTAATTCTATAATTGTTTTTTCTCTATCTTTTAGAACTTCACCAATTTTTTTATATAGTAATTTTATTTTCATTTTTAAGTCAACCTCATCTTCTATATTCCTCTCATCATTTTCAAGGACTTCCTGTAATGTAACAACATTATCATCTTTATCTTTTCCAATAGGTTCATTTAAATATACTTCTGCATTTAGTTTTTTAGTTGAACGCAAGTACATTAATATTTCATTATCTATACACCTAGAAACATATGTACTTAATTTTGATCCTTTATCAGTATTAAAGCTATTAATACCTTTTATCAAACCAATTGTTCCAATAGAAATTAAATCGTCTTGTTCAATTTTTGTATTTGAATATTTTTTCACTATATGGGCGACTAATCTTAAATTTCTTTCAATTAAGACATTTCTGGCATCTTCATCTCCTTTTTTTAAACGTTCTAAATATTGGGATTCTTCTTCACTTGTTAATGGTTCAGGAAATAAGTTACTTCCTGAAATATAACCGGACAGCGAACACTGCAGAATGTAAAAAGTTCAAAAGTCCTAAAATACTAATACTACAAAGTGCTTCTAACATTAATGCACCTCCAAATCTTATATATAGAATTATATGAGAAGATAAAAGTAAAAGTGCAAGTACAAAAAGATTTTATAATCTTATTGTAAAATTTAGCAAAATATGATATAAAAAGTATTGAAATAAACAAAGGAAAGGTGTATTTAAATGAATAAAAATCAAAATTTAAATAGTAAAAATAATATTATATATTCTAATAAAATATTTGATAGTTCAAATGAAGAAAGACCAGGTCTTATTCTTAAAGAACTAGAAGAAAAAAGTATTGAAGGTAAATCAGATAGAATTCTTGCCATTTTGTTAAAATATAAAATTAATGGTAAAGAACAGGAAGCTATAATAGGTACTTTAAAAAATACAGTAGATCGCACTGAAAAATCTAAAATAATAATGGAATATCTTACTGAACAATTTCACGAAAATTTTGACGGAAAACCGGGATTTGGTAGTTATTATAAATTAATGCAATATAAAAAGAAAGAGGGAGTTCATTTTGAATTAACAGTTGAAGGTATTAGGATGCTTTCTATAAAAGATAAAGGTGATGTTGAAATACCAAAAACAGTTGTTGATAATGGAAACGGCAAAATGAATAAGATTTATATGGATGAAGATATTGAATTAATGAGAAAACAACAAAATACTGAAATACTAAAATACATAAAAGAAGAGGAACAAGAAAAAAAATGGGATGTTAGAAGGGAAAAAATATTAAATCAACTTGAAAAAAAGAACAAAGAAGAAAAACAAAAATTTATAAATGGGGAAAAGATAACAGAATTTATAAATAAGGCAAATGAAGATGATGACATAAAAAGAGAGTTGGTTGGTGACTATTTTGTAGAATGTTTTGAAAGCAATGATGCTAATAAAGTCAATTTGGCTAATGGATATGCACAAATGCAAGAAAAAGGATATGCAATTAATGTTAGGATAGCATTAGAAGAACAAAGGGATAAATGTTATAAATTAATTCAAATAGAACAGGATAAACAAAAAGTGAATGAAGCACAGGTGAAAAAGATTCTTAATCTTATAGATAATATAAATGAATACTTAAATTTATTTGAATTGGTAAAAGAAAAAAGAGACTGGAATGCAAGTTTTACATATAAAGCAAAGAAATTAGACTTTTCAGAAGTTAAAAAATTGTGTGAAATATATAATCCAAATGATAAAGAAATATTAAAATATTTAGATTTAAAAGAAAAAACATTAAAAGATGAGAAAATAAATAAATCAGGAAAAGAGAATGAATATGGTGATTCTGAATCAATACAAAATTTAGATAAATTTTTAGTAAAAAGTTGTGTAAAAGATTATACAAAACCTAATAATTTATATTCCGCTAAAAACGCTGTAATAGAAAATGGAAAATATATGGTTAATAAATTATATGAGCATATTGCAAGAGAAATGGTAGACTATAATGGTGATTCTATAAGTATATATAATAAATATGCAGAGAAAAGTGAAGGAGTAAAAATATATCCAGTAAATGAAAAAAATGATAAAGAAAGGGATTATACAAAAACAGTAAAAAAACTTTCAAAACAAATAATTGAAGGTGAAAAAACATATCCTGATTTTGATGATAGTGGCAATAGATAAAAGCAATATATAAAGAGGAGGTGGTTATATGACAATTTCAGATGCAATTAAAAAAGGCATGATAGAACTAAAAAATGTAAATATAGAAGAACCAAAATTGAAAGCAAGACTATTAATGCAATATGTATTAAACGAATCAAGACAGTATGTAATTGTAAATGATATGGAACAACTCGATAAAGCCAAAGAAAAACAATATTTGGAAGAAATAAAAATATTAAAAAAAGGAGTTCCAATTGAACATATAACACACCAAAAAGAATTTATGAAATTGAGTTTTTTTGTAGATAAAAATGTTTTAATTCCAAGACAAGACACAGAAATATTAGTTGAAGAGGTTATAAAAATAGCAAAAAAAATTAATGCAAGAAAAGTACTAGATTTATGTACGGGAAGTGGTGCAATTGCTGTATCACTTGCCAAATATTTGCCACAAGCAGAAATTACAGCAATTGATATAAGCAATGATGCTTTAAAAATAGCAAAGAAAAATGCAATTAGTAATAATGTTCAAAATCAAATCACATTTATAAGTTCAGATATGTTTACAAATCTAAGTGAAGAAAAATTTGATATAATTGTATCAAATCCTCCATACATAAAAACTAATGTTATAAAAAATTTGGATATTCAGGTGCAAAATGAACCATATATAGCATTAGATGGTGGAAAAGATGGTTTGGATTTTTATAAAAAAATTATTAACGAATCTTATCAATATTTAAAATATAATGGATATTTATGTTTGGAAATTGGATTTGACCAAAAAATAGATGTTATTGAACTTATTGAAAATACAGAAAGGTTTACAGGTACTTATTCAAAAAAAGATTTGTTTGATAATGATAGAATTATAGTTACACAATTAAAATAGTTTTGAGATATATGGGTTAGAGGTGTTTGAGGTTGAATAGTGTAAAATAAAAAAGTAGTGAACTTATAAAAGGGAGAATAGGAGGTAAGAAAATGTCTTTTTCATCAGATTTGAAAGAAGAACTTAGTAAAATAGGTAATTTAAATAAAAAAGATGAAGTAAAATATGAGTTAATTGGATATTTAATTTCAAAAAATGCTTCAGTTGTAAAAAATAATGTAAGGTATGCAACAGAGAGTGAGTACAATATAAATCGTTTTTCTAAGTTGTTAAGAAATTTAGATATTGATAACAATATTGAATTTGATGGGAAATCATTTATAATTACCTTTAAAGTAAAAAATCTTATAGAAGAAGTTGAGGTTGTTGAGAATCAATTAGAAATAAAGTCCAATGTTGATTTTGAGGATATAAAAAAAATCTCAAGTGGTCAGAGTGAAAAGTTGGTTCAAAATGAAAAAGATATAAAAAATAATAAATTAATAATTATAGAAAATGATAATTATAAAAGAGCAATTATAAGAGGTGCTTTTTTAGGAGCGGGGTCAATAAATAATCCTAGTAGAACATATCATTTGGAAATAAATTTATCAACAAAAAGTAATATGGAATTTTTGGATGAAATATTAAAACAATGTAATATTAAATGCAAAAAATTAGAAAATAATAATTCAATTTATTTGAAAGATGGAGAAGAGATTTCTGCAATTATTGCTTTATTTGGAGCAAGTAATAGTGTTTTGAAATTTGAGGATATACGTGTTCAAAAAGAAATGAATGGTAAAGTTAATAGAATTGTTAATTGTCAGTCTGCTAATTTGAACAAAACATTGAATGCGTCTGTTGAACAAATTGATGCTATTAGAAGATTGCAACAGTCTAACAAATTTAATAATTTAGATGATAATCTTAAAGAGATTGCTTTAATTAGATTAGAGTATCCAGATATGTCTTTGGTTGAACTTGGAAAAAAATTAAAAGAACCACTTGGAAAATCAGGAGTTAATTATAGATTAAAGAGAATTATTAAAATTGCAGAGGATTTATAAAAAAATTTATGAGAATTATAAAAAGGGTTGAATGAAAAAATTATAAGAGAGTAACTATTTGTATCAATATACAATTGAGAATGAGTTTTAAAGGAAGTTGAAGATGGAGTTAGGAATATATATACATATACCTTTTTGCGTTAAAAAATGCGATTATTGTGATTTTATATCATATTCAAATTGTTTTGATATGCAAGAGAAATATGTGGAAAATTTATTAGAAGAAATTGAAGAAAATAAAAATTTATTAAGAAATAATTTTATAAGTACTATTTATATTGGAGGAGGTACTCCATCAGCAATAAAGCCTGAACTTATAAAAAAGATTTTGGATAAGATTTATGATGTTGCAGGAATAGAAATTGAAAAAAATAAGGGGACATCAAACGGTGGCAAAAAAGTAATTGGAAATGAGATACCAGATAAAAAAGAAAAAATTGAAATTACAATTGAGGTAAATCCAGGAACTACAACAAAAAATAATCTACAAATGTATAAAAATTGTGGAATAAACAGATTAAGTATAGGACTTCAAAGTACTGATGATGATATTTTAAAAGAAATTGGAAGAATTCACAATTATGAACAATTTTTAGATACATATAAATGGGCAGAAGAAGCGGGATTTGAAAACATAAATGTTGATTTAATGTTAGGACTTCCGGGACAAGATATTGAAATTTTAAAAAAGAGTTTGGAAAAAGTAGTTGATTTAAAACCAGAACCAAAGCATATATCTGTGTATTCTTTGATAGTAGAAGAGAACACAAAAATAGAACAAAGAATTAGCTCAGGGGAATTAAGTTTGCCTGATGATGAAGAAGAAAGAAGACAATATCATTATATGAAAAATTTCTTAGAGTTGAATGGGTATAAACATTATGAAATATCAAATTTTGCAAAGCCTGGGTTTGAATCAAAGCATAATATGAATTGCTGGGAGCAAAAGCAGTATGTTGGCTTTGGAGTTGCGGCAAGTTCATATGTAAAAGGTGTTAGATATACAAATACATCAAGTTTAGAAAAATATTTGAATGTTAAAACAATTGTTGGAAATGATTTTGAAACTGTTAAAATTATTGAAGAAACTCAAAATAAGTTAGATATGGAAAAAGAATATATGATGCTTGGACTAAGAAAATTAGATGGTGTTAGCATTTCTAAATTTGAGCAAAAATTTGGAGAAAATCCAATTTATTTGTTTAGAAACGAGTTGCAAAAATTAGTTGAAGAAGATTTACTTGAAGTTGATTTAGATGATATTAAATTAACTAGTAAAGGGCTAGATTTAGCAAATTTAGTTTGGGAAGAGTTTGTATAAAAATGTCGTTTTTGGGACGGGTCTGTTTGAGACATCGGGGTAAAAAAAGACATAAAAATATGGAGAAGTGATAGAAAATGAAAAATATAAAAGATTATGATTTAGAAGATTTAAAAAAAGAACTTGTAGAAATAGGAGAAAAACCATTTAGAGCAGAGCAAATATTTAAATGGTTATATCAAGAAAAGGTAAAAGAATTTGACGAAATGACAAATCTATCTTTAGCATTAAGAGAAAAATTAAAACAAAATTATACAATTTGCAATTACAAAATTTTAAGAAAACAAGAATCAAAAGATGGAACAATCAAATATCTATTTGACGTATTAGATGGTAATGCAATAGAAACAGTATTAATGAGTTATCATCATGGATACAGTATTTGTGTATCTTCACAAATTGGATGTAAAATGGGATGTAAATTCTGTGCATCAACAGGAATTAATTTTATAAGAAGTTTAACATCTGGTGAAATTGTTGAACAGATTTTGGCTGTTGAACAAGATACAGGTGTTAGAATTTCTAATGTTGTGTTTATGGGAATAGGTGAGCCTTTAAACAATTATACTAATGTTGTAAATGCAATTAGAATTATAAACAATCCAAAGGGACTGAATATTGGAGCAAGACATATAAGTGTTTCTACAAGTGGATTGGTACCTGGTATTTATAGATTAGCAGAGGAAAATATTCAATGTACTCTATCTATTTCTTTACATGCAACAAATAATGAAAAAAGAAGTAGTATGATGCCTGTAAATAATGCTTTTCCAATTGAAGAATTGATGCAAGCATGTAAGGATTATATTGCCAAAACTAATAGAAGAATATCTTTTGAGTATGCATTGGCAAAAGATAATAATGATAATCTTGAGGATGCTAAAGAATTGGTTAAACTGTTGCATGGTATGTTATGCCACGTTAATTTGATTCCTATTAATAAAATTGAAAATGGTGCTTATTCTAAGTCTTCTAATGATAATATTATGAAGTTTAGGGATTATTTGAATGATCATGGAATTGTTGCTACTATTAGAAGAGAACTTGGTTCTGATATTGATGCGGCATGTGGACAGTTGAGAAGAAAAAATTTGAAAGAAAATTAAAATGAAATATAAAAAGAACTAAATAAGAATAATAGAAAAGTAGGATTTATAAAAGGAGAAAAATATATGAAAACAGGAATTATAATATCTGCTTTTGCTACATGTGGAAAAACATATTTAGGAAAAAAATATAAGAATGTTATTGACTTAGAATCAAGTAATTATAAGCATGATAATACAGAAATTATTAATATTCCACCAGAAGAAAGAAAAGGAACAACAAGAAGACAAAATCCCAATTGGCCTAATAATTATTATAATGCAATAATAGAAGCACAAAAAAAATATGATATTGTATTAGTTCAATTAAAACCAGAACATTTTGATTATTTTGATAAACATAATATCAAATATAGTATTGCATACCCAAATTTAAATAATTGGGATGAAATTGAAAAAAGATGTATTTCTAGAAATAATAATGCAAGTTTTATTTCTAGACTTAAAGAAGTATTTGTACCATATTATGAAGATGCAATTAATAGAAATTATGAAAATTTTTATATTTTAGATGATAATATGACATTAGAAGATTGCTTGTTAAAAAATAATTATACGTTATTAAAAAATATATGAAAAAAAGTAGGTTATCGTAAAATACATATAATATTGAAATTACTATTAGAAGAGAACTTGGTTCTGATATTGATGCGGCATGTGGACAGTTGAGAAGAAAAAATTTGAAAGAAGAAAAATAAAATTTTGGGATTAGAGACCCGTCCCCCAATCCCGAAATTCTATAGTATAATACAAATTAATCCACCTGAACCCTCATTAACAATACGTTCCAAAGTCTCTTGAAGTTTCATTTGAGCGTCTTCTGGCATCTTAGAAAGTTTAGTTTGCAAACCTTCATTAACAAGTTCATGCAAACTCTTTCCAAAAATGTTAGATTCCCAAATTTGTTTAGGGTCATTCTCAAAACCAGAAAGTAGATAATTTACCAATTCTTCAGACTGTTTTTCAGAACCAACAATAGGTGAAACTTCAGTAGTTACATTGGTCTTTATCATATGGATGCTAGGAGCAGTTGCTTTTAATTTCACACCAAAGCGTGAGCCCTGTTTAACCATTTCAGGTTCCGCTAAAACTAAATCATCAATTGATGGAGTAACAATTCCATAGCCTTTTGCATTAACTTCTTCAAGAGCATATGCAATTTTATCATATTTTTTCTTAGCAGAAGAAAGGTCTGTAATAATCCCAAATAAGTCGCCTTCATTTTCAACATTGACACCAGTGATTTCTGATAAAACTTTGTAAAATAAATCTTCTTTTACATCAATTTGAATTTTTACATTCCCAGAGCCAAGTTCAATATTTGTAATTGTAGTTCTAGATATTATTTCAGTTTGACTGATTTTTTGTGTACAATTTGAAATATCTTTTAAAACATTTGCATCTGCAAATGCATCTTTAATTTCATTAAATAATTCAGTTTTTATAGGATGGTTAAAGCTTAATCCATCAACCCAACGAGGTAGTTTAATAGCAATTTTTTGTGCAGGAAATTCGTATAAAATCTTAGAGAACATTGTGTTTATGTCGCTTATACTTAAGTTTGCACAGTTTATAGGCATTACGCTTGTATTATATTTATCAGTTAATTTTTGAGCCAATTCTTGAGTGTAATCAGATGACGGAGTTTCAGAGTTTAGTAAGATTATGAATGGTTTATTTAAAGCCTTTAATTCAGAAACCACACGCTCTTCTGCTTTTATATAATCTTCTCTTGGTATATCTGTAACAGTTCCGTCAGTTGTAACTAAAATGCCAATTGTTGAATGTTCTTCAATTACTTTTTTAGTACCAATTTCGGCTGCTGTTTCAAATGGAATTTCCTCATCAGACCAAGGTGTCTTAACCATTCTAGGCATATCATCTTCTAGGTATCCAATGGCATTATCAACTAAATAGCCAACACAGTCAACTAAACGGGTTTTGAATTTTAAGTTATCATCTAAAGTAATTTCAATAGCCTCATTTGGAACAAATTTAGGTTCAGTTGTCATTATAGTTCTGCCACCAGCACTTTGAGGCAATTCATCTTTTGCTCTTTCTTTTTTGTATTCATTATCAATATTTGGAATTACAAGTAAATCCATAAAATTCTTAATAAATGTTGATTTACCAGTACGAACAGGACCTACAACTCCAACATAAATGTCACCATCAGTTCTTTTTGCTATGTCCTGATATAAATTTGAACTTTCCATCTATATACCTCCCTTAAAAATGCGGACTTTAATATGAAATATAAAAAAATGATATTATTGTCTGCACTGTTCAAAACAATTTAAATGTTTGTACCACATAACTTTAATTAATGTATATTGTGAATTTTCAAATGATATGACAAGTTTTAGAAAAAAGTTTGCAAAAATCAGTACATTGTGATAAAATGGCGAAAGTAATTATAATAGTAATTGAAATGAACAAAAAAATTGAAATAGAATAAAATATACTAAAAATGCAACTTGATTATCGAAAGATAGTTAAGAAAAGGAGAAGACTATGGATAAAAACGAAGAAATAATAAAATTATTAAAAGAATATAATCAAGAACATATAATAGAATTATTAAATAAATTAGACGAAAATAAAAAAGAAGAATTATTAGAACAACTAAAAAATATCGATTTTCACCAAATTGCAGAATTATATGAAAATACAAAAAAAGAAATTGAACTTAAAGAAAATAAAATTGAATCAATATCATATTTAGATAAAGAAAAATTGACAAAAAATGAAAAAGATATATTTGATAATTTAGGAGAAAAAGTTATTGTTAGTGGACATTATGCAGTTGTTACAATGGCTGGAGGTCAAGGAACAAGACTTGGTCACACAGGACCAAAAGGTACTTTTAAATTAGATGTTTATGGTAAAGGAAAATATTTATTTGAAATTTTAGCAGAAAATTTAAAAGAAGCAAATAAAAAATATAACACAATTATTCCTTGGTACATAATGACAAGCAAAGAGAATAATGACCAAACACAAGAATTTTTAGAGAAAAATAATTATTTTGGATATGATAAAAATAGTGTTAAGCTATTTGAACAAGGTGAATTGCCATTGGTTGATACAAATGGAAAAATGCTTATTGGAAAAGATATGAAAGTAAGAGAGGCTTCAGATGGAAATGGTGGAGTTTTTGCATCATTAAGAAAAACAGGTATGCTTTCTGATATGAAAGAACGTGGTGTTGAATGGGTATTTATTGGTGGTGTTGATAATGCTCTTTTGAAAATGGCTGATGTTACATTACTTGGAATGGCAATCGATAAAAATGTTCAAATTGCTTCAAAATCAGTTGTTAAGGCAAATCCGCATGAAAGGGTTGGAGTATTTTGCAAAATGAATGGTCATCCAAAGGTTATTGAATATTCAGAATTACCAGAAAAAATGGCAGAAGAAGTTGATAATAATGGAGAATTGAGATTTGGTGAATCTCACATCATGTGTAATTTGTTTACAATTGATGCTATTGAAAAAATAAGTAAAGAACCATTAATTTATCATAGTGCTTTCAAGAAAAATTCTTATATTGATGAAAACGGTAAAGAGATTATACCAACAGAACCAAATTCATATAAGTTTGAAGCGTTTATTTTTGATAGTTTTGAGTTGTTTGATGATATTGCAATTCTTAGAGGTAAGAGAGAGGATGATTTTGCTCCTGTTAAGAATAAAGAAGGTGTTGATAGTCCAAAGACTGCGAAGGAATTGTATGAAAAATATTGGGAAAGAAACTAAAACTAGAGAGGTAAAAAATGGATAGTGTTGTTGAAAGTATAAGAACAGAGCTAATAAAAAGATGCAATAATTATAAAGAAAAATATGGTTTTGATTATTGGAATGATCATATAAAATATGTTGTGAAAAATGCTGTTCAGTTGGCAAATAAATATAATGCTGATGTAGAAATTGTGGAATTAGGTGCATTATTACATGATATAGCAATGCCATCAGAGTTTGGTCCAAAGGAAGAACATAATGTATACGGGGTTGAGATTGCAGAAGAATTATTGTCAAAATTAAATTATCCAGAGGATAGGAAACAAAGAGTAAAAGAATGTGTATTAAGACATAGAGGAAGTAAGGAATTGCCAAGAAATACAATAGAAGAACAATGTGTTGCAGATGCAGATGTTATAGCTCATTTTGATTGCATTCCTTCATTATTTCATTTGGCTTTTGGTGGGACAGAAAAAAATATGACACTAGAAGATGGAACGGAATTTGTTAAAAGAAAACTTGAACGTGATTTTAATAAATTGAGTGATAGAACAAAAGAAGAATTAAAAGAAAGATATGAAAACATCGTTGAAATTTTATTTGTAGAAAAATAAATTATAAAATATGAATATTGGCAAATGGATATATTAAAAAGTGACCAAAATATTATTGGTCACTTTTTTTAACATTGCTACATAGTTTGATTTCCTGGCAAGAAATAATCAATAACACCATAAATCAAAGCTCCAATTATAGCAGCCATCCATGAAATAGAGTAACCTGCTACAAAAAATTGAGTAACATATAAAGTAATAGCGGCTAATGCAAAACCTACGAAGCCTTTACCAAATGGGCTTGCATGTAAACCTGTAAACTTTGTAACTAAGTAATCTATTACTGTTAAAACAACAGCAGCTATAATTAAAGTCCAAATATTATTAATTGAAAAACCAGGTGTAAAAAATGCAGTAATACCTAGAACAACAGCAGCAGCAATTAATCTACCAACTATTTGCCACACTGTGGAAGTACTATTTTCACTTCTTGTTTGTGAATTTGACATATAGAAAACCTCCTTAAATTTTTAAAAACTTATGCAAATTAAATTTGCAATTTCAAGGCTCTAATTTTATTATTCACGAATTTTTAAATAATATTCAAAAATATAAGTATAAAAAAGTTAATTTTTGTAAAAAATAAAATAAAAAATATTATAGAAAAAAATATAAGTACTAAAAATAAATAAATTAGTAATTTCAAATATTTAAAATTATATTTTTAATGTAAATAATGATTGAGGTGAAAAAATGTTAATTATTTTTTTTAGAGCAATAATATTATACATATTTGTATTAATTGTAATGAGGTTAATGGGAAAAAGGGAAATAGGGCAATTGCAACCATTTGAACTTGCAATTTCAATAATGATAGCGGACTTGGCTACTATTCCTATGAGTGATATAGGTGTTCCGATATTCAATGGATTAATTCCAATTTTAGGACTTTTAGTTATGCATTTGTTAATTTCATTAGTAAATTTAAAAAGTATAAAAGCAAGGGAGATTATTTGTGGAAAGCCAACAATTTTAATATATAGGGGAAAAATTGATGAAAAGGCTTTAAAAAAAGAAAGATTTACAGTAAATGAATTGGAAGAAAGACTTAGAGGAAACAACATTGTTAATTTAGGTGATGTGGAATATGCAATTTTGGAAACAAGTGGACAAGTTACGGTAATTCAAAAGCCTGAAAAGAGAACAACGACGCCGGAAGATTTCAACATTGTACCAGAATATGAGGGAATTCCATATGATTTGGTTGTTGATGGAAAAGTTATGAACCAGAATCTGCAATTAATTGGAAAGAATTATAATTGGTTAAAAAAACAAGTTGAAAAATTTGGTATGAAGCCAGAAGAGGCATTGGTTGTAACTTATGATGGTAAAGGACAAATTTTCTGCCAAAAAAAAGAAAAGAAGAGTTCGTAGAGAGAAGAGCATAATGTATAATAAACAAATGTTATATGATTTTTATGTAATTAAAAGGAGATATGGGCATGACGAAGGAATTAGTTATTTCTGTAATTATTGTTGTAGTAATAATTGCGGGAGATATTTTTACTACAAAATATACAAATAAATCAATTGAAATAGCTACACAGAGTTTATCTGAAATTAGAAAAGAAATGGAAAAAGAGAATGAAGAGGACATAAATAAAGATAAATTAAAAGAACAAATTAAAGAGATTAGAGATGATTGGAACGAAAGACATAAAAAACTTGCTATTTATATTGAACATGATGAGTTAGAAAAAATTGAAACTAATTTGGCAAGTCTTAATGGTTATTTGGATATGGAGGAGTATGGGGATTCTATGGCTCAACTTGAGGCTAGTGTGTATGTGTTGGAACATATTAAAAATAAGACTACATTGAGTTTGATAAATATTTTCTAGTATAAAAATGCAAAATAAATTAGAAAGTTTTGCATTTTTTTGGGTTATATAAAGATAGTATGAGTCAAAAAAATTAAAAACGTGTTTTAATTTTAAATTTTACAAAATGAAAGTAAAAATTGCAAAATTATGTAAATAATGGTATAATATAGATGATACATTGTTTTTTGCCAAGTGCAAATTATATAAAAATTCCAAAATAATTATTTAGAGGAGGAACAAATTTATGTTAAAATTTTTAACGCGTTATTACTATGGCAATCAAATTCATACTGATGAACCAGAATTGTTTTATAAGATATATAAGTGGGATTGTGGATTATTCACTTTGATTTCATTACGGAGGAGAATTTGCGCAATTATTTTAGGGATAGTGGGAATTATCGGACTTATTTTTATTAAAACTAGAATTTATGCGATACTTCTTTTGGATGTAGGAATGATAATACTTATATTAGAAACTAGAGAGTTGCGTAGACAGATTGAACTTTGTGTAATGGGGTGTAAGACACCAGCGCAAATAAGAACGAGTCATATTATAGACTTTATAAGAAAATATGTCAGTATAACCGGAAAGGCATTGGGACTTAGAGAATGGAAAGAAATAAAAAAATATGATATTAAATTATATAAAGACTTATTATCTGATATTTGTGATCATTACTGCTATTACTATTCTTTAGAAATTGCTAGAATTATAAAAGATTCTTTACTTATATGGGGAGCAGTAGAAGAACCCTTTGAAGATGGACATAAATATTATGCACATGCTATTATATTAAGGAATGGTTATATTTATGATAGTAATATGCGTCAATCTGAAAAATATGAAGATTTTTTAAAGTTGTACAAGTTTAAAATCTATAAGCAGTGGAATTATGATGAATATTCCCAGAAAGAATTTAGAGAAGGAGAACGGGAAAACTTTAGAGAATGGTGTAAAAAAAACAATGTGTTAGAGTATGATAAGTTTTAACAGTCAAAAGCAGTTCCATTGGAACTGCTTTTGATATGGATCTATTTATTTTCATCAATTTTTGCATACTTTTTAAGTTTCTCATAAACAAGGTAATTAACAGTACCAGCAGGGAAGTGACCATTTTTATCCTTCTTACCAGCAGGAACACCAGTCAAAACCTCAATACCCTCCTCAATTGTAGAAACTGCATAAACATGGAACAAACCATCTTTAACAGCAGAAACAATTTCATCAGAAAGTTGCAAATTATCAATATTTTGAACAGGAATCATAACACCATGTTCACCAGTCAAACCACGCATTTTGCAGATTTGGAAATAACCTTCGATTTTTTCATTAACACCACCAATTGGTTGGATTTGACCTTTTTGATTAACTGAACCTGTAACGGCAATCGCTTGATTTATAGGTATTCCAGAAAGACTAGAAAGCAAACCATAAAGTTCAGTACTAGAAGCACTATCGCCATCAACACCATTATACAATTGTTCAAAACAAATACTTGCAGTTAAGCACAAAGGAATATCTTGTGCAAACATTTCACCTAAATATCCAGATAAAATTAGAACACCCTTAGAGTGAGTAGAACCAGAAAGTTCAACTTCTCTTTCTATATTTACAATTCCATTTTTACCAGTATATGTGTTAACTGTTATTTTTGCAGGTTTACCAAATGAGTAATCACCAATTGTTAAAATTGTTAAACCATTTATAGTTCCAACCTCAAAACCAGTTGTATCAATTAATAAAGAATGGTCTTTTATCATTTCCATATATTTTGCATCAAATTTTTTAACTCTTTCAATTCTTTCTGATAAAGCTTTATCAACAAACTCTGCAGTTACAATTTTTGACCTTGACATTTTAGCCCAAGTTGCGGCCTCACCGGCAACTTTTATTAAATCATCAAATCTTGTAGATAATTTTTTATGACTTCCAGCAAGTTTTGAAGCATATTCAATTAATTTTGCCATAGCGCTTTTATCAAGGTGTGGAAGTTGTTCAGCTTCACAGAAGCCGTGAATTATTTGAGCTAATTTATTTGCATTTTCATTATTTAAAGGTGCATCATCTTCAAATTCAACTTTTATTTTAAACAATTTTCTGAAATCTGAATCCATTGCTAAAAGTGTTTGATAAATGCTGGCATTTCCAATTAAAATAACTTTTAAATCTAATGGAATAGGTTCAGGTTTTAAAGAAACCATAACCATAGATGCACGTTGGTCTGTTGTATTTTCTATACTTATTTCTTTAACTCTTAATGCTTTTTTTAATGCTTCATAGCAAAAATTATTTTGTAATAAATCTTTTGCTTGGAAAATGATGTAACCACCATTTGCTTGTTGCAAAAGACCTGGTTTTAACATTGTATGGTCTGTTTTTAATGAACCATAATAATTTTCATATTCAAGTGTACCGAAAATGTTATGATAAGAGTAGTTTGAATCCATTATAACAGGTGCACCTTCTGTGTTAGAGTTATCAACAAATAAGTTAACTCTATAATTTAAAGATGGGTCTTGCTTTCTTTGAGCAGGATTCATTTGTTGTTGTTTCTCTTTTTCTTTGTCTTCGTCAACAAAATATGAAACATTTTTTAGAACATCTTGTTTAACATCATTTAAGAATTTTGTTATTTTTTTATTTCTCTTAAATTGTGACTTTAAGTAATTAATGTGAACATTAATTGTAAGTAAGGCAATATTTGATTGCCATTCAGAAATCTTTTTATCTGACTGTCTTTCTATAATTTTAATTTGTTCAATTGCATCCATAATTTGTGCTTGAACAATTGAAGATTTTTCTTCATATACTTGTTTTATCTCATTATCTAATTTGTCAAATTCTTCTTCATCAATGGCTTTTCCGTTTACAATTGGCATCATATAAATACCATTTTGAGAAGATTTAACTTGAAAATTATGCTTTGATGCATCTACATTTAATTTGTCTAAAATGCTAGAACGTTTTTCTTCAAATTCTTGTTTAAGTAATGCTTTTTCTTTTTCAAAATCGTCGGCATTAAATGTTTTTTTGATATCTTTTTTTACTTCTAAAATGAAGCCATCCATTGCATTTTTAAATTCTTTTCCTTGACCTGCAGGTAGTGAAACTGCAACTGGTTCGTTTGGGTTATCAAAATTGTAGATATAGCACCAGTCATTAGGTGTTTTTTGTTTTTTTGATATTTTATTTAAATAGTTTTTTGTGTACATTGTTTTTCCAACGCCACTTGGTCCTTCAATATATAGGTTATATCCTTTTACATCTACTTGTAAGCCAAATTCAAGTGCTTTAATTCCACGTTCTTGACCGATTCCTGTTGTAATGTCTTCCAATTCTTGTGTTGATTCAAAATTGAAAATATTTGAATTACAAGTCATTTTTAGGTCTTTGAAATTTAATTCGTTTTTATTTTTCATTAGTTTTCCTCCAAAATTTTTTCTTTTATTGTGTCCATTTTTTTTAAGTATTATTTACTACTGATATTGTATATTAGTTGTTGAAATTTGTAAAGATTTGTAACAAAAATTTAATATAAAAATAATGACCAAGTATTCAAATATTTTTAAAATTTTTCAAAAATATTGCAATATTTCATTATAAAATATATAATAAGGAACGAAAAGATGAGGGAAAATTGTTTATATCTTAAAGAAGGAATGTGATAAATATGAATAAAACAAAAAGAAAAATATTTGAAACATCAATGAAATTATTTGCGGAAAAAGGATATGATGCGACAAGCATAGAAGAAATAACAGCAACAGTAGGAGTTGCAAAAGGAACACTATATTACCATTTTTCAAGCAAAGAAGAAATATTTAATTTCTTAATAGAAGAGGGAATAAAATTATTACAAAACAGTATTGATATAAAAACAGAAAAATTAGATAACTATATAGATAAAATAAAAGCAATAGTATTAATAGAAATAAAAATAGTAAATAAGTATGAAGACTTTATAACAATTTTATTGAGTCAATTTTACGGTAAAGAGGCTAGAAATAAAATGTGTCAAAAACATGTTTTTGAATATATTGGGAAAATTGAAAAAATTGTAAAAGAAGGAATGGATAAAGGACAAATAAAACAAGGTAACCCAAATGTAATAGCTTCAGAAATATATGCTTTAATAGCGTCAACATTAGTTTATAAAATGAAAGACGGACATGATATGGAAATTGCGGAAGTCATAAAAATTTATAAGGAATTTGAGAGCACACTTGTTGAGGGACTTAAAGTTAAATAAACTAAATTTGCATTAATTGTTGGATTTATAAATGCTTAGGGATTTAAGAAAAAAAAATTAAAAATTTTAAAAATACACTTGTAACAAAAATGTAATATTTCTGTAACCAAAATGTAAACTAAAAAAACTGTAATTCTATTGTAGTTTTTTGTTTAATATTGTATAATTATAAAAGAAACAGTAAAAGCAATAAAGCGTAAGATAAAGGAGGTTGTTTACAATGTCAAAATCAGGCATAGTAAACGTGAGAATGGTAATCACGGAAGAGAAAATCTTATCAAATATAGAAAAAATCCAAAAAATGATAAATCCTAACAGCAAGAAGCAAATTGTACAATTAGAAGAAGATGCTTACTTTAAGGATTTAATAGAATCAATAAAAACGTATTTAATTGAATATCCTAAAAAGAAGAATTTCCCTAGTAGCGTATATAAAGCTGCTTATGGATTAGTTGAATTTGCAACAAATCAATTTGAGGAAAATACAAAAAGAATAGAAGAATTAATTAGACAAAGAGAACAAAATATAGCATTGGCTGGACAATTAAAAGAATTAATTGAAACTGTAGAGAATAAAGAGGAAAATTGGAAAAGTAGAGTAAAAGAAGCTGAACAAGATTTTTCAGAGGATATAATAGATACATTAAATATATTAGGAAAATGCAAAAGTCAAAAATCACAAAATTATATTGATGCAATGAAGCTTTTAAATGCTAGAGTTAACAATTTGGAATCAAATTTACATATTGAAATAGATATGGAAAGAATAGAAGATAGATCAAAAGCATTAAGTTATATAGGAATAGAAATAGCAGATGCATTAAAAGCTATTCCAACACCAATAGAAGAACCTGAAAAAGTAGAGCAAGTTGAAGAACAACAAGAAACTGCAAATGTTCAAAATATACAAGAAGTTTCAAATGCCCAAGAAGAACAAGCTCAACAAGAATATGTTCAAGAAACTACTTTTGAGAAAAAACCATCTTTATGGCAAAGAATTAAAAATAGCAAAGTTGTTAGAGCTATTAGATATATTTCTAAAATTAGAATTGTTGTTCAATATCCAGAGGCACTTCCAGAAGGAAGAGGAGAAAATTCTTAAAAATAAAAAGGAATTAAGGTTAAACACTTTAATTCCTTTGAAATTTCAATTTTTTGAGTGTGATAAAAAGTTGATTTAAGGAAGAAGATTGAAAATTTTCAGAAATTGTTCTTAAAAAAATTAAAAAAAGTATTGACAATGAAAAAAAAATAGGTTATACTTTATCTTGCGTTAAGCAAGAAACATTTTAATATTTATGCTCCCTTAGCTCAGTTGGTCAGAGCAACCGGCTCATAACCGGTGGGTCCAAGGTTCGAATCCTTGAGGGAGCACCAAAAAGATTATACTTAGGTATATTCTTTTTTTATTGCTTTTTATTTTTTTAAATATATATTTACAATGTTCATATTATAACATTTAAGACAAGTATTATAAAATAAGGTTTTTAAGTATAATTGTGTTAAATAATGTACAAATATATTTGAAAGGTGATAATATGAACATTAGAGATAAGTTGTATAAAAGAGATAATAAGACAATTCCAAAGTCAATAAATATTGATGATTCATTATATGAGAAAATTAGAAATGCTACAGAAAAAATATATGATGCAAAATTAAGTGATGTAATAAATGTGGCAATGGAAGAATATATTGAAAGAAACAAACCAACATATTATGCAAAATCGAAAGCAGAATCTATAACATATAGAAACTTAATGTTAAGAAAAAGTAATATAAAAAAATTTAATGAATATCATCAAAAAACAGGAATTTCATTTACAAGATTAATAAATGGAGCTATAAAAGAATTTTTTAAATAATAAATATATTTAATAGAAAGAATAATATGTCTTTCTGTTTTTTTTTTTTTGTAATATTTTTGTAACAAAAATGTAACAAAAATTTAATGTTTACACATGGTCTGTATTGTTGTATTTTTTTGCTGTTTATGATAAGCTATTATAGACAGATTATGGTTAAAAAAATTAGTTTAATATTTATATATACTGAATTATAAGAAATAGGGGGACAATAAAGTGAAAATTGTTTTTTGTGGACCACCTCATTCAGGAAAAAGTGTATTTATAGCAAATTTGATAGATAAAATGCCGACAGATGCTTATACGATTATTAGAGCTTGTCCTGATGGAGAAGGAACTTGGAGTAATAATAAAAATCAAAATGAAACAACAATTGTAAGAAAAAAAGGAAAATTTACTAAGAGTTTTATAGATGATGCTTGTCAAGCAATAGATAATCAATCCAATAAGATAGTGCTAGTAGATGTTGGACGGAGTAATGTCAAAAGAAAATGAACAAGTTTTTCAGCATTGTGATAGCTTTGTTGTTTTAAGTAGTGATGAGCAGAAAAAACAAGAATGGTTAGAGTTTGGACAAGGTCTTGGATTAGAATGTGTTGGCTGTTTAGACTCAAGTCTTGAAGGACAAGAAGAAATATATTCAAGAACACCTTTTTTTCAAGGTAAAATAGTAGGATTAGAAAGAGGAGAAATTTTAGAAGATTCTCCTGTAATAAAGGCAATAGTATCTGATATTGTACAAAAAAGTAAATATGGAGAAAAAACAGAAGAACAAAGCCAAACTATTGAAGGCACAATGATTGATGATACAGAATTAGGTTTTGAGTTAGGATATGGAAAAGAAATATTTACAGAAGATGGAACACCAATAAAAAAAGTAAGATGGCCTGAAAATGCACTTCCAAAAATATATCAGGCAGTTAGTGAAAAGGTGAATTCAGATCAACCTGTAAAAATAAATGGAATTAGAGCAAACTTTGTTTTATGTGGAATTTGTAAGGCTGCAAAACAAAATGGAACAAAAGATATAAGTGCCTATGATATAAGAACAAAATCATATATTCCAATAAGAGATTTACCAAAGAAAAAAGGATTAAAGCAGACAGAGGGATTATCTTATAATATTCTTGAAAACAAAGAAAATGTTTTTATGGATATTGATATTACTAAAGAACAATATTCTTTAGAGGATTATGAACAATGTGTTTTACCTCAAATTAAAGAAGGAAAAAATCTATATCTTTCTGGGAGAATGCCATTGTGGTTATTGGCATCAATAAGTAACAGTTATGCTTCAAGTAAAATTTTCACATTTCAACCAGGAAAAGGATTTACTTGTATTTCATCGATAGATGAAAAAGATTTAGGAACTATTGTTGATGGTGTAGATGGAATAGATATAAATCAATATTTTGAAGATAAAAAAGATAAAAGCAAGGCAAAATTACCAGCAGTTGTAGAAAAACAAGGATTTTTATCAAAAATAAAAGGTTGGTTTGCTAATTTTAGAGAAAATAGAGAAAAAGCTAAATATTTTGATGACACTATTAAATCTACTGTAGTAGCACAATTTGACCAAAACTCTACTACAAAAAAATCTTTCCAAGCTGATTTACAACGAGGAATTTCTGAACCTTCAAAAGCAGTTGAACAATATTTATCTGCAAAAATACCAGATCGAGAAATGTCAAAAACTGATATTGGAGGTTAATAATGAATACAGATTTAGAATTATACAGAGTATTTTGTGAGGTAGTGAAATATAAAAACATTTCAAAAACTGCTGAAAGTATGTATGTCTCACAATCTGCAATTACTCAATCAATACAAAAATTAGAAAGTATGCTAGGTGGTAAAGTTTTTTATAGAAATAAAAATGGTGTTGAACTAACGGAAGAAGGGAAGAATCTTTACGAATATATAAAAGATAGCATTGAAACTATGAACAATGCAGAAAATATATTTTCAAAATATATTACTTTAGAAAAAGGAAAAATAAGAATAGGTGGAGGTAATTCTTTACTATCATCATTAATTTTTGAACCATTTTTGAAATTTACAAAGAAATATCCTAATGTTGATATTTCTATTAGTAGTGGAATAACTGATGTCTTAATGCAGAAATTAGCAAATGGAGAATTAGATATAGTAGTTTTAAACTTACCATTTAAATATAAAAAATATTCAAATATTGAAATAATTCCTTTGAAAAAATCTACTTTTTGCTTTTTCGCAAGTAAAAATTATATAAAAAAACATCCAGTTAAGAATTTTAAGGAATTTGAAAATAATACTCTTATATTACCAAAATCTCCATCATCTAAAAAGAAAATCCTAGACGATTTTTGTAATAAAGAAAATATAGATTTAATTGCTAATTACGAAGTTTCAAGTTCTTCAATAATGAAAAGATTAGTTTTAAATGATATTGGAATAGGATTTACTAATGTAGAAAACTTAAAAGATATTAAGGACAAGATAATAATTATAAATAAAATTGAAATAGAAGATACAAAAGAGGGAATAGCAACATTAAAGAAAAATATGTCTAATAAGGCAACTATTGAATTAGTTAAAGAAATAAAACGATATTATAAGCAAAACTAATAATTTGGATTAGAAATATTAATTTTACATATTGTTAAAAATATTGTATAATTTATTCAGATGCTTGAATAAGGAAAGGATAAATAAATGATTCAATCATATCAAAAAATATTAGAAATGGAGTCTGTTACTACATTAAAATTAGAACAAGATAGACGAGCACTAGATAAAATAAGAAAAATATTATATCAAGAAAAAGACTTTATAATAGGCAGACTAATAACATATTTAAAGAGAGAATTAGATATAGATTATTTTAAATATAAAATAATTGATATTGATGATAATATTGCTGATATTTTAGTAAAAAAGGATAGTAAAATTTTTAAAAACAGTATAGACGGAAAAGACTTTTTGAACTTTAATGCAGAAGAGTTAATTGATAGTAGAATGTTTAACAATGAAGATGAAATAATTATAACAGATTTGAATTTTGATGAAAATTTACTAAATCTAGGATACTTATGTGACTCTTTAAATTATAATTATTTGTCATATTCTGATGAGATAAAAGACAAGCTTTCTACATTTGTTAATTATGTTATAAATAAAAATATTTATAAAAAGTAAAAACATAAGATGAAAAGAATAAAAATTAATTATATGGAGGTATAAAAATGGAAGAGAAAGAAGTAAACACAATTGACATTGCACAATTAGGTGCAGAAATTGGTATGGAGGCAAAAGAACAAACATTACCAAATGGTAAAGTTGTAAAATCTCTAGTATGGGATCAAGAAAATTTATTGAAGGCTGTAAATGCGGTAAAACATTTATCAGAAGAAGGAAAACCGGTTAGAATTACAGGTGCAGCTCCTGCTTGGCTTGTATCAGCATTAACACATACTGTTCATCCTTGCCCAGTTGGTGTGTATATGCCACAAATAGGAAAAGATGTTGATATACCACAATTAGCTCATGGAGAGGCTAATACAGAGGGAGAAGTTGCATTTAAAACTACAGAAAAAGGAGATGCAGTTTTAGTAGAATTTAATATGGATTTACCTGAAGGAATTACAACATATGATGAAAATAACTTATCAAAAGTTGTAGTACCTGAAATTGCTCAGGGAAAAGCAGTTTATCTTTCAGGTAGAGGACCAAACTATTTAACAGTTGCAATTGCAGAAGCATATGCACATACAAATAGTAGTGTATCATTATTCCAACCAGGTGTAGGATATACTTGTTCAATTACTCATTCAAGAAGTAAAAGATTAGGAGATTTGACTAAAGATCCATTAGGAAAAGAAGAAATTAAAGAACAATTAGTAGCATCAAAAGAAGCTCCAGCACAAGAACAAGCTCAAAATAAAGAGGTTGAAACAAAAGAAGGCCCAGCAATAGACTAATATAAATAAATATATAGACATGCTTTAAATGAGTATGTCTATTTTTTATAAAATTATATTTAAATAATTGAAATTGATTAAATAAAAAAAATCATGGCAGGAATAAATCCTGTCATGATGTCCGTACTTCAGAAACAAATATTACTCTTCCTCGGTACTCCAGTCGAATTCTCCAGTAACTTTTTCATTGAACAGGTCGAAAGGCCAGTTATGCAGATATTCCTTCGTTACTTCTTCAGATTCTCTGTCATACACATAGCGCTGCTTCAACAGCTTGTCATCCAAATCATAAGCTTCGAGGATGATCTTTTTAGCAGATGCAATCAGTTCAGGAGAGATACCATCATTGTCAGAATTGTTGAACATTCCTAACCAACGATAACTTTCTCTTATTTCTGTTGCAAGCTTGGGATTCGGCATAAGATATGCGGTGTTTCTGCCCCAACCCTGGCAATAAGTCTTCTTAAGTCTGCTGTGTTTTCTAGGATCAAGATGACCTGCAGAACAGCCAGAAAGAAACTCAATTCCAGTTTCAGGAGCAGTACACAGTACTTTTGCAACATTGCAACCACCAGACCAAATCAAATCCGTACTCCAAGAAGGATAAATAACGGAAAACTCTGAATCATCATCTGCAACCAGAGTGATTTTCTTGAATTCTCCTTCCAAGCACTGACCGCCTGAATACCAAAGTTTATCACCAATGCGATTGGCAATGCACTTGGGATCGTGTGCCTGACGATATGCTTCAGCCGCAGCTTCAGCTTCTCTTCTTGCAACATCTTCTGCACGAGCTTTACCAGCATCATCTAAAGGCAACTTATCAAGATATGTGCCAATATCAGAACGCTTAATGATAAAGTAGTGTGCTCCAGACATTGAATAGTCAGGAATTACGATTTCATCACGATAGTGAATCGGATAATCTCCTCCAGGAATGTTAACCGGTTTCAATCCTGCCTCATGCAGTGCTCTACGAAGGCGAGGCCAGAACTTAACATTGTTTCCAAGCTTCTTGCCCGGAATAACTTCTCTGGCTTGACGCAGATGGAAGAAACCACCTTTGCAATACTCACCAACGACATAAGCATCGCAGTTGAACTGATACTTGCCATTGTCTAACCGAGTTACAAGGACCTCAGCTGTCTCGCCAAGGATGTGTTTAACCGTTACCTGCGTGTTCTTCTTGATAGTCTTCATATTGAAGCCCTCCTTAAAAATAGTATTTTATTTGCCCAATGAAGTAACATTAAACTTAATCAAAGTTGTTAATAAACAAAATTTAATCAATGATAAGCTTAATTTTACAACACTTTGCATACTTTTATTATACCAGATTTTATGTAAAACTTCGACTATCTTATACATTTATATTTTTAATGTAACATATAAGAAATACTTATATTAAATTTCGTGTAAATTGTTGCGCAAAATTTAATAAAACGATATAATAATATCGAATAATTGTAAATTTTGAATTAAGATAAGTTTCAAAGAAATGAGGGAAAAAACATGGGTAATAATAAACAATTAAAAGGTTTTCAAGGAATATTTTTAGAGAAAGAAATAGAGCAACAGCTAATAGCTTTACAAAAAAAAGGATTAGATAGTAATATTGAAAATATGCATATAACTTTTAAATTTGGAGATACAGAAAAATACCCAGAAGAGCTTATTGGAAGAGAATTTGAAATTAAGATTACAGGTTATGGTTCTGATGGAAAAAATAGTGGATTCTCTGTAGAATTACCTGAAGAATTAAGAAGGTATTATAAAAGCAGTAGTATTCCTCATATTACAGTTTCAATTGGAGAAGTAGATGGAGTAAAAGGAAAACCTGTAGATACTGCAAAATTAGATTTTAAACCACTTGATAAACCAGTACAAATTAAAGGAAAATTAGGATACTTTATTTTTGGAAAAGGAATGAGTATGAATAATGAAATTATTAATGAATTTCAAAGAGAAAATATACCACAAAATTTAAGAGTATTACTTGTTCCTAGATATATGAGTGAAGATGAATTAGCAGATGCTCAAATTGTACCTACTGCAACCGTAGAGGCTGAATATGGCGAAAAGGTTATTAAGGGAGAACAAGTTACATTAGCCCACCATATAAAGGAATATGAAAATAATCCTGCACCATGTAATACTCCTAATGTTCCAGTATTAGCAGATGATAGTACAATAGTAGTTAGTCATCTAGATTTAGATACATTAGGTGGTATTGCAGCTTTAATGGGAAGAAAAAAAGAAGATGCTGAATTTTGGAAAACAGCAGAATTTATAGATTTAAATGGACCTCATAACTTGTTTCAAGTTGAAGAGGAAACAAGAAAAAAATATATTGCATACCAAGCATATCAAGCAAATCATAGAAACCCAAGATTTACTGAAATTACAAATGTTACAGATATTGTATTAGAACATTTAGGAATAATAGATAGAGTAATAGATGGGGATAAAATATTAATTCAAGAAGGAATTAAATGGAATGAAGAAACAAAGAAAAAAATTGAAGAATGTTTAGTATTTGAAAATGACAATGTTAGAGTATTTAATTCTCCTGAAGGTGTATTTTGTTCAGCATCATATTATTCAGAAAAACAGGGCAAAGTAATACCAAGTACAGTAACTAGAAATGGAAAATTTAAATCTGTAACTGTTGCTATGGCAGATGGAGGTAAAAAAGTTTCTGCAAAAGAATTAGTGCAAGAACTATGGGGAAATGAAGCAGGAGGACACCCAGGAATAGCAGGAAGTCCTAGAGGTCAGGAAATGACAGAAAAAGATATGCAACAATTAGCTAATATTGTTAATGAAAGATATAATAAAATCAACGAAATGAATGAACCTATATATTTTGAACCTGATGAAGTGTCATTAGATGATTAAAATACAGAGGAGATGGAATTAATATGAGAATTTTAAAAGCCAAAGATATTTTTCCAAAAGCATACTCTATTGTTAATGGAGAAATAATAAAAAGTAATAAAGGAGATTATTACACCAAACAAGTTGCAGAACATGTTTTAAAAAAATCATCATCTATAGATGATGATGAAATGAAAAAAATAATAAGATTTGATGAAGAACAATTAAATGCAAGTTCAGTAAAGTATTTTAGAAATAGATATGCTATGCTTTTATCATCAAAGAGCAATAATATAAATTTATTATTTCAACCCAATAAAGAATTTGAAATATTTACATTAGATGTTTTTGGTGGAAAGATTTGTTTAGCAGAGTCAAGTAGCTTACCAGATGGAGATAATAGAGATTTATATTATAACTTTGAAATTGCTAATCAAGTATATCAAAAATCTATAGATATTCAAGATAGCACTTTTAATGATTATGAAGATGTTAAATATATATATGAAAGAGAAATATCACAAATTGAAAATGAAATTTCTGATTTAAAAATAAAAGATAATGAAGAATTTGAAAGGGATATGAATGCTTATAATTTAATAAGCCAGACACCATTATATGATGATTATCAATTATTGAATAGAGATAAAGAAAAACTTGCAGAAGAAAATGAAAATTTAAACAGAACAATTTCAGACTATAATGAAAAAATAAGAGATTTAAGTCAAAAATTAAAAGTTTCATTAGAAAGAGTTGAGTTTTTACAAAGACCAAAGACTATTATGGAGAAATTAAAAGATTTATTTAAAAATGATAAAAAACAACTTTTAATCGCTGATGGGAAAGGAGATGAATAATATAAATGAAAATTACAACTGCTAAAAAATTAAATCCCTCTCTTTTAGGAGAAAGAGTTTTAAGGGAATATTCTTACACCGATTCTACAGGCGAGAGCAATGATGGAATGAGAAGGGGATATACTTATACAGTACATTGTAAGGTTTGGGGTACAATAGAAAATGAAACTAGAAACCCAGATGGTTCTTATACCTATGATTATTCATCACGAGTAACCAATGACGATTATGGTGGAGGTCCAAGAAAACCAAGTGAATCAAAATATGATTTAAAAGAGATGGTTCAAGAATTGCTATTTACTTATAATATACACGAATTTTCAACAGACTTACAAGAAGAACCTAACAACATAAAAGATTATTATGCTAGTATTAATGCAACTTCTACATACCAAAAAGAAAATGAACCATCCATTTCATATTCTTGGTCAATTGGAAGTAAAGACAGCAAAGAATATATTGAGCAAGACAACACACAGACTAATGTAAATCTAGGAGATTCTTGGTCATCATATTGGACAATTGAACAAAAAATAAAATCAGAATCGGTGGAAGATGTTAATAAAAAATTAAATGCAGCTTTTTCAAAAGATGATTATATACTATATCTAATGGGAAATAAGGTAAAAAAAGCTTATCAAATTAAATTTGGATTTGATGATATTGGAGAAGATGAAACAGTTAGAGATTTTTTGGGAAGAATGCAATTAGAATCTCCTGAATATCCAACTTTTGAAAGTGCTTTAAAAGAAAATGTAATATCTATGGAAGATATTAAAAACTTAATTTTAAAATATAATAATTTAAGTGCAAAGGAAATTCCTGTTGATATATTAGAACAAATATTCAGCGAAGATCCAGAACTAATTTCTCGTTTTAGTGAAAGAGAAATGCCAATAGATATTTTACGAAAATATAGTCCTAGTTTTGATATTACAAAAGTTAGTCCAAGTGATTTAATGCCAAGTGATTTAGATAATGTTTTACAAAATGTTATTCAAAGTCATTGTATTTTAGGAATATATAATGGACCATCAGAAAAAGAATTAAAGCAAGGATATTGGGAATATTTACAAAGTTTTTATGATAATCCTGATGCATTAAGAAAAATTATACCAGTTATAAATACTTCAAGAGAACATTTTTTTACTAGTCAAGCAAAAGATTTTATTAGCCAAATTTCTCCAGAAATTATGGATGCTACTGAAATAAGAGATACATTGTTAGATACAGAAAATATTGGTTTAAGTCAATTATTAAAATATGAATTAGATTATGATACAGATTCTGCAAAGAAATTGATGGGAATTTTAAGTAATGCAACATCAAGGACATCATTAAAAGATGTAAATTCTGTTTTAAGTATATTACAACAAAATGGTATTAATAGTGATGAAATGTTACAAGCATTAAGAGAAAATGGATTTAATATATATATAAGTGATTGGAAAGAAGATCAAGCTCAAATACCAACATTCAAAAGTTTTGGCATAGAAGGAATTACTTTAGATGATTTGAGAGATAGTATATTAAAAGATAAAAATTTTAATTTTCTTAAATTAGCTGATGATATTAGTCCTGAAGATATGACTAGAGAATATAATAGCTTATTAAATGAATTGGCAAGTAAAAAAGGTAAAAGAGATGGTAAAGATGCTAAAAGATATGAAGAAATATTTGAATTAATGTGTAATTATTCAAATGCTAGTGAATTGTTCTTAAGATTAACTCCAGAAGTGAAGGAATTAACTAAAAAACTAATGATAGATAATTTAGATGTAATTGAAGCATTACAAAAAAATCCAATAGGATATTCTAGTGAATTCTCAAAAATAATGGGTGTTATGAGTAAATCATTTGAAATATCAGAAGAAGATATGACTAATATATACATGAAATGTTTAAATAATGGTGCATCTAAAGAAGGAATTATAAGTGCATTACAACAATATATGCCTGAAGAAGAAAGAAAAGGTTTTGAAGAAAGAATAGATAGTGCTAATATATATCCTAATCCAAAATATTTCTGGTTAACTGATAAAAATTTAAGAAGAATAAGAGTAAATAGAGGAGAAAATAGAGGTACAATAAAAGGTAAAATACAAGCTGATGGAAGATGTTTCTCTACGAGAGTTAAAACAGATATGGTTGGAGAAAGTAAAGAAGGAAAGAAAATTGCAGTAAACAATTTATCTAAATGGTTATTTGGTGTTCCAGGAACAAGAGGAAATTTAACAATTACAAGAGCAGGTGATTATATTCAATTACCTGGTAACACACCAGATGAGGCAGTAGAGTTAATAGAAACAATTTTAATGGAAAGAGGAAAGGAAGGACCTTCCAAAGATTAGAGAAAGAAAATTTTTCTTCTTTTAATTAAATAAAGTAATATTATATAAGAATATAATTAATTATTGATTATATTCTTTTTTTTTATATTATAGGAAGTTCAGAGAATTTTCTTATAATATAAATACTTTGCACAGAAATTTGCATAAAGAAAAATTCGCGCGCGAACAAAGACGCGGACTTAAAAATATCTTAATAAGTGATAATGTTATTAATGTCTGCTTTTGTTCTATATTAGGAAAGTTATGACCTTTTTTGATATAGAAAACTACATTCTAGAGAAAATTTATTGAAATAATTGAAAAAATATATATTGTATGATAAATTAAAAATATAAAATAAAAAAGGAGATATATTCAATGAATAAAAATTTAAAAATTGGACTTATTTCTGATATACA
This sequence comes from uncultured Clostridia bacterium, assembly GCA_934120675.1. GTDB lineage: Bacteria > Bacillota > Clostridia > TANB77 > CAG-508 > CAG-269. The sequence continues at coordinate 33,228 of CAKOUU010000013.1, forward strand.
TGAGGATATTAAAGCTTTAGAAAGGTATTTGAAATACATTCAAAATTCAGATATAGATATTGGAGTATATTTGGGAGATAGTGTATCAAGAAACTGCGATGATGATACAAATTATTTTTGGAAGTTAGCATCAAAAGCTGATAAGCCAATATATTATACAGTTGGAAATCATGATGTTGGAATTGATGAATATAAAAGTATAGGATGTGAAAAAATTTATGATACTTATATTTATCCTATGGTAGATAATAAATATTTAGATATTAATAATACAAATAATGGAAAGTGCTATTATTATAAAGATTTTGATAATTATAAAATAAGGTTAATTAGCATATTTGAATATGAAGGAACTCGAGATGCGGATTTAACCTTAGGATTTGAGCATAGAAGATATATTTCAAGTGAACAATTGTTGTGGTTTGCAAAAACATTATACAATACACCATTAGACTATTCTGTTATTGTTACAATGCATCAAATACCAGCTTTAAAACCTAATTTTAAAGAATGCAATTTTTGTGCTAATGTTGGAGAAACTAACTTGGAAGAAGATTTGAGTGATGGATATGGATATCTTCAATTATCAATGTTAGGAAATCCTTTGGGAGATATTATAAATGCTTTTAAGAATGGATTACATATAAGAAATAAATATTCTGTAAAGAAAGAATATCAAAAATATTTAGAGACCCCTACAATTGATTTTGATTTCTCTGATAGACCAAAAGGAAAGTTTATTTGTTTTTTAACTGGACACTTACATTGTGCATTTATAACTACTTCGATGGAGTACAAAGATCAATTGGCTATTACGGTTCCAGCTGCTTCAACAGGTGCATTTGAGAGACAAAATGATGATATTAAACCAATTTCAGAAAATGATGATAATTTTTATATACTTGAAATAAATACTAAAAATAAGAATATAAGTATAGATAAAATTGGAACTGCAATAACATCTAGTGGAGTATTAAGAGATAGAATTAATTTGAAATATGAATAAAGATATCAGAACAGTTACTTATAATATAATTTAAATGTATATAATTTTTAAAATTATATAAAATAAAATACAAAGGAGGTTTCAAAATATGGAACAAAAAATCAAAGCCGTACAATATGGCGTAGGAAAAATGAGTTTATACACAATGAGATATATGCTAGAAAAAGGAATTGAAATAGTAGGAGCAGTAGATGTAAATCCAGCAGTAATTGGAAAAGACATAGGAGAAATATTAGGAAGAGAGAAATTAGGAGTAGTTGTTGTACCAACAGAAAATGCTGAAGAAATGATGCAAACAACAAAGCCAGATATATGTATAATAACAACAAGAAGTTTAATAGCAGAATTGGAAGAACCATACATGTTATGTGCAAAACTAGGAATAAATGCAATATCAACTTGTGAAGAAGCATTTTATCCACAAAATTCGAATCCAACATTAACAAATAAAATTGACGAATTGGCAAAAGCAAATAATTGTACAATCACAGGAACAGGATATCAAGATATATATTGGGGACAACTTATAACATCAATTGCTGGTTCAACACAAAAAATAACAAAAATAAAAGGAAGTTCAAGTTATAATGTTGAAGACTATGGAATTGCTTTAGCAGAAGCACATGGAGCAGGATTGACATTAGAAGATTTTGACAAACAAGTTGCGTCTGTTGATAGAATGTCAGATGAAGAAAGACAAGAAATAATAAATAAGGGTGAGTATGCACCATCATATATGTGGAATGTAAATGGATGGTTGTGTTCAAAATTAGGATTAACAATTATAAGCCAGACACAAAAATGTGTACCACAAACATATAAAGATGATATTTATTCTTCAACATTGGATATGACAATAAAAGCAGGAGATGCAACAGGAATGAGTGCAGTTGTTACAACAAAAACAAAAGAGGGAATTACTATTGAATCTGAATGTATAGGAAAAGTCTATGCACCAGACGAATTTGATAAAAATGTTTGGACAGTTGAGGGTGAGCCTACAACAACTATTACTGTTGAAAAACCTGCAACAGTTGAATTGACTTGTGCAACAGTTGTTAATAGAATTCCAGATGTTATTAATGCAGAGCCTGGATATATTACAACAGAAAAATTAGGTGATTTACAATTTAAAAATAAAATATGCTAAAAAATTCGGGATTGGGTGACGGGTCTTCAATCCCGAAAAATTTATAAGAAAATTTTTTGGAAAATTTTTATAAAAAATTTTTAGAAATGTATTGACAAAAATTGATAAAAAGCTTATAATAACTCTTGTCGATACGTCGACAACATTTTTGAAAATTAAATATGGGTAGGTGGCCGAGTGGCTAAAGGCGGCAGACTGTGGTCTTTGGTTTTAAATCAAAACCTAAATTGCAGCTCTTATCAGTGATGGTAAGATGAAAACTAGGCTAATTCGGGGAACTCTTAACAGTTAGGCTGATGACAATCCCGAGCTAGGAAAAAAATTCCGAGTGTAGAGACTTTATACCTGGTATCTTGGAGATAAGATAAAGAGAAAGTCCAGACTACAAACAAAGAAATTTGGTAGTGAAAACTATAGTAGTAAGAAATCTGTTCTCATTTGAGTACGAAGGTTCGAATCCTTCCCTGCCCACCAAATAAAAACAAGGAAACTTGTTTTTATTTTTAAAAAATAAACGAACATAGGTTTTTGACAAAAGACAAAAATTATAACATAGAAAGGAATTTGTGTTATGTTAGTAAGAGAAGTAAAAAAAATAGGAAAAGTAGGAAAAAACTTATTAGAAAATAAAGACGCAAACGAAATAATAGAATTAATAATAGAAAAACCATTACAAAAAGCATGTAAAGAATGCAAAGAAAAAAATATTGAAACAGTTATGAGTAGTGCAAACAAAAACAATATAATAAAAAAAGGAAAAGAAAGAATAAACAAAAAAGAAGTTATAGAAGATGCAAAAAAACATAAAATACAGTCATTCACAGAAGCAGGAAAAGGCTATGCATGGTTAATGATAAATTACAATACACTATCAGACGAAAACAGAAAAATATTATTTGAATTAGAAAAAGAACTTGGAGAAGATACAATTTGGTTTGTAAAATCTAACTATGTAGATGCTATGAATGCTATTAGAAAACGTCTAAAAATGAAATTAATGGTTGAAACATTTAATGATAAATATGCTGATGAATTTAAGAAAAGACAATTATTATTAATGTATAACAACAATTATCCAAGAAGATGTGTATTTATAAGAATGCCAATAGACGAAGATACAAAAGTAGAAGATGTTGAAGAATATTTTAGTAATATAATTTCTAAAATGGTAAAACAATAAAATAAAAAATAGGAGATAAAATGGGAAAAAAATACACATTTATATTACCTTGTTTAAATGAAGAAAAAACACTAGAATATTGTATAAAAGAAATACGAAAATGCATAGAAGATAAAAAATTAGATGCTGAAATATTAGTGTCAGACAATAATAGTACAGATAATAGTGTAGAAATAGCAAAAAGAAATGGGGCAAGGGTAGTAATATGTAAAGAAAGAGGATATGGTGCAGCACTAATAAATGGAACTAGAAATGCAAATGGAAAATATTGCATAATGGGAGATAGTGATGGAAGTTATGACTTTTATAACATAGATAAATTTATAGAAGGACTAGAATTAGGTTATGATTTGGTAGTAGGAAATAGATTTAAAGGCGGAATAAAAAAAGGTGCAATGTCAATTTCTCATAAAATAGGAGTTAGATTTTTATCAGGCTTTTCTAATTTGATATTTCATACCCCAATAAAAGATTATCATTGTGGGTTAAGAGCATATAAAAAAGAAAGTATTGAAAAAATTAATCTTAATCAAAAAGGAATGGAATATGCAAGTGAAATGATAATCCTTTCCAAAATAAATAATTTAAAAATGCTAGAAGTTCCAACAATTTTAAGAAAAGATTTAAGAGAAAAAAAATCGCACTTACGAACAATAAGAGACGGAATTAGACATTTGGATTTGATATGTACTATTGCTTTTAATAAGGATAAATATAGAGTAGAAGATGGAAAATATAGAACTTCAGAAGAAAGGGAAAAGTAAATTGAAAAAGGTAGTTAAATATATAATAGCATTTGTTATTTTATTTTTAGTATTTAATAGTCTGTTATTATTAGGATCTTTGTTTCCTTCAAGTTTAATAGAAAAAAATGTAAGAGAATCTTCGGAAACCCTATTGAGTGAAGGAAACTATTATAAGATATCAAAATTTTTTGGAACAGAAAATGATAATTATACTGATGCTATAATGATAAATGAAGCATATTCTATAGATAATACAAATCCATTTTATTCGTATATGTCAGCAAGAAAAAATTATAAAAAATATCAAACAATGCAAGAGTTACCTGATACAAAGGGAGAATTAATATCTTTAAATAGCGAAGAAGATGATTATGAACCGGTATTAGAATTAAGCGATTTTTTAGATGGTGATATTAATACATCAATTACATATGCAAGATATTGGCATGGATATTTACCTTTTCTTAGAGTATTATTGATATTTTTTAATATTTTAGAAATAAGGCATATAATATTTGTTATTTTTATAGTAATATTTGTATACTTCATGTTTTTATTACGAAAACAATTTGGAAATATAATTGCTTTAATTTTTGGCCTATCACTAGTATTTGAGGGATATTTTTTTGTATCATATTCATTGGAATGTGCACCAATATTTTTAGTAATGATTATTTCAAGTATTGTACTATTAAAAAGAATTGATAAAATTCAAAATTTTTATTTTTATATTTTTATAGTAGCATGTATAACGAATTTTGTTGATTATTTAACCGTTCCACTAATTACTTTAGCTATACCATTATATATTTTCATATTATATAAACAACAGAAAAAACCTGAAATGGATAAAAAAGAGTATTTTAAGATTTTGATAAAATCTGTTATAGTTTGGGGAATCGGATATGCCATAACATGGTTAACTAAATGGATAGTATATGATGTGATATATAATCAAGGGTTATTAAAATCAGCTATTAACCAAGTTGCGTATAGAACACAAAAAAGTAATGTTCGTACAGATAAAAATGTATGGCAGATTTTAACAGGATTTATGATTAATACACTTTTCAATTTTTTAGTGATTATTATTATTTTGTATAGTTTATCTTTGATAGGATTTAACAAATATAAAATAAAAATAAATAGCATATCAAATGTTTTTAAAAGAACTGGATTACCTATTTTGATAATTGCAATAATGCCATTTGTTTGGTATATCGTTTTGGCAAATCATACAGTTTTACATGGAATATTTGTATATCGACATATGCTTATATTTTTAATAGGAGTACTTTTATTTATAAAAAATATATTTTGCGTAGAAATAAGATAAAAAAATCGAAAAAACGGTTGTTTTTTTGATTTTTTTTATATATAATAAGAAACAAATTGAAACAAAAAGAAAAAAACAGGGAGGAAGTTAAACAATGAGCGATATCATGGATTTAGACAAAACATTGAAAATAAAAGTAATAGGAGTAGGTGGAGCAGGAAATAATGCAATATCAAGGATGATAGAAGATAATGTTAGAGGTGTATCATTCTATATGATAAATACAGAAACAGGAACATTAAAAAGATCAAGGACAAGTAATATACTACAAATAGGAGTTCAAACTACAAGAGGGTTAGGTGCTGGAGCAAATGAAATAGTAGGAGAAAGAGCTGCTATAGAAAATAAAGAAGATATTAAAAATATGTTAGCTGGAGCAGATTTAGTATTTATTACAGCAGGAATGGGTGGAGGAACTGGAACAGGTGCTGCCCCAATAGTTGCAGAAATTGCAAAAGAAATGGGAATATTAACAGTAGGAATAGTAACAAAACCATTCTTATTTGAAGGAAAAGCACGTAGTTTAAGAGCATCAAAAGGAATTGAAAGACTAAAAAGTAATGTAGATGATTTAATAGTTGTTTTAAATGACAATCTTTTAAAAGTTACAGATTCAAAAATTACTTTAAATAATGCCTTTTCATTGGCAGATAATATTTTGGAACAAGGAATTACAAGTATTACTGATTTATTAACATCAGTAGGTGAAGTAAATATAGACTTTGCTGATATTAAAACAACAATGAACTACAGAGGAAAAGCATATATGGGAATAGGAAGAGCATCAGGAGAAAAGAAAGTAGAAGAAGCAGTCAGACAAGCTATAGAAAATCCATTAACAGAGAGTAAAATAGATGGAGCAAAAGGTGTAATCTTTAATGTAAAAGGAAACAGCAATTTAGGACTTATGGAAATAAATAGTGCAGTTGGACTTATAAATGAAAAAGTAAGTGAAGATGCCAATATTATATTTGGAACAGTAATTGATGAAAATATGGGAGAAGATGTACAAGTAACAGTAATTGCAACAGGTGTTGAGGAAAAAGTTGGAGCCGAAGTTAAAAAATAGATAGATTATAAACTTTTGATTTTGGCAATAATAGTTGATAAATGTCAAAGTTGAAAGTTGGTAAGCGGGAGATGAATACTAATGAAAAAACTTGTAGCAATAATTTGTATTTTATTATTTATTTTTATTGGAATGTATATAAATAAAAGTAGATCTACCCAAAGCTTAGTAACAGCTTCTGAGGTTTCTCAGGTTGAAGACTACATATCAAGAATATATATGTGGCAAGAGATTACAGGCGAAGCGTTACCGAAATTTGATAATATAAATAATGCACCAGATTTGTGGATATGGGAAGTAGTAAAGAAAAATCTAGAAAATTATGAACTATCATATGAAGAAATACAAGAAGAGGCAATAGAATTATTTGGAAATCAATTTACAAAACAATTTCCAAAAGAAGGAACAGAATATATACAATATAATGAAGAATTGGGAAAATATATATCTACAGGAATAGGTTTAGATACTTTGGATGATTGCTTTTTGATAAAAAACATAAAAAAAACAAAAGATGGATACGAAGTTGAAATAGCTGAATATTTAGAGGATTATGAGAATTCTTTAGGGGTAGAGGATGAGAATGAAATATATGAGATTTATATAAAAAATTTGAATCAAGAAACAATTGCTTCTGTAAAGAATAATGAAAGTGAAACAAAAGCTATTGAAACTGTCAAAGAAAATATAGATAAATTTACTACTAAAATCGTAAATTTAAGAAAAAGTTCAGATGGAAAAATATATGTTCAAAGTGTAAAATGAGACAAATGGGACAGACTCAAAATGTCTCATTTATTTGTCGAAATATGAAAAAATGATAAGTCTAATTAGAAGGTGTAAATAAATGGAATTAGAATTACTAGAAAAATGTGCAATATGTCCACACAATTGTGGAATAAATAGATTAAATAATCAAATAGGAAGATGCAAGTCAAAAGATACAGTAAAGGTAGCTTTGTATTCAATTCATAATTTCGAAGAACCTTGCATTAGTGGAAAAAAAGGCTCAGGGACAGTCTTTTTTTCAAATTGTAATATGAATTGTGTATTTTGCCAAAATTATGAGATAAGCCAAAAGGGAAAAGGCAAAGAGATTTCAATAGAAGAGTTGGCAGATATTTTTATAAAACAACAGGAAAAAAATGTTGAAAATATTAATTTGGTAACACCGACAAGTTATGTACCACAAATTATTGAGGCAATTAAAATAGCTCGTGGTAATGGGTTAAAGTTGCCAATAGTTTATAATACAAATGGATATGAAAAAGTTGAAACTCTAAAAATGTTAGACGGATTTGTGGATATTTATTTACCAGATTTTAAATATTCAGATAATGAGTTGGGGAAAAGATTATCAAAAGTGGATAATTATTTTGAAATTGCAACTGAAGCGTTAAAGGAGATGTATAGACAAACCGGAAAAGCAGTTTTTAATGATGAAGGTATTATGCAAAGAGGGATGATTATACGTCATCTGGTTTTGCCTAATCATATATTGAATTCTAGAAGAGTTTTAAAATGGATAAATGAAAATATGCATGATGTTTATGTTAGTGTTATGGCTCAATATTTTCCTACATATAAGGCTAAAGAGATTGACGATATAAATAGAAAATTGACAAAAGAAGAATATGAGCAAATTGAAAATTATTTGTACAGACTTGATTTGGAAAATGGCTATATTCAAGAACTTGGGGAGCATGAAGAAGAATATGTGCCACATTGGGAGTTTTAATTCTTACAGTTCAGTAATATATAAATTATGATTACTATAAATGTTGATATATTAATATTTTTTATAAAAACATATATTTTTTGAAATTTAAAAAAAATGTAGAAAAATGAAATTCATTATGATATAATACACTTAAGTTGCAATAGTGCAGCCAATAATATTAATATATTACAAAGGAGATGTTACAAATGAAAATCAAAGTTATTGCATCAACAAAAGTAGGATATGTATTACCAAAAGAAGAAGCAGTTGATTTTTCAGGAAAATCTGCAGGTATTTGTTATTTACCAGATACAGTAGAAACATTATTTGCAGAAGCACCAGAAAAAACACAAAGAAGAGCAAATGGGAACTTAGAATCAGGTCATCACAGTGTTTTTGGCCACGCACATTACAACCTTATTTTAGAGGGAATACCAAAAATTCTTGCAATGATTTTAAACAACGAGAAGATATACAATACTTCTGAAAAATCAGCAAGATATACAAAAATGCAGCCTTCTAAAAGAGAAAAAAATCTTTATGAAAAATGGATAGATATTTACAAAGAAGAAATAAGTAAGGAATATCCAGATTTTGATGAGAAAAAGGTTCAAAAGTTGGCACAGGAAAATGCCAGATATTTAATAAGTGTTTTTACACCAGCAACAATTATGGAGTATACGGTTAGTTTTGAACAGTTAAACTTTATTATTAGTTGGTTTGAAGACTATATTGAATACGAACCTGAAACAGGGTTTTCAACGAAATTAAAGAGTGCAATGAAAGAATTTTTAGAAGCATTGCCAGATTTAAAAGTAGAAAAATTAAATCCAAGAGTAAAAGGCACAAAATTATCTTTGTTTGCAAAAAGAGATAGAGCCGAAGAATTTGGAGAAAATTACAGTACTACATATCTTGCAAGTTTTGCGCAGTTAGCTCAGGCACAAAGACATAGAACTTTAGCTTATGAAATGACATTACTTGAAAAACCAGAATATTATGTTCCAAGAATAATCAGGGAAACAGAATTAGAAAAAGAATGGTTAAAAGATATATCTTCATTGGAGGAATATTATCCACAGGGAATGTTAGTGAAAGTGAATGAAAGAGGTACAGTAGAGAATTTTATCTTAAAATGTACAGAGCGTTTGTGTGGGGCAGCACAGCTTGAAATTATGGAACAGACAGTAATAACAATGAATAAATATTTGGAAGCCGTAAAGGATAATCCAGTTATTGAAAATGAATTACTTCCATATTCAAAAGGTGCAAGATGTACATTTCCTGGCTGGAAGTGCAAATCACCATGTATTTTTGGTGGAAAAAATGCTATGAATAGAAAAATATAGCAGATCAAAAGGAGAAAGCTTAGGCTTTCTCCACAGTATAATTTAAGGGAGCAAAAGAAATGTTAAGTATAATAGTAGCAAAAGCGAAAAATAATATAATAGGAAAAGATAATAGTATGCTTTGGAAATTGCCAGATGATTTAAAAAGATTCAAAGAAAAAACAACAGGGCATACAATAATAATGGGAAGAAAAACATTTGAATCATTAGGAGGAATTCTTCCAGATAGAATGCATATCATATTAAGTAGAAATCCAGATTTTAATATAGATTCAGACTATGTAAAAGTTGTTCATTCTTTGTTAGAATTACAACCATATATGGATGATGAAGAAGAAAATTTTGTAATTGGTGGTGCAATTATTTATAATTTGTTAATGCCATATTGCAAAAAAATGTACGTTACACAAATAGACAAAGACTTTGAAGGAGATGCTTTATTTCCAAAAATTAATGAAAATGAATGGAAAGAAGTTGAAAGAGAACAAGGTCCATCTGATGGTGTTAATGATTTTGATTATGAATATGTTACTTATGTTAGAAAATAATATATTTATGTAATAAAAATTGATTAAAAATAAATAATAAAATAAAAGCTTTAGGTTAAAATAATAAAAGTGAAGTTGTCAAAAATGGGCGTCGCTATTGACAAGGAAGGGATGATACTTATGTTTAAACCTAAAGCTATTTATTTTGAAAAAGAAATTGAAAATTATGAATTAGGAAAACAATTATTAGAAAAATATGAAGATGTTCCGAAAGTAGAAATAGAAAATCATAATAATATAGAAGAAATGCGAAAAAAACAAAACAAAGAATTTATGGATATGAAAAGAAATTTAATAATAGGAGTAAGGAAAACACACAAATTTGTAGATAACCATAAAACATCAGATTATTTAGTACCCTATACATCATCAGGTTGTACTGCTGCATGTATGTATTGTTATTTGGTGTGTAATTACAATAAATGCGCATATTTGAGGCTATTTGTAAATAGAGAGCAAATGTTGGATAAAATAATAAAGGTAGCAAATAAATCAGAAAAAGATTTAACATTTGAAATTGGTAGCAATAGTGATCTGATTTTAGAAAATACAATTACAGGAAACTTACCATGGACAATAGAAAATTTTAAAAATTCTCCAAAGGGGCATCTTACATTTCCAACAAAATTTGATATGGTTGATGATATTTTAAATGTTGATCATCAAGGAAAAGTGACTGTTAGAATGAGTGTTAATCCAGAATTGATTATTAATAGGGTTGAGTTCGGAACTTCAAGATTAAAGGAAAGAATTGATGCTATAAACAAATTAAAAGAAGCGGGTTATAAAATTGGAATTTTAATAGCACCAGTAATTATGGTTGAAAACTGGAAAGAGTTATATTCTGAATTGATAAAACAGTTGGCAGAAGGATTAACAGAAAAGGTTAAGAAAGATGTGTTTTTTGAAATTATTTTTATGACATATAGTTTTGTTCATACAAAAATTAATGAAGAGGCTTTCCCTAATGCTATTAATTTGTATGATAAGGATATGATGACTGGCAGGGGAAAAGGCAAGTATATGTATAAAAATCAATATAGAGTTGATGGTGATTTTTTTTTGAGAGAGCAGATGAAGAAGTATTTTCCTAATAATGAGATAATGTATATTGTTTAGAAAATGGAGTGCAATTAATAAAATATTAATTGCTTTCTTTTTTGTGTGTCGAATTTTGCGATGAAAGATACTTGACAAATTAGATTTTTTTAGAGTATATTAAATATGTTTTTATTCGTTTTGCTATTGTAAATCTTACAATTAGTATTTCCAAGTATTGAAAATTGAAGGGAATGTTGTTATAATAAAGGTGGTGATAATTTGCCAATTATTTCACAATTTTATGGAATAATAATTCAAATGTTTTTCAAAGAAGACGGACCACATAATCAAAAACATATACATATTAAATATAATGAATATAAAGCAGTTTACAATTTAGATGGAATAATATTAGAGGGAAAATTACCAAAAAAACAGCAAAAACTGGTAGAAGCATGGATACTTATTCATAAAGAAGAATTGCAAAGTTTATGGAATTTGATGCAGGAACAGGGTGAATTTTTCAAAATTGATCCATTAAAGTAGTAAGTGGTAAAGGGGGGATATGTATGTATATAGTACCAGAACCAATAGAAGTGAAAGCAATAGAAAAATATAAACTATATATAAAATTTGAAAATGGTGAAGAAAAGATATTAGATATGGGACAAGATATTAACGAGAAGTTTTATGCAAAATTAAAAGATTATGAATATTTTAAAGATGTAAAAATTTCTAAAACAGGAATTACAATAGAATGGAAAAATGGTGAAGATATTGCACCAGAAAATTTGTATTACAATAGTGAGACGATTAAAAACAGATAAAAAGACTTTTGATATAAGTAATGAAGGAGGATTTTATATGAGCGGAAACATAAACAAAAAAAGAGAAAATTATATAAGTTGGGAAGAATACTTTATGGCAATAGCAAAACTATCATCAATGAGAAGCAAAGACCCATCAACACAAGTAGGAGCATGTATTGTAAGTAATGATAATAGAATTTTATCAATAGGATATAATGGTGCACCAAATGGATTTAGTGACGAAGAATTTCCTTGGGCAAGAGAAGGAAAAAACTTGGATACAAAATATCCATATGTCTGTCATGCAGAATTAAATGCAATTTTGAATTATAGAGGAAGCAAAAAGGATTTAGAAAATGCAAAAATATATGTTGATTTATTTCCTTGTAATGAATGTGCTAAAATTATTATTCAGTCAGGTATAAAGGAAGTTGTTTATTTGTCTGATAAATATGCAGATTCTGAAAATAATATTGCTTCAAGAAAGTTGTTTGACTGTTGTGGAGTTAAGTATAGAAAAATTGATTTAAAAGAAGATAAAAAAATAGAGATAGAACTAAAATGAACCGTTGTGGACGTTGATGAACCATTGGGGACGTTGATGAATTGGTTGAAAATTTTTTTCAACCAATTCATCAA
>CAKOUU010000014.1 GCA_934120675.1 uncultured Clostridia bacterium
ACAAATAAGGGAGGTGCATTTTAAATGTACGCAGTAATTGAAAGTTGTGGAAAACAATACAAAGTAGCAGAAGGAGACGTAGTATTCTTCGAAAAATTAGACGCTGAAGAAGGAAAAAAAGTTACTTTTGATAAAGTAATCTTAGTTTCAAACGAAGGAAAAGTAGAAGTTGGAAATCCTTATGTTAAAAGTATGAAAGTTGAAGGAAAAGTTGTTTCACACGGTAAAGGTAAAAAAATCATTGTTTTCAAAATGAAAGCTAAAAAGAATTACAGAAGAAAACAAGGACATAGACAACCATACACAAAAGTTGAAATAACAGCTATCAAATCAACAGCAAGAAAAACAGCAGCTAAAGCTGAAGAAAAAGTAGAAGCATAGTTCTACATAATTAATTAAAAAGATTTTAATTAAGAGAAACATATAAAACTAATAGCTATTTATAAAAAGTTATAAAAAGCTAGGCGAAAGGAGTGAGATAAATGGCTCATAAAAAAGGTCAAGGTAGTTCACACAACGGACGTGAGAGTGAATCTAAACGTCTTGGAGTAAAAAGAGCAGACGGACAATTCGTATTAGCTGGAAATATCTTAGTTAGACAAAGAGGAACAAGAGTATATCCAGGAGTTAACGTTAAAAAAGGTAGTGACGATACACTTTATGCAGTAGTAGACGGAACTGTAAAATTTGAAAGAAAAGGTAGAGACAAAAAACAAGTTAGTGTTTACCCAGTAGAAGCATAGTTTATAAATTTGGTTACAAAAGTAGCCAAATTTTTTTTTGTAAAATTTTTCAAAAACCATTTACATTTATAAAAAATTTGTATAAAATATATCTAATTGAAAAAAATGTCAAAAACGAAAGAAAATTAGTACGAAGCGACCCAAGATTTGTTATCTAAAATTCAAAAAACTAGATGTTAATGAAAAAAGATTAAATATTTGGCAGACAAAATTTGAAAAATTTTGGATGATGATGAACGAGCGAAGCAAGAGAAAGGGAGATCATTAATGAAAATTTTAATGTTAACATGGGAATATCCACCAAGAGTAGTAGGAGGAATATCAAGAGTAGTATACGATTTATCAAGAACACTACTAAAAGACGGACATGAAGTAACAGTAGTTACATACAAAGAAGGAGACGCACCAGAATTTGAAGATGACAAAGGAGTAAAAGTATATAGAGTAAACAACTATATGATAAACCCAAACAACTTTATAGATTGGATAATGCAATTAAATTTTAACCTAGTTGCAAAAGCAAGTGAAATAATAGCTACAGAAGGAAAATTTGATGTAATACATGCACACGACTGGCTTGTAGCATATGCAGCAAAAACATTAAAAAATTCATACAATATACCAATAGTATCAACAATACACGCAACAGAAGCAGGAAGAAACAGTGGAATACATGACGAAACACAAAGATACATAAATGACACAGAATGGATGCTAACATATGAATCATCTGAAGTAATAGTAAATAGTAAATATATGAAAAATGAATTACAAAGACTATTTGGATTACCATATGAAAAAATAAACGTAATACCAAATGGTGTAAACATGAATTTATTCAATGGAATAGAAAGAGACTATAACTTTAGAAGAAAATTCGCAATGGACAATGAAAAAATCATTCTATTTATGGGAAGATTAGTATATGAAAAAGGAATACAATACTTAATTTCGGCAATGCCAAAAATACTAGAAGGATACCATGATGCCAAACTAGTAATTTGTGGAAAAGGCGGAATGATAGATGAACTAAAAGAACAAGTTAATGCAATGGGAATAGGAGAAAAAGTATATTTTGCAGGATACATGGCAGGAAAAGATGTACAAAGAATGTACAAAGCAGCAGACATTGCAGTATTCCCAAGTACATATGAACCATTTGGAATAGTTGCTCTAGAAGCAATGCTATCAGAAAATCCAATAGTAGTATCAGATATTGGAGGATTAAACGAAATAGTACAACACAAAGAAAATGGAATGAAAACATATTGTGGAAATCCAAACTCAATTGCAGATGCAATACTAGAATTATTATATGACCATAAACTATGTGCAGAAATAACAAAAAAAGCAAAAAATAAAGTTAGAAACGAATACAATTGGAGCAAAATTTCACAAGATACACACTTTGCTTATCAAAAAGCAATTTGCCAATCAATGGCTGAAAAACAAAAAAGAGAGCTTGAACAGGAAAGAGCAAAGAAAACAAAAAAAGCAAAAAATACAGAAAAAGAAATTACAAACTTATTGGATTTCAAAAAGAGACATGCATATGCATAAAAAATTTGGTTGGGATAACTAATCTCAGCCAGATTTTTTTAATTTTTAATAAAAATTTTTAAAAATTCTACAAATTTAGCACAAAAATGGTGTATAATATAGACATCAAATAAAAGTCCTTTTTGAAGACAATGTCTCAGTCAGAATTGACATCCCAAACAGAACCGTCCACAGAGGGACAAAAGGACAAAAAGAAATGGAGAAAAAAATGAACGAAGAATTTAAATCAGGATTTGTAACAATAATAGGAAGAACAAATGTAGGAAAATCAACATTAATAAATTTATTAGTAGGAGAAAAAGTAGCAGCAATAGCAAATAAGGTACAAACAACAAGAACAGCAATAAAAGGAATAGTAAACAGAGAAAATTCACAAATAATATTTACAGACACACCAGGAATACATAAACCAAAACATAAGCTAAATGAAACAATGGTAGAAACATCATTTGCAACAATACCAGACTCAGATATAGTATTATTTTTAATTGAGGCAACAAGTGAAGATATAGGCAGAGGTGATAGAATAATATTAGACAAAATAAAAGAATCAAAAAGAAAAACTATTTTAATAATAAATAAAATTGATTTGGTAAAAAGAGATAAATTGCTAAATTTAATAGATATATATAGCAAAGAATATGATTTTACAGCAGTTATACCAATTTCAGCATACCAAGAAAAATATAGAGATTTAATTTTAGACGAAATTGAAAAGAACCTAAAACCAGGTCCTGCATATTATGATATAGAGGAATATACTGATCAAACATTAAGACAATTGGCTGAAGAGACAATAAGAGAAAAAGCTTTAAAATTATTACAAGACGAAGTACCTCACGGAATTTATGTTGAAGTAGAAAAAATGAATTTAAGACAAAATAAACAAGGTGAAGATATTTATGATATAGAAGCTACAATTTATTGCTTAAGAGAATCACATAAAGGAATAATAATTGGAAAAAATGGTGAAATGCTAAAAAGAATAGGCAGGGCAGCAAGAATTGACATGGAGCAAAACTTCGGACTTAAAGTTAATTTGAAAACTTGGGTAAAAGTTAAAAATGACTGGCTTGACAATGATTCTATTGTTAGTAAATTTAAACTTAAATAATATTCAAAGTTATGATGTTTTAGAAAAAATTTTTAAATTATTAAAGAGCTAAACAAAGAATATTAGTATAAATTTTACAAAAATGCAAAAGATAAATTAAAGGATAACCTTTAAAAAGGAGATGAAGCACATGATTAAAAAAATAGCATGGGATGCATTTAAAAACACAGGAGATATAAATACTTTTTTGGAATATAAACAAATACAAAACTTAGAAAAAGGAATACAAGAAATACAGGATATACAAAAAATAACAAATATGAATGTACAAAATATAGAAAATGTAAATAACAATAATACACAATTATAAAGGGGGGACAGAGTTAAAATATTTTAAAGAATAAATAGAATTTTATAAAACAGATAAAATTATTGAATATTTTAACTCAAATTAATAAATGGCAAATGTAAAGATAAATGGAATAGTAATTGCAGAGAACAATATGGGCGACTATGATAAAATGCTCACAATATTAACACCAAATTATGGAAAAATATCTTGTGTTGCTAAAGGAGCACGAAGACCACAAAGTGCTCTTTTAGCTGGAACACAACTATTTTGTTTTGGCGAATATATGATGTATAAAGGGACAAACACATATCATATAAACTCGTGCGAAACAATAGAAATTTTCTATAATTTGCGCACAGACTTGGACAAACTTAAATATGCAATACATATAAATAAAATAATTCAAGATATAACAGAAGAAAACGAAAACTGTTATAAAATTTTACAATTATTTTTAAATACGTTATATACAATATCAGAAACAGATAAAGATAAAGATTTTGTGTTAAGTGTATTTAAAATGAGACTTTTATGTATTTTGGGATTTATGCCAAGAGTAACTAAATGTGTGAGTTGCAAAGAAGAAAAAAACTTAAGTAAATTTTCAATAAGAGACAATGGATTTAAATGTGATGCATGTGGAAGACAGGACAAGTCTTCTTTAGACATGAGTGAAAGTACAAAAAGTGCTATTTTGTATACAATTTCTGCTCCTCCTAAAAAATTGTATTCATTCAGTTTAAAAGATGATAGTTTGCGTGAGTTTGAATTAATTAGCAAAATTTATTTTAATGAAAAACTAGAAAAAGAATATAAATTAGAAGATTTGTTTTAAAGTATCTGCATATAAAGTAATAAAATATATGCAGATACTTTTTATTATCTGCACATAAAATGGTAAAAAATATGCAGATACTATTGATTATCTGCATATAAAATGGTAAAATATATGCAGATACTATTGATTATCTACATATAAAATATAATAGAGAGAAGGAAAAAAATGAGAAAATTTGATTATTCTTTTTTAAATAATGGACTTTTACCTGCAAAATTAACGAATTTAACCGCTGCAATATATTCGTTAAAAACAGCATCAAATATAAAAAAAGAAGATTTTGAAAATATATTTACAGAACTTGAAAAAGTAGCAAAAATTCAATCTGTAAAAAGTTCAAATGAAATTGAAGGTATTGTAACAAGTGATGAACGTATAAGAGAAATTGTAAATCAAAGCAGTAAACCGTTAAATCATAATGAGGCTGAAATTGCTGGATATAGAGACGCATTAAACACGATACATTTAGAATATACAAAATTAGATTTTACAGAGGATACAATATTAAAATTACATGAAATTTTAATGTCATATACAACATATGAATATGCCGGAAAATATAAGTTAAATAATAATTATATAATAGAAGAAGATAAACAAGGAAATAGAAAAATAAGATTCAAGCCAATTTCTGCGGAAGAAACACCACAGGCTATGGAACAATTGACTTTGGCATATATGGAGGCAAGAAATGACTCTAATATTAATCAGCTATTATTAATTCCATGTGTAATATTAGATTTTTTATGTATTCATCCTTTTAGTGATGGAAATGGTAGGATGTCTAGATTATTATCATTAATGTTATTATACCAAAATGGATTTGAAGTAGGAAAATATATATCTTTTGAAGAACAAATAAATAAAATGAAAGGGTATTATTATGAATCTTTGAAAGAATCATCACAAAAATGGGAAGAAAATCAAAATGATTATGCACCATTTATGGAAAATTTCTTATCTACATTATACATGTGCTATAAAGAATTAGAAAAAAGATTTAGTGTTGTAAACAGTAACAAAATAACAAAAACTTCAAGAATTGAAGCAACAGTACTAAATAGTGTAATACCAATTTCAAAAAAAGAAATTTGCGAAATACTTCCGGATGTCAGTCCAACAACAGTAGAAAATGTATTGGGAAAAATGGTAAAAGAAGGTAAAATTGCAAGAGTAGGAACTGCAAGAGCAAGCAGATATATAAAAGCATAGTAATAGTTTTAAAACTTTGATTTAAATATAATTTGATTATACAATAACAAATTTTAAGGAAAAAGAAAAAAATACTTGCAAAAAACAAAAAGAACCTTTATAATGAGGGTAGGCAAAAGTAAAAAAGAAGGGAGCGATTTTTATGAAAATAAAAATTATAGGAAAAGAACTAAAGATAACAGAAGCAATAAACGATTATGTTGAAAAAAAATTAGACAGAATCGACAAATATTTTGAAGATGCCGAAGCAGATGTTACTTTAAAAACAGAAAAAAATGAACAAACAGCAGAAATCTGCATAATAGCAAATGGAGAAAAATACAGAGCTGTAACAGAAGACAAAGATATGTATGCATCTATAGATAAAGATATAGATATACTAGAAGGTCAAATTAGAAAAGCAAAAACAAAAAAAGAAAAAATGATGAAAGACGCAAGCATCAAAACTATGGAAGTAGCAAATGATCACGTTACAGAAATAGCAAATGAAATAATTAAAACATCATACTATGAAATTAAACCAATAACACCAGAAGATGCTGTATTAAAATTACAAGCACATCCAACACACAATTTCTTAGCTTTTATAAATGTAGAAACAGGAAAAGTAAATGTTATACATAAATTAAAAGACGGAAAAAATTATGGATTAGTAGAACCAGAAGCATAATCAATTAAACAATTTTACATATTAGAATTTATGGATAATTGCAACAATATATGAAAAATAAATATGACTTATGATAAATGTAATTAAAAGGTGATTGATTATGAAAATAAAATCAAAAATGAAAGAACAAAAAGGTTCAATAACTTTATATGTATTATTAAGCATGCTATTTTTTGTTACTGTACTAGTAGGGTTGTATGTTAACTCTAGTTACAAAATGCAACAACAACAAAAGAGTATACAAAAAATACAACAAGGATATGAAAAAACTAATATAGATGATGAATATAATAAAGTATTGAATAAATAAACTAAAACGAAAAAATTCACATAAAAAGGCAGGAAATCAAATCCTGCCTTTATTATGTATAAAAGCAAAATTTAACTTTCTACCCTCAATCATAAAGTAATATATTCTGTCAGTATATCAAAAAATGAGACTATTTCATGTTGTTTTCAACTTGTTGTATCATTTTTTTAACCATATTACCACCTATTCTACCAGCATCTCTAGCAGAAATGTCACCATTGTATCCGTCTTTTAAATTAACACCAACTTCACTAGCAACTTCATATTTGAATTTGTCTAAAGCTGTCATAGCTTCTGGAACTAATTTTTTGTTTGAATTGTTTGCCATTATAATTCACCTCCTGCAAATCTACATTTTCTAGAAAAAAACATTTGCTTTTTCTAATACTATCATTTGCAAAATTCAAAATAATAAACAGGAAATTTTTTCAAAAATTTTTAAAACTGTAAATAGGCCCCTTTAGAGCATTTACTTAAGAATTTGTAACACTATTTTGGTCACATTCGAAATATATTCAAAATATCATTCACAGGTATTTCAGGGATTTTTCTTGCTGAACTGTAACCTAACATCAAAGTGTATTAATAAAAATGTTGTCAAAAAAATTGAAAAAAACAGTAAATTATGATATAAAAATATAAAATACAAATGCAAAAAAGAGAGGGATAAAAATGCAAGAAATAAAAAATAAAACAATATTTGTAGACTTAGATGGAACACTGTTAAACAAATATGGAATAGTAACAGAAGAAACAAAAGAAACGATAAAACAAACAATAAAAAAAGGGAATGAAGTAATAATTGCATCAGGAAGACCAATAGACTCAATAAAAACAATAGCAAAAGAAATAGGCTCAGAAAACTATTTTATAGCTGGAAATGGTTCATTAATATATGATATAAAAAAAGACAAAATAATATACGAAAAATTTTTAAGTAAACAAAAAGTGTTAGAAATAGCAAAAATATGTGAAGAAAATAGTATATTTTATAATATATACACAGAAGAAACAATAATTTCAAAACAATTACAGCATAATGTTTTATATTACTACAAAGAAAACCTAAAAAAAGCAGAAAAAGACAAAACAAGCATAACTCTAGTTGACAATATAATAGAATATATAAATAATTCAGAAAATGAAAAATACTTGAAAATTACAATATGTGATGAGACAAAATCAATATTCAATTCAGTAATAAGAAAATTAAAACAAATTAAGAATATAGATGTTTTAGATGTTAGCCATATGTCTAGAAAAGTTATAAAAAAAGGTTCTGAAGATATAAATATAGAATATTATTATACGGAAATTTCTTTAGCTGATGTTGATAAATGGGTAGCAATACAATACTTGAGCAAAAAATTAAATGTTGACAACGAAAATATAATAGCAATTCGGTGACAATATGAATGACAAAATGATGATAGAAAATGCGGGAATTGGAATTGCCATGGGAGAAAGCAATCCTAGAATAAAAGAAATAGCAGACTATATAACTGAGGATAATGACAATAATGGCGTAAAGCTTGCAATAGAAAGATATTGTTAGCATTATGAAAAAATAAGAAAAAATTTTATATATAAGAAATTAAATGTAGATACGTACATGTTTTAGAATTAATATTTGAATATTACAACAATATTACAAAAATATTATTTTTATGTTACATAGTTATAATTTTGTTGATTTGAGTAGTAATTTGATGTAAAATAAAATAAGATAAATTATTTAAGAAAAAATAAGGAGGAATTGGTAATGGCAACAAATCCAATGCAAAGAAAAGCAAGAAATTCATTTTTATTAGGAATGTTATTAACATTGGTAATAGCAGGGGCTGTAATAGCACTTTTAATATTACAATTAAAAAATTATAAAGAAAAGGAAAAAGAAGAACAAGCAAATAGTGTAAAAGTATGGGTATTATCACAAAATGTAATATCTGGACAAGTAATAACAACAGATATGTTAACACAACAAGTAACAAATAAAAACTTTGTGCCAAGTAATGCAATAGGAGATATGTCAATATTAACAAATTATGCATTATCAGATAAAGAGGGAAATGAAGTAATAACAGAATATAAAAACAATGTAGCTACATTATACTTATCAAAAAATGGAACTAGATAT
Organism: uncultured Clostridia bacterium; assembly: GCA_934120675.1. Lineage (GTDB taxonomy): Bacteria > Bacillota > Clostridia > TANB77 > CAG-508 > CAG-269. Next base: position 8,877 of record CAKOUU010000014.1, read on the forward strand.
GAACTAAAACAGGAAGAAGAAACAGGGGATTATTACATTGAAAAAAATGGAGAAAAAGAATATGTAGAACTTTCAGAAGATCCAATTGTAGCAAAAGTTGATATGTATAAAAATAATATTATAACATTAGATATGATCTCAAAATCAGAAGAAAAAACAACAGATGACTTAAGAAAAGTTGAATATAATATGTTGGTATTGCCATCTCAATTAGAAACAGGAGAATACATAGATGTAAGACTTTCAATGCCATCAGGACAAGATTATATAGTAGTATCAAAAAAACAAGTTGAAATTCCACAAATTAATGGAGTTGATTCTGAAGATACTATTTGGCTAAAATTAACAGAAGACGAAATTATAACAATGAATAGTGCAATAGTTGATGCATATAGATCAATAGGGTCAACTTTAAAAGTTGTAATATATACAGAGGCAGGAATACAAAGTGCAGCAATTCCAACATATGTACCAACAGGAGAAGTTATGCAGTTAATTCAATCAAATCCAAATATTGTTGAAACATATAAAAATGCATTAATCCAAAGATATAATGAAAATCAATCAAGAGTAAGAACTAATATTAACTCTGCAATAAGCACAAGCGGAGAAGAAGGGGAAAGTAATTTAAAAACAAAAGTTGAAGAAAGTATATCAAATTCTAAAGCAAATAGAAAATCATACCTTGAATCTTTAGGAGGAGATAAAACAACATCAAACTAAAAAGGAGAGTTATATATGAAAAAAGTAGGATTTATAGGTGCATACGATAAGACGGATTTGCTAGTAAATATAGCTAAGGTTTTAACAGAAATGAAAAATAAAGTACTTATAATAGATACAACAATTAATCAAAAGGCAAAATATATAGTACCTGCAATAAATCCTACAGTATCATATATAACTTCTTTTGAAGATATAGATATAGCGGTAGGATTTAATAATACAGAAGAAATTAAAGAATATATAGGAGTAACAAAAGAATTGCCATATGACATTTTATTAATAGATGTTGATATGCCTCAAAAAATAGAACAATTTCAGTTAGAAAATGCGGAAAAAAATTATTTTGTAACATCATTTGATGTATATTCTTTAAAAAAAGGACTTGAGATATTGAGTAATATTAATACAACAATGGAACTAACCAAAATATTGTTTTCAAAAGAAATGCTAAAAGAAGAAGATGATTACTTGAATTTCTTAGCATTAGGATATAAGGTTATTTGGAATGATGAAAGAATATATTTTCCAATAGAAAATGGAGATTTAAGTGTTATATATGAAAATCAAAGGGTACAAAAAATAAAGTTTAAAAGATTAAGTGTACAATATAAAGATAGTATGGGATTTATTGTACAGCAAATATTAAATCAAAGTAATGACTCGTATGTTAGAAGAGTTATAAAGGGAATAGAAAGAGGAGTGTAGTATGCCAATAATATCATTTGTTAATAACAGAAAAGAAGAAACTGGAAAAACTATGTCTCTAGTTGCAATTGCAACATATATGGCTATTAATCATAATAAAAGAATATTAATAATATCTACAACAAATCAAGAAGATAGGATTAGAAAATGTTTTTTTGAAGAAAAACAGGCAAAAAAATTAAGACTTGGAATATTTGGAGAAAATAAATCTGCTTTTGAAAATGAAAGTGGAATAGAGGGAATTGCAAAAATAGCAAGAAGTAATAAATTAACACCAGACATGATAACAAATTATACAAAAGTAGTATTTAAAGATAGACTCGAAATTCTTTTGGGAGCAGAAAATTTGAAAGATCAAGTAGAAAAAGAAATTGCAGAAGAATATATAGATGTTATTAATTTGGCTAATTCTTATTATGATACGGTTTTTGTAGATTTGGATAATAATGTTGGAGAAGAAATAAAAGAAAAAATTGTTAAAATTTCTGATTTAGTAATAGTTAATTCAAGCCAAAATTATAGTAGTTTAAAAAAATTGAAAGAAAATAAAGAAAAAAATGAATTACTAAAATCACCAAAAAGTTTAATATTGATAGGCAGATATGATAAATATTCAAAATACAATTCAAAAAATATAACAAGATTTTTAGAGGAAAAAAATCAAGTATTAACAGTACCGTATAATACACTTTATTTTGAAGCAACAAATGAAGCAGGAGTACCAGATTTTTTCTTAAAATTAAGAAGGATTGCAGACTCAGATGACAGGAATGTAATATTTTTAGATGAAATAAAAAGAGATACAGAAAATATCATATATAGAATACAGGAACTACAAACAATAATGTAGAGAGGAGATATCAAATGACTATAACAAATATACTATTAATTTTAGTTGTTTTAGTGGTAGCAGGTGCAGGAATTTATTATTTTATTAAAAAGAAAAAGGAAGCACCACAAGAAAAAGAAATAAATGTAGATGAAAAAACATATACATTGGAAAAAATGCAAGAATTTGTTAAAAAAAGACTAGATGAAATAACAAAAGTTAACTTGTATGATATAGGGCTATCAGAAGAAGAATTAAAAAGAAGAAAAAACAAAAAATATGAATTGAAAAAGGCTTTAAAAGGCTGTACATATGGAGATGTAAATGATAAAAAATATGTTAAAGAATTGATATATGATTTACTTTCAAAAGAATATGATGTAAATGAAACAAATATATCAAAAGCTATACCATTTGATATTCCATCATTGCTAACACCACAAGATAAATTTGATATTTTAATATATATGTATAAAAAAGATTTTGGATATGAAGCATTAACTGAATTAATAAAGAAATATGATTTAGCTGAATTAAAATATGTAGAGGGAGAAACAAAACCATCATATGTAATAACATCTCAGGAAATAGAAGATATATTTGAAAAAGAAAATTTACAATTAACTTTTAATGATAAATTATCAATTGTTGTACAAAGAATATACCAACATTACAAAGGATATAGTAGTATTGATGAAGTAAGAGATATGAACATAGATGGTGTATCTGGAGGTGTATCTGGTCTTCCAGAAAGTTTCTTAAGCCAAGTAGCACAAACATCAGATGCGGATTATCTAGCACAAGTTTCTGAACACAAAGTACCAAGAGCTTGTGACAGTATCTGGATATTTTTCCAAGGTAAATCAATACGTTTAGCATTTTTAAGCTTTGGAACAGAGTCAGAATTAAAAAGAGTGTGCCAAAATATTTACAAATACAATAATCCGGGACAATTATCAGACACAAATGGTTATAAAATCAATGAAATGAAAGATGGTTCTCGTGTTGTTGTTGTAAGACCAAGTTTCTCAGAAACATGGGCATTCTTCGTAAGAAAGTTCGACGTAAAACGTTCAACACTAGAACAATGGTTCAAAGGAGAACCAGGTTGTGACGAATCAATAGAATTATTAAAATACCTAGTAAAAGGAGCCAGAATTATATCAATAACTGGTGAGCAAGGTTGTGGTAAAACAACAATGCTTATGGGTATGATAGAAAACATATATGAAACAATGAACATAAGGGTTCAAGAAACTGCATTCGAGTTGCACTTAAGAAAAATATACCCAACAAGAAACATCTTAACATTCCGTGAAACAGACACAATATCTGGACAAGAAGGTTTGGACGTTCAAAAGAAAACAGATGGTTCTGTTAACATCATAGGTGAAGTTGCAACAGACCCAGTAGCATCTTGGATGATTCAAGCAGCCCAAGTTGCATCTAAGTTTACATTATTTACACACCATGCTAAAACATTCCCTAACTTAGTAACAGCATTAAGAAACTCAATGTTAAGAACTGGAGTATTCAAAAACGAAAAAACAGCAGAAGAACAAGTTGTACAAGTTTTAAACTTTGATATACATTTAAAGAAAGACTTTAGAGGAAAAAGATATGTAGAAAGAATTACAGAATGTATACCAATTGAAGACAAAAACGAGTACACATTTGAACATAGAAAAGAAAAAACATTAGAAGGCAAATTTGACAAATTCTTTGATAATGCAACACATTATTTTGAAAAGGTAACAGATAGACAATTATATACATATAGAAACATACTTGAATATGTTGATGGAGAATATTTAATAACAAATCCAATAACAGAAGAGAACTTAAGAGGTATGAGAGAAAATATGGATGAGTCAGATATTGAGGATTTTGATAAATTCGTGGAAAGACATTGGAAAGATAATAGAAAAACAAAACAAGCAGTTGAAGTAACAGAACAAATAGAAAAACCAGTAAGAAGAGGAAGAAAACCAAAAAATGGAAACCAATCAATATAGCAATTAGGAGGTGAAATACAGGTGTCAAATCAAGTAATATATATGGTAATGGGATTTTCAGTAGCAGCAATTGTGATAATAGGGATTGTATATTATATATTATCACAAAAGATGCAAAAATCTGAATATAAAAATATACAGAAACTACAAAGAGGAACAAAAACTAGTGGATTTTCAACAGAGGTATTGTTTCAAAAACTGTATTTGACATATTCAAGAATCCCATTCTTAAAAAGATATATATTAAAATTAAGAAGAAGATTAGAAATATTAAATATAGATGATGAATATGCAACAAGAAGGGACTCAGCAAAAATAATAACAAAAGCACTTGTAATTGTACTTCCATTGTTTATAATTACTATACTAGTAACAAAAAGCAATTACTTATTAATGTTTATATTAATAATGTTTGAAATATTTATGATAGATTTGTTAATAGAAGGTTCTGTAGATAAAAAAGATGATGAATTATTAATTCAACAACTTGACTTTTTCTCAGAAATAAGACATGCTTATCATGAATTTAATATGGTAGAAGAAGCAATATATCAGGTTTCACAAGATGATGAAAAAGAAGTCTCAAGACAAGGCGAAAAAATATATGATATTTTAATATCAGATGATCCAGAAACTGAACTTGAAAAATATTATGATGTAGCGCCAAATAACTTTTTAAAAGAATTTGCAGGATTGTCATATTTAACGAAGGAATTTGGTGACAGAAAAGTAGATGGAGCATCATTATATTTAAAAAATGTTGATAATATAACTCAGGAAATGCAAATAGAAATACTAAAAAGAGATAAATTAAATTATGTATTTAGAAGTTTATCATTTATTTCTATAGCGCCGGTAATGTTATTAGAGCCCTTAAGAACATGGGCTGTATCTAATTTCTCATTTGTTAGAAATTGGTATTATGGAAAATCAGGAATGATAGTACAAATTTTAATTTTGTTAATAACATTTGTATCATATGTCTTAGTAAGAAAGTTAAAAGATAATGGTGCAGTAAATATGAATACCAAAAATATAGAAAACCCTTGGCAATCAAAAGTATATAAGAATAAATTTGCAAAGAAAATTGTAGATTTATTTATACCTAAAGAGGGAACAAAAGAATATAAGAATGTTAAAGATCTTTTAAAAGATGCTGCATCACCACTAAAGATGGAATGGGTATATGTAAATAGAATATGCTTGGCGATAGTTACATTTATTGCATCATTATTTATATTTATGTATTTACATCATGTTGCAATAGATTATGAATATACACAGCCAACAACAGATTATAACCTGATGTCTGGAATGAGTGCTAAAGATGAAAAAAAGGCAATGGAGTTAACAAAACAAGATAATGTCTTTTTGGATATGTTTAGAGGAAAGATAAAAACAACACAAGATGATATTCAAAAAGCAGTTGAAAGGTCAAAATTCTACAAAGATGCAACTGATGATGAAATAAAAACAGCAACAGAAAGAATTTATGATAAATTGCAAGTCGTAAACAGTGAATATTTAAAATGGTTTGAAATTTTATTAGCGTGTGTATTTGCAATTGTAGGTTATATGTCTCAAATATGGTTATTAATGTTCCAATCAAAGATGAGACAGTTGGAAATGGAAGATGAAGTAATGCAATTCCAAACAATAATTCTTATGCTTATGAGAATTGAAAGAATAAATGTTGAAATGATACTAGAATGGCTTGAAAGATATTCAAATATATTCAAGAGTCAAATAACAAAATGCGTTAACAACTATGAAGCAGGAGCTTGGGAAGCATTAGAGGAAATGAAAAATGAAATATCATATGTACCATTAATTAGAATAGTTGAGAGTATGCAAGCAGCTGTTGAAAAAATACCAATTAAAGATGCATTTGATGAATTAGACTCAGAAAGAGAATATTATAGAGACAAAAGAAAAGAATCAAATGAAAGATTGATAAAAAGAAAAGGCATGATAGGAAAAGTAATAGGATTTGCTCCAATGGTGTGTTTGTTCGTAGGATATTTAATTATTCCATTAGTATTCATTGGACTAACAAGTATGTCTTCAACAATGAGTAGTATGTCTTCAACATCATTCAAATAAGGAGGCAAAATATGGAAAACGCATCAAAAGCATTAACAATTGCAGGTGGAATATTAATAGGATTACTAGTGATAGGTGCTCTTGTATTAATGTTTAACCAAATAGGAGATTATGAAAAAGCTCAAAGTAAAAATAAAAAAAATTCACAATTAGCAGAATTTAACAATGACTATGAGAGGTACCTTGATGATAAGGGAATAAATGGAACAGATGTAATATCTTTAATAAATAAAGTAATGGATTACAACAAAAGAGCTTCAAAAGGGGGAACTGCAAATTCTGTTAATTATGATATAAAAATGTCGATAACAGTATCAGGTTTAAATGCATTTAATGTAAAATATGCTTATGACGGAACGAGTGCAAACTCATTGTTTTCAAATGATACATTTACATTTAATGAAAGATCTACAAATAATAGTTTAAAAAAATTATTAGATGATTTTAGTAAAACTGAAGGAAACCTTGGTATTGAAGAAATGAAAAAACTTGCATATGAGTATGATGCAAGTAAGGGGACAAATGATAATATAAGTAATATAAAAAAGAAATTATTAGAGATAGATTCTGTAACATATTCTAATTGGAATGGTTCAACTAGCCCAACATTAAATACTATAAAAAAATATAGACAATATTCAGAATTTAAAAGTTCAACATTCGTTCAAGCTCAAGATACAGAATATCAAGATGGACAGATACAAAGTATTTATTTAAAATTTTCTAAATAAGGAGTAACAAATGGAAAATGCATCAAAAGCATTAATTATGGCGGGAGGAATATTAGTAGGTTTATTAATAATATCTTTAGCGGTTTACTTATTTGTAGACTTTGGAAAAACTGCATCAGATATAAACAATCAAAATGCAGAGCAACAAGTTGTTGAATTTAATTCAAGATTTGTAAAATATGAAAGTAATAAAGATAAAGATGGAAATTGGCAAACTACTATTTATGATATAATTTCTTTAGCTGGTTATGCAAAGGAAAATAATGAATATTATGCAGATTCGTCAGATGAACAAATAAGTGTTAATATAGTGGCGAGTCCCGTGAGTAACAATATACAGAGACTAAGTGATTATAGAAGTTTGATGTCCCAATATATGTATGACGGAAGTGGTACAGCACTAAGAAAATTTAGTTGTGAGTCTATTTCATACAACGCAAGGGGAAAAGTAAAAGTTATAAACTTTAAAACAGTAAATTAAAAGTTATACAAAAAAATATCATAAAATGTTGAAAAAAAAATAATCAAATGTTATAATATTTTAAGGAAAGAATTATGAAAAAGCTTATTATATTTTTTGCAGTTATAATAGTTATAATATCTGGAATTTCACTTATATATTTTAATTATAAGGCTGAATACAACATGGCAAAAAGATCTAATATGGAATTTGAAAAATACTTAAATAAAGAAGTTGACGGTATGGAAGTGGCAACAGCTATTAATAAAGCCATAGACAATAACCAAAAATATGAAATACAAAAAAATAATAAAGGGATGTATTTGAGTGATAATGAAAATTCTATAAGTATTGAAATAAAGATGACAGATAATGATTCCATATATCAAATGGAGACGATATATAATAGTGGAATACAAAATTTTATAAATTATTATGGCAATATAAAATTTAAATGTGTAAATATAAAATATCATAGTTCAAATAATAAAGTTAAATATTTATTGTTTGAACAAATGTCAGAATAAAATAGTTTTTAATCTTACTAATGAATAATTATTAGTAATTTAATAAATAAATATAAAAACCAAGGAGGAAAAAAAGATGGAGAATGCATCAAAAGCTTTAATTATAGCAGGAGCTATATTATTAGCAATTTTATTAATAACATTAGGAATTTATATATTCCAACAAGCACAAAGTACAGTAAATAATAGTGGTATGTCACAAGCTGAAATTCAGACATTTAATAGTCAATTTACTAAATATGAAGGTGAAAAAATAAAAGGGTCATCAGTAAAAAGTTTGATTCAAGAGGTTAATGTAAATAATTCTCAAGATGAATCAAATGAACATCAAATAACAGTTACAGGTGTTACTGCAGCTGCTTCAGGTTCTGCAGCTGGATATAATCAATATTTAACAAATGGTATAAAAAACACAAAAACATATACAGTTAAAATTACTCAGTACGGAACTAATGGTAGAATAACTAATATATCAGTTGAGGCAAACAGCTAATTTAATAAAAAGGAGGAATAATAATGGAAAACGCAGCAGATGCATTAAAAATGGCGGGAGCCGTATTACTATTTGTATTAGCGCTTTCTGTTATTATTTTTTCATTTGGTCAAGCAAGAGAAAACTCTGATATAATATTAAATTATAAAGATAGAGAAACAACATATATAGATGGAAAAGATTATTATACTACAACAGGAACAGAAAGAGAAGTTAGTATAGAAACAATAGTACCGGCTGTGTATAGGGCATTTTTGGAAAATTATAAAGTAGTATTTGATGGTTTAAGTCAACCAATATATAGAATAAAGAATCCTTCAGGTAATTGGGTAGATAAATATACAATAGACTTAGAAACACCTACAAATGCAAATTATCCAAATGTTGGTTTAGCAGATAATAAACAAAAAATTGAATTTTTAAGAGCAATATTATATGGAGATTTTGAAGGTAGTAGTAAGACTGCATTTGAGTCAAAATATCATATAAGTTTATCTGGATGTGAAACAATATATAATCAGATAAAGAACAAATCCAAAATTACAGAATATTTGGGAGTATATTACCAGGCTGATGATGATAATGTTCCAGACATAAATAAAAAAGAAAAAAGAATCATTACCTATAAAATAGAGAGTTGAAAAAAAAGTTAAATGATGCTATAATATTAAAGAAAAAAATATTAGGAGGAAAGAATTATGAAAGTTATACCTATTACAATAGGAGCAATAGTCTTAACAGTTATAGTAATAATTGTAATTCCTGTAATAACTATGGCAGATAGATTTGATACAACTACACAAACAGAAGTAGATGCAATTTTATCTGATTTTGTAGAAGAAGTTAGAACAACGGGAAAATTAACGCAAGAAAAATATTCACAATTAACAACGAATCTAGACTCATTAGGGTATACATTTGATGTAGAAATGGAGATTAAAGCATTAGACGAAAACCAACGTAAAAAGGCATCACAGACTGCAAAAGATAAGATTGGAGAAAATAGTTATTATTCTTATTATACTTCACAAATAGAAGAACAATTAGAAAATAATGGTTCTATAACATTAGTACCAGGTTCTATAGTATCTGCAAAGGTTATAAATACAAACCCAACAATGGCACAACAAATGAAAAACTTTATGTATAAGGTTGTAGGAAACGATACAGCATTAATTGTATCATCAAAAGCGGGAATGGTACAATAATAAGGAGGATACATAATGGAAGATATACTAGTAGAGATAACAGGAATTGTAATTGCTGCGGTTTTAATGTTTATATTTCCATTAATAACTATGGCGGATAGAACAGATGATGTTTCTCAGCTTACAGTTGAAATAGCAACTACAGAGTTTGTAGATGAAATACGAACAACTGGAAAAATAACTCCAAATGCATATAATCGATTTTTGACAAATATTGGCTCTACTGGAAATGCGTATAATGTAGAAATGGAAGTTAGAGTTTTAGATGAAAATCCTAAAAGAAAAAATATCCAAAATAATACTACAGGAACAAAAGAAAATGTATATTATTCAGTTTATAATTCTCAAATTGAAACAGCATTAGAAGCAAACAGGACATTTTACCTAAAAGAAGGAGACATTGTAACTGTAAGTGCAAAGAATTCTAATCAAACAATAGCACAGCAATTAAAAAATTTCTTTTATAAAGTTATTGGAAAAGATATATATACAATTGCTTCATCTCATAGTGGAATGATTGTTGCAACTGGAAGATAAAACTAAATATTAAAAAATAGCTTGTAATAGAAATTACAAGCTATTTTAAAAAGAAATAAAATAACAATAGAGAATATAGACTAATTTATAAAAAAAACATAAAAAAGAAAAGGAAGAAAGTTATGAAGATACAAAGCTTAGCAGTTATATTTATTATAATTATATTACCAATATCGTTAGTAATATCATCATATACACAAAATAGAGTAGAAACGCTTAGATTACAAACAACATATGACTCAAAACTTAATGATTCTACACATGATGCACTAAAAGCGTATCAATTAAATAGTTTTGCTAGTGAGACATCAACTATTATAGATGAAAAAATTAGAGATATAAATGCATCAGCAAATACTTTTTTTAACTCCTTAGCAAGTAATTTTGCTACTCTTGGATATACAAAATCTACTTTACAAAATTATGTACCTGCATTAGTATATACAATGTATGATGGATATTATATATATTCACCATATAAAAATACTTGGAGTACAGATTCAGGAAAAGCAGAAATATCAGGAGAAATGAAAGAGCAAATAAACGAGGATAGCCAAAAGACATATTCAAATGGAGAGAATTTATATGGACTAAAACCATATATTTATTATAGCTGTAGATATAAAAAAGGTGACTTGGATTTGGTAATTACTTATTCTTTAGATAATTACATTGAAATTCAAGGTTCAATAAATGGAAAAACTGTAAGTAGATATGGATATTTATTAAGCAATTTAACTGTTAATGGAAATAATATAACTTATAATGGTGTTAATATCACATCAGAAGGACCATTAAGCGAAAAAATATACTTGAAGAACGATGATGGAACTTCAGAAATAAAAGAACTAAATTATATTAAAAGAAATGGGGTAAAATATTATACAGATGGAACAAATGTATTTTCTGTAATAAATGGAAAAAAATCACCAATGCCAGATATTTCAGTATCGGAAATATATAATAATGAAAATGCTAAGAAATATTTTAAAGAATCAGCAGATTTAATGGAGTTTATAAAAAGTAACCATATTGATGAATTGACTACAGATAATATTGTAAAAACAAATAATGAAAATGATTACACGGCTGTTGGAAAAATATTTGATTTTAATCAAGATTTTGAATTAGAAACATCAAATTTTAATATACACAGAATGGATGTTATAAAACATTCTATTGAAAAAAATTTATCAGTTGCAATATCAAATTTTAATAATTATTCAGGAGTAACAACAGAATTCCAAATGCCAAAATTAAAAGAAGAAGACTGGGATAAAATCATGGGAAACATATCAGTAATAAGTTTTTTACAAGGGATTAATATAGGTGGAAAAGTATATAACGGATATTCTGTAATAACTAACACTAAAAATGAAGATGTTGTTATGCTTGATTCCATATATGTAAAAAAAACTGATGGAATACATAGAATAACTGAAAATGGACTAACATCGGCCGGAGCTGTGGGAGTATTTAATGTTAATTTGGAAGCTAGAACTGAGAGTGATGGAACTAAGTATTTGCCAATAGAGGGAGATTTATCATATGATTCTGTAATCACGCAAAATGGGATTAATACTAGTTTAGATGATTCTTATGAGGGTGACTTAACCAAGTATGTAAGATCATTAGGAAACGATCTTAAAAAGATGTATTATACTGCTTTGGCAAGAGAAAGATATGGAATATATAGGCCTAGAATAGAAATTTAGAAACAATAATATATTTAATTTATATGGCAGTGAATTGTAACTGCCATTTTTGTGTTAGTTAATAAATCATTATAAAATAAAATATACATAAAGCATTTACAAATAAAAACAATGATGATATAATACGAAAAAACAAGAATAAAAGTTAGGATGTAATAATGGAACATATAAATCAAATATTAAATTTAAAAGTTAAAGTAATGTTACAAAAGATTGATAAATTATGTAATATATATACAATGTTATTACAAAAAACAAATTCTAAGGAAATCAATTCATTAGAAATAATTAAAAAACAATATTTAAAAATGTATAATGAAATTATAGAAAGAAAGGAATACGAAAAATACAAAGACGTAGAAGATATAATTATAAAAGAAATATCAAAGCAAGAATTAAGGTTAGACGAATATATATATAATACATTTCAAAATTATCAAGAGATAATATCAAAAGAAATTAAAGAAATAAGAAAATCTGAAAATTATATTAATTTTCATAATATGGATAAAGAACTAAAAAAAGTTGAAACATTAATAGAAGTATTACAATTATATAATTCATATACTAGTAAGAACGCAGAAAACGAAATTAAATATGAAATTAGCAAATTGAAATTTGACATATTATATAGAAAACAAGTAGAAGAATTAATATACAAAAATGGAAGTGAAATTAATAATTTAGTACAATATAGTAATGAAGGAGAAAGAACAATTTTTAAGACACTTTTAAAAGAAAAAGTTAATTCACTGTTTTTGGAATTTATAAATGCCTACAAAGATATAATAATTCCAATTGAAATAAACAAATTGAGACACAGTATTAAAGAAAAAAAGAAATATGATTTGATAATAGAGCAATTATTAAGTAATAGAGAACTATTAGAAGGACTAATAATAATTGATATGAAAAAACATCCATATAATTATATTAATTTGTTAAAAGCTAAAGTTTTTAATGCCCATTTATGTAATATAGGTAATAATCCTTTTGAAAGAAAAGATTATTTAACGATTAGGCAACTGCTGAATTTAGGATACAAAGGTAGTTATGAAAGCTACGTTTATCTTAATAGAAGAGGTGAGATGGTAAATAAAGTGAATTATTCCATATTAGAAGCTATTCTAAAAAGTTTGATAACTGATGAAAATATAAGCTTTATAGAATGTAGAAATCTATATAATAAATTTGGATTTGAATGTAGACCAATTTTGGTAAATATAGGGCAGCAATGTGTAAAAATGATTTTTAATGATGTGAAAAACAGTAAAGAAGTTCAAGAAATTTCACAGGAACTGAAAGAAAATAAAAGAGATTTAAAAGGGCAATATTGTAAAATTGATTTTGAAGGATTAGTATATGAATTTACAAAAGATAAAAAATATTCGGAAGATTTATTTAATCAAATTTTTAATAAGAAAAAAGAAGAAATTAAATTAACTCTTCAAAAACCAAACAAAAAATTTCTTCCTAAAAGAAATAAAGAAGAAGAAAAAAATTTAGAACAAGAAAAAAATCAGATAGTAAAAAACGGATTTATAAGTACAGATATAAATTTAATTATGTCATTAATAGAAAAGATAATATACAATTATAATACTGAAATAAAAGAATTAGAACAAGTGAAAGAGGAATGTATTATAGACATATATAAAAGAAGAATAGATATGTACAAACAAAATATCAAAATTGAAAAAGAGCAGCTAAAATGGCTAGAAAGTTTAAAAGGTAAAAACGGAAAGTTTACAGTTGATGAAGCAAAAAAATTATTGTTAACTGTATATGATGTTTATAAAAAGTCAAATATAAAATATGACGTAAGAAAAATATTGCCATTAGAAAATATGGAAAATGAAAACATCAGAAAATTGGCACCAATGCCAATTGCTGAACATTACAAAGGTATATATGAAGGTAGAAGAGAATGTATGAAGCCATTATGGGAAAAATATCAAAAAGATTTTAAAGAACTTGGCATAAATGTAAAAAGATATAGTAGATGTTATGTAACAAAACCATGTTTTCAAATATGTGTTAGTTTAGAAGATATATCAGACTTACCTATTGACTATGAAAAAGTTGAATTATTAACCAAAGAAGAACAAGATACAATATTAGAGAGAGAATAAATAGAGATATAAAGAAAGAGAGAAAGTAATATGAACGAAGAAAATAATAATTCAAACACAAAACTAATGACAAATTTAAAAAAACAAGTAAATGAACAAATATCAACATTAACTACAAAAATTCCTGCCTATTCAGAATTAAATGATGAGGGGAAAAAAATTGTTGATAAATATATTTCATCAATTAATTTACATGATTCTAAAACAATTGATGAATTTGGAAAAAAAGAAACAGAAAAAATATATAAGGAGTTAGACATATTAATAGGAACATTAAAAACACATGATACAAGTATAGAAGATATGTTTGCTGAATTAATGCTTTCAATTGACGAAAATATTGGAACTGGAAAAGAAAGTTTTTCAGAAGCATTAAAAAAATCACCATTAGCTGCATTAAGAGTATTAAAGAATAAACCAAAGAAAATGATAGCAAATGAAAAATATAGAAGAGCAAAAGTCTTAACTAATATTGATGTTATTCAAGAAAAATTAGAGAGCATAAGAAGTGAATTAAGAACAAATGCAGGAAAATTGGAAATTATGGCTCAAAATTCTGCAGAACAATATGTTAACACACAATATCAAATTATAGCCTTACAAGAAGTATTGAAAAAACTTCAAAGTGAAAAAGAAAGTGAAGCAGAATTAACAGAAAGGACTTTTTCACAAATTGACCAAAGTTTGCAATTAGTTGGTGTAGAAAAAAGAATTGGCAGAAAAATAGATAATTGTAAAGGCGTTAGTATAAATGCAGCAACAAAGGCTATAATGTCAAGATTATTGGCACAACACAATGAAGAACTTGCAAGTGACTATGATCAAGATTTATCTAGTTTGTTACCAGAGTTAAAAGGAATTGTTGTAACGGCTGAAGCAAATGATTCTTTAATTCAAGCAGTAGATACACATAATCAATTTGTAAATAGAATGAATGAAATGCTAAGAACAGAAAGTGAACGCTCTAAAGACGCCATAAAAAAAGTACAGGATATTTCCAGCGGGAGTGCAATTGACGTTGAAACTGCAAGAGTTTTAACAAGTAACGTTTTAGAAGTTGTAAATTCTTTAAAGCAAGTTCAACAAGCAGGAAAAACTACAAATGAAGCGTTTACAGAAATATTGGATGATTTTAGAGGAAAATTAGCTAAAGAAATTGAGACAAATAATAGTCAAGAGAACACAGTGAATAATAAAGAAAGGGATTAATCGGATATATAAAAAATAGAATAAAATAATTTTAAAAGAGAATAATATTAATGAATCAAGATATAAAAGGAGAAAATTTTGAAAAATTTGAAATTTTTATTAAAAATATTCATTATTGTTATTCTTTTTGTAGTATATATTTATGTAATTGCAATAAATGCTATACCAGAAAATATAGTGATTTTTCAAGGAGAAGATGTTAATATTAAAACAATATTAGGATTAAATGTAAACGTAGTTGACGAAGAAAATGCATTAGAAACATCATCAACAAACCAAAATGGTATCAATAATTCAAATAAACAAACAGCAAAATTAAATTTATTTCAAAATATTTTTTTGAAAAATATAGATATAGATGTATTGCCAAAAACAAAAGTTATACCAATAGGAAGTGTTGCAGGAATAAAATTATATACAAATGGAGTTCTGGTTGTAGGAATGTCAGAAATACAAGGGATAGATAATAAAAAATACAAGCCATATGAAAGCTCTGGAATACAAGAGGGAGACAGAATAATTGCAGTAAACAATACAGATATAGAAAACACAGAAGATTTAATGAAAAATGTAAATATGTCAAATGGAAACGAAGTAAAAATAAAATATGTTCATAATCAAAAATCATTAGAATGTTCAATAAAACCAGTAGAGACATCAGGCAAGGAATACAAATTAGGCCTATGGGTTCGCGATAGCGCTGCTGGTGTTGGAACAGTAACATTTTATGAACCATCATCACAAAGTTTTGGCGCTCTAGGACATGGAATAACAGATATAGACACAGAGCAACTTATAGATATTGCATCTGGTGAATTTGTGACTACTAAAATATTAAATGTTATTAAAGGTGAAAGTGGAAATCCGGGGAGAATACAAGGAACAGTGGATAATCAAAAAAATATTGGAAAAATATATAAGAATACAAAATTTGGAATATATGGTAAAGTTGATAATATTTCAACATTAAATATAGATAATTCAAAGGAAATGGAATTGGCTACAAGAGATGAAATCAAAACAGGTAAGGCTACAATTATGTGTAGTTTAGAAAATGGAAAAATAGAAGAATATGAAATAGAAATTGAAAAGATTTTTAAAGACAATAATTATGATAATAAAAGTATGTTGATAAAGATAACAGATGCTGAATTATTAGAAAAAACAGGCGGAATTATTCAACGGTATGAGTGGTTCTCCTATTATTCAAAATGGCAAATTTGTTGGTGCTGTAACTCATGTTCTTGTTAATAATCCTGAAGAAGGATATGCTGTTTTTGGGGATATTATGCTTAAACAAATGAAAATGGTAGAGAACTAAAATGTTTTATATATTAGAAAGATATTATAATTGGATATGTTTTTAAAGAATTTCTTATGTTGTTTCAATTACATAAAAAATCTTTAAGAGCATATCCAATTATTAAATTATCTTATACATTAATTAAAATTTTAGATTTTTTTTTCTAAAAGCATAGGCCCTATTTGAGTAACAGTACCAGCGCCTAAAGTTAAAATCAAATCATCTTTTTGAACATTATCTTTTAAATAAGAAACACATTCATCAAAATTAGGAATATATTTAGCATCTTTACCTAAAGAAATAATTTTATCAACTAAATCTTTAGAAGAGATATTGTAAGTATTAGTTTCTCTTGCTGCATAAATATCTAAAACAATAATATTATCAAAATTTAATAATGCATGTGCAAAATCGTCTAAAAGATTTTTTGTTCTACTATAAGTATGAGGTTGGAAAACAACCCAAGACTTATTGTGTTTTTTATTTGCAACAGATTTTGAAGTTGCAACAATTTCAGTAGGATGATGACCATAATCGTCATAAATACTAGCACCATTTATTTTTCCTTTAAACTCAAATCTTCTATGAGCACCAGTAAACTTTTTAAGTGCTGTTTGTAAATCTTTTTTATCAAGTCCATAATAATCACATAAAGAAATACAAGCTAAAGCATTTAAAACATTGTGAGTTCCTGGAACTGATAATTTTATTTTTTCAAAGAATTTACCTTTTTTATAAACATCAAATTCAGGAAAACCATCATTATCAAATTCAATATTTTTAGCAACAAAATCTGCATCTGTATTGTCAATTCCATAAGTAATAATTTTGGCATTTGTATATTGTGGTAAATCTAGGCAATTTTTGTCATCACCATTAATTACTAATAAACCATCATCAGGCAATAATTTAACATATTTAACAAAAGCTTTTTTTATGTTTTCAAAAGTTTTAAAATAATCAAGATGGTCATTATCAATATTTAAAATGATTTCAGCTTTTGGACTAAATTTTAAAAAGCTTTCAACATATTCACAAGCTTCTATAATAAAGTGGTCACTGTTACCAACTCTATAATTTCCATCAATAGCCTTTAAAAAAGCACCAACCTGAATACTTGGGTCTTGTAGAGCTTCTAAGAAACATAGTGAAATCATAGAAGTAGTAGTTGTTTTTCCGTGTGTACCAGAAATACAAATTGTATCTTTATAACATCTTGTAAGTTCACCCAAAAAATCAGCTCTTTCAATTGTTGGAATATTTAATTTTTTTGCTTCTAGCATTTCAGGGTCATCTTGTTTAATTGCAGCAGAATAAACTACGACATCAGAATTTGCAACATCTTCTAAATTATGACCAATTGTAACTTTTATTCCAAGTGAATTTAATTTATCTGTTGCTTCTGATTTTGCCCAGTCTGAACCTGTAACATTAAAGCCCCAATTTGTAAGTATTGCAGCTATACCACTCATACTTACTCCTCCAATACCTATCATGTGTATATTTTTGTATTTTTTTAAGTTTTCTATATTTGGCATTTTTTTCACTCCCCTAAATTTTATAAAATAAATTCTTATACAATAGAAAATATTTGATTTTGTATTATATAAAAGTACTATCAATTTTTGACATATTTTTAGCAGATAAATTATATAATTATATAATGCAAAATTCAAGAGTTTTTGGAAAATTAATCTTTAAAATAAGTATATTAATTTAAAAAATATAATATGTATAAAATTTTTGTGCATATAATAGAAACATTTTAGTTGTAAATTTTTATAATATAAAAAGATAATTAAAACGATACAATAAATTAAAAAAAGTTTTATAAAAAATGTAAAAAAAAGAAGGAAAAAAATTTTTTATGGAGAATAATAAGGTAAGTACATAAGAATAAACTAATATGTACAAATAATTAAAACTTAAGGAAGGACGGTGCACTAAAATGCAAATCACAGATGTACGTTTAAGAAAAGTAAATTCAGAGAACAGAATGAAAGCTGTTGCTTCTGTAACATTCGATAACGAATTCGCAGTACATGATATCAAAGTTATCGAAAGCCAAAATGGATTATTCATAGCTATGCCTAGCAGAAAAACTCCAAACGGAGAATTCAGAGATATAGCACATCCAATCAATGCTGAAACAAGAGAGAAAATTCAAAAAGCTATATTAGAAGCTTATGAAGCTCCAGAAACAGAGGAATCAGCAGAATAATATAAAAAAGAGGTTATGAAAATTAATTTTCAGCCTCTTTTATTTTTGTTTCATATATTAGGAAAGTTATGCAACTTTCCTAATATATAAAATTACATTGCACAGAAAATTTATTTCATAAATTTTCGCGCACGAACAAATTTACTGAAAATTTTAATTTTTTTGAGTATGATAAAAAGTAGAGTTAAGACTGAAAATTGAAAATTTTCAGATTTGTTCTTGGGGATGGTTCTGTTTGCAACATTTTAAACCAATAGCAACTTTTCCAAAATTTGAACAGCATTTGTAGCAGCACCTTTACGCAGATTATCGCTAACTACCCATAAATTAATACCAAAAGGAACACTATAATCACGCCTAATTCTACCAACAAAAACATCATCAAAACCATCAGCCTTAGAAGCTAAAGGATAATAATCCTTTTCAACATCATCAACAAGAATAATACCCGGAGAATTTTGCAAAAGCATCTTAACATCATAAATATCAAAATTAGACTTAAATTCAACATTGATACTTTCACTATGGCAATTTCTTACAGGAACTCTAACACAGGTTGCAGTGATTGGAAGAAATGGCTTATTTAATATTTTTCTAGTTTCATTAATCATTTTGTACTCTTCTTTTGTATAACCATCAGATTCAAATATATCAATATGTGGCAAACAATTATTAAATATAGGATGTTGAAATTTTTTTGGAGCTAATCCTTTAATACCATTTTCCAAATCTTCAATGCCAGCCTTACCAGCACCCGAAACAGCTTGATAAGTTGAATATACAATTCTTTTTATTTTATATCTATCGTCTAGTGGCTTTAATGCAACAACAGCTTGAATTGTTGAGCAGTTTGGATTTGCAATAATTCCTTTATTTTCAAAGATCTTTTCAGGGTTAACTTCTGGAACAACCAAAGGAACATCTTTATCCATCCTGTAAATACTACTATTATCAATTACGGTGCAACCTGTTTGAACAGCAATAGGAATGTATTTTTTAGAAATACTTCCACCAGCACAGAAAATTGCGTAATCAAATTTGTAATTAAATGATTCTTCAGTTAATTCCTGAATTATATAGTTTTGACCTAAAAATTGTACCTTGCTTCCTGCAGATTTTTTAGAAGCAAATAATGTATATGTACAGTTTTTAAAATTTTTTTCTTCTAATACTTTTAATACAGTTCGACCAACTAAGCCGGTTGAACCTACTATAGCAACTTTATAATTTGTTTTCAAAATAAATACCTCCATAATCTTTTTATTTTAGTATATTTATTTGAAATGAAAAATGTTACTGCTCAAAAGTGTAAGTTTAAACTGTGAATTGTAACAAACCGTAACATAATTAATAAAAAAATTTCAAAAAAGATTGCATAATTTTGACAATAATAGTATAATAGATTATGTGAGATAATAAAAATAGAATAAAAGAAAAAAGAGAGGTAGAAAAAATGGATTATGTTTATATACTAAGAGAAGCATTAGTATGGATAATAACAATATTCTGGTTATATCAAGTATTAGTAAGTGT
This sequence comes from uncultured Clostridia bacterium, assembly GCA_934120675.1. GTDB lineage: Bacteria > Bacillota > Clostridia > TANB77 > CAG-508 > CAG-269. The sequence goes on from CAKOUU010000014.1 coordinate 29,324, forward strand.
ATGCTCATTAGTAAAAATAAAAGAAAAACCATTAAAAAACAAAAAAACAAACAAATTCATGGCAATAATACCAGCACATAATGAAGAAGCAGTAGTTGGGAACTTAATAGAAAGTTTAAAAAATCAAGACTATGACAAAGATGCATACGATATTTATGTAATAGCAGACAATTGTACAGACAGAACAGCAAGAATAGCAAGAGAAGCTGGTGCAATAGTATATGAAAGATATGACGAAACAAAGAAAACAAAAGGATATGCACTAGACTGGTTCTTACAACAAAAAATAAAAGAAGATGCACCATATGATGCAATATGTATATTTGATGCAGATAATATAGTAGATAAAAACTTCTTAAAAGCAATGAACAAAAAACTATGTCAAGGGGAAGAAGTTGTTCAAGGATATAGAGATATTAAAAATCCAACAGATAACTGGATAACATCAGGATATGCATTATTCTACTGGACAATGCACAAATTCTATCATTTAGCAAGATATAATTTAGGTTTATCACCATTATTAAATGGAACAGGCTTTATGGTAAGCTTTGATATTATAAAAGAAAATGGTGGATGGAAAACAGTAACATTAACAGAAGACATAGAATTTTCATTACAAAGAATTTTAAAAGGAAAAAGACTTGGATGGGCAACAGATGCAATTGTATATGATGAACAACCAACAGGATTTGCACAAAGTTGGTCACAAAGAAGCAGATGGACAGTTGGACATATGCAATGTATGAAAGAATATACAGGCAAATTAGCTGAAGCCGCTAAAGAGAAAAAAACAATGATGAACTTTGATGGTTTCTTATATATTATAGGAAGTATACCAATGTTTATCTTAACATTACTTTTATTAGTATCTAACTTTGTTTTATATGCTATGGATGGAATGACACAAACTGAATTAGTAATTAATATATTAAGATATTTAGTACCAACATTTGTATTACCATCATTAACGGCTGCATTTGTTATGTGGATAGATGGTAAACCAATAAAACCAATGGTAAAAGGATTATTCACATATCCATTATTTATGGGTTCATGGCTATTAATAAACTTCAAATGTTTATTCAAAAGAGAAACAAGTTGGGAAAAAATTACTCATAATAGAAGCATAAAAATTGATGATGTAAGTGAAAATATAGAAGATACAGTAAAAGAAGTAGAAAAAGTTTAATAACAAAACATATTAATAAAAAATAAAAACAAGGTTTTTAATAAAAAATCTAAAAAAAACTTGCATTTATGCCAAAAATTGGGTATAATATAGATATCAACATACGAGACAGTAAAGAGTGGGAACAAATCCCACTCTTTAGTTTTGAAAATAAAGGAGGTAAAAATTGGCAAGTATAGAAGAAAAAGTAACAAAATTAGTAGAACCAATAATTGAAAATTTAGATTATGAACTATATGATGTAGAATACGCCAAAGAGGAAAAAAACTACTTCTTACGAATATTCATAGACAGTGAAAAAGGTATTGATTTAAATGATTGTGAAAAAGTAAATGATGCAGTAAATGATATCTTAGATAAAGAAAATTACATTAAAGAACAATACTTTTTAGAAATATCTTCACCAGGAATAGAAAGAGTGTTAAGAAAAGATAAACATTTAGAAAAGAATATTGGTGAAGAAGTAAATGTAAAACTATTCAAAAAAGATGAAAATGGAGCAAAAGAATATTTAGGCAAATTAAAAGAATTTAATCAAAATGAAATTGTTTTAGAAACAGAAGAACAAGAAATAAAAATAGAAAGAAAAAATATAGCACAAATAAAAACAGTTTATAACTGGTAAAAGAAAAACCATCGGGGACGTTCTTAAATTGGTTGAACGCCCGAAGGGCAATTCAACCAATTTAAGAACGTCCCCGATGGTTTTTCCTTTAAAAATAAATAATAGGAGGAATAAAAAATGAAAGCTATTGATAACAAAGAGTTAATATTAGCATTAGAAGAATTAGAAAAAGAGAAAGGAATAAAAAAAGAGTATGTACTAGAATCAATAGAAACAGCATTAGTTACAGCATATAAAAGAAATTTTGATGCACTAGAAAATGTAAAAGTTGATATAGACCATCAAACAGGTGCGACACACATTTATTCTGTAAAAGAAATAGTTGAAAATGCAAATGACGAAGTAACAGAAATAAGCCTAGAAGAAGCACATAAAATTAACAAAAACTTAACATATGGAGACACTGTTGATATTGAAATAGTACCAAAAGACTTCGGAAGAATTGCTGCGCAAACTGCAAAACAAGTTATAGTTCAAAAATTAAGAGAAGTTGAAAGAGATTTAATATTTGACGAATACACACAAAAGAAAGGTGAAATCGTTTCAGGTATTATCCAAAAAGCTGATAAAAATATAGTTGTAGTTGATTTAGGAAGAATTGAAGGAATAATGCTTTCTAAAGAACAAGTTCCAACAGAAAAATATAGAGTAAATGATAAAATAAAAGCTTACATAGTTGATGTTGAAAGAGGACTAAAAGGTGCTCCTCAAGTAATGATTTCAAGAAGTCACCCTGATTTTGTAAGAAAATTATTAGAATTTGAAATACCAGAAATATATGAAGGTGTTATAGAAATAAAAAGTGTATCAAGAGATGCAGGTTCAAGAAGTAAAGTTGCAGTATATTCACCAGACCCTAATATTGACCCAGTTGGTTCATGTGTTGGTGCAAAAGGTGTAAGAATTCAAAATGTTATAAATGAATTAAATGGTGAAAAAATAGATGTAATCGAATGGGATGAAGACCCAAGTATATTCATAGCTTCAGCATTATTACCAGCACAAATTTTAGCTGTTGATATAAAAGAAGATGAAAGATTTGCAGAAGTTATAGTTCCAGATGATCAATTATCATTAGCAATTGGTAAAGCTGGTCAAAATGCTAGATTAGCAGCAAAATTAACAAACTGGAAAATTGATATAAAATCAGAATCTCAATTTAGACAAATTCTTCAAGAACAACAAAATCAAGCTGAAAACAACGAAGAAACAGAAAATAATGAAGAACTAGAAGATAGCGAAGAATAAGTTGATTTTTGAAATTTAGAATAATTTAAAGAAAAGAACTATTTATAATGACTAAAATATAAAATGAAGTACATGAAAAATTATTGCGTGATAATAATTGGAAAGCAGGCATAAATTTAAAGGAAGGTGTATGTTATGAAAAAACAACCACAAAGAACATGCATGGGATGTAATCAAAAAAAGGACAAAAAAGAATTAATCAGAATAGTAAAAAACAAAAACAATGAAATATCAGTTGATAGAACAGGAAAAAAAGAGGGACGCGGAGCATATATCTGTGATGATGTAAATTGTTTAGATAAATTAATCAAAAGTAAAAGACTAGAAAGAGTTTTTGAAATGTCAATTTCAGATGAAATTTATGAAAGTTTAAGAGGTGTAATTATTGATAAATAATAATATATTAGGACTAATTGGACTAGCAATGAAAGCCGGAAAAGTAGCATTTGGAGCAGATAGTGTTGAAGAAACTATAACAAAAAGAAAAGCAAAGTTAATAATAGTTTCTAATGAGAGTTCAGAAAGAACAAAAAGTAAATTTATAAAATTATGTGAGAATTATAAAATACCAATAATAATAGATGGGACTATTGATGAACTAAGCAAAACGATAGGAAAAAGTAACAAAGCTGTAATTGGTATAAAAGATATAAATTTTGCAAATTCAATTCAAAAAAAATACGATGGGGGTGATGTTATTGGGTAAGGTAAAAATTTATGAAATAGCAAAAAAGCTAGGCTTAGCCAGTAAAGAAGTATTAGAGATGGCACAAAAACTAAATATAGAAGTTAAAAGTCATATGAGTGGTGTAGAAGAAGAAGAAGCTAGAAAAATAGAAAATAGCTTATCAAAAAAATCTGATTCAAAACCAGAAATGACCTCAAAAAAAGATGTAAAACAAAATGTTTCTGTACCAAAAAAAGATGTAAAACCAAGTAATATATCAAAAAAAGAAGAAAAAGCACCAGTTATAATAAGAAGAGAAGTTATTATAAATGATGAAGATAATCAAAAAAATAATAAAACAAAAAAAGAGAATAAAAGCAATATAGGGATAGTTGAAAGAAAACAAAATAAAGATTTTAATATAGTTTACAGAAATAAGCCCAATAAACCTAAAACTGTTAATGAATTGTTTGGACTTAATAAGCCAGAACCAAAGAAAGAAGTTGTAAAAGAAGAAGTAAATAGTAAAAATGCAAAAGAACAGGCACAAATAGAGCCAGTAAAAAAAGAAGATATTAAAAGACAAGGGGATAGTAATTTAACAATGCAAGCACAAGTAGCAGAAAAAAGAAATTCTACAACAGAAAATAGAAATAATAGAAATTTCAATAATTCAGAAAGAACTAATAACTTTAGTAAAAATAATTTTAATAATAGAAATGGTAATTCAAGAAACAATCAAAACAACAGAAATAACTTCAATAATAGAAATAATTCTGAAAACAGAAGCGGTTTTGAAAATAGAAATAATTTCGAAAATAAAAATGGTTTTGAAAATAAAAATGGTTTTGATAACAGAAATAGCAGATTTAATAACAATAGAAATGGCAGAAATGGTGAATTTAACAGTTCAAATAACAGAAATAATTTCAAAAAAGATAATGGAAACTTCAATAATAAAAATAATTATAATGGAAATAATTATAACAGAAGACCATTAGACGAAAAAGGAATTGAAAAGAACATTAAAAACATAATGGCTGTTGATACTGTTGAAAAAGAAGTTGTTAGAGATTATAGTAAAAATATTGATAAACAAAAATTAAATAATAGATTTGATGATAACAAAAACAAAAAATCAAAATCAAGAAGAAGTGAAAATAGCTTTGACGAGGGAAAATTAAAATCATTAAAACAAACAAGCAAATTATCAAATATGTTTGAAGATCAAGATGGTGGAATGCTTGATTACTATGATTTAACAACACAAAGAGGCAGAAAAGGCAAGAAAAAACAAGTTAAAAATGAAGAAAGAAATAAACAAAAAATATTTGAATTAACAGAAATTGAAATACCAGATACAATATCAGTAAAAGACTTAGCAGCAGAAATGAAGAAAACAACTGCAGAAGTTATTAAAAAATTATTTGGATATGGAATTATGGCTACAATCAACCAAGACTTAGATTTTGATACAGCATTTTTGGTTGCTGGAGAATTTGGAATTACAGCTAAAAAGAAAGAAACTGTAACAGACGAAGATATCTTATTTGATGATTCTGAAGATAAAGAAGAAGACTTAGAAGTAAGACCACCAGTAGTTGTTGTTATGGGACACGTTGACCATGGTAAAACATCATTACTTGACACTATTAGAAAAACAAATGTAATTGGTGGAGAAGCAGGTGGAATCACACAAGCAATTGGCGCTTACAAAGTTAAAGTAAATGGTAGAGAAATCACATTCTTAGATACACCAGGACATGAAGCATTTACAGCAATGAGAGCCAGAGGTGCTCAAATAACTGATATAGCAATATTAGTAGTTGCAGCAAATGATGGTATAATGCCACAAACAGTTGAAGCTATAAACCATGCAAAATCAGCAGGAATACCAATTATAGTTGCAATAAACAAAATTGATTTACCAGACGCAAATGTTGACAAGGTAAAACAAGAATTAATGAACTATGAATTAGTACCAGAAGAATGGGGTGGTGATACAATATGTGTACCAATCTCTGCTAAAAACAACATAAACATTGACCAATTATTAGAAATGGTATTATTAGAAGCCGATGTACTAGAATTAAAAGCAAATCCAAATAAACAAGCAAAAGGTGTTGTTATAGAAGCAAGACTTGATAAAGGTAAAGGTGCAATAGCAACAATGCTTGTACAAAGAGGAAAATTAGATGTTGGAGATACAATAATTGTTGGTTCTTCAATTGGTAGAATAAGAGCAATGACAAACGAAAACGGTAAAAAAGTAAAATCAGCAGGACCATCAACACCAGTAGAAATAATGGGACTAACAGAAGTGCCAGAAGCTGGAGATACATTCTACGAAGTAAAAGACGAAAAAACAGCTAAACACTTAATCGAAAAGAGAAAACGTGAAGCTAGAGAAAAATCAATTGGAGCTGGAACAAAAGTTACACTTGATAATCTATTTGAACAAATGGAAGAAGGAAACTTAAAAGTACTAAACTTAATTGTAAAAGCAGATGTCCAAGGATCTGTAGAAGCTGTTAAACAATCAATGGAAAAATTACAAAATGAAGAAGTAAGAGTAAAAGTTATCCATGCAGCACCAGGAGCAGTAAACGAATCAGATGTAACACTTGCAAAAGTATCAAATGCAATAATAATCGCATTCAATGTTAGACCAATACCAGCAGCAAAAGAAATGGCAGAAAAAGAAGAAGTACAAATAAAACAATACTCAGTAATTTACCAAGCAATAGAAGAAGTTGAAGCTGCAATGAAGGGAATGTTAGCACCAAAATATGAAGAAAAAGTAATAGGAAATGCAGAAGTAAGACAAACATTTAGAATATCAAATGTTGGAACAATTGCAGGTGCTTATGTTCTATCAGGTAAAGTTGAAAGAAATGCCGGAGTTAGAGTTATTAGAGATAATGTTGTAATTCATGAAGGAAAACTTGCTACATTGAAGAGATTCAAAGATGATGCTAAAGAAGTAACGAAAGGCTTTGAATGTGGTATTCAAATTGAAAACTACAATGATGTTAAAGAGGGAGATATTATTGAAGTGTATATTATGGAAGAAATAAAAAGATAGAGAAAACGAATGAAAAGCAGCATCTTGCACATTTTTAATCAAGTTAATAAACATCGACATACAAGAGTATGCCTTCTGCTTATTAACTTGCTTGAAAATGCACAATATACTACTTTTGCTTCGTTTCTAAATTACGACGAATGGAAGTGAAGAAAATGCCTAATAAAAACAATAACAGAATGGGACGTATTGACGAAGAATACAGAAAAGAATTAAGTCAAATTATTGGTTTTGAATTAAAAAATTCAAGCATTACAGGAATGATAAGTGTTACAAAAGTAAAAGTAACACCAGACTTGAAATATGCAAAAGTATATGTAAGTATATTCAATTCAAAAAATATAAAAGATACAATGGAAGGACTTAAAAAATCATCAGGATTTATAAGAACAGAATTGGCAAAAAGAATAAATTTAAGAAACACACCAGAATTGATATTTGAAATAGACGATTCAATGGAATATGGAGCAAAAATAGATTCAATATTAAAAGAAATAATGCCAAACAAATAAATTGTCAAAGTGAACCAATTTAACAACGTCCCCATTGGTTCACAAAAATGACAGGAATGGAGAAAATTATGACTTTAGATAATATATTAGAAGAAATAAAAAAAGCTGAAACAATAGTAATAATGGCACATGAAACACCAGATGGAGATGCAATTGGAAGTTGTTTAGCTATGAAAGTTGCCTTAAAACAACTAGGGAAAAATGCTGATGTAATAATAAGAGAAGTTCCAAAAATATTTGACTTTCTACCTGGAAGGGAAGAAATAAAAATAGATTCAGATGTAGAAAGATATGACTTAGCAATAAGCTTGGACTGCGCGGACTTCAAAAGGCTAGTAGGAAATGAATATTTTGAAAAGGCAAAACAAACAATAGTAATAGACCACCACAGCAGTAACAAAATGTATGGAGATATTAACTTTGTAAATCCAGTTGCACCAGCTTGTTGCCAAATATTAATAGGAATGTTCCAATACTTTAATATCAACATAGACAAAGAGTTAGGAACATGTATATTAACAGGAATCATTACAGACACAGGTGGATTCAGATATTCAGGAGTAACACCTGAAACATTTGAATTTACAGCGGAATTACTAGAAAAAGGTGTTAATGTTTCAGATATTTATAAAAGAGTTTTAGAAACAAAAACAAAGGCAAACTTTGAATTAATGAGAAGAACAATAGACAGAATGGAATTCCTAGAAGATGGAAAAGTTACTTTTACATATATAACAAATAAAGACTTGGAAGAAGTAAATGCTGGAATAGGAGACCACGAAGGATTAGTTGAGATAGGTAGAGATATTGAAGGCGTTGAAGTTTCAGTATTTATTAGACAAAAGGATGATGACGAAAATACATATAAAATTTCTATGCGTTCAAATGACTATGTTAATGTTTCTGATATATGCATGATGTTTGGTGGCGGAGGTCACGAAAAAGCAGCAGGAGCTATAGCTCAAGGAGACGTTGAACAAGTAAAACAAAAAGTTATGAAAGAAATAAGAAAAGTATTAAAATAAAAAAACGGGATAGGGGGACGGGTCTTTAATCCCTAAAAAAATTTTTAGGGATTAAAGACCCGTCCCCCTATCCCGTTTTTTTAGAAAGGAAAATATGGACGGAATAATAATCATAAACAAAACAAAAGGATGCACATCACATGACATTGTATATAAAATAAAAAAGATGCTAAACGAAAAAGTAGGGCATACCGGAACGCTAGACCCAATGGCAGAAGGAGTATTACCAATTTTAATCGGAAAAGGAACATTGCTTTCAAAATACCTAATAAATCATGATAAAAAATACATTGTTGAATTACAATTGGGAATAAAAACAGACACAGCAGACTCAGAAGGAAAAGTAATTGAAGAACAACAAGTAAAAGAAAGCCTTTTAACGAATGAAAATATAACGAATATATTAGATACATTTATAGGAAAGCAAGAGCAAGTACCACCAATTTATTCTGCAATAAAAGTGAATGGAAAAAAACTATATGAATATGCAAGAAAAGGTCAACAAGTTGAATTAAAACCAAGACAAATAGAAATTTATAATATAGATTTAATTGACTATTCACCAGAAAAAAAGCAAATAAAATTCGAAGTATTTTGTGGAAAAGGTACATATATTAGAAGCCTATGTGAAGATATTGCTACTAAATTTGAAACAGTTGGATACATGAAATCACTTAAAAGAATACAAGTTGGAGACTTTAAAATTGAAGATAGTATAACAATAGACGAATTAAATAATATTATTCAAAATTCAAAAAGCAATATGATAAATGATACAAAAATTGATAAAAATGATAATGAAAAGATGGAAAATGTAACAACAACAGAAATTTTTAACAACAAAATAATATCAGTTGAAAGTATATTTAAAAATTCGCTATCAATAGAATTAGACAATAGAAAGTTAGAACTTTTTTTAAATGGAGTTATGCTTACACAAAAATATGATGATGGGGTCTACAAAATATATAGCCGTACAAGTTGTAATACATGTAAATTTATTGGAACAGGGACTATAAAGGATAAGCTCTTAAAAAGAGATATTATATTGTAAAAATATTATCAATCTATAATAATATTAAAATAACTAAAAGATTGAAAAGGAAACTTAAAATAAATATTTCATAAAAAATAGAACACCGCATATACTTTATAAAAAAGATATGAGGTGTTTTTATGTTTTATATAGAAAAAAATGACAAGCCTAACAGGTTAGTAAGAATTTTAAATTTGATTAAAGTTGAAAACAACACCATAACAGTGCCAATTTGCGAAAAAACAACAAGTAAGCAAATAGAAAAACTTGCTCAAAAAACAAATAAAATAATAAATAAATTATCAAATAGCAAAAAAGTAGTGTTAAGTAAAAAAACGCAAGAGGAAAGTCAATTTGTAAATTATTTAAATTCATATGGAATACAAATTGCAAATGGAAGGTGGCTATTTGAAATATTGTTAACAAATATAGTTGAATATTTGATAAATAAAAAGAAAATAGAAAAAGCAAATATATCAATATTGATAAATGATTTAACAGAAATAGAACTAAGAAACATAAAAACACTTTCAATAAAATACAAAACAATAAATATCGTAACAAATCATATAGAAAAATTTATGAAATTAGAGGAACAACTACAAGAAGAAGGGGTGATAATTACAATCACTAATAATAAAAAGAAAAGTTTAATGAAGTCAAATATTATTATAAATGTTGATTTTCCTAAAGAATTATTAAATAAATATAGAATAAAAGAAGATAGCAATATAATTAATCTAAGAGGAAAAATGAAAATCATTCAAAAAAGATTTAATGGTCTTAATATTAATAATTATGAAATTGATTTTAGAGACGATAAAAAGGAAATTTGTGCTTATAGTGGTAAATTCTATTTAAGAGATTTGTATGAGTCTAAGTTGTATAAAAAACAAGGAATAGATGCAATATTGCAGGAAATAAACAGAGATAAAATTGTAATAAAAAAATTATATTTAAATAATGGTACTATTTAAAAAATTTTTTCCTAAACTCTTTTAATTTATAAAAAAGTATAATATAATAGAGGTGTTAATGCAAATATTGGCAAGGAGGTATATAAAATGCCAAACAGTAGTAATAGAAACAATAGATATCAAAAAAATACAAGCAAAACAAGGACAAACAATACAAGAACAAATACAAAAAGACCAAGCAATAAAACAACAGCAAAAGCACACAAAAAGAAAAAAATGAATCCAAAATTCAAAATGTTCTTAAAAATATTATTAGTAATATTCTTACTTTTATGTGTAGTAGGAGCAGGGATAGTTGCAGCAATGTTTTTCGGATTATTTGGTGACCAATTCGAAATAACAAAAGAAGAACTAATAGTAGGAAATTCTAATACAATAGTTTTAGACAGAGACGGAAATGAAATCGCAAATTTAAGTAGTGACGAAAAAAGAAAAACAATATCATTAAGTGAAATGTCACCATATTTACCAAAGGCCTATGTGGCAATAGAAGATAAAAGATTTTACTCACATAATGGTGTAGATATAAAAAGAACAGCTGGAGCAATACTTGGAGCAGTAACAGGAAATTCTTCTTATGGAGGAAGTTCAATAACACAACAATTGGTAAAAAATATAACAAAAGACAAAGCTAGGTCAGGAGTTGCCGGTGTAGTAAGAAAAATGAAAGAATGGTCAAAAGCCGTACAAGTAGAAAGAATGATATCAAAAGACCAAATTCTTGAATTATATTTGAATATAATATTTGTAGGCGGAAATGAACTTCACGGAGTTGAACTTGCATCACAATATTATTTTAATAAGAGTGCAAAAGACTTAGATTTAGCAGAGTGCGCATTTTTAGCAGGAATTAATAATTCACCAAATGCATATAATCCATATGATACATCACTAGACCAAGAGAAAACAGCAAATTTAAGAAAAGAAAGAACACTAACAGTTTTAAAAGAAATGAAATCTCAAGGTATGATAGAAAATGAAGACGAATATAATGCAGCAGTTGCAAAAGTTGAGGCTGGATTAACATTTGAAAAAGGATACTCAGGAGCATCAAATTATTCATATCATACAGATGCAACAATAAAACAAGTAATTGAACAAGTAATGGAAGAAAAAAATATTTCAAGAGATTTAGCTGAAAATTATGTATATAGTAGCGGATTAACAATATATTCAACAGAAGATTCAAAAGTTCAAGCAAGAGTTGAAGAAGAATTTGCAAAAACAAAATATCAAATTTCCGGTAAATTAAAAAATGCTGATGGAACATTAAAAAATGACCATACTCAAGCTGGAATGGTAATAATTGATAATGAAACAAGCCAAGTAGTTGCAGTAGGTGGAAATTTAGGAGAGCAAAAAACAGTAGGATTATTAAACAGAGGAACACAAGCAGTTAGACAAACAGGTTCTTCTATGAAACCATTAGCTGATATAGTTCCAGGATTACAAGAAAAAGTAATTACTGCAGCAACAATATATGATGATTCTAAAACAGACTTTGGTGGTGGATATACACCAGAAGATTATAATGATCCAAAAGGTTTTATAAATATAAGAAGTTGTATAAGAACATCACAAAATATACCGATGGTAAAATTAATGATGGAATTAACACCAAAGAAATCAATAGAATATTTGAAAAAAATGGGAATAACAACATTAGATGACGATAAAGATAATAATCCAGCACTTTCAATAGGTGGATTAAGCAAAGGTATTACACCATTAGAGATGGCCGGAGCATATGCTTCAATTGCAAATGATGGTGTTTATACAACACCAATACTTTATACGAAAGTAGTAGACAGTAATGGAAATGTAGTGCTAGAACCAAAACAAGAAAAAACAAAAGTTATGTCAGAACAAAATGCATATTTAACAAGGTCAATTGTTAAAGAACCTACACAAAGTGGTGGTACAGCAACATATTGTGCAATCCCTGGAATGGAAACTTGTGCAAAAACAGGTTCAACAGATGAATATAAAGACAGATGGTTATGTGGAATGACACCATATTATACAGCTGCTTGTTGGTGGGGATATGATTCTCCTGAACCATTAAAATTAGGAAAAACAGTTTATAGTGTAGACGGAAGAAACCCAGCAGGACAAATATGGTCATCAATTATGAAAGATATTCATAAAGGATTAACAAACAAAAACTTTAATACACCATCAACTGGTATAGTTACAAAAACAGTATGTAAAGATACAGGCTGTATTGCAACAACAACATGTACTAACACATATTCAGAGATATTTACAGCAGACAATATTCCAGAAACTTGCCAAGGTCACGGAGTACAAAAAATATGTACAGAATCTGGAAAAGTTGCAAATGAATATTGCCCAACTGACAAAGTTAAGACTGTAAGTTATGGCGGAGTTATTCCAAAAGAACAATTAAAGTTATGGAATACACTTAAACAGTCAAAAGTTGCTAGTGAAAAAATAGAAGATGTATGTACAATTCATACAAAACCAGTAGAGAAACCAGCAGAGACACCGGTTGCTCCTGCAACAAATACAACAAATAATAATAAAAATAATGTTGTAGAGAATAAAACAAATACAACAACAGGACCTAATAATACGACAGAGAAACCTAATAAGAATGATACTGTTGTTGATGAGACTACAGAGTAATAAAAGCATATACTGATGCTGTAACAAGCAAGATTTAACAGCATCAGTGCTCACCATAATTTAATTTTTTTGCAACTATATAGAAATAGAAAAAAGAAAGGAACAAAAATGGACATATTTTTTTATAATACATTAACAAGAAAAAAAGACAAATTTGAACCGTTAGACCCAACAGAAATAAGAATATATTCTTGTGGACCAACAGTATATAAAGATGCAACAATAGGAAATATGAGAACAAATATATTTCAAGATGTATTAAGAAGAACATTGCGTTACAATGGTTATAAAATAAAACATGTAATGAATATAACAGATGTTGGGCATCTAGTATCAGATGGTGATGAGGGCGAAGACAAAATGTTAAAATCAGCTAGAGAAGAGCACAAAACACCATTACAAATAGCAGAACATTATACAAAATTGTTTTTTGACGATTTAAAATCATTAAATGTAGGAACACCAGAAATAGTATGTAAGGCAACAGACCATATAAAAGAAATGCTTGAATATGTTGAAAAACTAATGGAAAATGGATATGCCTATGAAACATCAACTGCAATTTATTTTGATATATCTAAGTTAGACAAATACCCAATATTATCAAACTTAGATGTAGAAAATCAAAAAGCAGGTGCAAGGGTTGAAGTAGACCCGGAAAAAAGAAATCCACATGATTTTGCATTATGGATAAAAGCCCCAGAAAATCATTTGATGAAATGGGATAGCCCTTGGGGGCCAAGTTACCCAGGATGGCATATAGAATGTTCAGCAATGGGACAAAAATACTTAGGAGACCAATTTGATATACATACAGGTGGAATAGATTTAATACCAACACATCACGAAAATGAAATTGCACAAAGCAAAGGAAAATGTGGTAAAATTCCAGCAAGATATTGGCTACACGGAGAATATCTACTTATAAACGGCGGAAAAATGTCAAAATCATTAGGAAATGTATATCTAGTAAAAGATATAAAAGAAAGAGGATATGATCCTATTGTATATAAACTATTCAGCTATTCTTGCCATTACAGAAATAAATTAAACTTCACATGGGAAGGAATAGATGCAGCATCAAAATCATTAGAAAGATTACGCAATAGTTATCAAACAAACTTGAATGGAACAGACGAATTAACAGCAGAAGATAAAGAAAAATTGGCACAAATAGAAGAAAAATTTCATAAAGCAATAAATGACGATTTGAATATGCCACTTGCAATGAGCTTTGTTTGGGAAGCTGCAAGATTCGAAAAAAAGAATCCAGAAGTTGCAAAATTACTAGCAAAATTTGATACAGTTCTTGGAATTAAAATTGATGTAGTGAATTCAGAAAAAGAAGAAATTCCACAGGAAATTTTAGAGTTAGTTGAACAAAGAAAAACTGCAAGAGAAAATAAAGATTGGGCTAAATCAGATGAATTGAGAGATTTGATTAATCAAAAAGGATATAGTGTTAAAGATACAAAAGAGGGACAAATAATATCAAAAAATTAATCTTTATAAAGATAAGGCAATAAGCTTTATCTTTTTTTTACATTTACCATGCATTCTTCTATGAAATCAATTTTATTAAAAAAATAGGAAGATTTTTCGAACTTCTTATAATATGAATAAAGATGTAAATTGTAACTATTTGTTTAATCTATAGAAATATGACAATTTTATTTCAAAAAAATTACAAAAATATTACATTGCCTATAACTGTTGAACTACATTTAAAAGTGTGATAATATAAAATTACAGGAACAACCTGTAATAAGAACATAAAAACGAA
>CAKOUU010000015.1 GCA_934120675.1 uncultured Clostridia bacterium
AATTTCCATTTAATGTTTCATTTAGTCCCATTGACCCTTGTCCTGTTTCCATTTCTCTTATTTGTTTTATCCAATCTGTTGGTGTTTTCACGTCTGAACTTTTATACTGTGTATTTGGATTTGATTGTAATGCAGCTTTTACATTTCCAAATGGCATCAGCACAGCAAACACTGCCATTAATATAAAAGCCAAAATTTTTTTGTTTAAACTTTTCATGTTTTTTCCTCCTTAAAATTTTCCTTATTGAAATGCCATATATGGCATTCAACTTCATGATATTTAATGTCATTATAAGATATAATTTTTTACATTTCAATTAGTATTTTCCTTACAAAAAGCACTCCATTCTATAAGCATATACGGAAATACATTTTCGACCCAAATATTAAATTTTGATTACATTTTTTTGTAAAAAAGCATTAAAATTGTACCAAATACTTAAACGCGTAAGAAATTATATTTAATATATTTATAATTATTATTTACTTTAATTAAATTTATTATTAACATTTTTAATCACTATAGACTTTTTTTAAAATCTATAGTAAAATACAAAAAGTTTAATATATTAAAAGTAAATAATTTGAAAGTTGAAAGGAGAAAACAAAATGTCAAGTTTACCACTTATTGTAAAATACATAATAGTAGCATTTGTCAGTATGGTACCAATAGTCGAATTAAGAGGAGCAATACCAATAGCTGAAGGTTTGGGTTTAAATATATTTTTATACTATCCAATAGCAATTATATTTAACATGTTGCCAGTTCCTATTATTTATCTATTTGCAAGAAAAGTCCTTGAATGGGGAAAAGATAAAAAATTCATTGGAAAATTTTTCACATGGTGTTTAGAAAAAGGTGAAAAAGGTGGAGAAAAATTAAAAGAAACAGCTGGAAATAAAGGTATTTTCTTTGCATTATTACTTTTTGTCGGAATTCCACTTCCTGGAACAGGTGCTTGGACTGGAACATTGGCTGCTAGTTTCTTAAATTTAGACTTTAAAACAAGTGTAAGTGCTGTAGCCCTAGGTGTAATTCTTGCTGGAATAATAATGTCATTAGGTAGCAAATTTGTTGCCGTTTTAGGTTGGCCTGGATTAATCGCGATTATTACGGTCATTTTAGTAGCAATAATTATTTCTGTTATTGTTGGAAAAAAGAAAAATAAATAAAAATAAATACCCTATAAATTCAAAAAAATCACATATTTAGCTGATTTTTTCGAACTTATAAGGTATTTTATTTTATTCACTTTTTTTAATTAATTTTTCTTGTTCATCTCTAAATTTATTTTTATTATCAATCCAGTCATTTAAAACTGTTTTAACAACAACCGCAATTGGTACACCTAAGAACATACCCATTATTCCAAAATAAGCACCTCCAACAGTAACCGCAAAAATGACAAGTAATGGACTAACTTCCAAAGACACTCCTATTATTTTAGGATTTATAATATTTGCATCAATTTGTTGTAAAATTATAACAACAATAGCCATAGCAATAGCTTTTCCAAGTCCACCTGTTATAAATGTAATCAAAATCCCAATTCCAACTGCTACTATCGCTCCGATGTATGGAATCATATTAAATAACCCAATTGTAAAACCTATTAATGGAGCATATTTTACTTTGATTATTAACATTGCAATCGTTGTTAAAATCCCGACTATAACTGCATCTAACAATTGACTTGATATAAATGTAAAGAAAACTTCATTTGCCTTTGTAAAATATTTATTAACCGCTTCATAAGTATTCTTTTTAAATAATGCTCTTGCAAATCTTCTTAAAAATTTCATAATAGTTGTTCTTTGTAACAAAATATAAACTGAAACTATTATTGATACAAATACATCAAAAATTCCTGAGAAGATATTTATAATATTTTTTACATATTCAATTATTTTTTCATTATTTATACTTAAAAATTGTTTCATATCAATATTTGATAATTCTGTCATTTTATCTTTTATAACATCACTTTTTAATACTGAATCTTCTGGTAATTCTTTATATTTATTAACTAAAGTCTCATAATATCCTGGTATATTTCCAACCAATTCAACTACACTTTCTTTTAATACTGGAAAAATGCAGTTTATTATAATAATTACTATTAAACCAAAAATTATATATGTAGTAATTACAGATAATCCCCTTGCCTTCTTTTTCACAAATTTAAATTTTGATTTTTCTAATATACCTTCTATTTTTTTACATGGCATAAATAAAATATATGATATTAATAACCCTGCTAAAAATGGTTTTAATATCCTGAAAAATGTTCCAAACCATTCTGTAACATTTGAAAAGTTGTCTAACATTTTATATACAATTACTACAGTTATTGCTATTAATAACCATGATATTCTTTTTTTCCACCCTTGTTTTATTTCTTCCATTTATTTTGCTCCTTTCCTTACTACAGTTGAAAAACAATTTAATTTGACATAATCAAAACAATAATTATTTTCAACAATACACATTATTAAAAAATTTCTAATCCAACTGGACAATGGTCACTACCCATAATTTCTGGGTATATTGTTGCTTCTTTTATTTCATTCTCTATTGATTTTGATACAATAAAATAATCAATTCTCCAGCCTACATTTTTCTCTCTTGCATGTCCCATATATGACCACCAACTATATGCATTTTCTTTATCTGGATATAAATATCTAAATGAGTCAGTAAATCCAGCATTTAGTAATTCAGTCATTTTTTTTCGTTCTTCATCTGTAAAACCTGCATTGTGTCTATTTGTTTTTGGATTTTTTAAGTCTATTTCTTCATGTGCCACATTTAAATCTCCACACATTATAACTGGTTTTGTCTCATTTAATTTTAACAAATACTTTCTAATTTCATCTTCCCATATTTGTCTATAGTTTAGTCTTTCTAATTCTCTTTTTGAATTTGGTGTATATATATCCACCATATAGAATTTTTCAAATTCTAGTGTAATTACTCTTCCCTCTTTGTCATGTTCTTCTATTCCTATTCCATAAGTTACATTTAAAGGTTTTTGTTTTGTAAATATCGCTGTTCCAGAATATCCTTTTTTCTCTGCACTATTCCAATAACTTGTATATCCTTCAAATTCTAATTCTACTTGTTCTGGTTGGCATTTTGTTTCTTGTATACAAAATATGTCTGCGTCTAATTGCTTAAATACATCTGCAAAGCCTTTGTTTAAGCATGCTCTTATTCCATTTACATTCCATGATATTAATTTCATCCATCTATCTCCTATATTTATAATACATCTATATTGTACTACATTTGCCACAAAATAGCAAATGTCCCAAACAGAACTCCCTAAAATAGCAAAAAGACCCTATCACTAGAGTCCCTATAAATCATATGTTATTATTGAGCAACACTTACTGGTAAATATCTTACACCCCAAGCTAATGCTTCGGCATGAGAATTTACAAATATGTCAATTTTATTTCCATTAATAGCCCCACCTCTGTCTTCGACAGTATATACATGACCATTAATATTTAATTTTGTACCAAATGCAAATTTTCCTGATGCAGCAATTGTTCTTCCTGCTGTAGCTTTTGTTCCCATTGCTGTTCTTCCTGTTGCTTTACCACAACATTTTGCGCATGGACAATATGCTGTTATTTTATATACTTGTGTTCCAGCTGTTGCTGCTGTTGTTGTAGCTGTTGTAGTTGCTGCAGCTCTTGTTGTTGTTCCTGCTCTTGATGTTACTTTATTTACCTGTACTATTTTATTTACAGGTTCTGTAATTACCTTTTCAGATAATTGTGTTTTTTCAATTTCTACTTCGTTTTGATATTTTATTTTATATGTTACTTCTTTTAACCCATTTTTCCCTTGTTGTAACACTTTATTTGTTGTATTTGTACTTGTTCCTGCTGAATTTTTTGTTACTGTTTCATAAGGTATTTCAACTTGCTCTGTAACTATTTTTTCTGTAATTGGAGCATAATTATTTAATAAATCGTCTAATGTTGTTTGTACTCCTTCTTCTGAAACTTTTGCTATTTGAACTTCGTTGTATGATTTATCTACTATTTTTATAACAGTTCCTGCTGTTACTTCTTCTTTAGCTTCTGGTATTGTTTTTTGATTTTCATCTAAAACAATATTATTTTCTTCTAATATTTCATTAACAGTTGTTTTTGATGTTAATACTGTTAATTCATATCCGTTTTGTAGCACTATTTTAATATCTTTCAAGTTTGTATTTACTGCCATTACTCCTATTCCTGAAATTAATATTAATATTATACTAACACATATGATTTTCATTATAGAAATTGAAGCTTTTTCTTCTTTTTTCATAAATTCTTAATACCTCCTTTTGGCATCGCTTATAATTATACTATATTTTTGTGTTTTTGTCAAATTTGTACAAGCTTAGAACTACAAGTGGTTCATTATAGTATATGCTGTAAGCCTTGGAAATAGTACATATTTTTTTTGAATATTTATTATATTTTCTTCATATACTAATTCATATAGTATATTTTTACAAAAAAGAATTGACTTTATTAAAAAAATATTATATACCATATATAGCTTATAAGTTAAGAAATCAAAAGATTATAAGATGTTCGATATGTGTTGGCTACACATATCTTTTTATTTCTAAAATTTTATTTAAAAGCCCTTGTTAAAAAACTCAATTTATGTTATTATCAATTTATAAATTGTATATAATAAAAAAGGAGGCAAAACTATGGGATGGATTATATTAGCAATAGTAGTAATAATCGTAATTGCAATAATATCAATGTACAATGGATTAGTATCTGCTAGAGTAAAAGTTGACAATGCTTGGAGCCAAATCGATGTACAATTACAAAGAAGATTTGATTTAATTCCAAACTTTGTTGAAACTGTAAAAGGATATACATCACACGAATCAGAAACTTTTGAAAAAATAGCGCAATTAAGAACTTCTTGGGCAAACGCCGGAACAGTTGCTGAAAAAGCTGATTTAGATAATCAACTTTCAGGAGCATTAAAAACAATAATGGCTGTTTCAGAAAGTTATCCAGAATTAAAAGCAAATCAAAACTTTTCTGAATTATCTGAAGAATTAAGAAATACAGAAAATAAAATTTCTTTTTCTAGACAATTCTACAATGATAGTGTAACAATGTACAACCAAAAATTACAACTTTTCCCTTCTAACATAATTGCAGGAATGTTCAATTTCCAACCTCGCGAATTATTCGCAGCTGAAAGCGCTGAAGCTAGAAAAAATGTAAAAGTTGATTTTGGTAAAAATGCATAAGTAAATTTTAAGGGGTTGTCTTTTAGGCACCCCTTTTTATTTTAGATAATCTTAGTTATGTGAAAGGAGATTTATATGTTTGCAACTAGTAAAAAAAATAAAATTGAATCTGGAATAATCGTATCAATATTTATACTTGTAATAACTCTAATTGTTTATTATATTTGTAATGCTTTAGAATTAGGTAGTTTATCAATTGTAATTGCATTAATTTTTTCTATAGCAAGTGCTTGGGGTTCTTATTATTTTAGTGATAAAATTGTTTTAGCTTCATGTCACGCAAGACCTGCAACAAGAGAAGAAGATTTAAAACTTGTAAATATTTTAGATGCTTTAATGGTAACTGCAGGACTTCCAAAAAAGCCTTATTTATATGTAGTAGAAGATGCTCAACCTAATGCATTTGCAACAGGTAGAAATCCAGAACATGCTGTAATTTGTGTTACTACTGGTTTATTAGAAAAATTAGATTATTATGAATTAGAAGGCGTTATCGCCCATGAAATGAGCCATATTAAAAATTATGATATTCTTTTAAGTGCTGTTGTATCAGTATTTGTAGGTCTTATTGTAATGTTATCAGATATGTTCTCAAGAGTTCTTTTCTGGGGTGGCACAAAAGACAGAGATAGCGAAAGCAAAGCTAATGGAGTACTTATGTTATTAGGTTTAATTTGTTTAATATTATCACCTATTTTTGGTACTTTAATGCAACTTGCTCTTTCTAGAAAAAGAGAATTTTTAGCAGATAGCACAGCTGTAGAATTTACTCGTAATCCAGATGGATTAATATCAGCTTTACAAAAACTTGAAAATGACCCAAATGAATTACAGTCAGCAAATTCTGCTACTGCAAATATGTATATTATAAATCCATTTAAGAAAAATGGGGAAAAAGGTAAAAAGAAATCTTCTTCAATTTGGTCAACTCACCCAAGTACAGAAGATAGAATTGAAGCTTTAAGAAATATTAGATAAACAAAAATGTCCTTTTGGGGACGGTTCTGAAAACGACATCGTCTCAAACAAGGACATTTTTTTATTCTTTTATGTCTCATTCGGAACCGATGTCTCAAACAGAACCGTCCCCAAAGAGACATTTTGTATTTTCAAAAGTTATTTTTTCAACTTCTTCCAAAGTTAAGCCCTTTGCATCAGCAATTTTTTGAGCAACAAATCTTACATTTGCTGGTGTATTACGTGTTCCTCTAACAGGCTCTGGTGCAAGATATGGGCTATCTGTTTCTATTAAAATTCTATCATTAGGAACTAAATTAATCATTTCAACTGCATTTTTTGAACTTTTAAAAGTAATCGGTCCTGCAAAAGATATATAAAATCCAAGCTTTAAACCCTCTTTTATTAGTTCTCTATTTTGTGGACAACAATGAAATACTCCTTTTTTTATAACTGGATTTTCCTTTAAAATTTGTAATGTATCCATAACTGCATCTCTTGTATGAATAACAATTGGTAATCCACATTTATTGGCTATTTTTATTTGTTCAATAAATGCTTTTCTCTGTAATTCTTTATTATCTGTATTCCAATAATAATCAAGTCCTATCTCACCTATTGCAACAACTTTATTATTATTTTTAGCAATTTCTTCAATTTCATTTAATTGTTTCCACAATTCTTCTTCAGTTTGTGGAATATCATTAGGTGAAACTCCCGCTGTTGCGTATATAAAGTCATATTTTTCAGATATTTCTATCGCTTTTTTAGAACTTTCTACACTATATCCTGCTGTAACAAAATTAGTTACTCCAGACTCATAAATTTCTTTAATTATTTTATCTCTATCTTCATCAAATTTTTCGTCATTTAAATGACTATGACTATCAAATAAACTCATACTATTTTCCTCTCAATTAATCTTTAAACAAAATCACAACATTTGCAGTTGCATATAATTTACAATGAGAAATACTTATATCAATATTTTCAATTTTTTTCATATCAACATTAAATAAATTCACACTTGGTCTACCTTGACTATCATTTTCTACTTCAATATCTTTCCAGCACACAGAATACTTATCTTCTAATTGCCTTGAAATTGCTTTAAATACCGCCTCTTTTGCTGCAAACCTACCAGCATAATGTTGATATTTTTGTGTTTTTTTAGATTCACAATATCTAATCTCATTATCTGTAAAAACCTTTTTTAAGAACTTTTCTCCAACATTCTCTATGCTAGTTCTAACTCTATCAACTTCAATAATATCTGTTCCACAGCTAATCTTCATAAATCCTCTATCCCCCTATGAAAACCATATCTAAAATTGTACTTATTTTTTAGAAATTCACTTACTTCAATTTAATCATTTCAACATAATTAAGAACATTAAAAATTAATGATATTACTAAAATAATAGTCACAAATATAATACCCTTTGAATTCTTTTCAATATTCATTTCCTTATATAAAATATCATACTTAGTTTTAATTTCATAATACAATTTATCTAGTTCAAAAATTTTTGATAATCTATAATTTATATTAGAACCAATTTCATCTTCCGTAATATCTAAAACCCACAAATTTTTAGTAAATTCAATAAATTTCTTTCTTGTAACCTTCAAATTTGATGCTTTTTTAAATTCGGTTTCTAATTTCTTTAAATATATTTTTTTATACAAGTTCAATATATATGTATAAAAATATTCATTCTCAAATTTATCAGGCAAATCCGTAAAATTGTTGATATCACTGCTAGATGTAAATAATACAACTCCCTGTTTTGTAAAACCAAATTTTGCATATTTCCATTGTGAAAATTCTACTGCCTTATTTTGCTTTAAATCAACAGAATTATCTGCTGCCAAAAAATTAGCATATTTCACAAAATTATATTCAATATCTTCAAAATTCTTATTTGAGTTCCAAGCTTCTCTATCAATGCAAACATATGAATATGTTAAAAATCTTTGTGTATCTATATCAAGTTTCATAGTTTCTATATCAGAACCAGTAATACTTTTTATAAATTCAGTTAATTTGCTTACATCACTAAAAGTACTTGTTTGTAAATAAATTTTATCATAATTGTTTAAAACATTTTCCTGTTTTATATCTCTAAATTTATAATTAAAATTCAAAATATCAGCAAAATCTTTACTATCCTCAACATTTGTTTTCATTGTAAAAAAACAAATTCCAGAATTAAAACATATTACTTCAATTTTTTGAATTTTGAAAAATATTCCTTTATCTTCAGCTGTTTTCCCCTGTATGTCTTCTTCCAATTTATACTCAAAAATAGTACAAGGATATTTGCTTAAAATAGCAGACTTTGTATCATCTGGTAATGCTTCTAGTTTTTCTAATTTTGATTTAGAATGTGCAAAACCTGAAAATAGCATTTCTCTTGTTTTAGGCGAAAAATAATTATATAATTCTATATCCTTACTTTTTTGAAATACTCTAAGCTTAAAGTTTTTATTTCTTAATAGGCTTTGTATATATTTTTGAAATTTACTTTCCTTTACTACAAAAGGATGTACAAAGTATGTATATTGGTAATTCATCTTTAGTTCCATTTTTTATTCCATTCCTCTCATTTATAAATAAACTCTTTTAATTAATTGTTCATTTAGTAATTTTACTTGTGTATTGATTTATATCAATAAAAGAATTAAATTTCAACTAGGAAAATTTAATTCTTTTAAGTTTACAATTGGTTATAATAATTCATATTGATGTCCATACCAAAATGCCATCTTCCTATAAAATCTATTAATAAATATTCATCTAAATTATATGTAGGTTCTTGTGTTACATTTCCTTTACTATCAACACTTCCCCATTTTCCATCTTTTTTAACTGCTGAAAATCCATAATCATTTTGTTCCATAGCATCATCATAAATATAATTAACAATAACTTTTCCATTTTTATCTACATATCCGTATTTTCCATCTTTTTTACTTAAAAATAATGTTCTACTTGGGAATATATCTTTTTCAGATTTTTCCTCAAATTTAAAGTTATAATATTTATATTCATCATCAACTCTTAATTTAATGTAACCCTTATTCTCATTTAATTCTATAAAAATTCCTGATGCCTTAGTTTCTAGATTACTATTTAATATATTAGAATTATAAACTTCATCTTCCGTAATATAAATATCTGCTTTTTCATTATACGCTATTGAACTATATTCAAATGGTAATTTTTCCTCTTTATTGATATTTATAATTCCATATTTACCATCTTTTACAGCTATAAATGTTCCAACTTTTGTCTCTTCCAATTTATCGTATTGTGCTTCTATTATAGTTTTCCCAGTAACATCCATTATTCCATATTTATTATTTTTAACAAATATTACTGCATTTTCTTGTGATGACAATATTTGTTTTATTGAATCAAATCCACTTATTAAAATATCACTTCCTTGTTTATTTACAATTTTTTGATTTCCATTTACAGTTACAACATACATATCATTTCCATACACTTTTTCAATTGAATCATATTTTGATTCTAAAACTTGTGTATTTGAATAATCTACAATTCCATATTTTCCACTATCATTTTTAACAATAAATCCAGATTTATTATCTTTTCCTAAAATATCAATATCTGCATATTGTGCTTGAATAACTGTCTTTCCATCACTATCCACTATTCCATACTTATTATCTTTTTTTACTTTAAAAGAATTTTCAATTCCTGAAATTGCTGTTATATCTTGATAATCCATAGAAATAACTTCTTTTCCATCAAAGTCTATTAAACCATATTTTCCATATTTTTGTACCTTTAATACGTTTTGTTCATATATAAGATTTCCAGACTTGTCAGTATTTTGAATTGCCTCTATTTTATCATATTCTTTGAATATTTCTTCATTTTTATCATTTAAAGCTTTTGTTTTATATTCACCTGTATCATAATTTACATCATATGTACAAATAAACACACCTTTTTTTGGGTTTGGTACTATTATCATTTCTTTATATGATGGGTCTATTACATTGTTTCCTGTTGAATCTATAACTCCCCATTTATTGTCTTTATATGATGTAAAATAATTTTTGGTTGTTATTTTTCCTGAGGTTGTATCTTTTGTTAGTAGTCCCTTTATTATAAATATGAACATTATTATTACTATTATTGCAATAGCTACTGCAAATACTTTTTTCATGTTCAATTTTGGTTCTGTATCATATCTTCTTCCTCTACTCATTACTTCAGCCTCCTATTCACTCCTAAAATATATCATAATACGCACTAATTTTCAAGCCAAAAACAATAAAAATGGTATGTTTTTCATACCATTTGTTACAATTCACAGCTTTAAAAAATTTTTGTGTGCAAGTTGCCACTTAAAGGGTTATATATATTTGATATTGTATCCTGTTCATTACGTTTAAAAAGAAAATCTAAAATATCAAACTGAGCCTCTCTCACTCAGGTCAAAAATGTATATATGTATATGATTTTAAACTTTTCGAATGTGATTAGAGCAATATTAGAATTTCTTAAATAAATTTATGGAAAGCGTTCACGTCGAGCGAAGCGAGGACTAAGTGGAATTATCCATCAATTTATTTTAGAAATTCTTATGTTGCGTATTGAACCGAGAAAATGTTTCAAATCATATACATATATACATTTTTTGTGAGCATTCCTCAGTTAGTTATTTAAGATTTTCTATTTTTCACTTCAATCGAACGAATACAATATCAAATATATATAACCTTTAAGGTAGCAACTTGCACACAAATTTTTTGGGGCTGTGAATTGTAACTACCATTTTTTATTGTTTATTTAAGAACTTGCAAACCACAACACTCATATCATCTTTAGCAGTTCCATACCCATTATCAACAGCCTCATTCAAAACCAAATCCGCAATTTTTTGAGTATTATTTGTCTCAATATCCTCAAACAAATACTTAACCCATAACTCCTTATTTTTATACTCAACATTAGAATCCAAAACACCATCTGTACACATAAGCATAATCTCACCAGAAGAAATATCCCTATCAAAAGACTGCAAATTTGTCTCATTAATAATACCTGCAGGAAGCGAATTAGCCTTAATAAGTTGAACACTATTCCTATTTTTAATATATGTTGGACAAGCCCCGCTTTTAATAAACTCAATATTTCCATTATACAAATCAATAATTGCAATATCTAAAGTTGCAAAAATTTCTTCATTTTGATTAATCAAGCTTGAATTTATCAATTCCAAAGAAGTCTTCTTATCAAATCCAGACAATAATAAGTTTTCTAACATTTTTAAAGCTTTGTCACTACTTTGTCTGGCCTCTTCTCCAGAGCCCATTCCATCACTTAAAGCTACCAAGTATTTCCCATCTTTTAGTCTAATATTTAATACACTATCTCCAGAAACTTTACTATTGCTTTTAACATTGCTTGAATTTCCAATAGCCATAACAAATTTATCATCAGATAAAAAGTTTAGTCTATTTCCAACACTTGCATCTTCATTAAATACAATGTTCTCTTTTAAAACATCTGTAAGTACCTTCCCAATATATTCTGTATCAGTAATATTTGATTTTTCCATGTAAATTTCTACTAAAAATCTATCTTCTCTTTGTATAGAAATTTCTTGAGCTTCTATTTCTTTTTGTTTTAGCAATTCAATAACTTGTTTCTTTTGATTACTATATTGTTCTTCATTTTTAATATTTTTTTCAATATTTTCTGCTATATTAGAAATAGCTTTTGACACGCCCTGAAGTTGAGTTTCTATATTCTTCTTGTTTTCTTCAAATTTCTTTTGCCATACAAAATTTGATTTACTAATTTTATATGACATATTAATAACTCTAACCATTTGTGAAATATTTTCTTCTAAATATTCACTTATTTTTTTATCATCAAATCCAACTATGTAACTATTACATTTTGCAAATATATCAAGTAGCAATCCTCTTGAAATTTCTTGCTTATCTACTAATACTTTAAATATTTCGTCTACAATAGGACCATCAACCTTTGAAATATCTTCATATAACATATTATTTTCATAGCCACTCAAATTGTCTAATAATTCAGAAACAAATATATCTTTATTTGATAAAATTGGTTCTTCATCCATCTGAACTTTTTCCGCTTTATATGTTTTTGCCATCTCTTGAATTGTATCAGAAACATTGTTTAACCTCTCAGCAGTTTCTTTACTTTTATTTAAAGCCCTATCTGGAAATACTGGTAATAACTTTGAATTGCCCATAAATTCTTTGATATTTATTTGTACTGATTTAGGAACAGCTAAAAGTCCAATAGATGCAATTAATATTTCTTTAAAATGAATAAGTTCTACTGTATATCCGTTAGAAACATATGCAAGTACTATGTTCCCTAAGCAAAATCCTATTATAACCCCTATTTTTCCAAATTTATTTAACACTCCTGCTATCATACCAGATATTGCATATGCAGCAACCATTACAGGGTCTGATGATGTTATAACTCCAAGAGTAACTCCTATTGTAACACCTGCTGTTGTTCCAACTAATACTCCATTTTTCCATCCTAATATCAAAACTATTAATATGCTTAAAATATTTCTAATAGAAAAACCTAATATGTTTAAGTCTCCAAAAGCACTTACAGAAATTGCAACCATTAAACTAGCACCCAAAATTTCTTCAATAGAAAAAGCTTTTCCTTCTACAAAACCACTAAGAGCTAATATGGAATTTACGAATATCTTATAAAATACTACAGCTATAATAGAAAAACATATAACAGATAATACATCATATAATGTGAATCCACTTATTCCTATTTTAGCAAGTTGGATTATCATTGATGCAATAAAAATATTTTTAGATAATTTAACTTTTTCGTTTTGCTCATCATCAATATATTTTGGCTTTATCAAAAACATTGTAACAATTAATACCAATGCTGTTAATATGTATGTTAGTGCTCCACTTATTCCAAATTTTATTGCATTTCCTATAATTCCAAAAAGTACTATCCCTAGTAATGGAATAGAATTTGCTATGCTTGCTCCTAATATACTAATACTAAATGGAGATACATCTCCTGTGATTCCAACCATTGATATCATTAATGATATAATATATATTGGTATGTTTTTTACAGAAAATACATCTGCAAATAGTTCTATTTTCTTTTTTTCTTTTTTATTTTCTTCGTAGTTTTGATTTTCTACTGTACTTTCGTTTATATTTTGAAACATCCTTACCACCTCTTAAACTTTTATAGCATCATTTTACTACTTGTCCTTGGTATTTTTTGTCTTTTTTAGAAACTGATTCAAAAAAAGTTTTTTACAATTTGTGATATATAATTTATTTTTTCTTTATTATTTATCTTTTTACTTTCCTTATTTTATTATAATTTAGCAGATTTTGCAATATATTTTAAATTTTTGCACAAAAAAAGAACACTCTTTTTTTAAGAATGCTCTTTTATTTTATATTATTTTTTATCTATAGCAAATTTCTTAATAAAGAATACTCCAACTCCTAATATAGTAATTGCTACAATTCCTATTATAATAGGTAATGTATAATTTCTATTTTCACCAGTACTTGGTATAATTACAATTTCTTCAGAATTATCTGTATTAAAGAAGAATTTTCCATTATTCCATGTAACTGCAACTGGTGTACCTGTATTAAATCCATCACTCTTTGTAACATCAACTATTTCTGTCTTGTTATCAAAAGTATTATCATCTGAACTTGCTAACAATTTAGAAACATTAAATGTAACCTCATTAGAATCACCTGGTGCTAAAGGTTTTGATAATTGGCTAGTAAAGTAAGTAATTGTAGTATTTACATATTCAGTATTATCTTTTTCACTTGCATTTACATCATTTAAGTATGTTTGATCTTTTTCTTCCCAACCATCGTTATTTTTACTTACTAATCTTCTGTCTAGATAATCAATTACTCCTGTAGCAGAAGATTTAACTGGTGTTGCACCTTCTTTGTTTCCGTAATGATAATATCTTTCAGAATCATAATCAGTTTCACTTGTATTTGTTACTTTAATTGCATATGTTGCTTCTAATGTTGCCCCTTGTATTAATTCAGGATCAATTTCTGCTCTTACCATTCCATTAACATTTATGTCGTTCATAGAAGTTGGTCCCATATATGTTACACTATCATGTGAACCTTGTAATTTTCCATTTTCATCAATTGTTGCATCTACTAATACTTGACCATTTGCTAATGTAATCTTAAATGCTGATACTCTCTTAGAAATTTCCATTTTTTGTTTTGGTCTTTCTACAATACCAAAGTCAATATTTTTAACCTTAAATTCTACTTTATCATCATTTCCATCTGTTATAGTTGTATCATATTCAACACTAAATGCCATTCCTGGTGTTGTAGAATTCATAGTTATTGTTTTTATTGTATCTGAACCACTTTCATATGCTTTGTTAATTTCATCCTCAAGATTATTTTTAGTTATTTTTCTCATTTCTGCATCTATTGTTCTTCTTGCATCTTCACTATCTAATGCGTCAGTTTTTCTTGTATCTGCATCTACTTTATACCATTCTTTATTATTTTGGTCTCTAGATTCATCATATATTGTTCCTTTATAGTATTGAACTTTATATGTTTTATCTCCCCATGTATATGTTATATTATAATTTCCTGGTATATAACCCGTAAATGTAAAGTTACCATTTGCATCTGTAGTAGTTTCCATTGATACTCTTTCGCCATCATAACTACTATCATCTTTTCCAATTTCATTTAATGATACTTTTACTCCAGCTATTGTTGTCTCTCCATTATCAAATATACCATTACCAAATCTTTCATTATTTGAATTTAATGCTGAGGCATCAACAAATACTGTTCCTTCTATTGATCTTGCATTTTTCAATTCTAATTTTAATGATCTTGCACCAAATGTATCGTCTTCATATGTATTGAAGTCACCTGGTTTAGCATTTCCTGGTACTGAGTCTTGGTCAACTACTGCTACTGTTGTATTTTCGTTGTTATCTTTAAATGTTGTATATGAGTTTATTTCAACAGTACTATTAATTAATTCTTTATTATTAATTATTTTTAATACTGATTCTCTATTTAATTCATATTGTACATATAAAACATTTTCTGTTCCTTGTTTTACAGTTGAATTAACTTCTATTAAATTACTTGAGTAGTTATCATTATATGCTGTTTTTTGTCCAAATTTTATATCTCCAGATATAGTATCTTGGTCATCTACATTTGTTCCTGCTGCAATCATATTTAATCCACTATCAGAATAATCTATTATATTATTAATTCTAGCTAAATATGATGATTCATTTATTAATCTTATTTGATATGTTAGATAAACTTTTAATTCATTATCTTTATGGTTTGGAGCTTCATATTCAGCATCTGCTGTATATATTGCTCTATTATATGTTCCTCTATTATTTTGGAATTGTACTCCTACATTCCACTCTGAACTTTGATTTTTAGCTTCGTCAGCTTCTGTTCCATATCTATAAATATGATTAAATCCATTAACTTGTATTCTGACATTATATAAGTCTTGTGATATACGGTAATCAGTTTGTGCTTTTTCATATAGTCCTAAATTTACATATCTGATTTCCTCAGCAGTTGGTGTAAATCCACTATATAAGTCATATCCTGATTCTTTAGTATTTGCATAAACATCACAACCTGAACAATCTTTTATAGAATTTAAATGTGATTGTGTGTCTGTACCATTATAATTTACTGTTACGCCATTGATATTTAGACTGTTTGTTCCATTTCCATCTACACTTGTAAACTTTCTATCTAATTCGTCTCTTGAGCTTGTTTCTCTAGATTTTGAACCATTGTTTTGTGTTAATTTTTCAGCAACAGCTTGATATTTAATTCCACAATATTCAAATTCTACATAGTATTCGCCTTTTTGTAATTTATCAAGGTCAACATCTACAAATTGATATTCTCCTCCATTTATTTCAGAATATAATCCCAATTCAGATGTAGTTGTTCTTTTTATTTCATTTCCAGATTTATCTTTTAAAAATACTGTAATTCCATTAAATCCATTTCCATTGTTGTCAACACTTTGATCATATTGATCATCTCTTACTGTTGTTTTTCCATTATTTGTATCTAACCATACATAACCAGATAGTTTTACTCTATATTGATGATTTAAAAACTTTTTGCTACTATCTCCTACTGTATATTCTTTTCCAACGTTTTCATCATAGCCATAATTTTTATTTGTTGTTTCTATTGCTTTTATAGAATTAGCTTTTACAGTTTCTCCTGATATTGTTAAATTTAATGAACCATTGCTGTCTACAAAAAATTCTTTTGCTCCGTTTAAATCTGTAGCACTCCATTTTAAGTCTGAACCTAAATATCTTGTAACCCACTGTGAATCTCTATATACAGTCGCTTTAAATTTAAACCCAATATCTTTTAATGGTTTTGTATCATCTCTATCATCAACTTTGTTAAGTCCTATTTCTCTTGTTAAAGGAATTGCTGAATAATCTTCACTTCCTTCACCAACTAATGGAACTTTTTGTTTACTTGTTTGAGTGTATAATACATTCTGGTGATCTGAAGAATCAAATATCCAAATGTTAGATTTATATACATCTACTCCGCCATTTTCTCCTGATGTTGTTTTTACAGTAATTCCATTAAATGTTTTTAAATTTGCATTTTGATTAACATCAACATAGAAACTTTCGCCTGTTTTTACATCAGCCTTTCCAACTACTTGTGCCGTTGCACCAGAATACTTAACAATTCTGATATTAGAATCCGCTATATCACCACTATTTCCCTTTGTTACTATATCTGTTATTGTTCCTTCAAAATTAAAATTGAATGGTCCTATTCTATAATATCCGCCAACATCTATAACAGTTATTCCATTTTTATTTGTTGCGCCTGTTACTTTTAATGTAGAACCAGCTGATTTATCTGAAGTTTTAACATTTCCAACAGCATTTGCATAATTTTCAGCATTTGTATTCATAGTTTGATTGCCAATTCCATCATTTTTGCTTTGTTTATAATCTGACATTTCAAGACCATCAGCCCATGAATTAAATATATGCCACAATGCATTTTGCCCTTCTGAATTTGTAATTGTACCTTTGTCTCCATTCCATGTTTCTGTTCCATATCCTTGCTCTTGATTTAAAATATATGCCATTTGAGCATTTTTGTCATTTGCATAAGTTTTTGAAGCACCATTCCTGTTAGTATAAACAGTTGCTTCTTTTCCATCAATTTCAATATATTTAGCTAAAGTGTAATCTGCAAATTCGTTCGTTCTCATTCTTTTTCCATGTTGAGTACAATATGCATTTTTATTTCCTACTAAAGTTTGTAAATCAAATTGATAAGAATCACCGATTTTTGTATAACCTGTTCCATTTACATCTGTTATATCTCTACTTGCATCAGCAATAACTATAGTAGTTAAAATTGCTATAACACAAATTAAAACAAATGCTAACATAAATATTTTTGTTTTTTCTTTCATTTTTTTCCCTCCTTTCCTATATTAAATTCCTATTTATTATTAATTTTCTTACAAAGTATATTGCAACTCCAAGAATTACTATTGAAGAAATTATCAATAATACTGTTGTTACAACTTGACCTGTTCTAATACTTATAATTAAGTCAGCTGAGCCCATATCATTTTCGCCTTTTACTTTATTTCCTTCTGTAGAATTTACATCTGTAAGTCCAAGTTCATTATATGATTCAGCAATCTCTGCTGTATTATTTACAAGTCCTGTATTATTTTCTTTCATTTGTTTTATAACTGTTAAAGTAACTTCTTTGCTTTCTCCTGGCTCAAGTTTTTCATTTGATAAGCTTGAACAGTATACTGTATTTCCAGATTGATACCAATCTTTATTTAATTCTGAGCTAAATTTAAAGTCACTTGATAAGTAATCAGCTATTTTCTTAACATATGCTGTAACATCACCTTTGTTTGTTACTTTAATTGTATATTCTACTACAACTGTAGTTGAATTAACTTGTTTTGCATCTATTTCTGCTTTTGCTAATGTTACATCATTATAAGAATTTGTTACTGTTTTATTATTTTGAACTGTAACTTTACTTATATATTTATCTAATTGTAAATCATAAGTTTTAGCTGTTATTAAACCAATATTAATATTAGCTATATTTTCTGCATCAACATTTATAATTTCTGTTGCTGCTACTTTTCTATCTGTACCATCAACATTTATTGTTTTATTAACAACTTTTGAATTCATTTCGTTTGAAACTCCACTTTTTTCAAATGAAGTTAATCCATATTTTGTAGTATCATATTCAAACACTACTAAATATTGGCCCTTCTGAACTCTGTCAAAACTATAGAACCCTGTTGATGAAGTTTTAACTTCTAAATCATTTCCTTTTGAATCTTTTACAAATTTATTTGTTGTTACATCTAATAATTTAACTGTAATTCCCTCTGCTGTTTGTTCTTGATTATCTTTTTGTCCATTTTCATCTGCATCAACCCATGCAGTTCCTGAAATTATTACATATTTTTTATTATCATTTGTTGAGTTATCTCCATTATCAGTTGAAGAATCTTCTTTTTTACCTGGATCTACATTTCCGTTATTATCATCTGGATCAACATCTACAAAATCCTTATCTGGTTGTAATATGTGTTGTATTTTTGCATTTGTAACTTCCATATTATATTCTTCAAGTGACATTTCATTAATTATCTCAATAGCTGATGTATTACCATATATTGTATTTACCACAACTTCAATTTGATATTCTACACTTTCACCAGCATTCAATGATGGTACATCTATTCCTAATCTGCTTTTATTTTTATTGCTGTCTGCCATAATCGTATATTCACTTGCTTGAATTTCTTCACCATTTTTTAATACTTTAGATAAAGCTACATTTCCATCAAACCAATCTTTTAATACTATTGATTCAGCAGTCTTTGTTCCTGTATTTTTAATATTAATTTTATATGTAATCTTATCTCCAGATTTCACATAATTTCCACTATTTTCTGAAGTTGCCTTCATTTCTAATACTACAAATGAATCAATTTTTGTACTTATTTCATTTGAATAATAGTCAACTTTGTCTGTGCTTACCTTAGCTGAAATAGCTGTCATATCTTTTTTCTCCATTGTTGCATACATAAGAATTTCTTTTGTTTCACCAGCTTTTATTTTATTTAAAGTAATATTATCAACATTTGATTCTGATTTTCCTGAATCATCTTCAGTATAAGAAATTTTTGAAATCTTAGCAGTATCATTAGTATTAAATTTTACATTTACATTTTTTATATCTTTGTCACTTTTATTTGTTAATAATAACACATATCTATAACTATAACCTGCTTCTACTTTTCCATCTGTTGCATCTGTAGAAATTAATTTTAATTCTACTTTACCTTCTTTAATGTTTGTTTTTACTTCATTTGATGTTTTTGTTACTTCTCCATATTGTGTAGTAACTGTATTTGATATTTCTTTATTAGCCATACCATCATTTACTTTAACTTCGTAATATTTTGTTATAGTTTGTCCCTGAGCCAAACTTTCAATATCAAATTCTACATCTTTCTTTTCTGAATCTTCAAATTGCACTTCATCTAAAACAACTTCATTATTTAATTGGTCTGAATTAACAAATGTTGTTCCTTCTGGTACTTTTGCAGATACTTTTATATTTTTCATATCTTCTGAACCTGTATTAGAGACAACTACTGCATATCTTAATACTTCATTTTCTTTAACTTCACTGCTTTCATTTCCAGCAACGGCAGCTTTTAAAGTAGTATCAATAACTGCACCCTTTGGAGTAGCTAATCTTATATTATTAACATCAACTTTTTCTTCTGATGTTAAGTTTGTATAATATACTGTATATCCTTCTTCAGCTGATTCATTATATTCTAGATTTGCAGGAATTGTAATTGGATAAGATAAATCAACTTCTTCTTGTAATTCCATTCCATCTAATACAACTAAATATTTTTTAACATTCTTATTATCAGCTATACTTTCTGACCAATTATTTTCTTTATTATTCAAATCTTCTGTTGCATTAGCATTATCTGAATAATAAACTTTCGCTCTATTTGCATCTATTCCACTTACTGCTATGTTTCCAACTTCGATATCAATGCTGTTTGAGTCTATAGAATCTTTTGTTGGAAATGCACCTAATATTTTAACATTTGAAATTTTATTTTCTTTGTTATTAATTATTCTTTTTTGTATATTAACAGTTTTTGTATCTGTTGATACTGGTAATTCACCAGCATTTTCACCTTGATTGTTTACAAGGTCAATTCCATATTCTTCAACTTGGTTTGTTGTTACAACCCCAGCATATGAAACTATATCAATATTTTGTGCAACAATTCCTACATTTGCTCCATTACTATAATTTATAGCATTTGCATTTGTATATGTTACTTTAACTTGTTCAGTACTACTTGCAATTTTTGTATCTGTTGCTAAGTTAGCATTTACTATAATAGTAGCACCATCTATAGCTTCTTCTTTATATTTTGTTTGCTCACCTTGCATTGTAATTTCTATAGTATTTCCATTTAATTGAGCTGATTTAATTTTCAATTCATCTTCATATAATAAATTTATTGAATTTACTTGTATATCTTTTATTTTTTCAGGTAATTCTATTTTTACAACTGGATTTTTAAATAACTCATTTTTTTCTTCTCTAGATTTTAAAGTTACTCTAAATTCCACATTATTATTTGTTGTCATAGCAGATAATTCTGTTCTGTTTATTTGTAAATCTGCTGATGTCTCAGTTTCTAATAAATTAATATTTGATTCTACAGTATTAAGTTCTGTCTCTTCATTTTCTGAAACATAAGAAACTGTACACCCACCATTTATAGCCGTAGCTTGTTTTACTAAATCTCTATTTATTTTTTCTATTGATTTAGTAGTTTCAATTTCTATTCTTCCAATATTTTCTGGTTCTGAAACTTTAACAATTACTTTGTCAACATTTTCAGGATAAGAAATATTGATTTTTCCATTTTCGTCTGCATCTGTATTTTTATTTATTACTGCGATTTCAGCACCTGTATTAGCATTTGATATAATTAATCTTCCATTTTCACCTAATACCTTTTCTACTTGTGCTTTATCAAATTTTGATGTTTTATATAAAGTTGTAACTTTTGTTCCATTAATTGTTAAATCATTTTCTTTAACATCAACTTCAGTTTCAACATTATTCAAATTAACATCAACTATATTTTTGTATGTAACATCTCTAGGAATTCCAGCATATAATTTTCCTTTATAAATGTTTTGTTCATTTTGTTCAACTGATGCTGTAACTATAGAATTTTTTTCTTCTCCTGTAATAGTAATTCCGCTTTCTGCATTATATACTGTTGAATTTTTATCCAATAATGAAATTTGAGATGTAATTTCTGATTTGTCATTATTAAATTCAACATCTTTGTCATATATGTAAGTTACTACAAAATTATCATTTCCATTTTTTAACCAAGAAACCATACCATTTTCTTGAGTATTTTCTAAATTAATTTCAATTTTTCCTGTTTCTTTATCATATTTCCAATTCTCTTCTGATAATGTTTTTCCTGTTGTAACTAATGTTTCATTTGCATTAATTAAAACACTTTCAGGATATTTATCTGAAATTTTAGGAGTTTGAATATTTACACTTGTTTTACTTACTGGATACAAGTCATTGTTTAGTCCAGATGTAACTTGCAACTGTACAATTCTTTTTTCTTCACCATTAATTTTAAATATTTTATTTGTTATAATGTTTTGTGACAATACAACAGCTTCTTCCGCACTTGAGTATGGGTTAACAAAGTTTAATGTTACACCTCTATCTGCTTTTATAGAAATATCTTTTTGTGTACTATCTCTATAAATTCCATTAATAGAAATACTGCTTTCCATGTTTAAATAATTTAAATCAAATTGATCATTTTTTAATAGTTCAATCCCAACTTCTATTTCTTTGCTTTCTCCAGCATTAATTTGATTTAAATATACTGTGTTGTTTTCTATTTTATTTATTCCATCACTTAACACTTCTGATTTAAGCTTAAAATTAGCATTATTTAAAGTTATATTTCCATTAAAGTATCCCTCTTTTTTCACAGATACTTGAAAATATAGTTTTAAATCTTCGCTATTTGTTTTTGCATCTAAACTATCTACTTTATTTCCTGCTGCATCTTTAAAATATGCCATATATTCAACATTTCTATGGTTTGTACTACTTTCCATATTTATTATTTCTGCAGCATAAGAAACAACATCAACACATAGCAACACAAAATTTGCCATTGTTAATGTTACAATTAATAACATAGCCGTTATAGCTTGTAAAAATTTTTGTTTCATATTATTTACCCCCTAAAATATTAAAAACTTTTTTCTTATATATAATATAAAGTTTGCAAATGTATGTCAATATCGTTTTTTATATGTTTTTTTCTTGCATTACGGATATACATATAAGATGATTTTTTCATTTTTATTAAGTTTGTATTACATTTTTGTTACAATATTTTAAAAATAATCTTTTTTACATAATACTCCTAGAATAAATTATACAACATTCTCTAGGTTTTTTCAATGTTTTTTTGAGTTTTTTTCCATTTTTTAGGTTTACACATTACAGTTCATAATTATCATAAAATAAATGATGTATTCATCTCACTCCTTTGAAGGTAGTATATTTGATAGTGTATCTGCTTGAATGAAGTAAAAATAGAAAATCTTAGATGAAAAATAGAGGAATGCTCATAAGAAAAATATATTATATACATTTGACTTTAGAATCTTTGAATGCAATTGGAACAATATTAGAATTTCATAAAAAATAAATGGAAAGAGTTCATATTATGGAAGGGTGCCATTTATTTTTTTTGAAATTCTTATGTTGTGTATTGAAGCTGAAAAGTTATAAAATCAAATGCATATAATATATTTTTAGTTTGAGAGAGGCTCATTTTTTATATTAGATTTTCTTTTTGAACGCAATGAACAAGATACACAATCAAATATACTACCCTCAAAGGAGTAAAACTTACACATCATTATTTCTATAACATTTCTCAATCAAACACTGTAACAATTTATTACATCCTACATATAATATATATTATAATATTACATATATATTTTAAAAAAATAATATATTATATGGAGGTGGTAAATTTGAATAATATGAATATAGACGAAAACACAATGAAGAACATAAAAAACATGGTAGACAATGGAAATCTATCAGATGCTATATCAAACATATCTCCAGAAATGATTCAAAACTTCTCAAAAATACTCTCAAACCAAGGAGAAAACCAAAACACCAATAATCAAAACAATCAAGTAAAAAAAGAAGAACAAAACGAATCAAAAACAGAAAATAGCACTTTTGATTTTAGTAATTTAGATATAAACACAGTAATGAAAATGTCATCAGCCATTAACAAAATGAAAGATACAAAAAATGATCCAAGAGCAAATCTTCTAAACTCACTAAAACCATATCTTAGAGATAGTAAAAAAGGACAATTAGACAATTATATGAATTTATTAAATGTTGCAAAAATTGCAGAAATCATGAAAGATAACAACAAAGGAGAATAAGAAATGTTTAGATTCCCTTACTATGGCTACCCATACAACTACTATAAATATTATAATCATTATAATAATTTAAACCAGCAAATAGCCAAATCAGAAATTGATAATAGTGAAAAAAAAGAAAGTATTACTAATTCTGAGCCAATTAGTAATACTATCAATTCTAAACGCAGTTCAAATTCTGACCAAGCTATTTTTGAAATTATGGGTATAAAATTATATTTAGACGATTTAATCATTCTTGGTGTACTCTATTTTTTATATGAGCAAAATGTAAAGGACGAAATGCTTTATATCATACTCTTTCTATTACTTATTTCGTAATCTACTCTATTACAATTTTATCGTCTTGGACAAATATATATGCTTGTTTATGTGCTATTTCTTCGTCCCTATCAATTTCTTTTACTATATTAGAAATTCTAAGCTGTACTGAGTCTAAACGTCCAGCTGCAATTATTGCATTTTTATTTCCTTTTGCTCCTGCGTGTGCTAATCCCCTAAGATTTCCTACTACAACAATATTATCTGAAGCAATAACCTCTGCACCTGAATTAACATCTCCAATAATTACAATACTGCCTTCTGTTTCAATTCTCTGCCCTGATCTTAAAGACCCTCTATGAAATTTAGTTTCTGATATTGCAACTTCTTGCTTAAATGTCCTTGTTATACTTGATAATCCAAGACTTTTTGGCATATCAAAATCAATTTCTACATTTATTTTTTCTTTTATCAAATCTTGTATTTCATCTATTTCTTTATTTTTCAATACTTTTCCAACAATTTTTATAGGTGTTTTTTCATCTCTATATAATTTTTTTAAATCCGGTAACTTTTTAGTTAATTCAGTTATTATTTTCTTTTGTTCAGCATCCTCTGCTATTTTTATTATAATTTCATTTCTTTTTAAATTAATACTTACACAGTTACTCATTTCTACATCCTTTCACAAAACTTCATAAAATTTTGCACTTATTAATAATTTTATCTTATGCTTTCTGTATATGATTTTGCTTGCATATCTTCTGTTACGTTTTGAGTATTCATTCCAAAATATTCAGCCATAACATTTCTTACTGCTTCTGCAGTATAGTTTCCATGTCCACCATTTTCTACCATTACAACAACTGCAATCTCTGGGTCTTCGTATGGTGCAAACGCTGCAAACCATGCATTTACAATATCTTTTCCATTTGCATCTTTTCCAGCCTCTGCAGAACCAGTTTTTCCACCTACAGATATATTAAAATTCTTAAATCTTGCATATGCCGTTCCAGCTTCACCACTTGTAACAGACCTCATTCCCTCTTTTACAGCGTTTACATATTCACTGTTCAAAGTAATGTCTTCACTTTCATTATCTTTTGAAATTCCTAATTTTTCACTAACAAATTTGTTTATTTCATCTTTTGATACTTCAGTTCCATCAGCATTTTGAATAGATTTTACTATGCTTGCATCTACTTTATTTCCGCCATTTGCAACCATACTTATATATTTTGCCATCTGTAATGGTGTAAACTTGTTATATCCCTGTCCAATAGCTGCATTTATTGTATCTCCTGGATTCCAAC
This sequence comes from uncultured Clostridia bacterium, assembly GCA_934120675.1. Classification (GTDB taxonomy): domain Bacteria; phylum Bacillota; class Clostridia; order TANB77; family CAG-508; genus CAG-269. The sequence continues at coordinate 25,540 of CAKOUU010000015.1, forward strand.
TTTCATTAATAGATTTTACATATTCCTTACTTGCCAAATTACCTGAAACTTCTCCAGGTAGCTCTATTCCTGTTTTTGTGCCTAATCCAAAATATTTAGCATATTTATCCAATGTGTCTATCCCCATTCTGTCAGCTGTTTCATAGAAGAAAAAGTTACATGACTTTTGAATAGCTCCTATTACATTTAAGTAACCATGACCTGTATGATAATCTGTATAATACCAACATTTCCAGTCGGTTCCATACTTTTTATATACACCTGTGTCATTTATTCTTTCCGTTAAAGATATATTTCCAGATTCAAGTCCGGCTATAGCTGTAACCATTTTAAATATAGAACCTGGTTCATAAGCACTTTGGATACATTTATTTAACAAAGGATATGACGTATTTTCATTATAACTCTTCCATTCTTCACTACTTATTCCATTTGCAAATGACTGTGGATTATAATCAGGATAACTTGCCATTGCAAGTACTTCACCTGTTTTAACATTCATAACAACACAAGAGCCACCCTTTGCATCATAGACTTTACCAAATCCACCATTTTTTATTTTTTCTATATTATCTTTTAGTGCTTCCTCTGCAATTTTTTGTAATTTAGAATCTATTGTTAAAATAACATTTGAACCAGCAACTGCTTCGTCTTCTACAACTTCCGCTGTAGTTGTTCCGTCAACTGCCATATCAATTTGTTTTGTTCCCTTTTTACCCTTTAAATATTTTTCAAAAAGTGATTCAATTCCTGTTTTTCCAATTAAATCGTTTTGATCATAGTCATCTTTTAAATTTTTATATTCATCATCACTTATTTTTGCGGCATATCCTAAAATATGTGATGCCAACGTTCCCTCTTTATATAATCTAACAGGTTGTACAGAAATATTTATTCCCGGATAATTCTCTGAGTTTTCACTAAATTCTGCAATAGCTTCTCTTGGGATATCTTTTGCTATTGTTAAAGATTTTGTACTACTATATCCCTCTATTGAAATTGCATATCTTATTGCTATAATTTTTCTTATTTCTGAAACGTCCTGATTACTTATTTTATATTTATTTTTAAATACATAAAAAGCTTCTTCTGCCGTTGCATTTTCATCTATTTCATTATTTTTCTTCCATTTTTTTAAATTATCATCTGATATTGTAAATTGAAATGGATTTATGCTAATTGGAAAAGAGTCTGTATAACTAACTTCATATTTTTCTAATACATTTACAATTTTTAATATCGAATTATTTAAAGTTTCTGTATCTATCTTGCTTTTATATAACTCCAAATTAAACTTTTGACTAGATGTAACCAAAATATTTCCAGACCTATCTAATATATCTCCTCTTGCCGCTTCTAATGTGCTTTCACGTGTTAATCTTGTATTAGATTCCTGTCTATATTTTGCGCCATTAACTATTTGAAGGTTAAATAATTGCACAATCAAAATTACACCAACAATATATGTAAAAATCGTTATTAAATTATATCTAAAATTAATTTCTTTTTTGTTAATTTTTCTTGCCAATTTTTCACCTTCTTTCCTATTATAAATTTCAATTTGTTTTATAATTATTATTTTTATAAATATATATTTTTATAAAAAATTAAAAATCAAAACAAATTTTCTAAAATTTAAAAATACTTTGTCAATATTTTATTTCCCTTATATTCATTTTCTATATAATAACCAAATTTTTGAATTGGACTATATAAAATAATTGTTATAATCATGTTATATATAACTTCAACAACTAATATTTTTATAAAATTCATTACTTCTACATTAGTAGAATACAAAACATAATTTATGAAATACACTACTGTTTCAAAAATAATTGATGTTCCAAACACCATAAACATTATTGTTATTCTACTATCTTTTGAAAAGTTTTTATTAAAAATAGTTCCTATCACACCTATCAAAACATAACCAAATAAATTTACTCCTATTTTAGAATTAAATATTAAATCTAAAAATATTCCCAGAGCAGAAGCATATATAATACTCATACTTCTAGTTCCAAATAATCCAATAAATAAAATATATATTATAAAAAGATTAGGTTTTATTCCTCCAATTGAAAACCAATTGAAAAAATTTGATTGCAAAAAATAAATAACAAAGCCTATTAATATTAAACTCAAATTTATACAAAACTTTTTCAAATTTAATTTCATCCCTTTCCAAAGGCATATGTAAACCTTTTAATTATTTTTTACAACCAAAACTGTATTTAATTTACTAAAGTCAACTGCTGTTTCAACTAAAGCATATCTATCAGTTATATTTTTTGTTGTTACTATTTTTTTTATTGTTCCAACATGTATTCCTTTTGGATATATTCCTCCTAAACCAGATGTATCAACACTATCACCTTGAACCATATTAGCTTCTGTAGATATATACATTGCTTTCAATTCTGAACTACTATCTAGAGTTCCTTTACATACAATACTATCTTTGTTTGTACTCATTAAACAGCTTACTGAACTTGATGTATCTACTATAGTTCTAACTTTAGCAGTATTATCAGTTACTGAAACTATGTGTCCAACTAACCCTTCATCAGCTATAACAGTCATGTTTTCTTCAATTCCATCCTTTTTACCTATATTTATAATTATAGTTTTTGAATAGTTACTAATGTCTTTATTAATTACATATCCCGGAATTGTTTTATACTCTCCATATTTTTCTGTTAAACCTAAATACTCTTTTAATGTTTCATTTTCTGTTCTTATATTTTCAAGTTCTCTTAAAGATTGCTCCAATTGGCTATTTTTATTTTTTAGTTCTTGATTTTCTGTTTTTAAATTACTTATATCACTAAAGAATGTTGAATTTCCACTAACTTTATTTTTTAAATAAGTTAACCCATTTTGTACTGGCATAACCAACTTATTAGCAATATTTTCAAAGAATGATGTATTAGCTTCTCTATTAGAAAAGATAACTATTAATATCAAGATTATAATTGTAATAACACTTCCCAATAGTCCACTTTTTTTATTCCTATACATATTCTTCTCCTTTCAAAGTAAATTTCTTATTTATCTTCTTTTTCTAGAATTAATCAAAACTGTTTTTAGTCTTTCCAAATCATCTAATGTTTTTCCAGCTCCTCTAACCACACAGTCAAGAGGCTCGTCCGCTATATAAACAGGCATTCCAGTTTCAATACTTAATAATTTATCTAAGTTTTTAATTAAAGCTCCTCCTCCTGCAAGTACAATTCCTTTTTCCATTATATCTGATGCAAGTTCTGGTGGAGTTTTTTCTAAAGTTCCTTTTACAATATCTACTATTTTTGATATTGATTCTTTTAAAGCTTCTTCTATTTGAGTTGATGTAATCTTTTCAGTTCTAGGTAATCCATCTGTCAAGTCTCTTCCTCTTACTTCCATTGTCATTTCAGTCATAAGTGGCATTGCACAACCAATTTGCATCTTTATTTGTTCTGCTGTTGTTTCACCAATTGCCAAATTCATTTCTCTTTTTACATAATTTACAATGTCTTCATCTAATTCATCACCAGCAACTCTTAAAGAATGGCTTATAACTATTCCTCCTAAAGAAATTACAGCTACTTCAGTTGTTCCTCCACCAATGTCAACTATAATACTTCCACTTGGTTCAGCAACATCTAAAGATGCTCCTATTGCAGCAGCCATAGGTTCTTCAATTAGATATACTTCTTTTGCTCCTGCTTGTATAACAGATTCTTCTACTGCACGTTCTTCAACTTCAGTTATTCCAGATGGCACACCTACAACAACTCTTGGTCTTCCCACACTATATCTTTTTTCAACCTTTTCAATTATATTTTTTAACATTAATTGTGTTGCTGTAAAATCAGCTATAACACCATCTTTTAACGGTCTGACTGCCTTTATTTGCTCAGGTGTTCTACCTAACATCTCTTTAGCTTCATTTCCTGTAGCCATAATATTTCCAGTTCTTCTATCTATAGCAACAACAGAAGGTTCTTTTAAAATTATTCCTTTTCCTTTTAATGTAACCAAAATATTTGCAGTTCCTAAATCTATTCCTATATCTTTTGAACCAAATGTAAAAAATTTCATATTTTTCATCCTTTCTAATCAACATCCTTTTGTATTTTTAAATTTTCTTTTTTTATTTTTTCAACCATTTTTTTAGTTTCAACAAAAATACTTTTAAACTTCATATTTCCAATAACAATATGGTCTACTAACTCAATATCAAACATTCTTGCAGCATTATATAACCTATCCGTAAAAGTAATATCAGCCTTGCTCGGTGTTGGATCTCCTGATGGATGATTATGTACTAATATGATTTTCGGTGCTTTTATTTTTAATGCTTCAGATATAATTTCTTTCATATTTACATTAGCAAAATTTGTACCCCCAACAGATATGTCCATATTTTTTAGTATTTCATTTTTAGTATTCAATAAAAATAGCTTTACAAATTCCCTTTTTTCAAGTCTTAATTCCTCCATAACCAATTTTGCCAATTGTTCTGTACATTTAATTTGTACCTTTTTATAATTTGATGGTTTTGACATTCTTATTGCTAATTCACTTACTGCCTTCAATTGTATTGCTTTTACTTTTCCTATTCCCTTTATTTGCATAAGTTCTTCTAGCGAAATATCTTTTAAAAAATTAAGTGAACCCATTTGTGGATCATAATTAAGATTTAAAATTTTTTGTGCTATTTGTACTGATGTTTCTTCTTTTGTTCCTGATTTTATTATTATTGCTAATAATTCTGCATTCGATAATGTTTTTTCACCATATAATTCTAATTTTTCATATGGTCTTTCTGTTTCTGGTAATTCTTTTATTTTTAATGACAAATTAAAACTCCCTTTCGTTTTTTATTTGTCCCACTTTTTTATATTTTTTTGTATATAAATATTGCCAAAACCATGCCTATTATGCTTGCTATGTTAATTTTTACCATTAGTCCAAATGTTATTTTTAACACACTTAAGTCTAATACAAATGGCGTTTCTAGTCCAAATTGTTGTTCATATGACAACCACCAAAGCCATGGTACACTTGCTGCTAATTTTCCAAGTAATCCCCCTATTACTAATCCTGCTAATAAAAATACTAACAATATCCATATGTTTTTTTCTCTTGTAGCCATTTTTCTACCTCCATTTTTTCTTTTGTCCTTACGGATACACATTTTTTACACTTGTTATTATATCTTGATTTTGCTTTTTTTTCAAGTATTTTTCAATATTTTTATATCTCAAAAATATCATGTTGTTGCAATTCACATTTTTAAAATTCTTTGTGTACTCGGTACCACCTTAATGGCTATTTATATTTGATATTGTATCCGTTTGATTGAAATGAAAAATAGAAAAACTTAAATATAAAACTGAGGAATTATAACTACCATATTTTGTGTATTTAAATATAATAGTATTAGTAGTATAATAAAATTAAAGTATCGGAGGTAACAAAATGAAAATTGAAAAATTAACTGAAAACAAAATACGAATAATCTTAAAAAAAGAAGACTTTAAAGACAAAGAAATAAATATAAATAAAATATTATTGGAAGAACCAGCATCTCAAAAATTATTTTTAGAAATCCTAACCAAAGCTGAGCAAGAAGTAAATTTTGATACAACTGGATATAAATTATTAATAGAAGCAGACATCCAAAATAATGATACCTTTATATTTACAATTACAAAATATCTCGAAAAAGATGCAACAAATCAACATCTACATAAAAAAAATTTAACAATAAGAAAAAAAACACAACTATTCAATACATCCACCCTAATTTATAATTTTTCCTCTTTTGAGAATTTCTGTGAATTTTGTGATTTTATACATAGCAACCGTGCTATAAACATGAAAAACTTATATAAAAGTGCAATTTTATACTTTTTTAATAATGCCTATTATTTAGTAATTGATAAAATTAATTTATCTAACAATTCAATGTCGATACTACATACATCTCTTCTGGAATTCTCAAACTTAGAAAATCATACAAAAAATTTCAAATTCAAATTAAAAGAACATGGAAAAATAATTATGAAAAATAATGCAATTACTACCGGTATACAATATTTTTCATTTGCACAAAATAAAGAAAACGAACATTAATATATATAATTATTAACATTATATATTTAATTAACATTCGTTTCTCTAATTATACACGAAAATTTGTCATATCAAATTTTCGTTTTTTAATATAAATAATTTTGTGGATTATATGCAACACCACTTACTCTAATTTCAAAATGCAAATGTGGCCCTGTTGAATTACCTGTAGAACCAACTGCCGCTATTGTTTGCCCCTGTGATACAGTTTGTCCAGCACTACAATATAGTTTGCTACAATGTCCATAATATGTTTGAACACCATTACTATGTGTTATTACCATCAAGTTACCATATGAGCCTTTCCATCCTGCAAATGTAACAGTTCCTGATGCAGCAGCAATTACTGGTGTTCCTGTTGACGTTGCTATATCTAAACCAGTATGTGCCGAACTTCTAATTGAGCTTCTTGCTCCAAATCTAGAAGATATAATTCCTGAAACAGGTTTTGTTAAAGATATTCCCAAAGCTACTTTAGTTCCTGAAATTGTCATTGCTGTATTTACAGAACCAGTTGCCTTTACTGCAGTGTTTTTAGAAGTTTTTGATGTGTTTTTATTTGATGCAACAACTACGTTTTTAGGTTCAACATATAAACTAGCAACAGCATCATCAATATTGTCCATAACTTTTAGCTCAGAATCATATTTCTCCGCAATGGTTATACTATCTATATTTGAACTACTTTTTTGTTTCAATTGATTTACTATTTCTTCTGCATCTGTAAAATTTGGAACATATACTTTTTCTTCCTGGTTCTCCAAAATAGCGTAATATCTGTAATATGGTATTCCCGTAGATTTTATTGTATCAAAAATTTCATTATCATTTGATTTAACATTTCTTTTTAGCAAACATATCTTATACTCTGGTAGACTATCTACTTGCACAAATGCAGCATTTTCATCTTCACCTTTTTCTATATAGTTGTTTATTTCTGATTGTAATTTACTTTTATTATCTGTATACCCCATCATTTGTCCATTAAGACTTACACTATAGCTTATTTTATAAAATGAAGCTATCACTGCAATAATAGCTAAAATAGATATTGATATCAGAATTATTAATTTCATTGTTCTTCGTGTATGTATTAATACTTTTTTAAACATTATAACTCTCCTCATAATATTATGTCATAATTTTATACTCTTTTTTTCTTTTTTGCAATACCCTTTTTTGTCTTTTTCCGTAAGTTTTATTCAGTTTTCATGTATCTTGCTCTTATTTTTTATCTTTTTTAACAAATCCAAATTTAGAATTATGATTATCCATTTCCAAAATAAAAATCATTTGTATTCACAAAAAGAAAAGTTTTATACAGATATATTAATTGATATAAAACTTGATATATCAAATTAATATATTGTATAAAACTGTTCAAATAATTTCTAAGTTATTTATTGTTGTAATTCAGTTTTTACTGTTTCAACTTCTGTTTGTGAAACTTTTTGAGCTGGTTTATAATAACCTTTTGCTTGTGCTATCTTGAATAGTTCATATTGAAAACTTTCATCACTATTCCTTATTTGTTGAAAAGCCTGTCTTAATCCCATATTTTCGGTCTCAGTTATAGCTGTTTGATATCCTGTTAAATCTGATTTAACTCCAGCCAAAATATCATTTACCATTGTTTTTTCATCCATACTTTTATACCTCCTAATTATTTAAAAAAGACATTAATTTTTGTTTTGTATTTAAAGCATCTTGAGCTGATTTTGTAAATAATTGTTTAATTTGTGGATCAACTGCTTGTGCTGAATATGTGTTTAATTTTTGATATATTGTCTCATGTGCTCCTATAAAATGTCTTAAATTTTGTAATTCCATTTGATTTAAATCTGCCATTTTTATCATCCTTTCTTTACGCTTTGCCACATTTATCACCATCCAAAATTTTTTAAAATTTTGTCTGTCAAACGTTGTAATAATATTGCATATAAGCGTTATTCTTTATTTATCATTTGCAATTTTAAAAATTTTATTCTTAATTTAGCCAAAAAACCAGAATTAAGATTTTGTATGCAGTGCAAACTGCTACAAAATCTAATTTCTGCCATATTTATCTTCTACAGAAAGTTATCATAGTATGATAACTTTCCTAGAATATAAAAAAAATTCGGGATTGAAGACCTGTCCCCCAATCCCGAATTTTTAAATTATTTCTAAATTAGCAAATTTTGCCATTAAACGTTTATGTCCAACTTTATCAAATTGAATATCAACTTTTAAATCGTCACCCTCTGGCTCAACATTGCTAATAACACCCTCTCCAAATTTTTTGTGATAAATTCTAACTCCTTCTTTATATTTAGATAAATCAACATTTGCTCCTGATGATTTTTTGGTTAAATTATTTAAGAAGCTTTCTGCTGTTCTAAACATAAATCCATTACTATTTGTACTACTACTTGCTGCTGCAACTTTTGATTCATTTTTATCAATTTTATATGTTTTTATATTTCCATTGTCTTTGCTTCCATATGTCCAACTATATTTTGAATCTCCAAAAATATTACTATTACTTTCTTGTTTTTCACCTAAAGCATCATCATATCCGTCTAATAAATCACTTGGTATCTCTCTTAAAAATCTTGATACTTGGTTACAACTTGTTGAACCGAATATAGTACGTTGTTTACTACATGTTAAGAATAGATGCTCTTTTGCTCTTGTAATTCCAACATAGCATAAACGTCTTTCTTCTTCTAGTTCTTTTGGTTCTCCGATAGATTTATAACCTGGGAATATTCCTTCTTCCATTCCTACCAAAAATACTACTGGAAACTCAAGTCCTTTTGCACTATGTAATGTCATAAGTGTTACAGTTTCTTCTGCCTCTTCCATATTATCAATATCACTTGATAATGTTATTCCTTCTAAGAAATCACTTAATTTATTATCTGCAGATTCGTCCTCAAATTCTATTGCAACAGTTAAGAACTCGTCCAAGTTTTCTATTCTATTTTCTGCTTCTATTGTATTTTCATTTTCCAAAGCCTGTGTATATCCTGATTTTTTAAGTGTTTCTTTTATTAAATCAGATATTTTTATATCATCTTTTTTTGCTCTCAATTCTTCTATTGCATTTACAAATTCTCTTGAATTTAAAAATACTCTATTTAATCCATATTGTTCCGCATTTTTAATAATTTCATACATTGGAACTCCACTATTAATTGATAATTCTTCTATTTTGTCTAAACTTGTTTTTCCAATTCCTCTTTTAGGTTCATTAATTATTCTCTTCAAACTCAAGTTGTCTGATGGATTTTGTATTAATCTTAAGTATGAAATTATGTCTTTAATTTCTTTTCTTTCATAGAATTTAAGACCACCTATAATTTTATATGGAATGCTCTCTCTTCTTAGAATTTCCTCTATTGCTCTTGATTGAGTATTCATTCTATATAAAATTGCAAAGTCTGAATATTTGTAATATTCTTCTCTTCTCAAATGTTCAATTTGTTGTGCAATATATGTTCCTTCATCATATTCATTTTTTGCAGAATATACTGCAGGTAAGTTTCCAACTTCATTTTCTGTCCACAATTCCTTTTTGTATGTGACTTCATTATTTTTGATTACTGCATTTGCTGCTTTTAAAATATTTCCTGTACATCTATAATTTTGCTCCAATTTGATTATTTTTGTTCCTGGGAAATCTCTTTCAAAATTTAAAATGTTTGAAATATCAGCACCTCTAAAACTATATATTCCTTGGTCATTATCTCCAACAACTGTTATGTTTCCATTTTTTGATGCAAGCATTGTTACCAATGTAAATTGAGCCTTGTTTGTATCTTGATATTCGTCTACTAATACATAATGAAATTTATCTGAATAATATTCAAAAATATCAGGATTTTGCATTAATATTTTAATTGTATAATTTATGATATCGTCAAAGTCTATTGCATTGTTTTCTTTTAAACGTTTTTGATACATTTCATATACTAGTGCAATTTTTTCTTTTCTAAAGTCTCCATTCGCTCTTACTGTATATTGGTCTGGTTCTAACATTTCATTTTTTGCATTACTTATTTCTGATAAAACGCTCCTGTCCGTAAACATTTTATCATCTAAACCTATACTTTTAATACATGCCTTTACTAATGTTCTTTGGTCAGATGTATCAAAAATTATAAATGAAGAATCAAAACCTATTCTATCTATAAATCTTCTTAAAATACGCACACATATTGAGTGAAATGTTCCCATCCATATGTCTGCCGCAACATCTCCTACTAAATTTCCGATTCTTTCTTTCATTTCGTTTGCAGCCTTATTTGTGAATGTAATTGCTAATATGTTCCATGGTTTTACTTGTTTTTCTCCTATTAAGTATGCAATTTTATGTGTTAATACTTTTGTTTTTCCACTTCCTGCTCCAGCTATTACTAAGCATGGACCTTCTGTATTTATTACCGCTTCGTATTGTTTGTCATTTAATCCTTTTAATATATCTTGCATTTTTATTCCTACTTTCTAAATTATTTAATTGATATTTTCTCCAAATTTTCTTGTCCAATTATATAATTTTACATTTTAAAAGTCAATAGAATTTAGAATATTTTTCAAACATTTTTTCGCTATATAAAATGTAAAAAATGAAGCAGTTATTTGCCTCATTTTTTCATAATTGCGTTGCAAAAATTCCAATTATAAACCCTATCATATTACCAACAGCAGACATTCTACCTTTATATAATTTATTTGATTCAGGTATTAATTCACCAGAAACAATATACAACATTGCACCGGCCGCAAAACTTAGGCAAACCGCAATTACACTTTGAGAAATAGAACCTACGATTGCTCCAAAAAATGCACCAACTCCTGTTGTAACTCCTGATAATATTACATAAAAAATAACTTTTGCTTTTGACATTCCTCCATTTTTCATAGGTACTGCCATTGATATTCCTTCTGGTATATCATGTAAACATATTGCAATTGCCAAACCAAGTCCCAAACGCATTGATGCTTCAAAACCTGAACCAATTGCCAATCCTTCCGGAAAGTTGTGTATTGCTAACCCTATTGATACAATGATTCCCGTTTTTAATAAATCATTACTTTCCGCATATTTTTGTTGCTTTTTATTGAATTTCTTTTGAACTATTACATCACAAAAAATCATTGATACTATTCCTATTAATACCCCAAATACTACTCCGTATATGTTACTAATCCCTAAGGCTTCTGGTATTAAGTCAAAGCATATTACTGACATCATTAGGCCTGATGCAAATGATAGTATAAAACTTAGGAATTTGTTTGAATTTTTTTTAATTACTATTCCTAGTATTCCTCCTATTGTTGTTCCAAATGTGCCAAAAAATAAACCTAGTAATGTTGTTTTTAAAATTTCGTTCACAGCAATTTCCCCTTTTTACAATATTACTAGATTTATATGTTTTACTTGTTGTTTTATGATTTATTTTTTAAAATTGTAATTTTGCATTATGATTTGTTCTTCCATATCTTTTCTTTTATAAATATTCTTAATTCAAATCCTAACATAAATAGTGTAGCTATTAAAAAACCAATCATCAGAATTTTATGTGCAAAATGAAAATATCCAATATAACTGATAATCGCAATAAGATATATGATTACTAATATATGCCATTTCTTTGAAGCACTATCTAATATAATTTTTGTTTTTAATTTTTTATCATTCTTAATTAAATCATCTAAACTAATTTCAAACACTTCACTAATTGTTATTAAATTTTGTATATCTGGATAACCTCTATCACTTTCCCATTTTGCAACAGCATTTCTCGAAGTAAATATTTTTTCTGCAAACTGCTCTTGTGTCAAATTCTGCATTTTTCTAATCTCTTTGATTTTTTCACTAAATTTCATTATATACAACTCCTTTCTTACAAAGATTGTATTATAAGTTTTTCTTTAATTAAATACACTATTATAAACTTCTCTGTTACTTTTGGTAACAATTCGTAAAAATTGTAATTTATCTTTTGGAATATTTCTTTAAAAATTCTTCTAATTCTGTTTCGCTGTTAAAAATTGTTTCAAAGATATTATACAATGTATCAGTAGCATCATACTCACCTATTGCATAACATTTCTTTCCCAAGCCATAAGCGATACCTGATTCAATGTGAGCTGCTTTTCCAGCTGGTAAAACTAATAACAAATTTTTAGAATTTTTTTCTCCTTCTAAATCATTATTAAATAAACTCAAAACTATTTCACTCTTTAAATCCAGTGATTCAAATTCCTTTTGCTTTTCTTCTGAAGTTTGATTTTTATTTCCATATCCCCAATTATCTTCATTTTTTAAAAAGCAATAATAAGAAATTTTGTATTTATCAAATAAATCACATATTTTTAATATATTTTCTTTATTTCTAGCTCTTCCTGCTATAAAAAATTCATATTTATTTTCCATAATCATTCTCCCTCAAAAATTACTATTTTTTACAATTCTATAAATTTTAATTTATTCTTCCTTAAATTTTTCACTTTTTATCGCTCTTTTTAAATCATTATAATCAGCAATTTTCATTTCATATAAATTCTTACAATTAATTTTAAATCCTATTTTCTTTTCAAGTTTATTTAATATTTTTTCATCTTTTATTGTTGTAAATAAATTTCTTGCGGTAACAATTCTAATTAACCAGTCTTTTAGTCTTTTATCATCTATATCATTCATAGTTAATTCAAGTTTACCATTTTTACACTTTTCATCTAATAATGAAAGGCAATATTCATCTAATTCATTACAAATATGAGGAGTAAATGAATATTTTCCATAGCATCTAAAAGATAATCTAGGTATAAAACTTACTTTTTTATTGCAATATGGACATATAGCATTTAAAGTATATTTGTAAGTTGTTCTTATATCTTCCGGTCTAATTCCTTCATTATTTTCATAATCCCAATACTTTTCAATTTCTTCCCATTTTCCTATTATGCTTTGTTCTCTTTTCTGTTGTCTTAAATTTTTTAAAGTTTTTAGTTTTATAGAATCTAAATCAAAATTCTTTAATTTTTCAATTTTTTTATCATATTTAATATTAATAAAATCAATAATTGCATTTATAGCTTCGTCAATATTATCATATATTTTATTATAATTATAGAAGTAAAATTTACAATCAGTTTCTTCTAGTCCAACTTCTCTTACTCTAAATAAAGTAATATTGTGTTCTTTTGCTAATTTATTTTTATCAGAATCAGATAAACCTATTTTTTCTTTATGCCAATGGAATCCATCATACTCAATTGCCAAATCTAGTTCTGGAATAAATATATCAAATTCTGCATCCCATAATAGCCAGTCAAATTTCTTACTCCTTATAGTTTTTGGAAAAATATCTTTAATATAAGCATAAATATATTGTTCTGGTCTAGATGTATGTAATAACTTACACAAATAACTTATTTCATTTTCTATACTATCTATATTTATGCCCTTTACTTCTTTATTTTCATTTATTTTATCTATCATTTTTTTGTTCTTCATAATATTCCTCTATAAATAACCATTTTCCTTTAATTATAATAAAATAAAAACTGTTAATTAGCAACGAACCATCTGTTCTATAACTTGTAATTTTACAGTTATCCTAAATCGTTGTCATTATCTTTCCAAAAATCATAAATTATATTGGCAAGTTCTTTCGGATTATCAATATTTACTTCGTGTCCTGCTTTTTCTATAATCTTAAATTTACTATTTTTTATTACTTCATTTAACTGTTTTGCACTTTTCATATTTATATTATTTTTTTCTTTTTCACCGCATATAATTAGTGTATTGCTTTTTATATTTGTTGCTTTATCTGGAATTGATAAATTTTTCATTGAATCTAGTAATCTGATTATATCTTTTTTAGGACAACCCATTTTTTCAAATATTCTTTTAGGCATAAACTTGTAAATAATATTTTGTATAGTAAATATAGTCTTTGGTATTTCGTATGGTGTCCCTATAAGTATTATTGAATTTATCTTTTCTGGAAATTCTGTTATATAATCAATAGCTAATACTCCACCTAATGAAAGTCCTACTAGATTTATTTTTCCATTAAAACTATTACAATAATCAGCAAATGCTTTATACATATTCTCGTAATTCACTTTATAGTTTTTTACAAAATAAAATAAATTAGGTGTTTCAACATTTATCCCATTATTATTTAATTGATTTTTAACTTCATTCCAACTTCCTTCATCTTGTCCTAATCCGTGAACTAAAATATTTGTCATTTCTTGAATCTCCTCTACTTATTGTAATTTGGCTCTTACTTATTCCAAGTCATTGTGTATTCTATTTCAGCTGTATCTTTATCTATATTTTCGCTTGTAATTATAAAATCATTCTTTTTATAAAAATTGATAGCATTTATATTTTTCTTATATACACT
>CAKOUU010000016.1 GCA_934120675.1 uncultured Clostridia bacterium
CACTATAAAAAATGCACCTCCATCCTTGTCTTATTTTCTCAATACTTTTGGGTATTTTCGATTTAAATTTTGAACTTAATTTTTAATCTTAAAATTTAGAAATAATAAATTAGATTAAATTAATTAAAATGTTTTTGTCCTTCCAAAGTTGCTAGATTTAATTTTTATTTTAACATTCAATATTATTTTTAAAAAAATTTTGACTATGCAATTGTCAAATAAATTGCATAGTCATATATTACCATGATTTTATGTTACTTGTCAATAAAAAGATTTCGACAAAATGTGACATCAGTTATGATTTCCATATTTTTTGAATATTTTTTATTAATTATTTTTTCGTAATTTTAAAATCATATGCATTTGCAAAATCCGCAGTAATTGAGCAGTTTATTTTTGCAGTTTCTCCTGCTTTTGTTTCTTCAATTACTCCATTTAATGTATATATTTCCTTCCCATTTTCATCTACTAATTGAATTGAAACATTTGTCATTGGTATTTTTTCCTTTTTAGTATTTTCTACTGTTGCAAGTAAATTTGTAACACCATCTTTATATGTAAGCTGTATATCTTTTATTGCTAAATCACCTAAAGACTTATTTTCATTTAATTTTGAACTTACATTTAACTTTGTGCCATCTTCTAACTCGATTACATTTTTCTCTTCTGTTTTTTGTGTTTCTTCATTTTGAGTTACTGTTTTATTTTCTTCAGCATTTTTAGTTTTCTTTTTATTAATATTTGCTACAATTGCGATAACTATTACTATCGCAATTATAGCTATTATTAGGTCAACTAGCCTTAAGCCTTTCTTTTTATTTCTTGTTGTCATTTTTTCATTTCTCCTTTTTACCTTGATAGAATTTTTATTCTAATCTTTTCCCAATATATATGGATCTGCTCCTGTTCCACTTCCAGACTTAATATAGACTCCAGATGTCAAAGAAACTACGGGGCGAACCCCATTACAATTGTTTCTGACGCCGGATAGCCTACCGCCGGTTGTCCACGTACCACACGCTGTCGAAGTAGGAACTGGCAGACGCCAACCAATAGCGTGCTCCGGTATTTCTTAATCCTTTAGTTTCGTCTTCACTTCCTGTTATTGCTAATGCTTCGCTGTAATCCATTGCATGGACATCTTTTATATATCCTTTCGCATTCAAGTTCTTATCTTTATACATGCTCCAATCTCTTGGTTTATATGTATTATATTTCGTCTGTCTTTTTCCTCCTGATAATATGTATTCTGCTTTTTTATTATCAATATTTGTTTTGCAATAACTTACAAAATTCTCCGGGCTTCCTGCATGTGTTATTTTGCTTACATATGTTCTTCCATTTTCTTCTTTACTTTCTAATATTTGCCATCCTGAATATTTTGGTGTTCCCATTCCACTTTGTACACTTTGATTTCTACTTGTGATTATATTTCCACTTGCTATATCACTTGCATTTGTTGTATCTCCTTTATATGTAAATCCTCCAAATGTAAAATTTAGTCCTGCCGTTTCATTCGCATATCTTTCTTTATTTATATTATATAAATTATCACTTTGCAATGTTTGTATTTCTTCTTGTGTCCATGTACCTGCATCATATTCAACTACTCCTGATGTTGCATAATTTATTGGTTTTTGTACTGTTATTTTCTTTTCATTACTTTTTGTTTCATTTCCCGCATTATCATATGCTATCATATATACTATATATTCTGTGCCATTTGTTAAACCTGTTACCTCCCAGCTAGTATCTGTTGTATGCTCTTTTTTATTAACAACTGTTCCACTTGACGTTTTTACATAATAGCTGTAATCTTTTATTCCAGACTGATTATCTGTTGTAGTTCCTTTTATTTTTATACTTGTTTCTGACACATTTGATGCATTTGCTGTAAATGCTTCTGGCGGTATTGTATCTACTATTGTCACATTCGCATAATTTCCTGATGAAGTTCCATCTGTTAATCTTGCATACACTATATCATTATGATTTAAGTTTTGCACTGTTATTGATGTTCCAGCAGTTGCTGCTCTTGTCCAACTTCCAGAAGTACTATTTACTTGATATTCTATATAATAATTTGTATTTGTACTTATTTGTATACTTGCCTTTCCACTTGTCCAAGTTGTTGCACCAAATGTTATAGCACCTTGCTTTGTTCCATCTGGTATACTTTCTGTTGTCACTGTTTTTACATTACTTTTTCTTTCATTTCCAGCTTTATCATATGCTAACATATATACTGTATAAGTTGTCCCTTGGCTTAGGCCTGTTACTGTATAACTTATGTCAGTTACATGTTCTACTTTTATCTTATTTGAGCCACTTGTTTGTGCTACATATGTAAAATTAGCAACATCAAAGTCCTTTAAGCTACTTGAATCACCTGTAACTCTTATACTACTTGTCTTTATTTCGTCTACTGTTATCGTAAATTTATTATTATCTTTTGGTGTTTCAGCAACTGTAACATTAAATGAACTATCAATTGTTATATCAAAAGACATTTTTTTGTCTGTATATACCGCATTTAATGTATTATCTCCATCAGTATATTCATCTGAACTTATTCTATTATCTACTGTTGGTAATTGTTCATGCAATGTTTTTAAGCTTAATTTATTTCCTTTTTCAGATTCACTTATTTGTATGTGCATTATTGCCAAATCAACATTTTCTTTTGCCTCTGCTCTCATTTGTTCTATTTTTGCTTTTTTAGCTTTTTCAAATAAGCCACTTCCTGATAATTGTCCTATTGCCACTCCGGCTAGTATTAATAGAATTATTATCGTTATAACTAACGCAACCAATGTTATCGCTTGTTGTTCCTTCTTTATTAGTTGTAATTTTTCCAACTATTGTTCCTCCTTTTTCTATTACATATGTGTAATCTTTTAATCCGGTTTGTTTATCTGTTGTGTTTCCTGACATTTTAAATCCACTTGCTGTTATATTTGATACTGTCATATTAAAAGCTTCTGGTGCTATTGTATCTGCAATTGTTAAACTTATATAATTTCCACTACTTGAACCATCTGTTAATCTTGCATACACAATATCATTATGTTTCAAATTGTTTAATGTAACTGCTGTACCAGCTGTTGTTGCTCTTGTCCAAGTTCCACTTGTTGAGTTTACTTGATATTCTATATAAAAACTTGTATTTGTTGTTACAGTCACATTTGCTACTCCACTTCCCCATACCGGTTGTCCAATTGTTATTGAACCTGCTGTTGTTGGTATAGTTTTCGTTGTTATTGTTGTCTCTTTTATTGCTTTGTTTCCTGCGTTGTCTCGTGTCTCAACCTTTATTGTGTAAGTTGTTCCTTGTGTTAATCCTGTAAAGTTATAACTTGCGTTTTCCCCTGTATATGCAACTGTATATTCTCCACTTCCTGTTTTTATAGAATATGTATATGATACCGGATTTGGCATTCCAGATTCATTGTCAACTGCTGTTACTGTTGCTGTTATTTTCGAAGTTGCCACATTTGTACTTACTCCCAATGTTGGAGCCTTTGTATCCAATATATCTAATGTTGCCCATTCTGAGCCACTTGTTCCATCTGTTAGACGTGCATATAGTTTATCTCCACTATGTAAGTCTGCTACTGTAACTTTTGCTCCTGCAGTTTGACCTTTTGCCCAAATACCTGTTGTACTATTTATTTGATATTCTATATAATATGTTGTATTTGTTGTTATATCTACATTTGCTTTTCCATTTGTCCAAGTTAAGTTTACAAAATTTATTGCTCCTGGTTGTTTTCCACTTGGTATTGTATCTGTTAATATGCTTCTTTCTTTTACGCCTATATTTTCTGCATTATCAGCTACTGTTACTTTTACTGTATAATCTTTTCCTTGTACTAAATTTGGAAATTTACATGTATCACTTGCACTATTTTGTATTTCTACATATGTTGAATCATCTGCTCCTGTTTCTTTTATATAAAATACATATATTGTTGGGTTTGGTAATCCACCCTCATCTGTTGCTGTTGCTTTTACTGTTGCAGTATTTGATGTTTTACTTAATACCGTAAAATCTACAATTGGTGATACATCATCTGGTATTAATATACTTTTTTCTTGTATTCCTATATTATTTGCTTTATCTTTTACTTCTACTTTAATTGTGTAATTTTTTCCTATTACCAAATTTGGTACTGTTAAAACATTGGATTCTCCGCTTTGTTTTTGTACATATGTTGAATCACTTTCTCCTGTTTCTTTCATATAAAATGTATATGTTACTGGATTTTCTAATCCTGATTCATCATCATTTGCTGTTGCAGTTGCTGTTATTGTATGATTTTCTGCTGTTAAAGCTATTCCTACATTAGGCTTTATAGCATCTATTATTGTTATACTTGAATAATCTCCGGATGATGTTCCATCTGTTAACCTTGCATAAACTATATCATTATGACTTAGGTTTTCTATTGTTATTTGTGCTCCTTTTTCACTTGCTTTAGTCCAATCTCCAGTTGTACTATTTACTTGATATTCTATATAGTACTCTTTTTTATTTGTTGTTATATCTACTTTTGCTTTTCCATTTTCCCAAATTATATTTTTAAACATTATACTTCCTGCTGATGTTCCACTTGGTATATCTATTGTTCTTTCTGTTGTTTCCCTTGATGTTTTATTTTCGGCTTTATCTTGCACTTCCACTTTTATTGTATATGTTTTTCCTGCTGATAAGTTTTTAAAATTATAAGTTGCATCTTCTCC
This sequence comes from uncultured Clostridia bacterium, assembly GCA_934120675.1. Taxonomy (GTDB): domain Bacteria; phylum Bacillota; class Clostridia; order TANB77; family CAG-508; genus CAG-269. The sequence continues at coordinate 4,744 of CAKOUU010000016.1, forward strand.
TGTATATGCTACTTTATATTCTTCTCCTTCTTTTTTTATAGAATATGTGTATTTTACTTGGTTTGCCATTCCCCATTCATCATCACTTGACTCAACTATTGCTTTTATTTCTGATGTTGATATTACAGTTGTTGATATTTCTAGGTTTGGTGCTATATTATCTATTATTGTTGTATTTATATAATTACCACTTTGTGTTCCATCTGTTAATCTTGCATATACTATGTCATTATGGTTTAGGTTCTCAACTGTTATTGATGCTCCAGTTCCATTCGCTTTTATCCAATTTCCAGAAGTATTGTTTATTTGATATTCTATATAAAATTTGGTATTTGTACTTATTGGCAAAATTGCTTTATTATTTTTCCAAGTTACCTCTCCAAATATAATTGCACCACTTTCATTTGCATCTGGCACTGGAACTGCTTCTGGTTCTATTGTTTTGAATATAAATGTTCCTGAATTTACCCCATCGCTTAATTTAGCATATATTATATCTCCTGCTTTTAATCCTGTTACATAATCTCCATTTGTCCAATTTCCATTTGTTCCATTTACTTGATATTGTATTTGGTAATTTGTATCTGTTTTTATTTTCACACTTGCCATATTGTTTTCCCAAACAGTTTCTTCAAACACTATTGCTCCAGCTTCATTTCCATTTGGAATTCTATCAGTTTTTACATTTATTATTGCCTGTGCTTCTTGCCCCTTAATATTCTTTGCTATAACTTTTATAGTATATTCTGTATTATGTTTTAATTTTGTTACATCTAAAATTTTGTCTTGACCTTTTTGTACTTCTTTATATTCCGCATCATCTTCATTTGCCTTTTTTAAATAAAATGTATATTCTACATTTTCTGCATTATTTGATATTGCTTGTACTTTTATTTGATTTGATGTTTGCTTTAAATTTTCTAGTTTTACTGTTAGTTTTTCCTCAACATCATTTCCTAAATCAAGTTCGCCATACACAATATATCTAATTAATTTTGTTATATCTCTTTGATCTACTGTTCCATCTCCTGTTATATCAGCAGAATTATATTTTATTCCGTCTAAATTGGCTCCTTTTAACCCTACTATGTATCTTATTATATTTGTTAATTCAACCTGTGTTGCCTTACCATCACCATTTAAGTCTCCTACTACACTTAGTTCATATACATTATCTTCATCTTTTAAGTACATTCCAGTTCCAACTAAGCCATCTGTTACCTCTGTTTTTAATTCTTTTTCTTTATAAATCTTTGCATTTTCTAATTTTGTTTTTAAATTTTCTACTGTTGTTTCTGGTCTTATTCTACTTATAATATTTTTTTCTTTATCTATTTTATATTCACTACTTGAAATAAAAGCTTTACTTGTAACAAAAAATAATGCTGATACTATAAGTATTGAGAAAACCATAATTATTTTGTTCAATATACTTCTCATATTTTGATTCTCCTATATCTTTTAAGTGCCTACCATTTCTGTAATATTATGACTGTTCTATATTTATTTTATATCTGTCATAATTTATTTTATATCTGTCATACTTTTATTTTTAATTCCTAAAACTATTACAACTGCTACTAATGCAATTATCAAAAGTGCTACCGCTATTGATTTTCCAGCTTTGGGTATTATTGTTTTTGCTGTTGTATTATCAGTTGCTGTTGCTTTATTTTGTGTAGTTGTATTTTCTTTGTTTGAATCACTCTTGTCTGTTGTGTTATTTTGTGTATTTTCTGAATTATCTTCTTTATTCGAATCATTTGTTGTCCCATTTGAATTTTCACTATTTATCTTTATAGTTACAGCTTTGTCACCAACATTTACTAAATTAGTTCCATCATTTGATGTTATTTCTTTAAATTCTATTTTTGTGTTTTTTTCTTCTGTTACTGTTTCTTTTACTTTGAACTTAACACTAAATATTTGTGTATTTTCTTTTGTTCCAGAACTCAAATTTACAGCTAAGAATTTACCGTTTAAAGTGCTACTTTCGTCATTATATGTTGTTGTCCAATTGTTTAAACTTTGTATTGAATTACTTGTTATTGCTTCAAATATGTTTGTATCATAATTGATTTTTCCTTCTAATGTATTTATTCCATTTTCTCCCATATTTATGTCAGATACTCCTATTGTTACTGTGATTTCTTCTCCTGTTTTTATTGATGTTTTATTTGCTGTTAAATTTGCTTTAAATGTAGTTGATGTGTCTGCTTTTACTGTTCCTATCATTCCACCTATAATACATCCTATCATTAAAATTACTATTAATATTTTTTTTGCTTTCATCTTTTGCCACAACCTTTCTTTATATACAATCCTACATAGATTATACATAATTTATTGTGTATTTGCAATATTTTATGACTTTTTTATACAAATGTAATATTATTGTAATATTACTGTAACAATACATAATTTATGATGTATTAGCAACTTTATGTATTCTTTTTTGCTAAAATAGTTATAGTAATTTAATCAGGAGGTTAATTAACTGTGAAGTTCAAGAGAATAAGAGATTTAAGAGAGGATAATGATAAGTTACAAAAGGAAATAGCACAACTATTAGGTATTTCACAACAGTACTATTCCGAATACGAAAATGGCAATAGGACAATCCCTATAAATCACCTAATAACCCTCGCCAAATATTATGGCACATCAATAGATTATATCATGGGTTTATCAGATGAATTAAATAAAAAAGACAATATTAAAAAAATAATTACAAATAAAAAAACAGGTTAACTTATAAATTAAATTAACTTGTTTTTATAATTATATATCCATTTGACTAGCTAAAAAAGTTGCAGCTGACTGAGCCACCTTTTTTTCGACTTCATTCATTTTTGTATTAGCATCTTTTGACATTAAAATAACAGTTCCTATTGTATCTCCATTTGATATTATTGGATACACTATTTGTGCATTCTTTTTCTTTTCATTTTTATCATTTTTTGTTATAGGCATTGACATATCACTATTTTCTTTACTTGTATAAACTTCTTTGTCTTCCATAAGTTTTTCAAGTTCTTGGCTAACATCTTGCTCTAAAAATTCTTTTTTTGATCCACCTGATACTGCAATTATTGTATCTTTATCTGTTATACATGCAATATGTCCTGTTGTTTTTGCTAATGTTTCTGCATAACCTGTTGCAAATTCTGATAATTCACCAATTGGAGAATATTTTTTTAATATTACTTGTCCTTCTCTATCTGTAAAGATTTCAAGTGGGTCTCCGTTCTTTTATACGGAGTGTTTTTCTTATTTCTTTAGGTATTACAACTCTACCTAAATCATCTATTCTCCTTACAACACCTGTTGCTTTCATTATTCTTTTCCTCCTTTAATTTCAAGTCTAATTTTATTATTTCAAAAGAGGAAAATTTTATACATTTTTATTAAAAATTTGTTATAATTCTGTTCATGCTAATATTTATTTTTATATTAATTTTTTGTTATAACTCTCTTTCTTCTTCAGTCCATTGATTTAATATATTTGCTTTACCTTGTATTTGATTTCCTAAAAGAATTCCATCTTCATCTCTATGCAAATTAAATAATTCTGTTATATTATAATCTTCTTTTTCTAACTGTTCTTGCATTATTTTCAATGATTCTTTTTGTTTATCAGAAATTGATTTTGGAATATAAAATATTCCTGTTTTATATTTTTCAGTTGATGTATTTTCTGCAAATACTATATGACCCATTTTTTGCATTTCATAAAATATGCTATTTACATCGTGTTTTTTATTTAGTACTTTTTCTTGTACAAAATGATTTTCTAAAAACTCTTTCATATAAAAATAGTGCGCTGTATCGTCTTCATCTTTATATATTTTTTCTACTATTCCGTCTTTATTTTCTCCATCAACCGCTTCTTTTCCATATATTATAGCAATTTTTAAATCTTCTATTAAGCTTTTATCTTCTTTTTCCATTGTTTTAACCTTTCTTATTCTTTTTACTCTTCTCTCTTATTCTTCTTTTTTACTCAAAAAACTTGTTTTATATTTATCTAAAATATATCCTAAACTATTAGAAAACTCCTTAAGCATAACAATTTTTATAGATTGATCTTTTCCTTTTAAATAATCGTCTATTACTTGTTTTAGTTGCTTAATATTTTTCATTTCAGGTTCAATTTCTTTTGGATATTTTTCAGCTCTGTTTAACAATTTTTCTTTTATCATTACTATATCTTCATTACTTGCACACGAAATCCTTTGGAATAATTGATAAACATCATAATATTTAAAAATTGGAATTTTCATACATTCTCTATCAAATTTTTCATAAAATTCTTCCATTTTCATTGGAATACATTTAAATATTACTTCTGCTTTTTCTTTATACATTCTATCTAATAATTGATTATTTAAGCTATTAAAATGTTTTATTATTTCGTCCATATCTTCTTCAAGTTGCTCAATTGCAATTTTTCCAAGCTCTTCTTCAACATTTTTGCAATATTTTGATTTTAAAGATGCAATATTCATTCCATTAAAGAATACACTTTTTAATGTTTTTATATCATAATCAATTAATCCTTTTCTAGAGAAATAGCTAAAATATGCATATATTTTTACTATATCAATAAGTTCCAAGTCACCTTGTTTTACTTCTTCTAAAACTTCTTTAATTACTTTTCCAAATTCGTCATCTGATATTTTCCAATATTCTTCAGTTAATAATCTTTTATATCCTGGTAAGTTCTCTGTATCAACTGTATTTCTTATTGTTTCCATATTTTCTTTAAATATTTTCATATCAAAAATTCTTGTTCTTACATAATATTCAATAAATTTGAAAAATCTATATTCTGATTTAAAATTGTAATAATAATTATTATCAAATTCTTTTATATAAAATTGTCTATTATCCATCAAAGTTCTTGAAGATACTAATATTGACTTGTATTCTTCATTATCTTTAATATTTACAAATTTATCTTTTGTTATTTTTCCTGCTTTTATTTCAAAAGATATTGCTATTGTAAATATCAGCATTGTTTGCATTACTCTATTATTTGTATTAGGATAATTTTTTTCTACCATTTCATATATTTTTTGGAAGTCATTTAACGCATGTTTTAATATTCTTAAGTTTCTCGTTCCGCTTCGTTCAAATGTTAAAATTATTAGACGAGTATTTTCTCTTAAAAATCTTATCAAGTCTGCATCATTTTCATATCTCATTAAAATACCATTAATAATATAATCAAATTTAGGAGCATATTCAAATGTTTCTCCAATTAATTTTTCTTTTATTCTTTCATAATCATTTGCTTTATCAAATACATGCTCTATCTTATTTTGAATTTTTTCTACCATTGGTTCGTCTGTTGTATTTAACTCACCTTGCTTGTCCAAAAGATATGTTGCTATAAATGTTTTCATTTCCAAATTTGAACTTTTTAATTTTGTTGAAAGTTCTTTTTCATTACATATTATTATAGTTTTTATATGGTCATGTTCAACAAAATTATTTATATATCCCAAAATATCTATAACGTCAACATTAGCTCTCTCTAAGTCGTCAAAGCATAGAACTTTATCGTCTGTAGAGAAAAATTCAGAGTAATCTATCTTGTCACCATTTTGCGTAACCCCAAAAAAGTTTGCCATATCAAGACCAGTTTTAGCATATTCTGGTATTGTTGTCTGGCCATGGGAATCCATGAATTTTCTTAAATTTTTGTCCATCAATTGTGTTGTTTCAATAAATATTTTTTTACTAATGTCTTCCAAATTTGATATACCATATAATGACATATAAATAGTTGTATATCTTTTTCCGTTTAATTGCATAGATTCAATTTTTTTTCTTATTTTGTTATTCCAAAAGTGTGTTTTTCCAACACCCCATTCACCATTTATCATTATTGCGTAGTCTGTATAATCTGACCTTACATAATCTAATATGCTTTCTACCAAATCTTCCATTTTCTCACTCCATTTCTTTTGTTATTTCGCCGTTTTTTGGACAGTTCTGTTTGAAACGTCAATTCCTTTTGAAACATTTTTATTTTGTTTAAATCATTACTTATATTTGTAAGACTAATGTCTCAAACAGAACCGTCCCCAATGAGATATTTTCTCTAATCTTTTGCTAATACTAGTACTCCTATTGTTTTAGGATTTGCTTGTTGTAATATTTTACAACATTCATTTACTGTACTTCCCGTTGTATAGATATCATCAACTAATAATATTTTCTTATTAGTTATTAATCTTTCATTTTGCAAACTGTATACTCCTTGTATATTTTGCTGTCTGTCTTCTTTATTTAATTTGCTTTGTTCTATTATATTTTTTGTTTTTATTAAGCAATTATTCACAAGTTCCAAATTCGTTTTATTTGCTATTTCTTCTGCTATTAACATACTTTGATTATAGCCTCTTTCTTTATTTCTTTTTTTGCTTATTGGAACTGGTATAATTTTATCATACTTTTTTATATTTTCAAATATTTTTTCATTTTTTAACAAAAAATTTACAAAAGTTTTATACAAATATGATTTTTCATTAAATTTGTAGTCTAAGATTAATTTACGCACTTGTCCTTCATATTTAAATATGTACATTAATTCTTCAAAATATTTTTCTTTTTTTATATTTTCTTCTATTTCTTCTTTTTGTAATATGCTCACTTCTGCTTGTTTTTTTAGTTCTAAATTGCATTTTGGACATAGTCCGTCTTTGTTGATTTTTTCACATATTCCACATATTGGGGGATACATTGAGACAAGTGGGACAGTCCAAATTTGTCTCATCATTTTGTCAAATTTTGTCATAATATTCTCCATTTATTATTTTTTATAGTTCATTTTATATCATTCTATATAGTTTAGACCTACTTATATGTATTATTTTAGCCAAGTCCTTTTTTGTAAATTCATATTCGTTTGAAATTAAATAAGATAAAAATTTTTTAATATATATTTTTTCATTTTGTAACTGTGATAATTCAATTTTTTCGTTTTCTAAAAATCTCTCTAAAATACTAGACAAATTAACTTTTTCCTTTTCTAGATTCAATGGTTCATACTTGATATTATTATATTCCTGAATAAAATTACCTTTTGATTTAAAAACTAAATTTAAAATTTCTGAATTTTCATTTTTTTTATTTGTATAATATGGTGATGAAGAAAATTTATATTCTTCCTCTTTCTCTGTTATACCTGCTTTTACAGGGTTCATATGTATATATTTTATACATTTTAATAAATACTCCTGATTATAAATAATTTTTGAATTAAATCTATTTCTAAAAACATAACCAACTCTATTATTAGACTTATTATAATATATAGCATATTCAGTATTAGTTTCTTTCATAAAAAGGCTTATGTTATTAATATTTTCTGAATATGTTAATATATGTGCATGATTATCCATTATACAATATGCAATAATTGCAATATTATATTTTTGACCATATTTTTTTAACAGTGATATATATTTATCTTTTTGCGAAACACTTTTAAATATATATTCTTTTTTTATTCCTTGTACCATATTGTGCATATATGCACTTCCTATTAATTTTCTTGCTGTTCTCGGCATAATACCTCCTTTTTTTATTTTTTATTTTATATTATTTTATGTAAATTGTCAATAAGAAATTTTTGACACAATTCGACAATTTTAAACAAAAAAATGAGACAAACTAGGACTGTCCCACTTGTCTCAACTTAAACTCCAAGCCAGTATTACGCTTTTTGCTATCAACATTTTGAACCATATAACTAACAACCCTATCACTGCCAACAATAATCAAAAGCTTTTTAGCTCTAGTAATACCCGTATATAATAAATTTCTAGTTAGTAACATAGGTGCTGATGCAGGAGCCAACATTATAACAACATCAAATTCACTTCCGTTGTGCCTTGTGTATTGTAATAGCATAACTGTGTTCTATTTGGTCCAAATCTGAATATTCATACCAAGCAACTTTTTCGTCATCAAATTGAATTTTAACAACCTTTTCTCTTTCGTCAATTTCTATTATAGTTCCCATTTCACCATTAAACACCCCTGTGCCTATTTCTTTTTTATCCTTTGGTTTTGCAAGATACATTGATGCCCAACTATTTTCTTCTGATTTTTCATCTATTTTTTCTGCTCCAAATGGCTTTGATTCTCTTTCCCAAGTAATATCATAATTGTTTTTTATTTGCATTACTCTATCACCAACTCTATAAACCACATCACCCATTTTCCTTTCTGGTAACTCGTCTACATTTGGATTTAAAACCGCTTGTAATGCTTTATTTAATTCTCTAGTTCCTAAAGGTCCTTTTTTAGTTGGAGTTAAAACTTGAATATTTTTGAAAAAGTCATAATTTCCAAACTTTTCTAATCTTCCTGTTGATAAACTGATTACTTCCTGCAACATTTTTTCTGTTGAATTTTGTTTTATAAAGAAGAAGTCTTGTTTTGTATCTTCTTCAATTTCATCATCATCATTTTTGATAAATCCTAGTCCACTGTTTACCCTATGAGCATTTAAGACTATTTTGCTTTTTGCAGCTTGTCTAAAAATTTTATCTAATTTGACGGTATTAATGGTCTCTGAATTTATCAAATCTTTTAAAACACTTCCTGGTCCTACTGATGCTAATTGGTCTACATCTCCTACCAAAATGAGCTTTGTGCCTTGGTATATACAATTTAACAAATAATCCATTATAAACATATCCACCATTGACAATTCGTCAACAACTATCAAATCTGCATCTATAGGTTCTCCCTTATAATCACTATGTCTTGAATAAATACCTTCATCATCTAGCTTCCCGATTCCTAGTAATCTATGCAAAGTTGATGCTTCTCTTCCTGTTGCTTCTGTCATTTTCTTTGCAGCACGTCCAGTTGGGGCAGTAAGCACAACCTTTTTCTTTCTTTCCTCAAATAAATCAATTATCGTTTTTATAATTGTTGTCTTTCCTGTACCAGGTCCACCTGTTATGATTGTTACATTGCTATCATTTATTGATAAAACTGCTTCTCTTTGTTTTTCTGATAATTCTATATTTGACTTTTTCTCTACACCTTTTAGTGCATTTTCAATATGTTCTATTTTCTTTACATTTTTACTTTTATCTAATCTGATAATTCTTGTTGCAATTTCTTTTTCTACATTATAAAAATTTTTTAAGTAAATCCATTCTGAGTTATCCCTTGTTTCAACATAGATTTCGTCTTTTGCCTTTAAATTGATTATATTATCTTCAACTGCCTCTGTTGTTACATCTAATAGTGATATTACATATTCGATTAAATTTTGTTTTATAACACATGAATGTCCATTATATGTAGCCTTAATAAGTCCATATTTTATGCCACTTTCAACCCTTTTTTGATTATCATAACTTATTCCAAGTTTTAATGCCATTTGGTCTATTTGCTTAAAGTCAACTCCACGAGCCATATCTATTAAAATATATGGATTTGATTCAATTTGTTCAATTGCATTTATTCCTAACAAATCATATATCTTTTTTGCATTTTCTGCACCAATTCCAAATCTCTCTAAAAAGCCTACAATTTGCCATACTTCCCAATTTTCAAGAAAACTCTCTGACATTTCAATTGCTTTACTTTTTGATATTCCTTTTATTTGAGCTAATTTTTCCGGTTCAAATTTAAATACATTTATTGTATCTTCTCCAAATGTTTTTATTATTTTTTTTGCAGTTGCTTCTCTAATCCCTTTAACACTTCCGTTTGCTAGGTATTTCTCTAAAGCACCTAATGTTTCAGGCATCAATTTTTCAAATGTCTCAACTTTAAATTGTCTGCCATAATCTTTATGTTCTACAAACTTCCCTTCAACTTTTAAGGTATCTCCACTTTTTACAAATGGCAAATATCCTACTATTGTTGTTTCTTCTTCGTCTGTTTCAAATACCGCTATTGTGTAACTATTTACATCATTTTGATATATTATGTCTGTTACTTCTCCTTTGATTTCCAATAATGTTCTCTCCTTTATTTAACTTATATCTCTTTTTCTGTTTTATAAGTTTATCATATATATACAGAAAAAACAATAGAAAAATTCTATTGTTCATCCACATTATCCATTATTTCTTTGCAGTCTTTCCACGATGTTACTTTTAAAATATCATAATCTTTTGATAATTTTCTTACAATATCTTTTGTATTGTCATTAGAATTCAAATCTGCAACGATTATATTTTTCAAATATTCTTCTCGTCCATACAGTATCTTAAATAAAATCGAACGCAAAAATCCTTCGATTTTTTCTTCTTGATTTTTTACCGCAATTATCACATAAATTCCATCTGATTTGAATTTTGTATATGTACTTATATAAATAATATTTTTAATAATTTCAAATAAACCATAAATGGCTAATGTCCAAAATATTGTATTTATTATAAATTCCAACATTTTAAAGCCCCCTATGGTTTATTATATGATTTTTATTTTTTGTTGTTACTACACAATTTATTTAAATTCTTATTTGAATATAAATTTTTTATTCTTTTTTTGAATATGTTAATGTAACATAATTAAAAGCAATATATTCGTTAGTAGCTCTGTATAAAAGTTAATATATCTTCTAATACCTTATCAATTGGAATTCCCAACCAGTTATTTTTTGCATCTTTTAAATTGGCAATAAATATTTTATTTGAAAATAATATTTTTAGTTTATTTTCTACATCTTGTATATTTTTTTCTTTCATTTCGGAATCATTATATATTATTTGCTCAATATATTTGTTAAATCTTTCTCTGTCGATATTTGTATTGTTTATTAAATAATAAAAATCAAAGATGTCCTTATATCTAGTGGATAATACACCAAATTTCAAAAGTGATTTCATTTTTTCAATGAAAATTTGCTCAACTGAATTTATAAATAGTGTTGCTGATGCATTAATAACATTCAAATCAAAGCAATATTCATCTTGTAATATATCAAAATTCTTATGTACTCCTATATCCAATTTAGTAGTCATAGTATTATTATATGAATCCTTAACAATTACATTCACTCTTTTTCCATCATAGTCTTGATGATGTAATTTTACAGGTCTTCCCTCCATTTTTATTGTTATTCCATCATCATTATTGTTTAAGTTTTCTATAAATCTGGCAATAGAATCATCATCCAATGAATACTTTATAAAATCTAAATCAATATCTCTTGTAGCTCTACGCTTATCATTTGATATACTATGCATTACCACTCCACCTTTTATTGTTACATTTTTAAAATACACACTCTTGGCAATTTCGTTTAAAATTATATCTTGGCATACTTTTGCAATTGCATTTGCTCTAGTATATCCTTCTTTCATATATTCCTGTCGTATTTTTTCTATATTCATTTAATACACCTCGCTCTGAACTCTAGCATATAATGTTTCTTCATTTTTATAATTTGAAATATATTCCGATATCTTAAATGAATCTAAATCATTAACTATTTTTCTGTAATTAGAAATAATCTCCTTGTAAAAATCAAATGGAATTTGAGCTTTTTTTCTAACCAATTCTATCAACATTCTCTCTCTATCATATATATTTATTTCAACATTTTCTACATTTAATGTTGTTTTTCCAAATTCAAATAAATTTTCCTCAACAAAATATTGCCTTATATCTTCATCTCTATATCTTATATTATTTCTCTTTGTTGCTAAATGAAATTTATCTGGTATAACATCTGTTAACTCCCAATAATAAAACGCACTATCCATTGTAAATATTGCATTTGGATATTTTTTATTAATCACCAATAACGGATTAATAAACTCTTCATCTGAATAAATTCCATTCTGAATTTTAAAAATTTCTTTATTTTTTAATGCTCTATTAATCTGATATGTAGAGTTATATTTTTTTGAAATTTCTTTTCTTGTATATAGCATTTTTTCGCCCCTATACATATTAACATTTTTATACACACAAGTCAATATTATGTGTATGTTTTTGTAAATTTTATTTTTTGTTGTTACTACATACTTTATTTAAATTTTTTTTTATTTGTTTATAGTCTGGCATATATTTTTCTACTAGATTCCAAAAATCTTTTGAATGATTCATATATTTTATATGGCAAAATTCATGTAAAATTACATATCTTATGGCTTGTTCACTATATTTTATAAGTTCTAAATTTATCGTTATATTCTTTTTGTTTGAACAACTTCCCCATGCATATTTTATTTTCTTTATTGTGATTTTATTTGGCACTAATCCTGTTTGTTTTACTAATTCATTTGCATTTTTTTCTACAATTTCCTTGAATTCTTCCTTTGTATACAGTGGTTTCTTTTCTTGCTTTTTTGTTTCTTTTTCAATTGTTTTTTGTATCCATTCTGATTTTTGTTCTAGTATTTTTTCTATTTCTTTTTTGCTTACTTTTTTTGGTGCTTTTACTATTACTTTTCCGTATTTTATTTGAATGTATATATTTTTTATTTTTGAGTATTTTATTTCATATTCTAAGTTGTCCATATTGTTTTCTCCATATATTTTATTTTTGCTTTTTTATAAAAGCATCTATATAATATACCAAAAATACAATATTTTCAATAAGTCAAAATGTCCTTTTCTAAATCTATAACTTTTTTAATAATTCTTCATTCTTCATAAAAAATCCATTTTTAAATATATTATTCAACATCTATTTTATTTAAACTAGTTTTCTTCTTACTTGATAATATTAGCAAAATAACAAATTTAAAAAGTACAAGCCCCTTTTTAAGCTTATACTTTTTTTAAAAAATTTGTAGTTTTTTCTTAATGATTTTAATTTATTATTTTTGGTTCTAGTATTAGCAAACTTGGATCTCCTAGATAAATAGCCATTCCTGTTCCATATAGCTTTCCTTCGCTATCTATTGATAAGCTATAACCGTTTCCTGCTTTATTTATATTGGGCTTATTTTACCTGTTGTTGTCCCATCTCCTAATTCTCCATTCGCATTACGTCCCCATGCCCATAAATTTTCTTCACTATCTATTGCCATACTATGTGAACTTCCTGCAGATACTTGTGTAAACTTTGTTCCTTTCTTTATTTGTACTGGACTTGTTCTCTGAGTTGTTGTTCCATCTCCTAATTCTCCATTATTATTATATCCCCATGTCCATAAATTTCCTTCACTATCTATTGCCATGCTATGCAAACCACCTGCTGATACTTGTGTAAACTTTGTTCCTTGCTTTACTTGAACTGGACTTGTTTTATTTGTCGTTGTTCCATCTCCTAATTCTCCATAATAATTAAGTCCCCATGCCCATAAATTTCCTTCACTATCTATTGCTATGCTGTGACTGTTTCCTGCAGATACTTGTGTAAACTTTGTTCCTTTCTTTATTTGTACTGGACTTGTTCTATTTGTCGTTGTTCCATCTCCTAATTGTCCACTATCATTATATCCCCATGTCCATAAATTTCCTTCACTATCTATTGCCATACTATATGAATTTCCAGCTGATACTTTTGTAAATTTCGTGCCTCGTATTTGTATTGGACTTGCTTTATATCTTGTTGTTCCATCTCCTAATTCTCCATTAAAATTACATCCCCATGTCCATAAATTTCCTTCACTATCTATTGCCATGCTATGCAAACCACCTGCTGATACTTGTGTAAACTTTGTTCCTTGCTTTATTCGCACTGGACTTGTTCTATTTGTCATTGTTCCATCTCCTAATTGCCCAAAACTATTATATCCCCATGTCCATAAATTTCCTTCACTATCTATTGCCATGCTATGGTTACTACCTGCTGATACTTGTGTAAACTTTGTTCCTTGCTTTATTTGTACTGGACTTGTTTTATTTGTTGTCGTTCCATCTCCCAATTTTCCAGTTTCATTATTTCCAAATGCCCATAATCCTCCGTTACTATCTATTAATAACGTATAACTTGACCCCGTTGAAATATTACTTGTTTTTACCATTATGCTTATTGGTACCGTATTTGATTTTTTACTATTCCCTGCTTTATCATATGCAATTACATATAATTTATATGAACCAAGCTCTAAATTTTCTATTTTATTAGCATCATATTTTGTTTCTTTATTACTTGAATCTATTAAATAATATTCATAATGGTCAATACCACTCTTACAACTTTCCTCTGTTGCTTCTGCATCTTTTCCATTTTCAATTACTGTAATACTACTGTCTGCCTTTTGAATTTCTGGTGTAAATTCCTCTGGAGCTATTGTATCAATCAACTCAATATAAATATCTTTAGAAACTTCATTTCCATCAACATCTTCCACTTTTAATTCATAATGGCCATTTTTCGTTACTGTAAATTCAATTCCCGCTGTTGTTCTATCTTGTGGTAATATTTTGTCTGTTTCTCCAGGTTTTAATATTGATTTTATTCCTTTTGGATTGCTTATTGTTACCAAAACTTTTACTTTATTTTGATTTGTATATCCATCTGGTTCTGTTGTGTATGTTATAATTGTTTCATTTGCTTCACCTACATATGTAACATGAAAATTACTATCTACTTCAAATTTGTAGTTTTTATATATTACTTCTACTGGAAAATTTGTTGTATCACGCACATCTATCTCGTCATTATTCATTTTTGGCAAATCTTCTTTTTTAAGTTCTTCTCCTTTTCCTTGCTGTTCTATTTGTAAATTCGTTATTTCCAATTCCAACTTTTCTTTTGCTTCTGATATTGCATATCTTTCTTTTCCTAATTTTACTCTTGCAAATAAACCATTTTCTCCACCTAGTGTTGCTATTGCTATTCCTGCAAGCACCAATAAAATAATAATAGTTATAACCAATGCTATAAGGGTAATTCCTCTGAATTCTCTCAATTTACTTTTCATTTTTTATCCTTTCTCATTTGTCTTTTGATATACAGGTTGTCCCTGTAAAACAAATATATCATATTATACTGTTAATTTCAACACATCACATTAATGTCATATATTTGTAAAAAAAAAGAAATATTTTTGTAATATTTACAGTTTGTTCCTGTAATCAAGTATACATTTTTGTTATACAATAACAAAAAATGAGTTAACTTATATGTTATTGCAAATTTACACTCATTGCCAACAGGCTATTAATCAGATTTCACAATAACCTATTGATTAATTATATGAAAGGAAATAGCAAAAATGAAAATAAAAACATTGAATGGAAATATAAATATAATTGGAAAAAATATTAAAAAATATAGGACATTAAGGAAAATGTCTCAACCAGATATTTGTAAACAATTGGATTTGTTAGGAGTAACAATGTACAATTGTGACATATATGAAATTGAATATGGAAAAAAGACCGTAAAAGATTTCGAAGTTTTAGCTTTTTGCAAAGTTCTTGGCATTACTTTAGAAGATTTATATTCTGGAACAGAAAAATACTATGAAGCATAAAATTTATCCATATATATTTTTAAAACACAGAAAAAACAGAATTAAGAGTTTGTACACAATGCAACCTGCTACAAAATCCTAATTCTGCCATATTTATATCTATATTTTATTTCAAAATTTTTAAAAAATTCCAACTACTTCTCCATTTTCATCTATATCTATGCTTTCTGCTGCAGGAACTCTTGGAAGTCCTGGCATTGTCATAATCTTTCCAGCAATTGCAACAACAAAACCAGCACCTGCCTTTAAATTAATATCTCTTATTGTAATTTTAAATGACTCTTTACATTCCAAATTTTTGGCATCATCAGACAAAGAATATTGAGTTTTAGCAATACATACTGGTAATTCACCAAACCCAAGTTTTTCTATTCTTTCTATTTCTTCAATAGCTTTTTCAGAAAACTCAACTTCTGTTGCACCATAAATTTCTTTTGCAACTTTTTGTATTTTTGTTTTTATATCGTCTTGATTTTCGTAAATATATTTAAAATTTTCTTGGACATTTGTCAATTTTACCAATTTTTTTGCAATATCTATTGCACCATTTCCACCTTTTGCCCATCCTTCTACAATACTTGATTCTATTCCTTTTTTTGCTAAATCGGTTTGCACATATTCAATTTCCTTTGAAATATCTGTATTGTATTTATTTATTGCAACTATAACATTTAGACCAAACTTGTCTTTCAAGTTTTCAATATGTTTATATAAATTTTTCATGCCATTTTGTAGACCTTCAAAATTTTCTTCTTTTATTTTTTCTTTTTCGACTCCACCATGATATTTTAATGCTTTAATTGTTGCAACAATTACAACTGCGTCAGGTTTTATTTGCGCTTTTCTACATTTTATATCCAAAAATTTTTCAGCACCCAAATCTGCTCCAAATCCTGCTTCCGTAATAGTATAGTCTGCTAATTTCATTGCCATTTTTGTTGCAATTACACTATTGCATCCATGTGCAATATTTGCAAATGGTCCGCCATGAATTATTGCTGGAGTATGTTCTAATGTTTGTACCAAATTAGGTTTTATAGCATCTTTTAATAATACAGTCATTGCTCCTTCTGCTTTTAAATCTTTAGCATATACAGGTTGCTTTTGTGAATTGTAACCTACAATTATATTTCCTAACTTGTATTTTAAATCTTTCAAATTTTCAGCCAAACACAATATTGCCATAATTTCAGAAGCCACTGTTATATCAAATCCATCTTCTCTTGGAACAATATTTTTCTCTCCTGAAAGTCCTGTTTGAACTTTTCTTAACTGTCTATCATTTAAATCAACACATCTTTTCCATGTTACTTCTTGGATATCCAATTCATTTCCAAAATATATGTGATTATCTATCATACTTGAAAGAAGATTATTGGCTGATGTTATAGCATGAATATCTCCTGTAAAATGAAGATTTATATCTTCCATTGGTGCCACTTGTACATGTCCTCCACCTGTTGCCCCACCTTTTATTCCAAATACAGGACCTAGTGAAGGTTCTCTTAGAGCTAATATTGACTTTTTACCAATTTTAGATAATCCATCTGCTATAGCTATTGAAACTGTAGTTTTTCCTTCACCTAATGGTGTTGGATTTATAGCTGTAACTAATATTAATTTTCCATCTTTTTTATCTTTTAGTTTTTCATATACTGAATTAGAAATCTTTGCCTTATATTTTCCATAGCATTCAATATCATCTTCTTTGATATTTAATTTTTTTGCTATTTTCTCAATTCTTTCTAATTTTGTATTCCTTGCAATTTCAATATCTGTCATTTTAGCATTCTCCTTTCACTTTTGTCCCTTTGGGGACGGTTCTGTTTGCGACATCGGTTCCAAATGAGACATCTACCATACATAAAAAGTAATATGACCATGTCCCAAACGGAACCGATGTCTCAAACAGAACCGTCCCCAAAACGACATTTTATGCAATAAGTCCTGCTACCACACCAATTAATGCTCCAACAAATACTTGGACAGGTGTATGTCCCAAAACTTCAACTAATCTTTCTGAAACCTGAACTCCTGTAAGGCCTGGTGTTTCTACTATTTTATTTAATAAAGCTGCTTGTTTACCAGCAGCTCTCCTTACGCCACATGCATCATACATGACTACTAAAGCAACTATAAATGAAACAGCAAAAATAGGTGTGTCAACACCTTGATATTTTCCAATTAATGTTGCCAAACTTGTAACAACCGCAGAATGAGAGCTTGGCATTCCACCAGCTCCTATTATTCTTTTAAAATTAAATTTCTTTGTTGTTATTAAGTCATATATAACTTTATATGTTTGAATTAAAAACCATAATAAAAATGGTATATAAATATATTTATTTTGTATAAAACCAATAAAATTATTCACTTCTGCTTTTCCTTTCATACTATTTTTTGCTTTTTTGTTGCTGATTTCTACACTATTTTTACTCTTTTACTACTCTTCTGTTGAAAAATTTTCTTCTTGTAATTCTCCATCTTTTTCAAGTAAAATAGTTATCTTCTTTTCTGCATCTTCCAAAATTTTATTGCAGTCTTTTGATATTTTTATTCCTTCTTCAAACTTAGATATTGATTCATCTAAATTCAAATCTCCTTTTTCAAGTTCACTTACTATCTTTTCTAAGTTTTCCATATTATCTTCAAAATTTGCTTTTGCCATTTTTTTCTCATCCTTTCAATTAACGCTTACCAAATTTAAAAAATAATTAAATTTGCACAGCAAAAATTGTAATTATTTTCAAAATAAAAACTCTATCTCTCTGTAGCAGTACCGGCCTTAACATTTACAACATAACTTGTAACCGCATTTCTATCATTTTTTCCTCTAACAGTCACAATATATGTTCCATCGCTTTGTAGTTCAGCATCATAATCATAAGAATCAACAGAAATTCCCCACTCTTTTTTTGCCAACTCAATAGCCTTACTTTCATCATTTACAGATGTATTTTCATTACTACTTTCTTGTTCTTCTTTTCCAATTACAGTATTAGTTTTAGAACTACTATTATCTTGTACTTGATTTGTTGTATCATTTGTAACTGTATTATTCTCTATTACATTATTTTCAGTGTTAGAACTTTCATTTGAATAATAATTTCTTTCGTCAAAATAATCCATCATATTAGATAATTCATCCTGTTTTACACTTGTATTTTCTGTTCCTTTTTTATTACTTACAATTCCATATATAGAAATTCCAACTGCTAAAATAAGCAATACAGCAATAATTATTTTTGTTTTATTAGTCATTTAAAACGCTCCCTTTCTAAAAACACAAATGTAATTAAAAAGTTTTTACTTTTGCATTTGTATTTTTTATAAGATTTTTGCCTCTTTTACACCATCTACAAATCTTATACCTATTTTATCTTCTGGTTTAACATCATTTACACTTTTTATAATTTCACCATCTTTTTCAACTAGTGAATATCCTCTTGTTAAAGTTTTTAAAGGGCTTAAAGCATCAAGTTTTGATACTAATTCTACATATTTAGTCTTTTCCTCTTTTTGCTTAGCTTGTATGCAACTTTCTAATCTTTTTATATATGTATCAATTTTTAAATAATTATCATTTATGTTTCTTAATGGTTCTTTAAAAACTCTACTTGACATACATTTTTCATATCTTAATTTCATAATTTCAACTTCTTTTACTAAAGATAATCTTAATCTATTTTGATATGTATTTATTTTTTGTTTGACTTCATATATATCCGGAACAGCTAATTCTGCTGCAGCTGATGGAGTTGGTGCTCTTAAATCTGCTACAAAGTCAGAAATTGAAAAATCTGTTTCGTGCCCAACTGCTGAAATGACTGGTATTTTTGAATTATAAACTGCATGTGCAACTATTTCTTCATTAAATGGCCATAGGTCTTCTAATGAACCTCCACCTCTAGCTAATATCAAAACATCTGCTAGTTTATTTTCATTCATAATTCTAATTCCGTCTGCAATTTTTTCCGCAGCACCTTCTCCTTGCACAGGAACAGGCAATAATCGTATATGTACATTAGGATTTCTTCTTGTACTTACATTTATTATATCTCTAATTACTGAACCAGTTTGAGATGTTAAAACTCCTATAGTTTTAGGCATTTTTGGAATCTTTTGTTTATGTGCTACATCAAAATATCCTTCTTCCTCTAATCTATGTTTTAATTCTTCATATTTTTTATAAAGAACTCCAACACCATCTTCTTGCATAGCTTTAACATATATTTGATATACTCCATCTCTTTCAAAGACTGAAACTCCACCTAAAGCAAAAACTTTCATTCCATCTTTTGGCATAAAGTCAAGCTTTTGAGCATAACTTTTAAACATTATGCATTTTATTAGTGAATTTTCGTCCTTTAATGTAAAATACATATGACCTGTATAATGATTTTTAAAGTTTGATATTTCACCTTTTACTAAAACATTATTTAAATATTCGTCATCTGCAATTTTATTTTTTATATAGCTATTTAATTCAGTTACACTTATCGCCATATCTTCATATCTCATAAACTACATATCCTTTACTATACTTGCTAAAATTCCATTAACAAAATTCTTAGATTTATCTTCACCATATTTTTTTGCAAGTTCAACAGCTTCGTTTATAGCAACTTTATATGGAATTTCATTATATTTTATTTCATATATTGCTAATTTTAATATTGATAAATCCATTTTAGAAATTCTATTTAACTTCCAGTCTTCTTTTAAATTTTGTTCTATATCTTTTAAAATTTCTTCTAAATTTTCATTAATTCCGAATATTACATCTTTTATATATTTTTTTGCTTGTTCATCTTCTATATTATTACTTTCAAAAAATAAGTCTATTTGTTCCTCTAAATTTACTGTTTTTTGAATTTCTAAACTATAAATTAATTTGAAAGCATTTTCTCTAATTGCTGATCTATTCAATTTACTGCATCCTTTCTGTTTTCATTTTTTACTACATTTTATCTATGAATTTTTTTAATTTAGCTTTTACTTCATCCTTATTTAGTTGAACATAATTTCCAACGAAAGCTCCTGCCAATATTAGTAATATTCCAATTATAACATCATATAGTCTTGTTGCTAATAACACTATTGCTACAATTATTCCTATTATTGCTCCTCTATATTTCATTATAAAATTTTTAATTTCTTCCATAACTAATCTCATTCCTTTCGAAAAACAACTACTATTATTTCTACATTTTTGAATTTTTTTCTGGAACAGCTTTTTTTACATTTATATTTACTTCTTTTACTTCTAAGTCTGTTGTTTCTTTTACTTTTGATTTTATTTTAGCTTGTAAATCTGCTGATAAATCTTTTATAACTGTATCTGCTCCAACTACTAAATTAACAAAAACATTAACATTATTTTCTTTATCTATTTCAACCTTTGATGTTACATCTTTTGCAACTTTGAATTCTTTTGTAACTGCTTCAACAAGATTTTCAATTGTTTCTTTTGATATCATTAGTTTTCCATTATCATTTGCTAATAATATTCCTTGTTTATCTTTTAATTCTTGTTTTGATGTTGGGTCAAAGAATATACATCTAAGTGATAATAATATAAATACAATACTAACTCCTAATATTACTTTTGAAGATGTTCCATATAATAATAAACTTCTTACTAATCCTTGTACTATATCAATGTCTAACCAACCAAATATTAATAGACATGCTATTATTGATAATATTAATATTATATTTGAATATATAATTAGTGTGATTTTTTCTATAACTTTCATTTTTTATTACCTCTCTTTTCTTTTCGTATCTTTTATTATTTATTTGAATTTTGTTCTTCTTCAGACTGTTCTTCTTTTTTTGTCATTTCTGTATTAACACCCTGAACATGAACATTTACTTCTTCTACTTTAAATCCAGTCATGTTTTCAACAGATTTTTTTACTCTATTTTGAATTTCAAATGCTACATCTGGAATTCTTGAGCCATATTCAACAATGATGTTTACATCTATTTTTGCTTTATTATCTGTTTTGTCAACTTTTATACCTTTTGCCATATTTTTCTTTCCACTTAGGACTTCTGATATTCCTCCTGCAAAACCTCCTGACATTGATGCAACACCTTGTACTTCTGATACCGCCACACCTGCAATTACTGCAATTACATCATTTGATATTTCTATGCCGTTTTCAGTATTTTCTGTCTCTTCTTCATTACTTGTTTCATCTGACTCTATCGTTTCTTTGTTTTCTACTTTTTGTTGCTTTATTTTTTCAGTTTCTGTTGTTTCCCCTTCTGTTTTTTCAGCCCCTTTTCTTTCAACAAGTTCTTTTTCAGAATTTTGTTCTTTGTCCATAAAAATTCCTCCTTTTGAAAGTTTTTAAGTTTTCAATTAAATGTAAAAAATTGATATACTTAATACTTTATAAGTATATCAATTTTTAGTATTTTTTACAACCTTTTTTAGTATTTTTTTACCAATTATTCTAAAATCACATTACAGTTCAATTTTGAAATTTATTCAAATACTTGAAATTCTTCTATTTTATTACCTCTCAAAAAATCACCTATACTCATTCTTTTAGCATTTTCACCTTGAATTTCTAAAACACTCAAAATTCCCTGTTTTGTTTTAATAAATAATCCATCTCTTTGATCTGAAACAAGTACAGTTCCATTTCTAAAAATTTGAATATTATCTTCATCATATCCAATATTTTTAGCAATATCAACTTTCCAAAATTTAATTTTAGAACCATTCAAAAAAGTATAAGCACCCATAATAGGGTTTAAGCCTCTAACAAGATTTTTTATTTCTTGAGCAGTTTTATTTTCCCAGTCAATTTTAGCCATATCTTTGCTAAGCATTGGTGCGACAGAAAAATTATCTCCTTGTTTTTCTCTTGGTGCAGTTCCATTTTCAATTTGTTTTAATGTTTCAACTAACAATTCTCCACCAATTTTAGATAATCTATCCCACAATTCTCCTGTTGTCTCATTTTCACCAATTTCAACTTCTTGTTTTAAAATCATATCACCTGTATCCATTCCAACATCCATATACATTGTTGTTACACCAGTTGTTTTATCGCCATTTAAAACAGCCCATTGAATTGGTGCAGCACCTCTATATTTTGGAAGTAAAGAACCATGTACATTTATACATCCTAATCTTGGTATATCTAATATTTCTTTTGGTAATATTTTTCCATATGCTACAACACATATAACATCTGGATTCAAATCTTTTATTTGATTTATAAATTCTTCATTTTTTCTTACTTTTTCTGGTTGAAATATTTCTAAATCTTTTTCTAACGCAAATTCTTTTACAGGTGACGCAACTAATTTCATACCTCTTCCTTTTGGTCTGTCTGGATTTGTTACAACTCCTAATATATTATAACCTGCATTATATACAGCTTCTAAACTGTCTCTTGCAAAATCAGGTGTTCCCATAAATAAAATATTTAACATTTTTTCAACACTCTCCCATTACTTTTCTGGTTCTACATATTCCATAGTTCCAGGAACAATTTTGTCAACAAAAACTTCACCTTCAAGATGGTCATATTCATGGCAAATAGCCTGTGCCAACAAATCTTTAGCCTTAACTTTAACTCTTTTTCCATTTCTATCAGTATATTCTGCTGTAACTTCATCTGGTCTTACAACTTTTGCAAATTGATTTGGAAAACTTAAACATCCCTCTTCAACTTCTCTTTCACCTTTTGTTTTTAAAATAACTGGATTTATAAAAACTATTGGTCCTTTGTCATCATATAAATCTACAACAAAAACTCTTTTTAAAATTCCAACTTGTACAGCAGCTAGTCCCACGCCATTGTACTTATGCATTGTATCTATCATATCATCTATTAATGTTTGTAGTTTTTCATCTATTGTTTCAATTTCTCTTGATTTTTTATTTAAGATTTCGTCTCCTTCATATCTTAGATTTCTTATTGCCACTTTTATTCCCCCACTTCTATATTATTAATTTACACCATACTATTTGGATTTACATCAACTGAAACCTTAGTATTTTTATAATTTTCACTATATATTTCTCTTAACAAATCATTTAAAATTCCATTTGCCTGTTCATTCATATTGCCTTTTATAATAATTCTCCATCTAAATCTATTTTGAATTTTATCTATTGGTGATGGCATTGGTTTAAAAGTTTTAAATTCTTCATTATTTAAATTTTTAATTAGATATTCATATGCTTTATTTGAAACTTTTTTTATCTCAGCTTCATTTAAACTATTAAATCCAATTATTATTATATCGCAAAATGGCGGATATTTCAACTGCTTTCTTAAAGTGATTTCTGTTTCGTAAAATTCTTGATAATTTTGTTTTTGTGCATCTTGAATACTGAAATTTTCTGGATTATATGTTTGTATTATAACCTTTCCCGGTAAATTCTCTCTTCCGGCTCTTCCAGCAACCTGTGTTAAAATTTGAAATGTCCTTTCTGTTGCCCTGTAATCATCAATATTTAATGAACTATCTGCAGCTATAACACCTACCAATGTTACTTTTGGAAAATGATGTCCTTTTACGACCATCTGTGTTCCAATTAATATATCAATACCATCATTTTTGAATTTGTTTAAAATTTGTTCATGTGAATTTTTCTTTGTTACTGTATCTACATCCATTCTTATTGTTTTAGCCTGTGGAAATTGTTTTAATATTTCCTGTTCTAATTTTTGTGTTCCTGTTCCAAAATATCTTATTTTATCACTTCCACACTCTGGACATTTTGTAACAACTTTTTCTTCATATCCACAATAATGACATTTCAATTTATTTTCATAACTATGATATGTCATACTGATATTACAATTTTTGCATTTTACAGTGTATCCACAATTTCTACACATTATAAATGTTGAATATCCTCTTCTATTCAAAAACAAAATTGTTTGTAGTTTATCTTTTAAATTCTGTTCTATTGCTTGATATAAATCAAAACTTAACATTGACCTATTTCCATTTGCAAGTTCCTGTTTTAAATCCACAATTTCTACTTTTGGTAAATTAGAATTATTTGCTCTTTTTGTTAATTCCAATAATGTAATTTTTCCTGTTTCTTTTGCATTATAAAATGTTCTTAAATCAGGTGTTGCACTTCCCAAAACTAACGGAACTTTTTCTTGTTTTGCAATTTTTTTTGCAACTTCTTTTGCATCATACTTTGGACTTGCTTCTGATTTATATGAACTGTCATGCTCTTCATCAATTATGATTATCCCCAAATCTTCGACTGGTGCAAATATTGCAGACCTTGCCCCTATAACAATTTTTGCTTTATTTTCTTTTATCCTTTTCCACTCATCATGTCTTTCACCTATTGATAATTTACTATGTAAAACCGCTATTGTTTCTTTCCCAAATCTTGATATAAATCTATCCAACATTTGTGGAGTTAACGAAATTTCTGGTACCAAAACTATTGCTGATTTTCCTTCTTTTTGGGCCTTATCTATTAACTGTAAATATACTTCCGTTTTTCCTGAACCTGTAACTCCATAAAGCAAAAATTCTTCATATTTTTTGATATCCATACTTGCTGAAATTTTGTTAAAAGCATTTTGTTGTTCTTCTGTTAATTTTAAATTATTTGTATTTTCTATGTTTTTGTTTTCCAATGGATTTCTCTCAACTTTTTGTTCAACCAATTCTAGATATCCATTTTTTATTAAAGTATTTACTATTGCTCTTGAACAGTCTGTAAACATCTCTATGTCTGGTATTGTACATCCCTCATTATCCTTTACAAAATTCAAAATTCTAATTTGTTTTTCAGATTTTATTTTCTTGGTTTCTATTTCAAAATTTATATCTTCAAAATCTTTTTTTAAATACATAACATTTATTTTTTTATCTTGTATTCTTTTATTTACATCTTTTGTATTTGTTCCCGGTGTTTGCATTAGTCTGATACATTCTGATATATTGCAGAAGTATCTTTTTGCCATCCAATTTGCAAGTTCTATTTGCTTGTCTGTTAAACCATTTTCTACTTTTGCTATGTTTTTTATTTCATATTGTGATTTTTCTTTTATTTTGACTACATGTGCTTCTTCTAGTGTTTTCATTTTTCCAAATGGAACTAATACTTTACTTCCTATTAATATCAGTTCTTCCATTTCTTTTGGTATGTTGTAGTCAAATGTTCTGTTTAGTTGTTTTGCTTTGCTATTTATTATTACTTCTGCTACCAATTAATTCAGCTCCTCTTACTTTATCTGTTTTGAATTATAACATATTGTTTGATCATTTTCTATATTTTTTTACTTTATAACAAGAAAAGCAAAGATAAAATATATTCTTTTCTTTGCTTTTTCTTACATATTATTACCTGAATTTTCCTGATTTCCAATTTCATTTTCATAATTCAAATTTAATTTTTTTGTTCCAAGACTAATTTCATCTCCATGAACAACATTTATATCATACTCTCCTGGTTTATCAATATAAAATTCCAATTTATCTGAAGTATTCCAGTAATTCACATCAGACAATTTATATTTAACTTGCCAATTGGTAACATATCCATCATATTGAATATTTGAAACAATTATTTTATATTTATCCCCTTCAGCAATTGCATTTACCTCAAATGTTCCTTTATTATCATTTTTATTATGATATTCCACATTATATAGACCACCTTCTATTTGGTCTATCATATAATATGTGATTCCATTGTATTCCAAGCCATCACACAAAACGACATATCTATATTTAACATTAATCAAATAATTACCTTTGTATCCATCTAATCCCAACTGCTCTTTTATTTGATTTCCATTTAATAATCTAAATCCCGCTTCTATTGCATTTTTTTCTTCCTCTGTTTTGTCTTTATAAATAATATTACTTACAATTTCATTATTAAGTATTGATTTTTGTTCATCGCCTATTCCCTGTCCAATATCAGTTTTACTTTGTTGATTAAGTTCATTAACTTTTGTTTGCAATACAGTTAATTGACTTTTTAATTTATTAAAATTTGAATATTCTATTGTTGATTTTCCAGATGTTATACCTATTGTTGATAATATAAGTAAAAGTATTATTGTTGTGACTAATGCAACTAATGTTACACCTCTTTCATTTGTTTTTTTCATAACAAGCCTCCCTAATAACAGTAATCTATACGTTTATTTAATTATACTTAAAAATTCTGCAAATGTCCTTTTGTTAATTAACACTTGCAGAAACTTATGTTGGCTGGGGTACTGTGATTCGAACACAGGAATGTCGGAGTCAGAGTCCGATGCCTTACCGCTTGGCGATACCCCAATATTAATTTACTTTATATTATCACATTCATAAAAATTTGTCCATAAAAATTAAGCAACTTAGGAAAAAAATCCTAAGCTGCATTTACTATTATATATTTCAAAATCATTTTTTAAAATTATACGTTCCAACATCTTTATTCCAAGTGTCTATAATATATTGTTTTTCAGATTTAGGAATTAAAGCAATTCTAAATGCAGAAATTGGTTTAGTTTTATCATACATACACTCTTGACCATCTGAGCAAGTATTAATCCAGCCAACATTATTTACTAACACTTGGTAAACTATAGAAAAATATGAATAATCTTTTAATTTTATTTTTATTCCTGATATCCCATAATTGTATTCACTAGAAGCAGGCACAGGATTTCTTCCATTTATATCAGTTTGATTCAGTGAGTTTACTCCTCCACCTCCTAACTGAAAATATTTTTTTCCTTTCAAAGTAACCAAATCGTTTGAAGCCATTGATTTATACATATCTTTTCCTGGGTTATACCCATGATTATAAATAATATTAAATGATGTACATCTTGCCTTACTTCCTTCACCCCAATAAGTATGAACATATGCATTTGCCTGAACGAAATCATTATCTATATTTCCTGAAACATTAAATGCGAGTGCCTCTGTTTTATACTTAGGGTTTTGCTTAACAGCTGTACCTCCTGCAACATCATAATTTCCATATCCATATGTCCAACCTATATTCGAATTGTGCGAAGCATACACAATTTTTATATATGTAGCTTTGGTAATATTGACATTTACAATAGCTTTGTTACCTGCATAGTCTTCTATTGGCAATTCATAAGAAATGTTATTTGTAAATTCTTTTTCAATATTCAAATTATTATCTGACATTTTCCAACCATCTATTTTTCTTATTGTTTCAGATAAATTTATAACAGCATTAACTCTTCCATCAGAAATCACTTTCTCTATCAAATTACCAGTTGGTGCAGTATTATCAATTGTTATTTTCGTATCAACCATAATTTCTTCATTTTTTAAATCACCTTTGTCAACTACTGTTCCTTCTAAAAAATCCAACTTCAATTTTCCATTTTCTTTTAAATTCTTAAGTTGAATCTGATATATATTTTGACCTAAATCAGAAATTATAATTGATTTTTCTTCAACTTGGGTATTATCTATCATTGCTTTAATATGATTACTATCTAAAAAAACATTTTTAATATTTGATTCAATTACTTTGATTTTTATGGTAATAGTATCTTCATTATTTGCATATTCCGGATATTCCGTATTCGTATTAGATATATTTACTAATTCAATTTTTGGTTTTGTTCTATCTATATTAAGATTTGCAATGCAAAATTCTTCTTGCACGACATATTTAGCATATATATTTGTGCAAAATGAAATTATTAGAATATTCAATATGATAATTGCTAATACTTTTTTCAACTTTGCTCACTCTCCCTTCTTAGAAACTACATATAAAATCATTTTTTTACTTGCGAGTTTAAAACTTTTATATTACATAGTATTAAAACATGTCAATTCCATATGTATAAACATCAAAATTATATTGATTTATATTTTTAGCATCATTTGTATCTTGAATATCAACTTTTTCCAAACCTTGGCTATTTTGAAATTCCCAATACCATTTAATTTTATAAACTATTTTTTTATTTTTGTTTATGTCTCCTTTCATACTTTCAGATAATTCTTCTAATGTATTAGCTTCATCAAGAAAAACATTATCTTTAAAAACTTTAAAATTCAAGTTTTGTGGCTTTGCATTGTTACTTTTGAACTCAATTCTATATTTTAAATTTTGATTTGAATTCAACTCTATTTCAAATTGACCCCTGCTTCCTGGCGCAATTTTTTCATATACAAAAGCTGTTTTGTCAGCAGAATCTAACAAATTAATTGTTTTTAACTTCATATCTTTATAATCTACATTGAATTTATATATACTTTTTTGATTTAAATTATCAATAGAATCTTTTTGACCATTTACTAAAAATTTCAAAAACAAAAAATCATCATTTTTAATTGAATCAAACTTTAAATTTGAACAAACAATTTTGAAAATTAAAAAAACCAATATAATCACTATTATTAATCTTTTTATATTTTTGTTTTTCATAACATCACCTTATGCCTTTACCTGTTCAGTATGTACTTTTACCTGTATTTTATCTAATATATCATTTATTAATGTATTGACATTTTTATCATACTTAATTTTTATCTTATACTCTCTTTCCTCTTTGGTATCTTTAGATATTTGAATATACTCTGTTTTATTATCTTTTAAATCGATTTTGTTTTCTCCCTGATACAATTCAAATTTAACAGCACTATCATTATTAGATAAAATCTCTATATAATATTTTAAATCTGTTTGAGTTAAATTATTTTCATCATAATTTTTTATTTTAAATGCATATTCACCATAATTTTTTTCTGCTGTTATATCAATACTTGGATTATTTTCAACAATTAAAATTGGTTCAGCAATTTCAGCATTTCCTTTTACTATCACCTCTTCCAAAACTCTTGCCATACTATAACCACCAAACAATAACAAAATAATAATAAAAATTATAAGAATTGCAGTAATAATTTTTGTATTTTTACCACTGGCTTTTTCTTCTTTATTTAACTTGCCCTTTTTTATTATTGGTAAATCTATATCTTTTAAACTTTTAACAGTTTTCATTATCTCCTCCTTAAAATGGATATTAATTTCAAATTTTTTATAAAATAAATATTTTCATATTTTTTATATTACTATATCAAAACTAATTTTGTGGCATAACTTGTGTGCCTGAAATTATAACATCAAAAGTATAGTCGCTAATTGTCTTTGCTTCTTTTGTGTCAATTGCATCACTTGTTGCAATTTCTTGTTGAGTAGAACCTGTCTCATATTTCCAATTCCATCCAACTGTCAATGTTTTTGTTTTATCTTGTCCATTAGCATCTATTGTTCCAGTTAAATCTTTTTGTAATTCTGTTAAAGAATTATATGTTTTACCATCATATGTAAATTTTAAATTTGTAGGTTTACTAGTTTCATTTTCAAATTTAATGACATAATTAATTCCAACATCTGAACCATTTGCATCTAATTTAATTTGAAATTCTCCATCTGTCCCAGGTGCAATTTTATTACTTAATAATGTTGAATTATTCATTTTAGATTTTAAAGAAATTGTTTGCATTTTTTCTTCATTTTCATTTGCTTTAAAACTCCAACTTGCAATATCAGCAGTTCCTTTTCCTGATATTCTTGACATATATTTGGCATATGCCTGTCCTCCTACAAATGCTAATAATATTGCAATAACTGCAATTAATACTAATACTATTTTTTTACTCTTTTTCAATAGCATTCCTCCCTCTTATTCAATTTTTAATTTTTGGATTTTTTTGATTTTAATTTTTGATTTTTAAATTTTTATTTTTTGCAAAGTTCATTTTATATATGAACTGCTTTTGAATTTAAAATATAAAAAATATGAAAATGTAATTTGATTATACTTCCTAATTCTTCATTTGTCAACAAAAACATTTCGACAAAATGCGACAAAATCAGGTGTTTACGGCTAATTTTCAGTACTTTCATTAGTAAAATTTTCAAAAAAATACAAAGCCACTAATATATTTTATATTAATGACTTTATGATTTTATTTTCTATTTACCCCTATTATTCCCCCTAGTATTCCGAATATAATTGCAGCTACTATCATTATTATTGAATTAACATTTAATGAAAATTTCCAATTTAAAATACTTGATATTAGGTATATTATTAAAATATAACATCCTCCTATCATTCCACCATTTATTAGTCCATTTTTCTTTAGTTTTGTGTTTTCTATTGAGCTCCCTATTAATATACTTATTGCTGTTATTATCATTATTACTGGATTTATTACATTTTCTTCTATATTTGTGTATGTTAAAATTATTGAAAATATTATTAATGCTATAACGGTTATCAATAATGATATTCCAATTCCTTTTGCTATTGTTGCTATAGTGTTGTTTTCCTTTACTTTTGCTTTTTCCATAAGCGTGCCTCCATTCTTCGAACTTTATATACTTTGAACTTTATTTTTTAAGTTCATTACTTATTTACTAAATTATATTATAAATTTAATATTTTATGATTTTTCTAATTACAATTCACAATCGTTACAGTCTACAGCTTAAAAAATTTTATTTTTTTATATTTTAGTCTTGACAAAACCCTAGTATATGGGTTACAATAGGAGAGTGCCAAGAACAAGCACGGAAACTATGGTGGATGTAGCGTAGTTGGTTAACGCGCCAGTTTGTGGCACTGGAGACCGTGGGTTCGAGTCCCATCTTCCACCCCAGTATATATATTGGACTGTAGCCAAGCGGTAAGGCACCAGACTTTGACTCTGGCATGCGCTAGTTCGAATCTAGCCAGTCCAGCCAAAATGCGAGATTTTTAGAAATCTCGTTTTTTTATTTTTATATTTCATTATGTTTCTATTATCCTTTATTATCAAGAGATTTAGAGCTTTGAAATATTTTTAATGTTTTATTATTGATATATTATTTTTTATTATTTATTTAAAAAATTGCATTAAAATTGCATTAAAAAATTTTTTTATAAAATTAAATTCAAGAGATTATACTTTTATCAGATTTTATTTTTAAATATTTCATAATTTATAATGATTTAATATATACTTCATCCATCTTCATCACCTAATATATATTATAAAATATTAGGTTAATTTTATATGTCTAATGGTGTCATATAATTTAAAAAATGTCCTTTTAGTTTGTAAAATTTATTGACTTTTATACCTTGTTTTGATATTATATTTTTATCGTTTGAGCGCTCACTATGACAGCTTAGTTGTATTAAGTAGCAACTAGTTGTTATGCAAATAATACTTAGTTGTTACTACCATGCATCTAGGTTTTAACTTATTTGCAACACGAGGAGGTGAGCGTTATGGAAAAGTTTCTGATTTTAGTAGGTATAGGCTTCATTATACTTTGCTTACGGACTCTTAGTTCGGATTTGCTGGTATTTTTAGTTACATAGTAAAATTAAGTAAAGAAAAAATTGAGGTAAGCCCTGCGAAAAGCAACCCCAATTCAAACGAATATTCTGAGTAAGGCTTAGCCTTGCTCTATTTATTTTATTTAATTCATATAAAATTTATCACATGTATTCCTAGAAAGTCAATATTTTTATCCAATGTAATATAAAAATTAAAAATTTGTAACAGAATTGTAACATTTCTTTTTCTATCTGTCAATATTATAGCATAAATTATATGTAAATTCAAGTGAAAATTATACAACATTTTATTTATTTTCTCAAGGCTTTTTTATATTATGTTACCAATAATTATTGACTTATCAATAATAGGCTTGTATAATTAAAACATAAAATAAAAGAAAAGGACTATAAAAATGAAAAATAAATATTTAGATAAACTAGAATACTCAAAGATTTTAGACTTACTATCAAATTATGCACACACATACATCGGAAAAAATATGTGCAAAGATTTGATACCCTCAAACAATAAAGAAGACGTCAAAAAAAGCCTAACGGAAACTGAAGAGGCACTTAATATTTTATATAGATGTAACACACCTCCAATTTCTGAAATTGCCGACAATACCAAAAATCTAAAAACAATCGAATCATATGGAACTCTTTCTATAAAATCAATTTTAGAATTAACAAATATTTTAAAAATGGCAGATGAACTAAAAAAGTATTTTTACAATGATTTTTTAGATTCCAATGAATTTATATATTTAACTGATATTTTTTCAAAACTATATTCTAATAGTTCCATTATTGAAAAAATATCTTACAGTGTTATTGACGAAAATACAATTGATGATAGAGCATCAAAAAATTTAGCTTCTATCCGTAAAAAACAACGTAATACCGAACAAGATATAAAAACAAAATTAAATGCATTTTTGCATTCTTCTACATACTCAAAATATATTCAAGAAAATGTTATTACAATTAGAAATGACCGTTATGTAATACCTGTAAAAGACGAGTATAGAGGACAAATTAAAGGTTTTGTACATGATATTTCAAGTTCTGGTTCAACAGTATTTATTGAACCAATTTCAGTTTTTGAATTAAATAATGAACTTGCTAATTTAAAAAATGAAGAAAACTTAGAAATAGAAAAAATCTTACAAGATTTAAGTAAATTATTTTACCCTTATTCGAATGAAATAAAAGAAGATATTAAATGTATTGGAAAACTTGATTTTGCTTTTGCAAAAGCAAAATATTCAAAAGCTATACATGGTATAACACCTAAAATAAATACGCAAAAACAAATCATTTTGAAAGATGCAAAACATCCGCTTTTAGACCAGGAAAAAGCAGTTCCTATTTCATTAGAATTAGGCACAACATTTAATACTTTGGTTATAACTGGTCCAAATACTGGCGGAAAAACTGTTACATTAAAAACTGTTGGGCTTTTAACTGCAATGGCTTGTAGCGGTCTTAATATTCCAGCATCAACACAATCTTCTATTTATGTATTTGATAATATTTTTGCTGATATTGGTGATGACCAAAGTATTTCTGAATCACTAAGTACATTTTCTGCACACATGACAAACATTGTTGATATTGTTAAAAACTCAACAGAAAATTCATTAATTTTAGTTGATGAATTAGGCTCTGGAACAGACCCAGTTGAAGGTGCTTCACTTGCAATTAGTGTTTTAGATTACTTTAAATCAAACACCTCTTTAACAGTTGCAACAACACATTATCAAGAGCTAAAAAAATATGCATTAACAACTGATGGATTTGAAAACGCTTCTGTTGAATTTGATGTAAATACATTGTCACCTACATATCACCTATTAATTGGTGTGCCTGGAAAAAGTAATGCTTTTGAAATTAGTAGAAAACTTGGTTTGCCTGATTCGATAATAAATGAAGCAAAAAGCAACTTAACAAAAAATGATATTGATTTTGAAGAATTACTTAAAAATATTTATTATAATAAATCTAAAATTGAAAATGAAAAATTAGAAATTTCTAAAAAACTAAATGAAATTTCAGAGCTAAAAAAATCATTAGAACGTGACAATACAAAGCTTAATGAGCAAGAACGTGAAATTATTAATAATGCTAAAATTCAGGCTAGAAATATTTTGCTTGACGCAAAAGAAGAGGCAAATGAAATAATTTCTAAAATGAATGATGTTTCTAAATCTAATAGTGATTTGAATAATTTAAGAAATAAACTTAATAAAGACATAAAAGATATTTCTATATCTCATTTAGATAGCAATATTCCAAAAGAATCAAAATCTGCTATTTCTATTGAAGATGCAAAACCTAACACAGAAGTTTTTGTAACTACTTTAGGACAAAATGGTATTATAGTTTCTAATGTTTCAAAATCAAATGAAGTTCAAGTACAAATTGGTAGTATGAAACTTAGTGTTAAATTAAAATATTTGGAAAAAATCGCCAATAACAATAAGACTAATAAATCAACAAGTTCTTATAGTTCAGTTTCTAAAGCTAAAAATGTTAGTTCAGAAATTAATGTTATTGGTTTAAATGTTGAAGAAGCTATTTTTATTATTGACAAATTTTTAGATGACTGTTCTATTGCAAATCTTCAAACTGTAAGAATTGTTCATGGTAAAGGTACTGGAAAATTGCGTGAAGGTATTCACAAGTTTTTAAAATCAAACTCTCGTGTTAAGTCTTTTAGAGTTGGGACTTATGGTGAAGGAGAAATGGGAGTTACAGTTGTTGAATTAAAATGAACCGTTGTGGACGTTGATGAACCATTGGGGACGTTGATGAATTG
>CAKOUU010000017.1 GCA_934120675.1 uncultured Clostridia bacterium
CATAAATTTCCTCCATATCAATTTATTTTTATTATAATATAGCATAAGAATAGATAATTAGCAACTAATTTTTGCTAATTTCTTTCTTGATTTTTTTCATTTCAATGTTATTATATATGTCGGTTGTAACTATTAAAAATTTATTAACAACACTCACATATATAATTAAATATGAAATTGACAATAAAAATCCACCTAAAACATCACTTGTATAATGAACACCTAAATAAATCCTACTAATTCCAATAAAACATATCAAAATACTTAATGCTATAATAGAAATCCATTTAATATATTTATTTTTTATGTATTTATAAATTAGATATATTAAATATCCATAAAATGCCATACTTACCATAGAATGTCCTGATGGAAAACTGTATCCTGTTTCTTCTATAATTTTATATTCTGTTGGACGCGGTCTTTGTAATATTCGCTTTATTACCTGATTTAATCCTGCAATAACAACTAAATTTGTTAATATTGATAGCCCTATTTTTTTATTTTTTATTAATATAAATAGTATTACTGTTAATGTAATTAAAAATATCGCACCACCAAAGTTTGTGATAAATTTGGCTATTGGTGTTGCAAAGTCTGATATTAAAAATGTTGATATTATTTTGTAGCCAATTATATCTCCAGTCATTATTTCTTTATGGAATACATCTTCTGCTAAGTATAAAAATCCGATTAATGCTATAAATAACACAAGCCATTTAAAGTTTTTCTTTGTAATTTCTTTTATTTTTTCTTTCATTTTTAAATAATTTCCTCCTTAAAATTTCTTTATATATTAATTAGACTTTCTGAAAAAATTAATGTGAATGTAGAGCCTTTACCTTGTTTGCTTTCTAACTTAATTTCTGCATTATTCATATTTGCTATTGATTTTGCAATAGCAAGTCTTAAACCAACTCCACCAGTTTCTTTGTTTCTTGATTTGTCTATTCTGTAAAATCTATCAAATATATTTTCTTGTTCTTCTTCTGCTATTCCAATTCCATTGTTTTGTATGTTAATATATATTTTCCCATTGTCTTTTTGTGAAAATATATTGATTTTGCCATTTTCTTCTGTGTATTTAATTGCATTGTCAATAAATATTCTTATTAATTCTTTTACATTACTTATGTCTGCATCAATATTAAGTAAAATAATACACCTATAACTCCCATACTAAGTGATATTCCTAAAATAACAATTAATATTATTCCATAATAAAGACTAAATTTTGTCGTTAAACTATTTCTGGTTAAATATTTATTTTTAATTTCTATTAATAATTTATTCTTGAATGACATATCTAAACCCTCTTACTGTGTTTATTAGTTTTTTTATCGTATCCATCATCAATTTTGCTTCTTAAATATCTTATAAATACATCTACTTTTTTTGTATCTCCAACAAAGTCGTAATCCCATACAGTTTCTATTATCTTTTCTCTTGAAATTACAATTCCGTTGTTTTTCATAAGATATTCTAATAGTTCATATTCTTTTCTGGTTAACTCTATATTTTTACCATTTCTTGATACTTGCTTTTTTTCTAAATCTAATTTTAAATCTGCTACTTCTATTATTTTACTTTGATTTGTGTTCTGTGTTTTTCTTCTTAGAATTACTCTCATTCTTGCAAGTAGCTCTTCTATTTCAAAAGGTTTTGTAAGATAGTCATCTGCTCCAACATCTAATCCTTTTACCTTGTCTGTTATATCACCTTTTGCTGTAAGCATTATAATTGGTGTATTCTTTTTTGCTCTTAATCTTCTACATACTTCCATTCCTAAAATTACTAGCCCACCAATTATAAAGTAAACAATGCTAAATGTACTAAATGATAATGGTGCTTGTGGTACTTTCAATGTTGTTACTCCAATTATAATAGCATATATTGAACCAATCATCAATCCTATTATTAAATAAATTGTTTGTGGTCTGTATTTTTCTAATGCTTTTTTAACTGTGCTTTTATAATAAGTGCAATTCCTGCTATAATTCCTAACCCAAATACAAATAGTACTGGTATATATGATAAATTGAAATGTAATATTTCTTTTATTCCTAGTTTTACTAAAAATTTAATTGCTTCTTTTTTGTCTCCTTTTCTGCTTATTAATGTGTTTAGCAAGTTTATGAATTTATCATAAAATCCTAATACGAAAGCGACAGTTCCTCCTGATACTCCCGGTACACTGTCTGCTAATGCCATTGAAAATCCTTGCATTGCATTCTTTAAAAATTCTTTCATTTTTGACTCCTTTCTTTTTCAAAATGCATATCTGATTGAAAATTTGTATTTTTTTCAATTTTGATGCTTTTTATGTTGATATTCTACTTCTTGTTGTTTAATTTTTGATTAAAGAAAGGTTAAAATTTGGTTAAAAAAATAATGAGTCTTTAATGCTCATTATGCTTTTGATTTTTATAATAAATGTTATATAAAAAATTATCCTAATTTGTTCCATTGTTATTGGTTAATCTCTTAAATTTTTTTAATATTATATCTCCAGCAAAAAAACTGGAGATATATTGCAAAAATTATTAAATTTTTTACATAGTCTCAATAGAAACTTTGACATTATTCATGTCTCTGACAATATAAGTTGTAGTAGTTTTATAACTAATACTCTTATCGCTTATTTGTTTGTCCAATTCATACTTATTGGCTATCATTGTGATGCGGTCTGGAATTGTAATTCCCTTTTGCATCTTAGACTTTCTAGATGCTTTTTCTCTTTCCTGAAGTTGTTTATATATGACTTCAAAATTAGGATTAATTACAATTAATATAATGTTTTTAAATGTTTTTTTCATTTCAATTATACATTCTATTCTTTTGTCAAAAGAATAACCAATAGAGTCAAGTACTGTATATGATTTTTCTTTACTATATTTTTTTATCATTTCGGTTATTGTATCTAATGTTCTAATACATATATCCTCATAGTCTTGTGAATCTATCATATCTTTTTTTCCTGACTTTTTGAATTCCTCCCAAAAAATTTCATCATTACAAATAATATTTTCTTTATCAAAATATATCATTATATCTGCAATATTATTTGATTAAAACACTAAAATATAAATTCATCATTGTCATTCAAAATAATAATATTTTCCATAGTTATTTTTTCTAGTTCTTTTCTAGTTGAATCATCCATATGTGTAGTATAAAATATACAATTTGAGTATCTTTTTGCTAATTCCGTTAAATTATCTATCCCCATGTGTGATTTTTTTCCCTTTATAGAGTTGCAATCGCATATCAAATGTCTGCATTTTTTTGCCATTATTTCAATATTATCACAAATTCCTGAATCACCAGTAAATCCAACATACAAATCATTTTTATTAAAAATATATCCATATGCTTCTATTCCATCTTCATGTTCTAAAAGATTTTTCTCTATTTCATAATCATTAATTCTAAACTTTTTATCATAATTATATTTAAAATAATTGTTGATTTTTTTTACTTTGTTAGGAAAGGCTAATTTAGTAATATTATAAATTTTTTCATTCCCCGTACTATCGCAATAAATGCTTGAGCATATAGCATTATCAAAAATTTTGTTTAATAGCAAAAAAGGCATGTCCAAATAATGATCTCC
This sequence comes from uncultured Clostridia bacterium, assembly GCA_934120675.1. GTDB lineage: Bacteria > Bacillota > Clostridia > TANB77 > CAG-508 > CAG-269. The sequence continues at coordinate 3,614 of CAKOUU010000017.1, forward strand.
ATGAAAGTGCGTAATTAATATTTCGCTTATTTTGCTAGGCTCTATACCTATGTTTTTTAAAGTTTTACATGTACCATTTGGAATATCTATTAGTATCTTGTCATCAACTAAATAACTTGCACTATTATACTTGGAAAAAATATTTCCGGACCCTAAGATTTTCAATTTCATTTTTAATCATTCCTCCTAAAAACAATTTACTATTTATTGCTATGATTATACCAAAAAGAACTACTATATTTCAAGTAGTTCTCTAACAATAAAATGGGATGTTTATAACCAATTTTTAATTTTATATTTTGAATTTTTGACTGATGCTCCTCGAATTGCAATTCCATCATCTAAAACATTTGCACCTTTACATACTCTTTTTATTTGTGATGGAATAGAGCCCAACCCAGAACCTTCAGGTGTTGTAAATACTCTAACTATTTTACCAGTAAAGTCTAATTTTTCCAATTGTGTTATCATTTCTTGTGACATTATTCCCCAATATTACTGGTGCTCCAATATAAATTACTTCATATTGTGATATATCCTCTATCTATCTTTTTAATTCTGGTCTTTCGTTTCTTTGTTGTCTTTCTTTTGTTTCTTCTATACATTCTTGATAATTTGCTGAATATCCTTTTACACCTTCAATTTTAAATAAATCGGCTTCAATAATATCCCTAATATATTCCACAACAATTTCTGTATTTCCTTTTTCAATATAACCAACTGCATAATTTTCATCCGCTCTTGAAATTGCTTCTATTGGTGCTTGTGATGGTGATACTCCTATTCTGTGTCAAATCCTGCTTCGTTCATTATTTAGCTAATTTCATTTGCATTTTCTAATTTTTTGTCTCCTATTATAATTTTCTTTCCATATCCTATTCTCCTTGCAATAGCCATTCCTATTTGGCCTGCTCCTGTTAATAATATTACATCTTTTTTGTTTCCATAAATATATCACCTTTCTTTTTAGTTAAATACATTATACTCTTGTATTTCACTTATAATCAATTCGATTTTTGGGTGCTTTTTAATAAGTAAAACTTATGGATAAGAAAGTAAATTATTTAAAATTTAATACAAATGACCGAATAGATAATAAATCTGTTCAGTCATTTACTTTTTAAATATCTTCTACTAGAAATTCTTTTTTATCATACTTTGGAATAATATAGTCAGGAGTTCCAAAGTCTACTATTTCCCCCTTTTCTATTACAAGAATATTATCCATATCTTTTAATGTTGATAAGCGGTGTGCTATGCATATAATAGTTTGATTATTAAAGTATTTGTGTATATTTTGTTGAATCTTAAATTCTGTATTATTATCTAAACTACTAGTTGCTTCGTCAAATATTACAATTTTTGAGTCTCTTAAGAATATTCTAGCTAATGCAATTCTTTGTCTTTGTCCTCCTGAAAGTTTAATACCTCTTTCTCCAACAATTGTATTATATTTGTCTTCGAGACTTTCTATAAAATTGTGTAATTCGGCTTTTTTAGCGGCATTGTATATTTCTTCGTTTGTTGCATCTTGTTTGGCTATTTTAATATTATCATAAATAGTTGAATGTAGTAATATGGTTTCTTGAGGTACATAAGTTAAATTATTATATAATGAATTTGCACTATATTTATATATATCTTTATCATCTATTAAAATGCTACCACTTTCTGGATTATAAAACTTAAAAATCAAATTTACTAATGTTGTTTTTCCACTTCCGGCTTACACCTATAATTCCTATCTTTTGTTTATCTTCAATACTTAAATTAAAGTTTTCAAAAATATATTTTTTATTATATCTAAATGATACATCTTTAAATTCTAATTTTCCAGTGTTTATTTTTATATCCCCTTTATTATCATCTTCTACATTATATTTTGTATATAATAATTCATAACTGTTTTGTAGTTTTACAATGATTTCACCTATATGTATGTAAGACCATGTAAATGAAGTTGTTTGACTTTTTAAAGAAATCATAGCATTTATAAAAAATATTAAATTACCTAATGTCATTGAATTACCTTCAAATAATTTAATTGAATAAATTATTAATGCAATTAATGTGATAACATATACTACATTTGCTATTGCTCCAAACGTAAATTCCTTAATAGATGCTTTATTCTTATATACATTTACTTCTTGTTTTTTTTGTTTTAGATTTTTAGAAAATTTTTCTACTGCATTATATAATCTTAATGATGAAAAATTTAATACAGCATCATTTAAAATCCCATTATATTCCCTGTTATATTCTTCCGCTTTTTTTATAGATGGTAAATACTTCTTTGAAAAATATATTAGTCTTGAAACTATTATTCCTGTAAAAAGTATTGTTGCAACAATAAAAATGTTTATATTTATTGTATATAAAACTATAAGGCTACTTACCATTGATGTTAATAATGAAATAAATTTAGTTGTTATTTGAGTATTTAAGTTTGTAATTTCGTCATTTATTTCATTAATGGCTGTGGATATTTTTCCTGTGTAATTATCCGTAAAAAAAGAATATGTTTTCTTGTTTAAGTTATTAAATAGTTTTTCAGATATATATGGTGTTTGTTTTTTTACCATATGTATTGTTCTTGTTATATTTGATATATATGAAAATATTAATTCTAGTACAATAACAAATAACAAAATAAAGGCTACATGATATAAATCCGTTACTTGAAAGTTTTCTGTACTTGGCAAATCTATTATTCCTTTTATTATATATTGTTTTACTAAATCTAATATTTGTGCTATAACCATACTTAATATCATTGTTATTGTTAAAAATTTTACTGGTTTATATAATGATATTATAAATTTTTTAAAGTTTTCTTTTTCCATTTTACTTTTCCTTTTCCTTTTCTTTTATTATTATAATTTCCATCAAATTATCTTGACTTTTTGCCCATAAATATATTATAATAAATATAGAAAATGACAAATCCACAAACGTGGTTTTGCCGAAATTAGTTGTAAAAAACTCACACCAAACTCGCCAAAGTTACAGATGTGAGCTTTTTTATTTATGTAGTTGCTTATCAACCCAGTTCTTGTATAGAACTGCTGCTAAGGCAATAAAAACACATCTGTTTCTTATCATTTTCTATGTTAATTATTTTACTATATTATTCTAAATTTGTCTATGTATTTGATAAATATTTACTAATTAATTTTAGATTTATTTGTTAAGCTTATCAATGTGTAACTTATTAATCAATGTATATAAACTATTTTTTGAAAAAATTGAAATCACAACAATCTCCACCATATCCCAATGTTTTTGTTCTAGTGAAACCGATTTTTTTAAGTCCACCATATGTAACATCGTCAACATCACAAAACAAACGGCATAGAAATCTATTTCATTGTTAAATACTTTATTTCCAAGTTCGTCATGAGTTCCTGATACAATCTCTATTTCTACTTCTGGAAATTTTTTATTAAATTCCACTATTGCTTTTTGCATTTCCTTGCCAGTATAATTTTTTAAATATCCTATTTTTATTGAATAATTTTTAGTGTTTGCAATGAATTTTGCTTTTTCCTGCATATCTTCTATGTTTTCTATTATATTTTTACTTTGATGATATATGCACTTTCCTGCTGGTGTTAAAGTGAATGTTCTTTTTTCTCTGATTAATAATTTATATCCTAATTCATTTTCTAAACTTTGTATTTGCTGTGATATTGCAGATTGTGATATGTAATTTTTTCTGCTGCTTCTGTAAAGTTTCCTTTTTCGACTATTGATATGAAATATTTTAGTTGTTTTAATAGCATCATTTTCATCTCACTTTCGTTTTAAAGATGTTGTGGCTATTTTTTTATCGACTAATATTTAATTTTATGGCTCTTATCCCTCAAGAACTTCTCTAATTTGTTCTATTGTAATTGGTCCATCCCTTAAAATCTTTAATTCTTTTAAAACGCAGTCAACTATTGTACTTCCTTTTCCAAATCTAACTGTACCTTCCATCATTCCGTCTAGATTTGGGCATTCATTTTCTATTTCATCTAGGTTAGTACATGTTGGTTCTCCACTTTGATTGGCACTGCTCATAAATATTGGACATCCTGTTTTTATAATTAATTCTTTTACCGCTTTTGATGTTGCCATTCGTACTGCAATTGTTGTTTTTCCATTGTTAACATATTCTGGCACTTCTGGTCTTTTTTCTAAAATTAGTGTTATTGGACCTGGCATAAATTCTTTTATTAGTTTTTCTGCCTTTTCATTTACTATTGCTATACTTTTTATTTGCTTTTCATCTGAACACATTACTGGAAATGGTTTTGTAATTGGTCTATTTTTTGTTTTTACTAAATTGTCATGTGCTTTTTTTGAGTTTATTCTGGCACATACTCCATATACTGTATCTGTTGGAACACTTATTACTCCATCTTTTTTTAATATCTCTGCTAATGCATCTATTTCAGTTTGTTTGTATCTTTTTATCATAATTTTATTGCCTCTATGTAATTTATTTTTCATTTTCTATAATTCCATATGCCATTGCTATATTTGTTGGAACAATATATTTTGCATCTATCGCTTCTGCAACTACTAATGTAAATGCACACATTGCTCTTGTAGCATACCACCAATCTGGATCTTTAACTCTTTGTTTTATTTCGTCCAAAGAAATTGACTTATAATATCTTTCTGTTTCTTTTTTTCTTGTTTCAATATCCATCATAATTGGTGAGACACTGTCTTTATATAAAGTATTTTCTTCATATTTTATTCCTGAATATCTAGCAAATTTTTCATGTCCTCCACCTGCTAATATTAATATGTCTGCTTTTTGTTTTGGTAAATTTAATCTTTCTTTTATATATTCTTTTACTGTTTCTACATCAGTAGTTGCATAGTTTTCTGCTAAATCTGGAAACTTTTGCATTACATCTATAACTCCAATTTTTGTGTTAGCACTTTCTTTTATTTTTTTATCATATATTGCAATTTCAGTAGAACCTCCTCCACCAATAAAAACACATACTTTGTCTTTTACAAATCTTGTTGCTCCTAAAACTGTTAATCTATTTTCCTCTTCTTGTGATATTATATTAAAGTCATATTCTGTTTCATTTTTGAATTTTTCTAGAAATTTTTCTTTTTCTTCTTTGCTTAGAGTTCTAAAAATACTTGTACCACATACATATATATCTTTTGAAATACATTTTGAATCATTTATCTTTTTTATTAATTCTTTTATATCATCTTCCATTAAATGGTTGTTTTCATTGTAGTGCTTTTTAAATTGTATTGTAATTTCATCTAATCGCTCTATATTATTCCCATTGTATCTGTCTATCTTTACACAAGTTGAACCTACTTCTATAATTATTTTATTCATTTATTTTACCTCTATGTTTAATTATATCTTATATATCTATAAATTTCTCCCCAATTATTAACTTCTTTGATGTACTCATTTTCTTCTAATTTCATCAAGTTTGTATCTCTAAAATATAATGTTTTTACTTCATTATCTGCTAGCCTTTTTATAATTTTCCAATCATCATCAATCATAATGTCTACTTTTTCATTTTTACAAATTTCTAATTTATCTTCAACATTCCAATAATATTTATCAAACTTAATATTATTTTCTTCTAATAATCTTATTGCATCATCTTTCATTTCTTTTATAAAACCACCTCTTGCAGTAATAACGACAAATTCGTGTCCTTGTTCTTTTAATAAATTGTATATGCCTACAAATCCTGACATTAAATTACTTTCTTTTGATACTGTCATGAAATATTTTTCAATAAATTCTTTTTCTTGCTCATTTGTCCAATTATATCTAGCTTGAAATTTTGGTTCTTTTTTATTTATTAGATTGTTTCCTTTTAAAATATCTATATCAAAGATTTCTTCATAAGTCCTGAATGTTGTTTCACTATCTATAACTACACCATCTAAATCTATTCCTATTTTCACAGATATATCCTCCTCTATTTTTATTTATCTTGTTGTTTCTTCTTTATATCTTTTTATAATAATCTTCAAATTCTTCTTTTTTGCTTTTAAAAAAGTTATAAAAATATCTTACATTTTCAAGTTCATTCCATTTTGCTACTCTATAATCTTTTGTGTCTAAATTGTATATTTTTGCATTTAATATTCCTAACATAAATGGAGAATGAGTTGCTATAACGAATTGAACTCCGAGATATCTTGCCATTTCATTTATTTTTTCTGCAAGTTTTACTTGATTTTGTGGTGAAAGTGACACTTCTGGCTCATCTAATAAATATAATTTATCTGGTTCAATATCCTCTTCTAATATTTGTAATGTTGTTTCTCCATTTGAATATTTATCTTGCGCAAATGCAAATCTTGGAAATTGTTTTCCACCTTCTTTTGTTTTCAAAAAATCTTTTGCATTTTGTCTTCCTCTTTCTTTGGTTAGAGTACTTTCTATGCTTTCTTGTAAGACTGCATCTTGTTGTATTTTTCTAATTTCATATAATATTTCTTCGCTTTTTATATATCTACTATTTGTAGGAATTTTAGTTAGCCTACTTCCATATTCGTTTTCTCCTAGTTCATATTTACATTCATTTGAATAATTTTCAAAATATGGCCACCATCCGTCAATTCTAGAATAGTTTCGTTCTTTTCCTTTTAAGTTTAATTTGTGAGCAATCATGTTTAATATTGTTGATTTTCCACTCCCATTGTTTCCATATAATACTGTGATGTCGTCAAATACAAATATATTTGGTTCTTTATTTTTGAATATGCAAAATGGATATATATTGGGGTCTGTGCTTCTACTTTCACTTAATTTAAATGTTTTTAGATATATCATTTTTACCTCCATATATCTCCATTAATGTGTTTTGTTAGTGCCATAATAAATGCATTTCTTGTTAAATCAATTCTTGATACTTCATTTTTTGTTAAATAACTTATTCCACCTTTTCCTTTGCCTAATTCTTGTCCATCGAATATCTTGTCCATAACTTTTCCAAGTTCTGTTGCTTTAATTTCATCAATGTATTTATCAGGAATTGGAAATCCTTGGCTTGTTCCTATACTTTGAAATCCTTTTGAATCTTCCACAACTACTGCATTTATATCTATCCATTCTCCTAAAGAATCTGTGATACCAGCTTCACTTGAAATATAAAAGTCTGCTTTTATATTGTTTTTTGAAGCATATTCTTTTAGATTTTTCACTCTATTTTTTGCTCCTTGAAGTATTTCTTCATTTATTGGTTGGTCTCCTACATTTGAATCTACTGGTATTCCTTCTATTTCTACTTTGTCAAAATATTTTTCAAATGCTTGTTTTGCTCCTTCTATTTTTCCTGGATTTTTTGTTCCTATTAATATTTTCATAAATATTCCTCCTTAAAACTCTATCTCTTCACTTTCTGTCAATTCTCCATTAAATCCATAAACTTGCTTACATAATGGTGATTTTCTTGTTCCTTCATGTATAACTACTTTTTCCAAATCCTCATATATACTATGTAATTTTATACCATACTTTTCCATTTTTTCTACGTTCATTTCTTTAAATGCTGGACATGGAAGTATTGTTCCATCATATTTTATATCTAATTTTTCAGTTCCTGCTGTGCATAAATGAGACATTTTTCCATTTAATGGAATTCCAATTCTTATGTTACCGCTATATTTTTCTTTCTCTTTTTTTAATATTTCACTAAATTCTCTTAGCTCTGTTTCATTTAACATCAAGTCTTGTTTGTTTTCTAGTCCTCTACCTTGTGGTACAAAATTTAAAATACTTATATTTTTTACTTTTGAAATTTCTAAACATTCTATGATATCTGGAAATTGTCTATAATTTGGTTTCATAGGAATAAAATGAACATCTACATTTAATCCAACAATGCTTGCTCTAACCAAAGAATCTATTAGATATGTATTTAATGCTTTTCTTCCCATTAACTCATTATCAATATTTTCATCTAATGCTTGCCAATCAAATACGATTTTATCTACTCCTAATTCTTTTATTTTTTCTAGTTCTTGCCTTGTTAGTGAAGTGAATTCTCCTGGATTAATCATTCTTTTATAATATGCCTTCACATTTCTTTTTAGCCTTTCATTCCATGGTTCATGTTCTTCTATTTCTTCTAAATCTTTTTTACATTTATTTTTTATATATTCTATCGTTTTTTCTGGTATTGCTGGTGTTCTTTTTATTCCACTGGTGAATATAACTGTTCTAATTCCATTGTCTTTACAAAACTTTATCATTTCGAATAAATCTGGATGTAAAAAAGGTTCTCCTCCTGAAATTGATATTTCTCCAATTCCACCATTGGTAATAAAATACATAACTGTTTTCTTAAAGTCTTCTAGTGTTATAATTGTCGTTTTGTCTTTTGATGAATTTGAAGAACAAAATTTGCATTTATTAGGGCATGTTTGTATTATTTCAAAACATAAGTCTTTTAACATATATATTCCTTCTTCTATTAGTCTTTTTATTTTTTAGTTTTATTTTTATCAAAACTAACTGTATTCGTATTAAGTTTCTTTTTCTTTATATTAATATAGTGATTATTTATGATAACTATATCATAAATAGTAAAAAAAAGGAAGTATTTTTCCAAATACTTCAGGGTTATTTCATAAAATGTTACAAAATTGTAATATTTTATGAAATAACCCTGTGTTTTTCTATATCATGCCAAATAATTTTACATTTTAGAGAACAAATGTGTTGCTTTTTATATGAAAATGTAGTATTATAGTAAAGAACTTTTCTGTTAAATAGAAGGTTCAAGAAGACTTATTTTATAAGCAGTTTACTATTGAGCATGTAGCTTATTATAAAAATTATATACGCTACAGTGTTTATATTAGGAGGTTTTAATTTGGATATATACTCTCAAAATATTTATGAAGTAATTGAAAATAATATAAGGAAGCATGTTTTAATTATATACAATATCTCTGAAAATCATTATGTAGGACTAACAGTTAATACTGCTGAATCAAATAATCTAACATACATCGAATCTATAAATATATTACACTTTTGAAGATTAATTTCAATAAATATCTTGACTCTCGCCCCAAAATATCTTATAATATAATTACATTTAGAGTTGCACATCGAAAGATGTGGAAGTTGTTTTTCAAAGACCAGGTTAACCTAGTCTTTGCTTTTTGTAATAATTTTTCTTTATTTGCATACACTATAATTACATTTAATGTTGCACATTTAAATGTGGTTAGTTCGTTTATAAACGCTTAAAATCCCTCATACAAAGAGGGATTTTCTTTTTTCTTGTTGAAAACTCTCGTAAATAAAGTGAAATTTACGAGAGTTTCCGACATATTTAATTTTCATATTACGAAAATTTGCAATTTTTTTGTAATATAACCTTTATAAGTAACTTACTATTTCTTCAAATGTATCATATCCACTCTCACTATTGATGTGTCCACCATTATGTATTAAAACTTGCTCTGTTGCAACAATATCTGTAAAGTTCCTTTCTACATCAAATCTTACATATGGATCATTATCTGAATAGAAACAAACTATTTCTTTAGCATACTGTTTTACATCTTCCAAATTATCAAAATACATCGATTTATTAACATTATCATATTCTTCATTTATCCCTAAATAATTATTAAATCCACATACGAATATTAATTTCTTAACTTTCACTTTATTTTCGACTAGGAATTTTGATATGAATATTGGTGCTATACCTCCTAAATTAACTATTTTTCAATCTCTCTATCATATGTATCTTTGTATTGTTCAAACTTAGCTTTTGCTCTTGGCAATCCTGCATTAACTGCCATCTTTAAATAATATTCAGATAGTTTTAAGTTTTTCTTTGTTCCAACACCATTATAATAAAAATTTGCCCCTAAATCATAAATTGCTGGAAGATGCCCTTGCATTGCACAATCATGTATTAATTCAAATGCTTTATTTTCATTTCTTTCAATATTTCCGAATCCAAAATAGTAATAAGCACCTAAACAAAATTTAGAAAATGCTTGTCTTCTCGGACTTTCTTGTTCTTCATTTATAAGACTTAATAGAGATTCATAAGCCTCATTATGTATCTGTTTTGCTTTTTCTTTATCTTGTTCTACTCCGTCTCCAAAATAATAACAAGCGCCAACTCCGTAAGCACAACGAGGATCTCCTAATTCTTTTCCTTTTTCATACCAGTGCATCGCTTTTTCAAAACTTTGCTCTGCTCCATTTTCTTCACTATCATAACTTCTGCCTAAAATATAGCATGCAAATTTGTCTCCATTTTCAGCCTTGCTTCTTACTTCATCTAAATCAAATATTATTGGTTTAATATTATTATTCATTTTCAACTTCTCCTAATTTTTTTAACAAAATATATTTTTTAATATTTTTATCTTTTTGATACCAAGTCTGTTCCTCATAGCCTAAATCATTTAAATTTCTTAAACTATAAACATTACAAAAAGTTACTTCTGCAATAATATGTTTTATTTCTTTTTCTTTCGCTATCTTCTTTTAATTCTCTAATTGCTCCATCACTTATGGTTTCTCCCGCTTTTGTATGTTTCCATCTTCTTTTTCTTTAATTCTAACCTTGCATTTTCTACAATGTTTTCATTTAGTCTATTTTCTATACTTGTAGGTAATTTCATATTTTCACCTTTCATAACTATTTTTATTTTATAATCTTCTGGTTTAATATTATAAATTTTCATGCCTAAATTCTTTCTTTATCTCTTAAATTATATTTATTTATACTATCAACTGTTGCAAAACCATTATGTTCTTTTACTTTTTCTAAAAATACAATACCATCTAAGTGGTCACATTCATGTTGAACAAGTCTTGCAAAAAATCCATCCACTTGTCTTACAATTTTTTCTCCATTTTCGTTAAAATAAGTTAATTCTATATTTTTATATCTTTCTACTTTTCCCCTAATTACTGGAACACTCATGCATCCTTCATATTGTATGTCAGTATCTTCTGATATTTTTTTCCAAATTGGATTTATCATTGCAGTTATTGGTATTTCTTCTGCATCATTATATTTTATGTTTTCTTTTTTAGCCCCTACTACAATTATTCTCTTATTTACTCCTATTTGCGGTGCGGCTATGCCTAGGCCTGTACCGAATTCTAATGTTGCTTTTAAATCTTCTATGATGTCTAAAATTTCTCTATTTATGTTCTTTATATCTATTTCATCACATTTTTTTTGAAGAATAGGATCTCCTACTTCTCTTATTTTTAAAGCTTTTCCCATGTTTTATTCCTTTCTTAACTATTTCTAAATCATACATCTTCAAATTTAGATCTAATCTTTTAGATGTAGCACTGCTACACATTCCACATGTTTTCATAAAAAAATTCTTTGTGCTTGTTTAGAATATGTTGAGTGACTTTAAAGCCTTGAAATTCTAATAAATCTTGCTACTTTTCTGATAAATTTTAGTAATAACAATAGTTTTAAATTTTAAGGCTTTTTTTGTAAATTATCTTTACTTTGGTTAGATTTTAGTTAGATGTTGTTAGACATAACAGTATGCCTACTATTTATAATATTAAATCTATATATTTTCGTACTTTCATATTACATATTTGTCTATTTCTTTTTTAATTTACAAATTTTTTAATTTTTTCTATAGCCTTTATAAATTCTTCTCCATCTTCACAATATATCTTAGAATCATGGCTTGTATCAATTATATAATCCATTCTTAATAGCTTTCTACATATTTTTTCTCCATGTATAGTACTTGCATCTGCCATAATTTTTTCTATTTTAATATTTCTTTTTATTAACATATCAAGTAAGTTCATACAACCACTTAACAAAGTTGTAATCACTTTGTAATTATTTTTATATTTTTTATCAATTGATATAGAGGATAAATATATATGATATGAGTTGTCATCCTTATATTCTTCTATTTGATTATATACTACATCTGCTTCGTTCATTCTATTTTCATATATATCTTTAAAAACCTCTTTTTTTAATGGTAATATATTTACGCTAGCTATAATTTGGTTATCAGCATTTCTTACTCCAATGCAAGTCAAATTGTTTTTTCGTACCATTTCATTACTTCTTCTGCTGTAGTTATATTATCATTTAGAAAATATGAGTGTTCAATATTTTCCATAACTATAAAATCTTCTAAATCAAATTTATATTCTATTTTTAATTTTTCCATTATATGTTCATTCATTTCTGTTTAATTTATAATTTCTTGATTGTAATATTTCTACTAATTCCTTAATATTTTTTATTTCTATCTCTGTAATAATTCCACCTCTTGCAAGATCATCTAGTCTGTGAAAATCTGAACCTGATGTTAATATTTTATTTGTACTCTTTCCATATTCTAATGCTTTATCATTTCTTGAAACTTCATCTTGACATCCATTGAATACTTCTATTCCATCAATATATTCTAATGGTGCTAGTTGTATATCATCTCTAAATGGATGTGCTTGTACTAATAAATATCCTTTTTTATTACAAAGTTTATATAATTCTTCTAATGTATACTCATATATCTTTTCATTTTCATATAGAAACTCTTTATCTATTCCATATACTAAATAATCACTATCAGTTATTTGTAATGTTACTTCTACACCTAATAATATATTTATTCCTAATTCATCCCCATATTGCTTTGCTATATCAAATCCTGTATATACATAATCTATTTTTTCTCTCCAAGATATATTTCCTAGTCTATCCATTTTACTTTTACTGCAATGATCAGTTATCACAATTGTAGAATATCCTTCTTTTTTATAAGTTTCGATCATTTGCTTAGCAGGTATCTCTGAGCAAGAACTAGATTCTTTTGTATGCAAATGTAATTCTGTTAAATATTCGTTCATTTACTAATTCTCCTTTTACTTAATTTCTTTTTTCATTATTAATTTATCATGTTCAAAACCTTGTTCTTGATATATTCTTATTGCCTCTGGATTATCACTCGAAAGTTTTAATTCAATTATATTATTTTTCTTTGCAAATTTAATACATTCTTTTATTAAGTTAGTTTGTATTCCTTTTCTCCTATACTCTTTTAATGTAAAGACATCACATATATATCCCTCAACACCACTTTCCACACATTGTGGCATGTATTTTATTACTTGTAATCCACAAGTTGCAATTATCTTATTGTCTATAATTTCTATAAAAAAGAATATATCTTTATTTAAATGTTCTTCTAAATATTTTTTTGTTACCGCATAAAATTCTTCGTCCTTATTAGGATATAATTCTTTCCAATCGTCTTTTTGTTGCATTATTCTTAGTCTTGATATTTCTTCTATATCTTCATTTTTTGCAATTCTGTTCATATATTCTTATTCCCTCTTAATTCTCGTACCAATATAGCACATATTTTTATAACTGTCGATATTTTAGCATAATTTCTACAATTTTACAAGTAAGTCAAATGCCTATTTTACAATATTTTTTAGGTATAAATACACCGAAGTGTACGCACTCTGCATTTTATCTGCACCAAAACAATTTTTGCAGTGGATTAGAAAGCTTGTCTTTCTAAATGTTTTAGGAAATGCTCTGCTTTCCTTATCCTGCCCTTTAAATTTCTAAAAAATTTAAAGGGCAAAAAAATAAATCAATAACTAAAAAACTATTGATTCATATTTTTCTTATCTATTACAACACAATAATGTAATCCTCCTAGTTCACTTAGTTTTAAGAATTAAAAAAATCTAGCTTAGCACTTTTTCTAAACTAGATTTATATATTTTTTTATAACATTTATCTAAAATTTGACTTTGGTTAGATTTTATTTAGATATGGAAAATAAATTTTCTAACATTTAACCATTCTATCCTTACAGTAGAAATAATTTCAAAACTATTTAAGGTTAAGCACTGCCACACACACTACATGATATGTTTGTTAATTATGAACAGTTACTTTTTATATGTTTAGGTATAACTGACTACTTCATAATAACAATTCATTATAGTTGTATGTTTATGATACTTTTTATATCCTATTTTTGCTTTTTCCACTGCTTTTTTATGACTAATATTTCCAGGACTAGTTAATACTTCTGCATCCAATGAATTCAAAATTTTATCTAGTTGATTTATATATTACTAATTCTGAATTGTTTTTTTCTATAATCTCGTTTTCCATCCAAAACCTCCTTATCATCATTATAACTCATATTCATATATTTTACAATTTTTATTTATATTTGAAGAATTACCATTTTTAGGTATACCATTAAAAAACCAGTATATTGCTCTTGATATTCCTCCATGCGTTACTAACAAAATCTTCTCATCTTTGTATTTTTTCTTCAATTCATCTAAAAATTCTTTAATTCTTTGATAAACATCTTTCATAGATTCAAGTTCTGGGTATTTTCTATCTGAATTATAATTCCAAAACACATTCCAATCCAAATTGTCAAATGGAATATTTTCATATATCCCCATATCTCTTTCTTTTAACCTATCTTCTATCAATTATTATTTCTTTATCCATCATCTTTTCCTCTTATTTTATATAATATTCCATAGTTAATTTATCATTTTCAAATCCATACTTTTTATAAATAGAAATTGCTTCTGGATTATCACTAGAAAGTTTCAAAATTTCTAGATTTTGTTCTTTTGCAAATTTTATGCATTCACCTATTAGTTTTGTCTGTATTCCTTTTCTTCTATATTCACGTAAAGTAAACACATCGCAAATATATCCTTTTATTTCTTCATATTGACCAATTATTAATAATAGCAATACTTACTATAAGAACTGAAACAATAGCAGAAAATACATTTATTAACTTTCTTGCTACTATTTTAGCATTTTTCATTTGTTCTTGTTTATTTTTTCCAGATTCTATTTCGACACTTATTGTAATAGCATCACCAAATCCCTGTATAAATACTTGTGATATATTTCTTATTTGTATTACAATTATATGCACTGTATATTCAGTAGGTCCAATTATATCTACATAATAAACACTCTTAATGGTTGAATGTGTATTATGCATATATCAATTTTTATTTAAATTAATTAAAACTATATTCTCTTATTTCACAATTATCTGGTAAATATTTTTCCACCTGTCCATCTTCTGGCAATTCATTAAAATAAAAATGGATTGCTCTAGCTACACCACCATGTGTTACTAAAAGTATATTTTGACCACTATATTTTTTCTTGATTTCATCTAAAAATAAATTAACCCTTTTAAATAATTCTGGAACTGTTTCTAATTTATCGATTTTAACTTTAGAATAATAATTCCAATATTCCGTATAATAAAAATCATCTATTTTCGTATTTGTTAAAACTCCACAATTTCTTTCTTCTATTCGATCATCATATATTACTTTTATCTTATTAGAATTTATAATATCACAGGTATGTCTTGTTCTTAAAAGGGGTGAACAAATTATCAAATCTAAATTTAAATTTTTAATTTTTTTAGATGCTTCCTGTGCTTGTTTTATTCCAATATCATTTATATCTTCATTTAATAATTTTCCATTATATATATCTAATCTATTACTATCTGTGTTTCCATGTCTAATTACATATAACTTCATTGTTACTTTTCCTCCTTATATCATTTTTGTAAAGTGTGTATATTCCTGTAAGTAATAAAATAAAATCACCTAATACCATGAACCAACTATGGTAATAAATATAATAAGAGCCGTATAAAATTCCTGTTGTTATTCCAGATATTCTAACTAATTTCATATTTGATTGCCATAGACAATATGATCTAATCATTGAACCAATTGTTGGTAATAGCGAAACCCACCCTGTCCATGAAAAATAACAATTTATCATAATTATTCCTTCAAAAATAAATAGTATTATTAAATATACAGATTTACTAAATTTATTTTTATTTATAAATATAAAAGTCCTTATTAAATTTATTATACTTAAAATTGCGCCTGTAAAAGCAGATATTAAAAAATCATATATTGCTTCAAAAAAGCAGTTTAATGATTGAACATATAATGATTTTTTTCTATCTTTAATACATATACTAATACACACTGCTAATAATGCTAAAATACTAAATACCATTTTTTATTTCTCCTATAATCTCTACTTTTTATTTTGTTTAGTCAACACATACCACCTAATATGGTATGAGTTAGGCACTGAACAGTTGATTTTCCTTGAAATGCAAGGCTTTATTTAAGATTTAGAACACATACGCATTCAACGTGCCCCGTAAATGGAAACATATCTACTGGCTGAATCTCTTTAACTTCATAAACCTCTTCAAACCTAGCCAAATCCCTAATCAAAGTAGCAGGATTACAACTAATATACACAAATCTATCAGGTTTAATCTTTAAAATATTATCAATAGATTTATTATCAAGCCCTTTTCTTGGAGGGTCAACCATAACGACATCCGGAATAATATTTTTGTTATTTATTAGGTCATCCAAAACAATTTCCGTATCACCTGCAATAAATTCAGCATTATCAACATTATTAATTTTTGCATTTTCTTTTGCATCTTTAATTGCCTGTTCTACAATTTCAACCCCATACACTTTTTTAGCATGTTTTGCCATAAATAATGAAATTGTTCCAATACCACAATATAAGTCAAACACTGTATCTTTTTTTGTTATTTTTGCTGCCTCTACACCAATATTGTAAAGTCTTTCAGCCTGTACTGGGTTAACTTGGTAAAATGAAAGTGGTGATATTTTGAATGTATATTCTCCTAATTTATCTTCAATGTATCCATTTCCATATATATTGACGTTTTCTTTTCCTAATATGACATTTGTATTTTTTTTATTTATGTTTTTTACTATTGTTTTTATATTAGGATATTTTTGTGTTAGAATTTTTACCAATTCATCTTTCTTCGGAATTTTGCTACCATTTATAACTAATATACACATTACCTCATTTGTTTTTATTCCAACTTTTATTACAATATGTCTAAATAGCCCCTTTACAGTTTTTTCGTTATACACTGAAATTTTATTTTTCTTTATAAATTCTAATACCGTTTTTGCTATTTCTTCTGATATTGGATTTTGAATTAAGCATTTTTCCATAGGTATTACTTCATGTGTTCTATTTGCAAATACGCCAATTACTGGCTCTCCATTCTTATTTATACCTATTGGATATTGTGCTTTATTTCTGTAATGTAATGGATTTTCCATGCCAAGTGTTGGTTTGACTTGAATTTTGTTTTTTAGTGTTTTATTTACTAATGATTGAACTGCATTTTGCTTCATTTTTAGCGTGTCTTCATATTTTATATGTCTCATGTTGCATCCACCACATCTTTTATATGTTGTGCAGTCTACTTCTTGTCTTACATCTGATTTTTCTAGTATTTCTACTATTTTTCCAAATGCGTGTGATGATAAGACTTTTACAATTAGTATTTTTACTTTTTCTCCTTTTATTGCACCATTAATAAAAATTGTAAAATTGTCTATTTTTGCAATTCCTTCTCCTTCAAATCCATTATCAATTATTTCTACTATATATTCTTTGTTTTTTTCTACTGGTATTTTTTCCATAAATATCTCCTAAAAATTAGAAATTGAGTGACAGGTTTTTAATCTCTATTTTAAATTTTTATATTACTTAAAAAAATCGGGATTGAAGACCTGTCCCCCAATCCCTAATTTTTTATTCTTCCCAGTTATGATAGATGTTTGCTACATCATCAAGTTCGTCAAGTCTTTCTATTAGTCTTTCCATTTTTTCTACACCTTTTTCATCTAATTGAACTGTTGTAGTTGGAACCATTTGAACACCTGCTTCTAAGAATTCTAATCCAGCTTCTTCCAGTTTTTCACTTACTTGTGTAAAATCTGAAGGTTCTGTTGTTATTTCATATACTTCTTCGTCTGCTGAGAAATCTTCTGCTCCAGCATCTAGTGCTAACATCATTACATCATCTTCTGACATTTCTGTTGATGCTCTTTCTATTACTATTACACCTTTTTTATTGAACATGTATGATACGCATCCTGTTGTTCCTAAGTTTCCTCCTGCTTTGTCAAATACGTGTCTTACGTCTGCTGCTGTTCTGTTTTTGTTGTCTGTTGATGCTTCTACAATTACTGCAACTCCGTTTGGTCCATATCCTTCATATACTATTTCTTCATAGTTTTCGTTACTTGTTGATGCTTTTTTAATTGCGTTGTTTATTGTGTCGTTTGGCATGTTTGCTGCTTTACATTTAGCTATAACTGCTTTTAATTTTGAGTTTCCTGCTGGGTCTGGTCCACCTTCTTTTGTTGCTATTAGTAGTTCTCTTCCTAATTTTGTGAATATTTTTCCTCTTGCTGCATCTGCTTTTCCTTTTTTTGCTTGTATGTTGTGCCATTTGCTATGTCCTGACATACTCTTACCTCCTCTTTGTTTTTTATTGTATTTTCAAGGCTTTCAGGCCTCTATATGTTGGTTTTACCCATTTTTTCTAAAAATTTCTTTTTATATTGTAACATATTTTTTGTATTTTGTGTAGTCTTTTACAAATATTTTTTGACAATCATACTCATGGCATATGCCAAATCGGCATGGTTGTCAAATGTTATAACTAGATATTGTCTTACTATTTTAAATTCACCCATTCAAATATTTTATTATAATATGTTTCTGGGTCTCTATATTTTCCGTCAGTATGACCTGCTCCATTTACAATTAATTTTTCTTTTTTGCAATTTGCTGCATTAAATAATTTTTCGCACATGTATTCTGGCACAAAATCATCATTGCTTCCATGGATAAATAATATTGGTGTTTTGCTCTTTTTTACTTGTTCTATTGCAGAGGCTTCTTTTATGTCATATTTTGCTTTTCTTTTTGCAACTATCTCAAACATATTCAAGACTGGAAATTCTGGTAAGTTAAATCTTGCTTTTGCTTCTGATGCAAATATATCCCAAACTGATGTGTATCCGCTGTCTGCAATTATGTATTTTACATTTGAAGGTAGTTCATCTCCGGAAGCCATCAATACTGTTGCAGCACCCATTGAAGAGCCATGTAATATAATTTTTGCATTTTTATTTTCTTCTATAATTAAATTAATCCAATTCTGTAAATCGTCTTTTTCTAACCATCCCATTCCTAAGTATTCTCCGTCACTTTCTCCACATGCTCGCATACTTGGAATTAATACATTATATCCTTTTTTTGAGAATTGTTCTCCTATTGGTAACACACTTTCTGTACTTGCTCTGTATCCATGTAATATTATTACCCATTTATCTGTTTGTTGATCTTGCAAATATTCTGTTCCTCTTAATGTTATGTTATCATTTGCTTTTATCTCAACAGTTTTTTGCACTGATTCTTCACTCCAAATTTTTGAACTTTCTTTTGCCAGTTTTCTGTTATTTTCTATTATTTGTTCATCTTCACCTTGTATTTCTATTTTTGTTTCTTCACTTACTTTTCTATCTCCTCCTGCTCCACTTCTTGCTATTGCATAATTTACAAAGTAGTTTCCTATTCCTTCTGTTAATGCTATACCTAAAATTATTAATATTACTAATATACTTGCTGTAATTTTTATTACTTTTTTTGATTTATTTACTCTGTTCATCTTTCTCCCCTTTTAATCTTTGTTTAAATTGGTATCGTGCTTTTTCTTAAATTCTTTTTCTTAATTATTCTATTACAAATTATAGTAATCATTTAGAGACTTATAATATGGTCTAGGTGCATTTCCAATTTTGTATAATTCTCCTTTTTTAGCGTCTTTTATAATTTTATGTGCTGGTTCAAAATATGCATCCATACTATCAGCATAATTTATTATAATAACTTCCAACATTTTTGGTAATACTAACGCTCCCCATTCACTATATTCATTCATATGACTTCCTACCATATGTATTACTTGGTTTTTAAATTCTTCATTAATTTCATAGTCTTTTAAATAATTTTCTATTATATGTGTTCCTTCATATGAATGTCCTAGTAAAGCAGCACTATTTCCATTTACTGCTTCATAATTATTATCTTTAAAATCATTAAAGTCATTGCATTTTCCTATATCATGAACTAATGCACCGAATATTACTAAATCTTTATCTACTTCTAATTCTTTGTACATATCACATATCCCAATAGCATTTCTTGTTACACTATACATATGAAATAACAATCCTCCTGCATAATAATGGTGTGAACCTGGTGTTGCAGGTTTGTTAATTAGTTGTACTTTATAGTCTTTATATACTCTTTTAGCTACATCTCTTAGAATTGGATTTTGTATTTTATTACTATATTCTATACATTTATTATATATTTCTTCTAATTCTTCTTTTTCCATTTTTTCTTTTTCTCCTTACTTCTTTAGCCTTAGCAATATTCGTAAAATTGCATCGTTCTCTTTATTAAACCTCTTTTTATTACAATTTTTTAGCTATTTTCTTGCATTTTATACTCAGAATTGTCTGGTTCGCTAATATCTTCATCTGTGACATTGTTAAATTTATACTCAAAATCTTTATATATTTCCTTTATTTCTCCATTTTCATTTACTTCTTCTACTATTTATAAGCTGGATTACTAATTGTTGTATATGATGATTCTGTTTCTTTTTCTATATGTGCACCTCTAACTGCTGTTTTTTCATTATATTCGTTCATTACTTTAACACCATTTACTTCAGTAAACATTTTTCTTTTTTCTGGATATGTTATTTCAGTTATTTTGGCATTCTTTCCATCTGGAGTTGTTTTTTCCATTACTAATTTACTTACATCATCTTTTATGTATCTTTCTATTGATGCTGTGTAATTTTTTTCGTCTATAAAAGTTGTTTTCATATAGAATTTGTTTTTTTGTTTAAATTTTATCATATTAAAAATACATTATCAATTATTTTTTCAAAAAGCATCCTTCTTCGTGTGAATATATTACTCCAATTGCCTGTAAATAAGAGTAAATAATTGTTGTTCCCACAAATTTCATTCCACGCTTTTTCAAGTCTTTTGAAATTATATCAGATAGTTCTGAACTTGTCTTATCTATTTCATACACAATGTTATTATCTGTAAAATGCCATATATAATTGGAAAATGTTTGATATTCTTTTTGTATTTCTTTAAATATTTTGCTATTATTTATTGCCGCATTTATTTTTAATTTATTTCTAATGATATTAGAATTTTCTAATAATTCCTTAATTTTCTTTTCATCGTAATTGCATATTTTGTCTATATCAAAATTATCAAATGATTTCCTAAATGATTCTCTTTTATTTAATACACATTCCCATGATAAACCTGCTTGAAATGATTCTAGTATTAGCATTTCAAATAAATATTTGTCTTCATATGATGGTTGTCCCCATTCTTCATCATGATATTTTATGTATAATTCATTTTTGGGATTACACCACTTGCATCTATTTTTGTTATCTTTGTATATCATATTTAAAATTCACCCATTCAATTCTTTTATTACAATGTATCTATCTAAATCACCATACATCTTTGTTCTACATTTTACTTCTCATAGCCTATTTTTAGTAAACTGTTTAAACTGGCAATATTATCTGAATGAACAGTCGCTAATATATATTTTTTATGATACCTGCTTTTATTATTCCGCTGTTTTCTAACCGTTTTTTCAACCATTCTTGATTTATTGAGTCTATAATATACCAGTCTTTATTTTCTAATTTATCCTAAACTTCTTGCTTTAAGTTTAATAGATAATTATCAACTAATTATCTGCTTAAAAATAACATTATAGTAATCCTCCAGCACAATATTCTTGAAATCTGATTATTAATCCTGCTATTGTTGTTCTTTTTTAGTATAAAAGTTTATTGCTATTGTAGAAACTATTGACAATGCAAATATTATATAAAATATGTTTGTTCCAATATATTTTGCTGCAATTGATAAAATCGCTAAAATAATAACTTCAGTAAAACATAAGCTCATTTGTCCAGCTGTTGATAATAATTCATTATCTTCTTTTGTGTCTTTTATTATATTTTGTATTGATGTTGTAATTGATGTCTCATATACTTTTTCAAAATTATCACTTAAAGTTTTATTAGCTGAAATCAATATTTTATTTCTTGCAAATAAATATATTGCAGTTATTGTAACTCTTATAACTGATACAAAATTATTCGCTTTTCTTAAATTTTTGTCTGTGTATTTTCCAATTAAAGTTATTGTTATAATTTGAAATAATAATGATACTATTATTATTGTTGAAAATGCTGCAAAGTCTTGTAAAATTATGTACAAATACAATGGTGCAAATAATCTCTCTATTATATGATTTGTTCTTAATGCATAAATAATTTTGTAGTTGCTTTTACTATTTATCAAATATTTTATGCTCTCTTTAAATGCATTTTCTTTTTTCTCTGGTTTATAATCTATTTTTAATATAGAAATATATTGTAATAAGAAGAAAATTACTATAAAGATAAATAATACTAAATTATTATTACTTATTACTCCCCATGCCACCAAGCAGCTTGCTAATACAGTTCCTAATATTTTACTTATATTATAAAAACTATTAAATCGGCCTCTATGTTCATTTTCTACATATCTACTTGATAATGCATCTGATGACGGATTTGATAATCCCATAAGTCCAATTGAAAATATAAATACTACAATGTTTCTATATAAACTTTCACTATTTAGCATGAAATATGAGTTTATTATACTAAATATATTTGAAATTAATATACATTTTGCAATTCCAATTTTATTTGATATCATTATAAAAAATGGTGATATTAGTCCAGTTATTAGGAATCTAATTCCATAAATTAATAATATGAACCAAATAGGTAGTCCTGCTTTGTACAGCATAACTGTTCCAAATGTTTCACTTAATGCATTTGCAAAATTGTAGAAAAATATGCTCATATACATATATTTGTATTCTTTTTTATAAAAATATTCTTTCATTTTTTACTCCATCCTCTTTAGTTATTATAAAAATTCTTCTACTTTTTCTTTTATTTTATCCAACTCATATCCATAAGCATTACAAGTATTCCATCCTAATTTTTTAGCGGTTTCAATATTTTCTTTGCTATCATCTATAAATAAAATATTTTCTTTTTTTATTTTACATTCTTTTTCAACAATTTTATATATTCTTTCATCTGGTTTTCTACATTTTAATTCAAAAGATAGCCATACATAGTCAAATTGTTTAAGATCAACTTGCTTGTCTAGTCTTTGTTTGTCTAGACAACCTAAATTTGATAAAATTCCTATTTTACACTTTTCTTTTAAACTATGTGCATATTCTACAACATCTTTGTAATATTCCACATTGTCAAATTCTTTTATGTAATAATCATAAAATTCTTGTGGAGTACAGTTTAAATCAAATTCTTCTTTTATTTGTTCAAACCATTTGTCTTCTTTTATATCCCTTATGTCGTTTATTCCAAAATCTATTGATCTGTTATAATATCTTTCAACAATATTTTTGTTTTCTTTTGAATTAAAATGTTTTATTAGATTCTCTACTGCTACATCTATATTATATTCACCTTTTCTGTGGCTTTCTATTATTCCACCCCAGTCAAATATTACTATTTTATTTTTATTATAATTCATTTGAATATTCTCCTCCTGATTTTTTTATTCAGTAAATGAACTTGGATGATATGCTGTTATTCCTAGTGTTTCTGCTTTTCTTAAAACATCTAGTCTATCATCTACAAAAACTGCATATTTTATATCAAATTTGTAATGTTTACAACATTCTATTATGAATTCTTGTTTTAACATTGTTGAACATATAAAAATAATGTTTTCTTTTTTATATTTGGATAGTTTTCTTTCAACCATTTGTATTTTTGCTCTATTTCATATTTGTAATATATCATAAAAAATTACAATTATCAACTAATTACGACTTATTTCATATTATATTATAAGCATATCTTATATGCAAAGAAAGGATGAATTAAATGAAAAAATTGTTTTGCTTTTTAGCTTTAATTGCAACATTTGGACTAATAAACATTCTATCTTATGCAGCTGAATCACCTTCATATGATAGCACTTATAACAATAATCAAGGTGCATTTTTTGCAAATGGTACACCTATTATTATTTCTGAAGTTGACGGAAATACAACCATTACTTGGAATGGAGGAAGTCAAATTGTTCCAAATACTGTAAGTGTTTTTGGTGGCGGAAATGGTGGAAATTATGACTCTTCTCAAATCACTATGGAAAGCGGAACTGTTCAAAATTTAGTTGCTGGTGGACTTGGATATACTGCTGATAAATCTTCTACTGTTACAAATGCAAATGTCATAATAAATGGTGGTACTATTTCAAATGCTGTTGCTGGTGGTGGATATTTTAATGCAAAAGTTAACAAATCAAATATACAAATGAATGGTGGTACTGCTTTGACTGTTCAAGGTGGCGGTATGGCAAGTGGAAAAATTGATGGCGTAAATTACTCTGTTGGAACTAAAGAAGATAGTGAAAATTCTCCAAATAGAACAGAAAATGCAAAAGTCACAATTTCTGGTGGTAAAGTAACTTATGGAGTTTTTGGTGGTGGCCAAGGTTATTCATATACTGGTACTGTTAATCTTACAATATCTGATGGTGATATGAGTAATTCTTATGTTACTGCTGGTGGTTCTAATGGATATACTGGTACTGCAAATGTTAAGTTGACAGGTGGCAATATTGGTGTTTACCAAACTGTTAATAGAGGTGTTTTAGATAATGCTACTGTTAGAGTTGCTGGTTCTACTATTGGAAAGTTTTATGTAGGTGGAGAAACTGAAGATAAATCTGTTACAGGTGTTATAAATAATATTCATGTTCATTTACTTGGTGGAACTATTGGAGCTTTAGATTCTGGAACTAGCAATGGTACTCCAATAACTATTGATAATAAAAATTATGAGGTAGATGCTACAAATTTTGTTAAAATTACAGATAATAAAATTGCTACTTCTATTATTTATTTTGATTATAATTTTGCTTTACTTGCTGTTGTTATTTTTTCTGTTATGGTTTTACTTGCTGTTTTATTTGCATTTTTATATTTAGAATTGTTTTAGAATTAAATAAAAAATTTATAAAAAGTTGAAGTGTTTCAACTGTCTTAAAAAAGCAGATAATTTTTGATAATTATCTGCTTTTTTTCTTTAAATTCTTAACCTCAAAGCATTTAACACAACAGTCAAACTGCTAATCGTCATTGCAAATGCCGCAATCATTGGATTCATAGTAATTCCCAATGGTTGCAAAATACCACAAGCAATTGGAATCATGCAAATATTATAGAAAAATGCCCAGAATAAATTCTGTTTTATATTTCGTATTGTTTTTCTACTAATCTCAATTAAATCATTAATTTTTTCCAAGTTATCATTCATAAGAACTACTTGCGAAGAATCCATTGCAATATCTGTACCACTTGAAACTGATACACCAATATCTGCTGTTACAAGACTTACACTATCATTTATTCCATCACCACACATCATTACAAGTCCATTTTCTTTTAATTTTTTTATTTGCTCTGATTTTTCTTTTGGTGTGACATTTGAAATAACTTTATCAATTCCAATTTCTTTTGCAATTATTTCTGCAGTTTTCTCATTGTCACCTGTAAGCATTACAATATCAATATTTCTATTTTTTAATTTTTGTATTACCTCAATAACATTTTCTTTTAGAATATCCTTTACTCCAATTAATGCTATTAATTCATTATTTAGGCTAACAAATAAAATACTATTTCCTTGATTTACCAACTCTTTTTCGTCTTGTTCATTATCTATTTTGATATTATTTTCTGTCATTAATTTTTTATTACCAATTAAATATTTATCACCATTCTGTGTTATTCCTTCAACTCCAAATCCTGGTATTGCTTTAAATTCTTTTATTTCTTCTAGTTTTATTTTGTCTTCTTGTGCTTTTTTTACAATTGCTCTTGCTATTGGATGTTCAGATTTATTTTCTATACTTGCAACTTTTCTTAATATTTCCTTTTCTTCTATATTGCTGTAATTATATATTTTTGAAATACTCAATTCGCCTTTTGTTAGTGTTCCTGTTTTATCAAAGCAAATTATTTTTACTTTATGTGCATTTTCTAATGTTTCACTTGTTTTTACTAATATTCCCTTTTTACTTGCATTTCCTGATGCAATAACTATTGCAAGTGGTGTTGCTAATCCTAAACTACATGGGCATGCTACGACTAATATACTTACAAATATGTTTATTGCAGTCGCTACATTTTTTGAAATTAGCAACCATAAAATAAATGCTAAAACCGCAATTACTAAAACAACTGGTACAAAGTATCCGCTTATTTTATCTGCTATTTTTGCTATTGGTGCTTTTGTGCTTGTGGCTTGTGTTACTAGTCTTACGATTTCTGAAACAGTTGATTCTTTACCGATTTTTTCTGCTCTATATTTTATCGTTCCTTCATAATTTATGCTTCCAGCAATTACTTTTGAACCTTTTTCTCTTTTTACCGGTACACTCTCCCCTGTTATAAACGATTCATTAATATGTGTAGTTCCCTCAGTAATTTCTCCATCAACTGCAATTTTTTCTCCTGGCTTGCATATTACAATGTCATCTTTTTTGATTTCATCTAATGTTACTGTGACCTCTTGTCCATCTCTTAAAATCACTGCATTATTGGGTGTTATTGTCATTAATTGTTGCAATGCTTCTTTAGTTTTATCTTTGTTTTTATTTTCTATATATCTTCCAATTTCTATAAAGAATATTACTATTGCTGCTGATTCAAAATATAGACTTTCTACATTCATTTCATATCCTTTTAAAATTTGAATTGTTCCATATATACTGTAAATATAACTAGCTAAAACTCCTATCATTACTAGTGTGTCCATATTTGGTGTTTTGTGTATTAAATTTTTATATCCATTTTTTATTATGTCTTTTCCTAAAATTAATACTATTGTTGTTAAAATAAATAGTGATATTGCATAATTTACTGGATGTGTCATCATGTTAAAAAATGGAATTACCGGCATACCAACCATATGTGACATTGATATATATAATACTAAGATTGATATTATTGTTATTGCTATTAGTTTGTATTTTTCGTTTGATTTTTTCTTTTCTTCTTTTTCAAAATTGTCTATTCCTAAACTTGTGAATCCTGCTTTTTCTACAAATTTTTCTACTTGTTCTAGTGTTAGTTTTTTGTCGTCATATTCTATATTTGCATTATTCATTATTAAATTTACTGTTGCTTGTTTTATTCCGTCTTGCTTGTTTAGGTATTTTTCTAGTCCTGATGAGCAAGCACTACAAGTCATTCCATCAATTTTCAATAATACTTTTTTCATAGTAATTATTCTCCTTTGAAACCTGCATCTTCAATTGCCTCTTTAATGTTTTCTATATTGATTTTTGTTTCGTCATATTTTATTGTTGCTTTCTTTTCTTCTAAACTAACTTTTGCTATTTCTACTCCATCTAAATTATTTAATATTTTCTCTAATCTTGTTGAGCATCCTGCACAGTGCATTCCTTCTATTTTTAAATTTGTTTCTTTCATTATATTTTCCTCCTTAAATTTTTATTTTGAAATACAGTACTTATTAAATACTTAAAAATTCAATATTCCCAAATGTTCTAATAATATTTTTAGCCCTAACAAAATAAGAATAATTCCACCTACAAGCTCTGCTTTATTTTCGTATTTGTCTCCAAATCTATTTCCTACTTTTGTTCCAATTACTGATAAAGCAAATGTAATTGTTCCTATAAGTGTTATTGCTAAAACTAAATTAACTTTGAAAAATGCAAATGTTATTCCTACTGCTAATGCATCTATGCTTGTTGCTATTGCTAATATAATCATTGTTTTAAAGCCGACATCACTGCTTATATTTTCGCTTTCTTTACTGAATGATTCTTTTATCATATTTCCACCGATTATTGCTAATAAAATGAATGCAACCCAATGGTCAAAATTTGTTATAAAGCTTTCAAATGTTGAACCTAAAAAATAGCCTATAACTGGCATTATTGCTTGGAAGCCTCCAAAATATATACCTATAATACATGCTTTTTTCCAGTCCATTTTTTTCATTGATATTCCTTTGCATATTGACACCGCAAATGCATCCATTCCAAGCCCTATGCTTAACATTATTAGTTCTATTATTCCCATGTTTTCATCTCCTAATTTTTATATTTAATTTTATTAGGCTTTAAAAATTTTATGTTATTTATATCACATTTTTAAAGAATTATCAATTACTTTTTCTCTATTTAATTCTATATTTGTATGTATTCGTTACAGTTCACTGCTTCTAAAAAATTTGTGAATTGTAACATGTATTCATGCTACTTTCTAAGAAAAAACGACAAAAAACAACAAAAGAATGAGACAAATTAGGACTGTCCCACTTGTCTCATTAAATCCACTCTTTATATTTTTTAATATACACTCTCTTTGCAAAAGAGGCAATAATACAATACAAAAATGTAACAACAAAAATCATAAACAAATATTTTGCACCAATAGGTACAAGTACAATTGCATTGCCTAAAGTTGTAAATGGCACAACAATACCAACTAATATCAATAAACTTGATGATGCATATACATATTTATGAGCATTACTTTGAATGAACGGAACTTTCGCAGTTCTTATTATATGCATTCCTACTAAGTTTGAAACTATGCTGTAAGTAAACCATATAGTTTGAAAATGTGATACATCTCTTAATTTAAATACAAACCACAATGTTAAAAATACAACAATGTCAAATGCTGAACTTACTGGTCCCATAAATAGCATAAATCTTTTTAAACTCTTGATATCTAGTTTCTTTGGTTTTTCTAACTGCTCTTTGTCAACATGATCAAATGGTAATGTCATTTGACCAAAGTCATATATCAAGCCTTCAACTAATAATTGAATTGGTGTTTCTGGTAAAAACGGCAAAAATATACTTGCTACAATTACAGATACAACTTCTCCAAAGTTGAAACTCGTTGCCATTTTGATATATTTCATTAAGTTTACAAATGTACGTCTTCCGCTCTTCTACACCATCTAATAAAACATTTAAATCTTTTTCAAGTAAAATGATGTCTGCAGACTCTTTTGCAATATCAACAGCTGTATCTACTGATACACCTACATCTGAGTTTGTTAATGATGGACTATCATTTATTCCATCTCCCATATATCCTACTACATTTCCATTTTGTCTTAATAGCCTTACAATTCTGGCTTTTTGTATTGGAGAGAGTTTTGCAAATATATTTGTCTTCTTTAACAAACGCATTACGCCCATATCTGGAAGTTTTTCAATTTGACTTCCTAATACAATATTTCTAGAATTTATTCCTACCTTTTCACATACACATCTTGTTACATCTGCATTATCACCGGTAAGAACTATAACTCTAATTCCTGCTTTATTTAGTCTTTTGATAGATTCTTTTGCACTTTCTTTAGGTGGATCTAAGAATCCTATAAATCCAAGCAATATCATATTTTTCTCGTCTGATACTTCAAAAGTTGATTTATTTTCCATATCATTTTTTTGACATACAGCAACAACTCTTAAACCTTCTTTGTTTAATTGTTTACTAATTTTTTTGATATTGTCTTTAATTTCTTTTGTTATTTTGCTAACTTGTCCTTTATAATCAACCATAGTACAAATGCTTAGAATTTCTTCTACTGCGCCTTTTGTAATTAATTGTCTTTTTTCTCCATCTGATACAATAACTGATAAACGTCTTCTAGAAAAATCAAATGGTATTTCGTCAATTATTTTATATTTTTCTGTAAGTTCCATTAAATTATTTTCAGAAGCTCTTTTTATTACTGCTTCATCTATGCTTCCTTTTAATCCAGTTTGAAAATATGAATTTAGAAATGCGTGTTTCAAAACCCTTATATCTTCATCGCCATTTATGTCTAAGTATCTTTCAAGTACTATTTTATCTTCAGTCAATGTTCCTGTTTTATCTGTACATAAAATGTTCATTGCTCCAAAATTTTGAATTGAATCAAGTTTTTTTACAATGGTTTTCTTTTTTGACATTCTTATTGCACCTTTTGATAAACTTGATGATAAAATTACTGGCAATAATAATGGTGTTATACATATTGCTATTGCAACTGCAAATGTAAATGCTGTTACAAATTCGTGTTTTTCAACATTTATAGCAAATACTAATGGTATCATAAATAGCATGAATTTTATTAGTAGTCTACTTATGTTTTCAATTCCTTTTTGGAATGCTGTTTTATCTTTTCCAGCAGTTATTGTGTGTGCTATTTTTCCAAAATATGTTGAATCTGCTGTTTTTATAACAACGCCTTTTGCTGAACCTGATACTACATTTGTTCCCATAAAACAAATATTATCAAAATCTGATATGTTATCTATTTCATCTTCTTTATCTTCTAATTCTACAGTTTTCTTAATACTGTCAGATTCACCTGTTAAAGATGACTGTCCAACATACAGGTCTTTTGCTTCAATTACTCTTAAATCTGCTGGTATCATACTTCCTGCAGACAACACAACAGTATCACCTATTACTACATCTTTAATTGGAATATCTAGCTTTTGTCCATTTCTAATTACTGTTGTTTTTGTTGCAACCATTTTCTTTAATTTTTCTGCTGCTTTATTTGACCTATATTCTTCAAAGAAATCTAATAAAGTACTTGCTATTACTAATATTGCTATTACTATAATATTTGCATAACTTGGTGCTTCAGCCAAAATTACATCTGTATAAATTAATATGAGTGCAATTCCAATTAATATGCAGTTAAATGGTGTGACCAAACTTTCCCAAAAGTAGTTATACCATTTTTTAGGTTTTGCTTGTCTTATTTCATTTGGTCCTAATTTTTGTAATTTTGTTTCTGCTTCTTCATTTGTTATTCCTTTTTCTTTTATTCTATATTTTTGTATAAATTCTTCTTTACTTATTTTGCTTTCATCTGCATACATTTTATTTATGTCTACGTTTTCTTTAGTATTTGCCATCAAAAATCACATTCCTTTCAAATACATTTTTTAATTATATAATAATTTTTATATTTATAATATAATATATTTTGATAATTTTCTCGGTTTAATATACAAAACAAGAAAATTCTAAAAGAAATTAATGGCACCCTTCCACTTAGTCCTCGATTCGCTCGATGTGAACTCTTTCCATTAATTTCTTTAAGATTTTCTAATATTGTTCCAATCACATTCGTAAATTATAAAAATATATTATATTATGAATATCTTTAATTTTATTTTATAATTATTATGGCATATTATTGTTCAAATAATACTATTTGATTTTGTTTTAAACTTTTTTGAACGTCAATAACTCTTTGGTTTGAAGATCCCTTCCATTTCAAAGTAGGATTATGTAATTCATCAACATATTGTCCATCAACTAAAACATCCAAATATTTAGTAACTTCTTTATCTTTTAAATCTTTATCAAACTTAAATCCTGACCATGCCCACACACTTTTGTTAGGATATTTTTCTTTGAAAGCTTTTGCTAATTTTGTAGTGTTTTCAATGTTTCTAGGGTGCATTGGCTCACCACCTAAAATTGATAGTCCTTCAATATTATCATTGTCTGATAATTCTAATATTCTATCTATTGTTGCATCTGTGAATTCTTTTCCACCGTTAAAATCATGTGTTTCTGGATTAAAACAGTTTTTGCAGTTGAATGCACAACCTTGCATAAATATTGATACTCTTACTCCTGGTCCATCTGAAATGTCCATTTTTCTAATTTTATTATACCCCATTTTATTCATCATCCTTATTATCAATGTGTAAAACTCTTTCTTTTATTTCTTGAGTTCTTCCTTTATTCCAGAAATTACTTCCTATATAACCACAAGTTCTTCTTGCAACATTTAATGTGTTATGGTCTCTGTTTCCACAGTTTGGGCAGTACCATTCTAGATTATCATCAATTAAGATTTCTCCATCATATCCACATTTTTGGCAATAATCTGATTTTGTGTTTAATTCTGCATACATAATATTGTCATAAATAAATCTGATTATTTGTAGAACAACTTCTAAGTTATCTTGTAGGTTTGGTGTTTCTACATATGATATAGCTCCACCTGGGCTTAATTCTTGGAATTGACTTTCTAATTTCAATTTAGAAAATGCATCTATTTCTTCAAATACTGGTACATGATATGAGTTTGTTATATAGTTCTTGTCTGTTATTCCTTCTACAACTCCAAATCTTTCTTTTAAGCATTTTGCAAATTTATATGTTGTTGATTCAATTGGTGAACCATATACACTATAATCTATATCTTCTTTTTCTTTCCATTCTTTACATTTTTCGTTTAATTTTTTCATTACTTCAATTGCAAATTCTTTTCCTTCTCCATTGTCTGTGTGGCTCTTGTCTGTCATGTATTTAACACATTCGTATAAACCTGCATATCCAAGTGATATTGTTGAATATCCTCCATGTAATAATGGATGTATTGGTGCTCCTTTTGGTAATCTTGCAAATGCACCGTTTTGCCAAAGAATAGGTGCAACGTCACTTGTTACTTTGCTTAATCTTTCATGTCTTGCTTGTAATGCTCTGTGACATAATTCAAGTCTTTCATCATATATTTTCCAAAATTTATTTTTATCTTTTCCAGATGTTAGTGCAACATCAACTAAATTTATTGTTACAACACCTTGGTTAAACCTTCCATAATATTTTGGTTTGTTTGTTTCTGGGTCTACATATGGTGTTAAGAATGAACGGCATCCCATACATGGATAACAATGTCCTTCTCCGTTTTTATCAACTTTTAGTTCTAACATTTTCTTTTCTGATATGTAATCTGGTACCATTCTTTTTGCAGTACATTTTGCTGCAAGTTCTGTTAAATACCAGTATTTACTGTTTTTGTTAATATTGTCTTCTTCTAATACGTATAACAATTTTGGAAATGCTGGTGTAACATATACACCTTTTTCATTTTTGAATCCTTCTATTCTTTGTTTTAAGAATTCTTCTATAATCATTGCTAATTCTTCTTTATATTCTTCTGTTTCACCTAGGTACATACATACTGATAAGAAAGGTGCTTGTCCATTTGTGTTTGTCATTGAATTAACTTGATAATTAAATGTTTGTACACCGTCTGATACTTCTTTTCTTGTATCTTGTTTTGCATATTCTTCACATTGTTTTTCTGTTAATCCTCTATCTTTATATTTTTTGTAATATTTATCATAACTGCTTTTTACAAATGGTGCTAAATGTGATAATGATATTGTTGCTCCACCATATGTTGATGATGTAACTGCTAAAATAATTTGTGTTGCTATTGTACATGCTGTTATAAATCTGTGTGGTTTTTCTATCATAACCCCATTCATAATTGTTCCATTTTGTAGCATATCTTCTAGGTTTATAAGTTCACAGTTTGTTAATGCATTTTGTGCAAAATAGTCTGCGTCGTGGAAATGAATTATTCCTTCATCATGTGCTTTTACTATATCTTCTGGTAATAGAAATCTTCTTGTGATATCTGTACTTGTTATTCCTGCTAAATAATCTCTTTGTGTTGTTACAACTGTTGCATTTTTGTTAGAGTTTTCATTGTTCCAGTATTCACTTTCACCTTCAA
The DNA here is from genome assembly GCA_934120675.1 of uncultured Clostridia bacterium. Lineage (GTDB taxonomy): Bacteria > Bacillota > Clostridia > TANB77 > CAG-508 > CAG-269. Next base: position 37,313 of record CAKOUU010000017.1, read on the forward strand.
TTAATTCTTTTATTGATTGGTCTGTTGTGTTCGCTTTTCTAACTAATGCTCTTGTGTATCTATATGTGATATATGTTTTTGCTAATTGATATTTTTCTAATGACATTAATTTTTGCTCTATTATGTCTTGGATATCTTCAACTAATATTCTTGATTTTTTCAAATCTTCAATATAAGTTATTATTTCTTCAATTTCTGTTTCTGTTGCTTTTTCTTTTCTTGACACTTCGTTGTTAGCCTTTTTTATTGCTATTCTGATTTTTTCTGGATTATAGTCTACTATTGATCCGTCTCTTTTTATAATTTTCATTTCCATATCCTCCCCTTGTTTAAGTATGCACTTATTATATATCATCCGGAAAGTTTTTCTGTTGCAATTGCAACATTTTATGAAAAAGATTTTTTTGCATTTTTTTGTCGGCTTGGCTCTAAGCTTTTTTCTTTTGTTACATTTTCGTTACATTTTTTGTAACGAATTCTGTAACCTTAAAAAGTTATGATAACGCAAAAACAGGATATAGAGTTTTATCTCTTTTATCCTGTATTTTTTACCAGAATATTAAAAATGTTAAGAATGTTCCCCAAACCACTTGCTCTCTTGTTAAATCTTTAAACATTTCGGGTAATTCTCCTTCTTCTTTTTCATCAGCAAATTTCATTTCGTAATAATCTACATCTTGTACTTTAAAGTATTCTTCAAAATTCCTTGTTTCATCATCTCTCATTGTAGACACATCTATGTATTTACTTCCTAAGAATACATCTCTTTCTGAGTATAAATCTATTCTTAAGTATTTATTTTTAATTTTATGTTCTGAACTATTGTAAATACTTCCTTTTATACGTCCATTTATTTTGGTTGCTTGTGCTTGATACACTGTTACTTGTGGCAAATTGTCTTTTCTTCCTATGTTTTGATATGTTGATTCTATATTTATGTTTATCATTATGTTTGAAAATATGTAAAATAGTATTATCCATATTGCATATTTTAAAAATGTTTTCATTCTATCCATACTAATTCTCCTTTTATTACTACTTTGTATTGTTATTATAACAGAAAAATATTGAAATTTCAATATTTTGGGTAGATTTAACTAATTTTGAAAATTAGTAGAACAAATCATATTATGATTTATTAACCACAAAAGAGGATACTCATTGAATATCCTCTTTGTTTGAAAGTACTTTAATTAAACGTTGAAAGTTGTTTTATAATGTCCTTCAATATTACATTTGGGTCATATAACAACGCAAGTTGCATATCTTTTTTCTTAAAAAGCTCTATATCTGCACCATTTTCCAATAAAATTTCTATTATTTTCAAATTTTTATTTCCTATTGCAATCTCAAGTAAATCATTTATCATTTTCTCATCCGCATATCTAATTATAATTTTTAAGATTTCTACATATCCTCTATTTATTGCATTCAAAAAGAGTGAATAACAAGTCTCCTCCGTTGGAAGTACTCCATGTACTACCAGTAGTTTAACTAATTCTATATTTCCACTTTTTACTGGAGTACTCAGAAGTACCTTGGATTCTATATCCGTCACATGTGCTCCATATGCAAGTAATAGTTCTACAAGTTCTGTATTTTCTTCCTTTGCCGCTAAAACAATAGCTCTATTATTATCTGCTGTTACATCTGCTCCTTTTTCTATAAGAAATTTTACTAGATCTGTATGTCCTCCTTTTGATGATAATTGTAAAGCTTCATTCAAAGTGTTTGTTGAATATGCACCCTTTTCAAGTAATAGTTCTACAAGTTCTTTATTTTCTCCCTCTGCCGCTAAAACAATAGCTCTATTATTATCTGCTGTTACATCTGCTCCTTTTTCTATAAGAAATTTTACTAGATCTG
>CAKOUU010000018.1 GCA_934120675.1 uncultured Clostridia bacterium
TATTTTGACAATTCAATTATACTACTTGAATCACTTTTTTTCTATATTTTTTGTTTCACATCAATTGTAACACTACATAAATATCAAATATTAATCTTTTAAATTTTATATTATCTTATCTATAAAAAAGATAGTAGCACTATATAATCTAGTTCTACTATCTTTTTCTGCCGAAGTTATGTGTTATCCCTCTAGAAATTTTAATACTTTTTCTGAAATTAAAATTTCCGGAATTTGACCTCCACAAAGTCCTTTTCTTTCTATTTTTGCATAGATACTTTTCTTTACGATGTCAATTCCGCTTCCCTCAGGAATTTCCTCAGAAAAAAGGCTTTTTACTACGTATTGTTGTTCATCATTGTAGTATGCTTCTTTTACTTTCAAACTTTCAAAAGGGATATTCACTTCAGGTATAATTATTCCCTGAAATTTCACTTTTTTCATTTTTTCTGCCTCGCAGACAAAAATTCCATTCTTTCTCCGCATTTTTATCCTCCTAAAAAACACTTTTTTGTTACTATTAAATTTTATCATTTTATGTAAAATAAGTCAAGTGACTGACTCTTTAAGTTTTTCTCAAGTACAGCTATATTTCTATCGTTCACAAAGAATTTTTATTTTAGTATTTCCATCAATATTGTTAATTAATTCTTCCATATCATTCCTATTTATTGCTATGCATCCATGAGTTGCATTATTATTACTGCAATGAAGGAATATTGCACTTCCTTTGTTAGGGAGATTAAGTGGATTGCTCTTTATCTCTATTAAATATTCATATTGAACTGGATAATCTATCAAATGTTCTGCACTATTCCAATCTTTTTTTACTCTCGTTATATCAACTAATTTATTATAATTAATAGAATTACTATCATCGACCCAATACATATCAGAATTTATTTTCATATAACCATATTCTTCATTAGAAATTTCATTATGTGTTCCAAGCAATAAACCTAAATCAAATTCACCAATAGGAGTACAATCGTCCCCTTCTTGTTTATTTGTCGTTGACCCATTTTTTCCAATAAATGCTAGTACTTCCATATTGCATTTAGGAAATTTCAAAACTGTATTATTTGAACCAATTAAAACCTTAATTTCATTATCTATCATATTCATCTTTTTCTTCCTTTTTTACATTCTGTAAAGATTTAATTCTTTATAAATTATATCTTGAATATCAGTTAATGTTTCATAATCTACTTTAGTTTCATTTTTATTAATTACTTGATAACTTGCTTCAGCAATCATTTGAGCAATACTTGCTACATTTAATGTATATTTTATCGCATCTAAATTTGAATTAATAGCATTTGTATAATTTCCTTTAATATCTCCATATGGTGCAATTGGATTTCCACCCATACCTGAAAGTTCTACAAGTAAATTTTGTGGATATTCAAGTCTAAAAATATCATTGCTAGATGTTGCCTTAGATTCCTTTATATAAATAATATATTTTGAATTATCACTTTTGTTGTTACCATTTTCATCAAATCCTGCATTTTTATAAGTTTTATCTTGATATGTTTTTGCAAACATATAATTAACTGTTTGTTTCTTTAAAAAATTTTCTTTATCAATATTCATTTTTTCTGGTATTATAGCCGGTCTTTGAAATATAAGACCTCCTGTACTATGGTAATTTAAATATGCAAATAGTTTTCCATCTTTTTGTAATGAATCTAATAAATTAGATATAGCTGCTGTTTCTTTTTCAACTTTAAATCCCTTTTCTTTATCAAAAGGACAATTTATTGGTCCCGGATGTGAAATATTAAAATTACTATGCCTTTTACTTTCCATATAAATATCTTTACCATCTAAAATTTGAGATATTTTTGGATTATACTTTGAATTTGCCTGTATATCTATTCCATTAGCATTTGCACTCCATATATGTAAACAATTTTTAGGTAAATCTGGATATTTTTCAAAAATCATTTTCAAATTTTTTCTTATACTTTCATATTTATGTGGAATACATGTATAATCTATGTTCTTAAACATCGATAAATGTTCCTTTTCAACATTATCATTAATATCATCATTTTTATATGCAATATAATATTGTTCACATATTTTTTCTGCCTTTTCTTGTTCCATTTCTCTAGGTATTAATTTTCTTATTGCACAAGATGAAATTAAATAACCTTCTGGATTAAGCATCGGAATTAAATGTAATTTAAACTCTTTAAAAATATTATTCCAATTTTGAGTATTATTATTTATATCATTCATTATTTTTAATATAAAATCTGTAGTAATTATTTCACTTCCATGAGTTGCTCCGAGTAATTACAATATCATTATTTCCATTACCAACTATAAAATGTCTTATGGGCAAACTGAATTCTGTATTGCCTAAGTCATTTACTTCTATGAACTGTTTATTTTCTTTAAAACTGTCTAATATTTCATTTACTTGTTCATAATCAAAAATGTTATTTTTCAATGTTTTTCATCTCCTATTGCCCAAAAATATAATAAACATAGTATAAAACCAATTATATAAAATGTCAAGAAAAATTATAAAATGTCCATTTTTAGGAACTGTTCTATTTTGAACATCATTTCTAAAATGGACATTAAAAGTACCTTATATATTATCATTTCTAATTGTCTCAATAATATTTTGTTTATTAATCTTACTCATAGAATATCTCATAATAATGCCAATAACGACAGCCACAAATATCACAGCAACCACAATTGATTTATAAGGCAATACATATTCTATTTCCATACTATTTCTAAACACATTATACATACCATAAGATAATAATAATCCAATTGGTATACCGATAATCAAGGATTTAACACCATAGAAAATACTTTCTAATCTAATCATTCTATTAAATTCTTTTTTAGTCATTCCTATTGATTTAAGCATTGCAAATTCTTTTTTTCTTAAATTCATATTTGTTGTAATCGTGTTAAAAATATTTGTTATTCCAATTAAAGTAATTACTCCAATAAATCCGTATAAGAATATTGAAATAACTAATACAACTGCATTTTCAGCCCTTATTGATTCTTCCATATTGAATGCATTTAAGTCAGAATTAGTAAAGCTATTTTCAGTTTTATATTGTTCAACTTCTTCGTCTAATTTATCAGTGTCGTTTGATTGTGCATATAAAGCTGCTGATTTAAATCCTGTTTTGTTTATAAATTCTTCACTTACAATAAAATATGCCTCAGTATTATATAGATTTTCAACTCCATTTGGTCTTTCTTCTGTCTTTGATACTATTTTTATGCTATATTCTTTGTCATCTATTTTTCCTGTAACAGTGTCTCCTTTTTTCCAAGTATACATACTGCCTTGAATTCTTTTTCCATTATCATCTACATTAATATTGTTATCAACTAAAATTGCTCCATCTTTGTATGTTTCGTAATTTCCACCTATATTTTTCACATAGTTTTCATATGAACTTTTATTTAATGAAATAATATTAATGTTATCTATTAAATTTCCATTTTTGTCTTCTGCATAATATCTATTTTTTATGTTTTTTCCATATTCAGTTAATTCTGATTTATGCTTATCATCCATGTTCATTTCAAATACATTACTTTTATTAATTGAATATTCTCCAATATCTGGTAAATTAGATATGTCTGTTAAGATTTCTGCTGTACGAGCATATACTACATAATTATAATTTCTTTCTGTATAATATGCACTTGACATTTTGAATCCATATTGTATAAAACTTGATATTGCAATAAATATTACTACGCTGACAATTATAGATATTACTGTTGTTCTATATTTTTTCTTGCTTCTTTTTAAATTTTTGTATGCAATTTCTCCACCTGTTTTAAATATTTTTGTTATGATTTTTGGACATTTTATTTTCTTAGCTTTTAATTTTACATCTTCTGAACTTCTTATTGCTTCAATTGGTGTTATTTTTGATGCCTTTTTAGCAGACCTTCTGCAAGATAGCCATATTGTTACAATTGATACAATTATACTTACAACTATTGCAGTCCATGATATTCCATATGTTAATAAAGTTCCACTTGATACATAATCTTTTAATATGTAATTTACTACATTTACTAATATATAAATTGCAAATATTCCACTTAAAATTCCTAGAGGTATTCCTATAATTCCTAATATAAAACCTTCAAAATAAACACTTTTTTTGATTTGTTTTTTTGTTGCTCCAATGCTTGAAAGCATTCCATATTGTTTTAATCTTTCTGTTATTGATATTGCAAATCCATTTCTAATAACGAATACACTTGATACTAGAACAATTCCCATTATAAAAGCTCCTAATCCATAAATTGTTCTTAATGTGTCGTCATCTAGACTTGCTCCTTGAAATGATAATAATTCTTTATTTATTTTTATTTTATATTTATAACTTTTATATGTTTTATCTAACCCGTTAACTCTATTAAAATCATTTTCTTTTGTTCCAGATTTTGCGGTTACCATTTGGTTTATGCTTTCTGTATTTTTTACATAATCATTTGGTTTTGTATATAGAACTGCTATATTTGCTTTTTTATTTATTGTTTGCATTTTTGTGATAACTGTAAACCAGTCTGCTTCATATGGTTCAATTGTTGTAGTTGGTCTTTCTATTATTCCAACTATTTTATACGTTTTTGAAGTTGTGTTAACAATTTCATCTTCAGCCATTTGTTCTGTTTCATGTGTTTTTTTGATTTGTTCTTCATCATAATAATTAGCATTTTTATTCTCTGAAGTTCCTTTTAATTCTCCAATGTTTAATGTTATAGTATCTCCAACTTTGTAATTTGTCTTAAATTTTTCATTTATTCTAGCTGAAATTGCAAGTTCACCATCATTTTCTGGTAATCTACCTTCTTGTACATTTATAGCCATATTATTTAAAAACTTGTCATTCATTGAAATAATATTAACAAGTGGCTTTTCTTCTCCAGTTGATGTATCTCCATTTGGTAAATAACTATATCCTAATTCTTCTGATAAATAGTAGTCCTCTACACCTCTATTTTCTTCTATATATTTAAGTTCATCTTTTGGAACATTATAAAAAATTGCATGATAATTTCCTTGACTATTTTTTGCAGTTTCTACAAATGTCTTTTGAAAACTTGTTATAAGACCTGCTACTCCACAGATTAAGGCTGTTGATAAAATAATACCAATTATAATTACAATTGACCTTTTTTTATTTAGCCTTAAATCCTTTACACTTAATTCATTTAAAACCTTCATTATTTTCCAGTCCTTTCATCTTTAATTATTTTTCCATCATCAATTGTTATAATTCTATCTGCTTCTAATGCAATTTTTTCGTCATGTGTTATAACTATAACGGTTTGATTATACTTTTTATTTGAAAGTCTTAATAATGAAATAATCTCTTCACTTGCCTTTGAATCTAAGTTTCCAGTAGGCTCATCTGCAAGCATTAATGCAGGTTCATTCATCATCGCTCTACCAATGGAAACTCTTTGTTGTTGACCACCTGATAATTGGTTTGGTAAATTGTATTTTCTTTTTTCAAGCCCTAATGTTTTTAATAAATCATTTAATCTTCTTTCATCAACATCTCTACCATCTAATTTTGTTGGTAATGTGATATTTTCTGCAACATTTAAAACTGGTATTAAATTATAAAATTGATAAATTAACCCAATTTGTCTCCTTCTAAAAATAGCAAGATTATCGTCATTTAAAGTGTAAATATCTTTTCCATCTATAAAAACTTTTCCTGATGTTGGTCTGTCTACTCCACCAATTAAATGTAATAGTGTAGACTTTCCGCTTCCACTTGCTCCGATTATTGCTACAAATTCTCCTTTTTGTACAGAAAACGATACATTGTCTACTGCTTTTACTTGATTTTCTCCTTTTCCATATGTTTTGTTTAAGTTTTCTACTCTTAATATTTCCATATTCTTCCTCACTTTCTTTTTTGTACCCAAATGTACATTTTTTTTTGTTGTATTTAGTATAGTTTTTGAAAGTGACTTTTAGGTGACTTTTTTACTATAAATTTTGTCACTTTTGAAATCTTTTAAGAATATAAAAAACTATGGAGACTTTTACATCTCCATAGTTCTAACTTTTTATTATGGCTTATAGTTGTTCAAATATTTTTTGAACAATTTCTGACTCAAAAACTAAATCATAATTCTGTCCTTGTTTCTGCATTTGTTCAGTTAACACCATCAATTTTGCTAGTTGGCGAATCTGCTTTACAGAAAGATTTTCCACTAGTTCATTGTATATAAGACTTTCAAAAACTTCGTCTAATCCAAGTAATTCTTCTGCTACCTCTGCTTCTTCTTCTTTGATTTCTCCGTTTTCATAAACGAAAATTGTAACTTTTTCGAGAACTTTTATGTATTCTCGTATTTCATTTAAGATTTTTTTATTAGCTGATAGTTCCTCGGACTCAGCTATTATTTTTTCATCTATTTCTACTATTTTGGTAAAGATTTCGTCTACTGCTTTCTGCCTTTTCAGAATTATGTCTTTTAATTCTAATATCTTTTCTTTTTCATTTTTTAATTGGTCAAAAAGTTTCTTTTTGCTAGAAAGTGTGCTCTTATGAGCAACTTCTTGTTTGCAGATTTCTGTTACTAATGCATTTTCCCGATCTTTTAGTTTTTCTAAACTCCTTTCATCTGACTCTTTTTTGTTTTCTTTCATTACCATTACGTTTTTCTCCTGCATTTGTCTTCCTTTTTTGTGAAGTTCATTTAATGTTGTCTTGGAAATTTCTTCTTGAGTAACAATGGTAGCAGTATTGTTGCCTCTTTTTTTACCGTTTTTTTCTAGTTCCCGTCTTATACTTTCTCGTGCTTTCTTTTCAAAATTCTTTTCCATGTATTTCTCTAAATCTTCTTGACTGCATTTATACTTTTCTATCAGTTCCTCAATTGTCATCCCTTGTTTGATATAAACCCATATCTGTTTACCTCTTAGTCTTCTTAAATCACTCATCATAGATTTCCTCCGTATTTGCTATTGTTGTGTCAATTTTTTCAATTATATTATCTACTTTTTCCAACATATCTGAAAAATCTTTTTTTAATTCTTCATGTGATATTGCATCTTTCGATAATTTTTTTGAAGTACTTTTTATAATATGTGGTTTTTGTGGGACGAAGAGTAATTCGTCTCTCGTTACATGGTTTTCATCTGCAATTTCCTGCAAATGAAAATAAATGTTTCTAGCAGTCATTCCGTATTTTTTTGCAATATCCTGAATTGACATTCCAGAAGCCCGCAGTTTAATAAATTTTTTTTTCATCAAGCTTGTCCTTTCTGAATTTTTATTTGCCATAATTTCCTCCTTTGTTTTTCTGGTTACAACCAGAATTTTCTACAATAGTTACATTTCTATTATAGCATATATTAGCAGCAAAATCAACATTATGTAAATAGTGTTTGTTTTGATTGAAAAAAAATAGATTTATGCTGCATATTATTGATATAAATTCTTTCATTAGTTCTCCTTTTATATTCTTTATTAGTTCTTTAAAATTTATTCATATTTTCATATAAATATTGTTCTGTCTTTCTTAAATAAATTGCTGCAATTATCAAGAAAAACATTAATATTGAAATTGTTATTGAAAGTATATTTACATTGTAAAAATAATTATATAAAACATATACTAGGCTATAGCTTATAACTTGTCCTATAAACATATATATATTAAATATTAGCATATGCTCTTTTCTGTATTTTTCTAGCTCATCAACTTTAATTGAAGCATATACTGCACTACAAGATTCTGATTCTATTATTGTTCCAAATGAATTCATTAATATATAATAAATCAATAATGTTACAAAACTTGCATTAAATACTACAAATAATGATGAAATAAATATAACAACAGCCATATATGGATAAAATTTCTTATTGATTTTTTTATTATTTATCATTTTTAGTATCTGTAAAGAAATAATTGCTATTGCTGCAAATAATGTATTATAGCTACCAAAACTCATTTCTGTACCTAATCTTAAGAATAATACAATTGGTAATAATTCTGTCATTGCCCCTTGGGCTGATATCCTTCTAAAAAACATACATTTATAGATGTCCTTTAGGTGAGGTTTATTTTTGGCTATTTTCCAAAATTCTTTGATATTCATTTTATTATCTTGTACTGTGAAATCTTTTATTTTCATTGATATTGCAATGATTAGTATTGTTTCTACCCCTAAGATTATAAACAATATATTGTATGAAAATTTTTCTATTATAAAGCCTGAAAACATAGGTGTTAATATTGCTGTAATATTTTCAAGTATATTCAAATTAGCTAAATAACTACTCATTGATTTATTTGTGTTTGAACCTATTATTATAAGTTCATATGGTACAGCATAAAAGCATGATCTCATCGTGTCTAGTGTTTTAAATAAATATATATATTTTATTATGTTTTCTTTGAATATTATTAATACAAAAATGCTTATTGCGCTTAATACAAAGCTTAGTCTATATATATAACTGGCATTTCTTGAATTTATTATTTTTAGTAATATATATTCTAATAACATTCCTAGAAATACTGAATAAACTGTGTATTTTAGTATAAAGTTTAAATCATTGTTTACTATTTTTAATATGTATATGTTAAAAAATAATGAAAAGAATACACTCATAAATTTTCTTAAAAATGCTATTATTGCTATATATTTTCTATTTACTTGTTTCATTTTTTTCCCCTTCAAATTTTTCTATATCTTTCAAAATGTATCCCATTAATGGTATTGATAATGTAAGAATTATCAAAGCAAAATTCAACATCACAACATTAGAACTAATTCCTGCTATTAATAAAATTGTATAGCTTACTATTCTTCCTAAATTTTAAATTCCTTCTCTAAGAGAAAAGAATTCAGATTTGTCATCCTTTTGAATTATACTACTATCTGACATATTAAATAAACATATTGTTCTTGAAAGGCTTAGTATTCCATTTACAAATATTTCATAACAAAAACTATAAATTATGATTGTTATATTATTTGTATTCATTAGTACAATAAATACAGATATTACCGGAATAATACTTGATATTTTCTGATGAAGTTTTTATAAAATATGCTGTTAAAAATAGGCCTAAAAATATAATCATTATTTTCTTTAATGCATCAATCGCTATTATTATATTTGCTTCTGATTTTAGTTTCATAGTTTTCTCCTATATTTTTTCTATTAATTCACTAACACTTTTTACAATTTTCCCGTTGCAAATTTTTAATAATTCTTGTACAGATTCTTCCATACAATATCCATTATAATTTTTTATCATTTCAATATCACTATAACCATCACCTATTGTAAAAATATTTTCTCGATTAACTTTTTCAATTTGCGCTATTTCTTCTATAGCATATGATTTACACGTTTTATTTGATATTATTTCAACAGCGTTTCCTGATACCAAATAACAATTAACAAACTCTGAATATTTTTTATTTATTAGAGAATTTATTTGTTCTGCTTTATCCTTTTCATATTTTGCATAAATTTTTGTTAAGTCTTTATCATTAAAATCTGTTCTGCTATTTTCTAGATTACAACAAAAATATTTTATTGCCTTTTCAATTTCTAAATCTTTTTTGATATTTTTTATTACATCATTATCTATAGTATAATTTGAAATAATATTGTTATTTTTGTCTAGTATTGTTGCTCCATGGTTTATTATTAAATAGTCCCATTTTAATTTGTATTGTTCCGCCTTGTTCATAAAATCAAAATATGAACGTCCTGTTGCAAATATAAAAATATTTTCTTGCTTTCTGAAATTCTCTACACTTTTTTTATTTTTTTCTATGTCTTCATCATTCAAATAAAATGTTTGGTCATAATCACTAACTAATATTTTTCTCATTTTTCTAATACCTTTCCCTCTTTATCTATTTTATAATTTTTATTAAACATAATATTAACCGTCAAAAATTGATACAACGAAGATGTCACTTGTCCAATTCCAGTACAATATGGTGTTTTTAGTAATGATATAAATATCCTTAATATTCCTGCAGTAATTTTGTTTGTTGTTATTTCTTTAGCAAATTTTGTTAATTGCAAGTAACAAGTTTTTATTTTATATACTGGATATATGCTAAAATTAATTAACTCAAAACTTAGATATATTAATGTTATTCCTAAATCTAATTCATAAAATCTATATGAAATTAATAACATAATAAATATTGTAGCCAATAAAACACCTTCTAATTTATAAGCATTATTTCTGTGTTCTTTATAATTAAATTCATTTTTACTTATATCTATTTTTGCAACAGTTGAAATTGATTCAAATGAATCCCATTGTGTATCTGTTATTAATGCTACAAAATTTAGTGCAACAGTATATTTTTCTCCAAATTCCAATGCATTGCTTAATCCAAATAAGAAAATTAAAAAAAACAATATATTGTTTACAATTTCTACTGATTCATATTTTATATATTTTATTATATGTAACTTGAATTTAAATTTTTTGTACTGTTTTATTGTGACTATTAATGTGTAAATAGCTATTGATATTAATGTAATTGCAACAATAATTGTTTTGTTTTTCGTAAATATAGCAGTTAGTATTAATACAATAAAATTTAATAAATTTAATTGTATACAATATTTATTTGCTTTTTTCTCTTCTCCAGCAAAATATAATTTTTCTAATACAAAAGAAAAAACTAGCTGAATGTATAATTGTAATATAGAATATACAGCAAATTCTTTGTATGTTTCAAAATCCATATTCATAAATTCCACATATTTTTTTACATTTATTGCAAATAATCCAAATATTATTAGCCCTACTATTATTCCAGCTGTCATTCCAGATAAAACTGCATTTTCATCTTTATCCTTTTCTTTACTTATATTGGGTCCTGTTGCAAATATTGATTTTAATAATGCCCATATAAATTGCAATGGATATGTTAATGTAAATACATTTACTAAATTTTTATTTACTAATAGTCCTAGACAAAACCAAGATAATATTGGTATAAACGAAAATATTGCTGAATTACTTGCTATTCGTAATAATCGTTTCATTTGTTTTCTCCTATTTTTCCGTTTTTATATTGATACTCTCTAATTTCACAATTTTTTATTTTTGCACTAACAACAATTCCTTCTTCACTTATTCCGTTAAAATATGCATTAATTGCTCTACAAGTTCCACCATGTGTAACAAGTAATATATTCTTATCTTTATACTTTTCTTCTATTTCATCTAATAAATTCCATACTCTATTACATACATTTTGTATAGGTTCTACTTTCAGCTTATTCCAATTTAAATTATAATTATTTATTATATCTATATCCTCATTATCAACTATACTAGGCCATTCATTTTCTGTTGTCCCTTCAACTTCGCCACAGCCTCTTTCTATTAATCTTTCATCAATTATAATGTTACATTTTGTTTCTTCATTTATTATTTCCGCTGTTTTTATTGCTCTTTTCAAAGGTGAACATATTATCAAATCTATATTATATTTTTTTATTTGTCCTTTTGTATTCTTTGCTTGTTCTATTCCTGTGTTGTTTAACTCTATATCCGTTCTTCCTTGGCATTTTCCTGCTACATTCCAGTCTGTTTGACCATGTCTTACTACATATATTTTCATTTTTTTAACTCCCCATATCCTTCATATATTGTTCCATTATTTATTAAAAATTCTTTTATGCTTTTTTGTAATCTAGTTGTTTCTGGTAATTCATTATAATTATCACATTTTTTTAAATTAAATACAAAATTTAAAACATCATCTATTCCGTTTTTAGAACTTTGTATTTCAAAAAGTTCTTGAAATTTTCGAATATTAGAATTTTCATCTAACATTTTTGATATTTCTTTACTTAATAACCATGATTCACAAATATATTTTGGATTTTCTATATTATAATGTTTTTTTAGTAATTCTCTCGAATTTTGTATTGCTTTTTTCACTTCATTTATATCAAGATTTTTTCCTGCTGGTATATGTATTTTAATTTTATTATTTGTTGTTGGCTCAAATTGTAGTCTTCCACATTCTATTAATCTTGCATTTATAAAATATGTTCCCCATAACATTTGCGAAATTCTAATTCCATCATAATGTTTGTATATAATGTCATTTAACAAACATTCTCTTATTCTTTGCTTTTGAATCTTAATTTGTTCATTATCAAAATTGTATTTTTTTATATTTTCTTTATGATATTCAAGTCCAAGTAATAATAATATATTTGTTATAAATGGGTTTATTTTTTCTTCAAATAAAATTTTTATGTCTTTTTCTTTCCATAGTTCTCTAAACTTTTCTGTTTTGTCAATATATAAAATTTCATATATTTCTTTTGCTTTATTTTGTATCTTTTTATTATTTTTTATTTTTTCAATACATCTGTCGCATTTTTCTTGGTAGTCTGCATCTTTTATATCATAATACTCTAGCGCTTCTTTTATTTTTTCTTTATTAAATAACATTTTATTTTTCCTTTATCTCTACAAATTATCTTTTATACTAGGAAATAAATCATAAACATTAAATCCTAATTGTTCATCAATATATTGTTTTAATTTATATGTTTCTTTAATATGATATTGTGAATTTTCATATGCACCTCTTCTTGACATTATATCAATTAGTCTTTTATCTACTGTCATATTAATATCTGTACACATCAAATCGCATAGATTAATTATTTTTTCATATATTGTATATTCGTGATTTTTTATAAATTCTGTTCTAAATGGTATATCTCTTGGAATTCCTCCTGCTGTGCAATATACGTCATTGTTTAAATATGAATGTGTTAAGCAAATGTTTGCATATTCGTCATCATATCCTAATTCTTTAATATAGTTGTATCCATTTATTACATGGTCTTTTCCGTCTCCTATAGCTCTTCCTATATCATGTATATATCCTAATGTTTTTGCATAATCAACATCTAGATTTAATTTTTCTGCTATTTTTCCTGCTGAATCTCCTACACAAATTGAGTGTTTTATCCAACGGTCATCTGATGCTTTGATTCTTGCTTCTTCTAACAGTTCTCTTGCTTTTTCTACTGTTAATTTCATATTTATACCTCCAAATTTTCATTGCAAAAATTTAGTTTGTTTATAACATTTTGTCCAATAAGTTTATTTACAACTTCAATTGCTTTTTCGTATAATTCAATTTGTTCTCTCCAATGCGCATCAATTCCATATAAAACTTTCAAATTTTTATATTCAGATGCAATTTTCCAAAATTCTTTACATGGATACTTTACTTTTTCTTTTTGTTTTCTTATATACATAACTGGGTCGGATAAATTAATTTCTACTGGTATTCCATATTTTTCAGCCGTACTACATATTATTCTAGCCACTTGTTCTTCTGCTTTTCCAAAGTTATTCTTGCTTAACATATATAAATCTGGATGTGCTATTATATTTGGTATATTTTTCTCTATTGCCATTTTTATATATTCAGCATATTTTAAAATATCTTCATTAGTAAAATCATGTTTTCTAAAAAATTTCAATTCATTTTTATCATCATATATAAAATGTTGTCCTAAAATTAATTTATCTGTTTCATTTTTTAACTCAAATAGATTTTCTTCTTGTCCTGGTAAATATTCAACTTCAAATCCTGTTTCTATTTCTATTTTATCTTTGTATTTTTCTTTTAAAGATTTAATACTTTCTAAATATTCATTTTTTTCACTGTACTTCATTCTCATGTTTGTTCTATGGT
Organism: uncultured Clostridia bacterium; assembly: GCA_934120675.1. GTDB lineage: Bacteria > Bacillota > Clostridia > TANB77 > CAG-508 > CAG-269. The sequence goes on from CAKOUU010000018.1 coordinate 13,766, forward strand.
CTATTTCTTCTTTTTCTGGGCAATGGTCTGTAAATGTTATTTTTGTAAAACCTTTCTTGATAAATTCTTTTACACAGTCTTCGTCTGACATATTATTGTCAGCATGTCCACATCTTCTTGTATGTGTATGATAATTAAATTTTTGCATTTTTTCTTTCTCCTTATATCTTATTCTACTAATTTTTTAAATAAATCGTTATAAATTTTATTTAATACTTAATCATATTTTTTGTTTATATATACAATAAATACTACATATACTATTATTGCTATAAGAAAAGTTGTTGATATAATATTTCCATTCTCTTTAAAAACAGTATAAGATAATAATGGAATTAATGCTGTAACAATTCCCTCCACAAATCTCTCAAATGTTACATATGAAGTTTGATAATTTTCTTTTGAACTCTCATATATTGCAACATTATCGTATATATCATAAGCACTATTTGCACATCCCATTAAAACATATATCAATGGTAATATATATATCAAATAGTTTTCTTTAATTACGAGTAACATTATAAATGAAATTATATACAATATTCCAATTGGAATAAGTACTTTTTTCCATTCTCTGTTTTCTGCCATTTTAGCCCAGAATTTGCTAAATATCGCATCTGATAAGTTTATAACTATATTTAAAATACTGTAATACACATAATTTATATGTAAATATCTAAGTAAATACACATTTAAGTACATTGTTCCTATTCCTAATGCAAATCTATTAATTCCTGCTGTAATTAGTACTTTTCTAAATGATTTATCTTTTGCTGGCCTTAATACTGATTCTTTGACCTTTATTGGTTTACACTCAATTTCAGGTTTATATGTATTTATTCTTATTGCAATATCTATAAATGCTATGATAAATACTATTCCAAATAAAATTAAAAATCCATTTAATTCATATCCACTTGCTTTAAATTGGTCTAATACAACTCCCATAAATAAACTAAATGCCATAACAACTGTATTTTTTATCATATTTTTACTTGAAGCAAATTTTGTTCTGTCTTCTTTTTTTATTAGTGTCATTCTCCAATTTACAAATGTTATATATCCCATTTCTCCTGTTACTGCATAGATTGATGCAAATATGAAAAAGAATATTGTTCTAATAGTTATATTATCTGATATAAATGGTATAAATGCAAATCCAACTGATGCTAGCCTATATATAGTGTAATTTGATAATACTACAAGTTTTGACTGTCCTATTTTTGAAAATAGTGGTGCTGCAAATATCTGTAACATATTTGTTATTGTGTCTAATACTGCATATATTCCAATCGCTAAATCTGATAGTCCTAAATATACTGCAAATGCAGTTATCAGTGAACTACTTGCTATTTTGTTATTTGCGGTATCTAATATTGATGATGTAAGATACTTTTTATATTCTTTTTTATAATTCATTTTCTTGTTCCTTTTCATTATTATTCATTATAATTTTATACAGATATATACTTACAAAAATTTCTATTATTGATAAAACTGTTAAAATACTTATTACTAATACCATTGGGTATTTTAACAATATTGTTGTAAAACTCAAACTTATTATTGTTCTAACAATTTTTCTTGATAATTCCATAGCTGTTAGCAATGTTTGTTGACTATTTTTATCAGCATTTTTCAATGCTATATCCTGCATATATACCTTAAATGGGTCTCTTATAAAAAGTATCATTACATATCCAAGTCCCATAATCACAAATTTCAATACTGGCATATTAGATATATTATAACCAATGAGCATTAAAATCAATGATATTGTTAATGCAACTGGTAGCATTATTCCTACTTTATCTTCATATTTTTTATGTATTTTTTCAAACTTTATGTTTGATATCAGTCTTACTATCCTTGATACACATAATATTGCTCCAATTATTAGTGATGTTTTTTCAACATCATACAATTTTAACAATTCTTGTTGAATAAATAACTTTCCATTTGACTGTCCGGAATTTACCATAGGATAAAATAGGCCATATGAAATTATTATAAACATTACAATTTTTGTGTATTTGATTTTTCTTTTATTATTTTCTTTATTTGTTTCTACTGTCCTTTTATTATCTTTTGAATAGTCTGCCATATACCAAGATAGTATAAAACATATTACACAGAATGTTATACATCCTATCATTGGCAAATAGTTATTAATATTAAACATTATACTTGCTACAAATGATATTATCATTGTAACCAATGCATATATCGTATTTGCTTTTGTTCTATATTTTATATATTCATTTTCTTTATGTTGTAATTCCAAATTATTTTTTAATGCTGCATTTATCATATTTTGAAATGTAAATGCCATTTCGTAAAATATTTTTCCTATTACAATTGTCAAATAATTTCTACCAAACGTCAATAATATACTTGATATTAGAAATAGAAATGATCCTAATCTAACTGATTTTGTATTTCCTATCTTGTGTATTATTTTTAGTAATAGTACTTGTAATAAGATATTTACTATCATTGATATTGTTGTTAGTGATACTATCTGTGATGCTGTAAATTTTTTTACTACTGTTAAAAATAGTGTATCTATTGCTATCCAAAATAATAAATCTCCTGATAGTCCATCATACCAAGGAAATATTTTGTTAAATCTCTTTAGTTTGTTTTCGTCCATTTGTTTCTCCTAACGATTCTTATGTTTTTTACTAAAATTATTATTACTTCATATACTTAATCACAAACTCTGTACCTTTGTCAAGTTCAGATTTACAACTTATCATACCATTATTTTTCTCAATAATATTCTTTGCTAGTGCAAGTCCGATACCTACACTATTTTCAGAAGAATTTTTACCTTTATAAAATCTTTCAAAGATATGTTTCAAGTCTTCTTTTGTCATTCCTTCCCCTTCGTCTCTTATTGTTATTTTTGTGAACAAAGTATTTTCTTCATATTTTATATAAATTTTCCCATTTTCTTTGTTATGTTCAATACAATTTTTAATTATATTTGTAACCGCTTCTTGCTGCCACTTGTAATCTCCAACAAATGAGGCATTTTGGTTGCCTTCAATAACTATTTGTTGATTTTTTATTTCAATTGGTATCTCTAAATTTTTTATAATTTCATCTATAAATTTTTTTAGATTAATTTTTTCTTCATAAAATTGTACAACATTTGCATCCAATTTTGATAATTTCAGCATGGATATAACAAGCCAATTTATCCAGTCAATTTGCTTGCCAATTTCAAATATAAATTTCTGTTTTGTATTTTCATCCATATTAGGATTATCTTTTAAATTATCTAGCATTATTGTTATTGATGTTAATGGCGTTTTCAACTGATGGGATATATCTTCAACTGACATTTTTAGGTTATCTTTGTCTTTTTTTGATATTTCACTTTCTTCTTTTAACATAATGGTAATTTTATATAATTCGTTTTTTAAATTGCTTAGCTCGTCTTCACTGTTTTCGTTTATGTCTAAGTCATATTTTCTGTTTTTTATTTGATTTATGTATTGTGTAATTTGATTTATTTTTCTGTCTCTTTTCCTTAAATACACAAAAATAATAGCCATCCATAAAATACTAAATACTATTATTAATATACTGTTTAATACCAAATTTTGTTTCATTTGATTTTGCACTGCTATTATGGAATTGGCTTCGTTTATATTAATTCCGTACTTTTTAAGTTCTTCTTGTCCTTTTTGATATTCTTCGGTATCTTGTTTTGAGTTTAATGTTTTGATTATTGTTCTTGTGTCTATTTCTGGGTCTTGATTTATAATTGTTCCTATTATTTTTGCTATTTTTTGATTTGCTGTTACTGTTACTTTTTTGTATTGGTTATATGTTTGAATTGTAATGACTATGCTTGTTAATATTGTTAATATTATCATTGGTAGTATTAGGTATTTTATATTTTTGTTTTTTAAATGGTTCATCTATTTAATCTCCTATCCTATATCCAAGTCCTCTAACAGTCTTAATAATTGTCTCATCTCCTAATTTTTCTCTAATTCTTTTAATATAAACTGTTAGAGTATTATCATTAACAAAATTCCCGGCAATATCCCAAATTTTTTCCAGCAATTGCTCTCTTGTAATCAATTTATTTTGATTAGTAAACAACATAAGCAAAATTCTATATTCCAAACTTGTAAAAATAATTTCTTCATTATCTTTGTAAACTTTAGCTGATGTTGTATCTATTTTGATATTTTTGTATTTGATTATATTACTGTTTTCTTCTTTTTGACCATATCTTCGTAAAACTGATTTTATTCTAGATATCAGTTCCCTTGTTCTAAATGGTTTTACAATATAGTCATCAGCTCCTAAATCTAAACCTAATACAACACTTGTTTCTTCGTCTTGTGCCGTTAAAAAGATTACAGGTATATCTTGTTTTTCTTTTATCTCTTTGCATATATCAAATCCGTTTCCATCTGGCAATGATACATCTAAAAGTACGATGTCTATTTGTTCTTGTTTTATTTTTTCTGTACTTTCTGCTACACTTTTTGCAGATATTACTTGAAAGTTTTCTTGTTCTAATGAGTATTTTAAGCCCATTACTATTGTTTCGTTGTCTTCTACTAATAATATTTTTTTCATATTTTATTTCTTTCCTTTTCTATATCATTCAAAAAATTACACATTTCAAAAAATGTTCTTAAATGTTTATATACATATTATACATCAAAATATTAATTTTTCAAATACCTGTGTTGGCTTAAATTATAATAACCTATTATATATTTTTAAATTCATTTGATTTTTTAACATTTTTGTTTTATAATAGAGCTTGTAACTTTATAGTTTTGCACATTATAGGAGTTAAGAAATGGAGAAAAATATCATTGTTTACTGTTTTATTGCATTGTTGTCGTCATTATTTTCAATAATAATGTATCTAATTATGAAGTATAAGTCTTCAGATGGTAGCAAAAAATCAAAAAAAATAGTAAAAAGAACTTTTCTTTTTGTAATTCTTATGAACATTACCTCGATCTTTGTTTATGTTTTCAGCATATATTATATTGTCGAAAGTGATCTTGGGCTCGAGGGTATATTAAAAGGCCTTTTATAAGGCCTTTTTTCTTTTATTTTATAAATAAACTTCTTATTTTTTTAATAACATAATGGCTTCCACCACTACTATTATTTTGAGTATTTTCAACCATACCAATAATAAGCATATCGTTATTATTATAACCAACAGTGAAGCAATCAAACCAACCTAAAGTACCACTTTCTGTATCTGTGCTTGTATTTTTTAATTCTGCAGTTCCTGTTTTTCCAGCAATTGTAACACCTGGTACTTTCATATCTGTTGCTGTTCCTTCTGGATTTTCTACAACTTGAATCAAGTCATTTTTCACTGTATTTGCAGCATCTGATGTAAATACATTTTCTTTTAAATACTCTCTCTTCATTCTATTTTCGTTTGTATATTCAATAAATGGTTTTACCATATTTCCGTTATTTGCAAATGCTGAATATATTGATGCCATATGTATAGGGTTTACAAGTATATTACCTTGACCATATCCTGAATCAGCTAATTGTTTTTCATTCATATCTGCTTTTTCAGAATTTGAATATTGTGATTTTTTAAATGTTAATGGGAATTTTATTGTTTTATCAATATCCTCATTAAATCCTAATTTATCAAGTCCTGAGCAGAATGTATCTTTTCCAATTTGCATTGCTGCTTGACCGAAGAATATGTTGTCAGAGTGTATTAAAGCATTTGCTATATTTTTAGGTCCACTATATGCAGTTAGTGTTGTTATATAAACATCTCCCCAGCTTGAATTTTTTTGCCACTTTAGTCCTGAATAATCAAATGTTGTATCTGTTGTTAATTTTTCACTTGTTAAACCTATTGCAGCTGTTATTGGTTTAAATGTTGAACCTGGGCAATAGCTTTGTAAAAATCTATTATATAAAGGTTTGCTTTCGTCATTATTAAGTTCATTCCATTTATCTGTTGTCATTCCTAATACAAAATCATTTGAGTTATATGATGGCGTACTTACTGTTGCAAGTAATTCACCTGTTGTTGGATTCATAACTACAAAAAATCCTTTGTCTGTTTTCATTTGATAATATAGACTTCTTTGTATTCCACTATCAATTGTTAATTTGACATCTGTTCCATCTTTTTTCTCTTGTGTTGCCAATGTTTTTAATTTATTGCCATTTTCATCTGCTATATAAATTTCTGTTCCATCAACACCTCTTAAAGTATCTTCATATGCTTGTTCCAAACCTGCTTTTCCAATGATGCTACTTGAATTATATCCTTTTCCCTCTTTTTGTTTTAATTCTTCTGCACTAATTGCTTGAACATACCCAATTAGATGTGCAGCCTCTTCTCCAAGTGGATATACTCTTGCATCAACACTTGTTATTTTGATTCCTGGTATTTCTAGTAATTGGTTCTTTAATTCTGTATTATCTGCTGAAACTTTTTTAATTGGTACAAATGTATCGTCTTTAACATATGAAGCAGAAATTTGTGTATTTATATAATCTGTTGAAACACCTGTTAATTCTGATATTTTACTAATATTTTGTTCTTTGTTTTCTCCTAATTTTCCTGGAACAATACCAACACTTGAAATTGTACCATTTTCAGCAAGTTTTTCTCCATTTCTATCTAAAATTTCTCCTCTTTTTGCAGATAAAGTTGAAACTCTGACTTTATCTGTAGCTCTTAATTCTGGAAAAATCATACTAGAAGCCCAGCTTATTTTATATTCTTTGTTTTCTTTTACTAATTTTGCTGTATTTGTAAAAGTAATTGTTCCTGCTGATGTAGACATACTTTCATCGTATTTGATGCTATATGTTTTACCATCTTTCGTTGTTTCTGATGGTGTAACTTTTATGTCATATGCATCAATTCCTTTATATATATTTTTATTTCTTTTTATGAAATCTTCTTGTGATATTTGTGTTTTTGAATTTTCTGAAATCATATTGTACATTTCTTCATATTTTTGATCATTTAATAATGATATGTATGCACTTAATGTTTCTTCAGGCTTTGGAGCATTTTTGTTTATTATAAATATTACTCCTGCTATAACTGCTATTGCTAGTATTATTACTATTGCAATTATTACTGTTTTTTTGTTTTTCATAAAATACATCTCCCCTTTAATACTTGTCAAAATGGACGCCCCTTTTTGACAGAAAATTTTAAATGTCATTTTGGACACTTCTGTTTGACAAATTTATAATATCACAACAAATTTATTTTTTCAAGATGTCTATCTATATTCCAAAATGTCTCCTGGTGTACATTCTAAAGCTTCACAAATTTTATCTAATGTAGAAAATCTAATAGCTTTTCCTTTATTTGTTTTCAATATAGAAAGATTTGCATTAGTAATTCCTATCTTCTGTGCCAATTCATTTGATGACATTTTTCTTTTTGCCATCATTACATCTAAATTAACTATTATTGCCATTTTACTTTTCCTCCCTAAGAGTGTCAATTATAAGTCAACACTCTCAAAATCGCTTTACTGTTTATTCCTTAAATTGTTAAATCATTTTCTTCCTTATTTTCTATTGCAGTTCTATATATTGATTTTAGTACCATTAAGCCAATTCCTAAAATTAAAAATATCATAGATACAATTATTGCAAAAAATAGGTATGTTATAATTGCTGAGTTTTCAAATTGTGATATTTTACTTGGCATCATAATTGCATTTATTCCATATACAACTCCAATTATCATTGAACAAATTGATGTTACAAAAAATCTATTTTCTATTGTTCTACTAAACACTTCTCCTTTTTCTAATAAACTAAATATTTTTATAAATTGATATAACATCACTAATGCTGGAATTGCAGAAAGATATATACATACTACTGTACTTCCTAGCGTTTCATTTAAAATCATTTGTTTAAAGTTTCCTGTACCTTGATTTTCTACAATTATTGGTACTGCTATTATTGTTGCAATGCATATTGCAAATAAGATTATTAAAAATATTTTTATTATTGAAGATATACTTCTATTCCCAGTTATTTTCATAATTTATACTCCTATCTGTGTTAAGTCCACATTCTCTAGTAATGACTCAACTCTTGATTTTGATAAGTTCCACTCTGCAAATGATGGTTTGTAACTTTTTCCATATTCTGCTTTGTAACCTCTTAAGTTACATCTTACACTTGTTTTAAGATTTGCTAAGTATTCTTGCGCATTTGTTGATAGTCCTTCTTCACTCTTATTTAATATTCGTAATTGTTCTTCTATTGAATCTGTTCCTGTTCTGGTTTCTATATAAAAATAATCAATTGATTCATTTTCTACATCTGCTAAATATTTATCTATATTGTTTTTTGCTATTATTTTGTTAATATTTATAAAGTTTAATATAACATACATTGTTACTACAATTTCTATAGTTGTCTTAAATGTATCTATTTTAAGCCCAAATAATTTTGATAATATTGGTATTAGCACTAGCATTTCTGTTACTAGTGTAAAATATACAAATAAACGTAGATATGTATATCCATATTTTTGCTCATATAAGTGCATTCTAAATGCTGCTGATATTACTATTATCATTGTAAAGATTATCAACATCATTTTTAAGATTTTGTTTGTCTCTATGTTTTTCTTGCTTATATGTAGTAAAGCAAAATTTATAAATGATACAAACATCAATTGGAAGAAGCCTGTTCGTGCATATGTTGCATAATCAAAGTTTGGTGTCGCTGTTGCATTTATGAATAGGTATTTAATTTGAATTACGCTAAATAATAAGTATATAATATTTAATGATACTAGTAGCATTTTTATCGTTAGGTCGCTTAATTTTATCCCTGTTAATTCTTCTGTTTCTTCTTGTTTTTTGCTTTTAGCAAATGCAATTATAAATCCTGCAATGTATATAAATGTAAATGCTATTACTAGAAGTCTTCCCAATAAATCATTTACTGTTTTTATTTCTAACATTTTTGATATTGCTTTTGTAAAGTCGCTGAATATACTTCCAAATACACTATCTGCTGAAGATAGTAAAAATATTATTACTAATATTACAGGTACTGCAATTAATAATGATTTTCCTACCTTTTTGATATTATCTGTTTTATTGTTTTGATTTTCTTTCTTATTTTCCAAAAATTCGTCCATGTCAAAATCACTTATGAAATCAAATAATACTACAAATGGTTTAAAAATTTTGCCTAGTATTTGTCTTACAAATTTATTTTCCTTTATTTGTGTTTCAGTAATGCTCATACACATTATTACAAATAGAATTAATATTACTGGTATATTTAATATTTTTAAAAACATATTATTGAATATAAAGTATGTTAACCCTAGTAACACTATTGGTACGGCCCATAATATTCCTTTTTTGTTTTTTATCATTTCTTTTTCTTTTAAATTGTATATTGTTAAAATTATTGTTACTGTTAGAAATATAGCCATTGACATTCCCGGGCTTTTATGCCAAAAAAGTATTGACTGTAATATACTTAAAAATAAACTACTGTATAAAATCTTTTTCATAATTTTATCTCTCCTTTTTTATTTATGGCTATAGTTTATATTAAATATTATTTTTTGTCAATACTTTTTTATCGTTTTTCGATATTTTACATTAGAATAAGTTACAGTTCAGTAGGAAAAATCCCTGAAATACCTGTGAATGATATTTTTCATATTTTCTCAGGTTCCCGACATACGTTAACAAATTCTAATGTAAATACTCTAACAATACCCGAAGGCAGGACCCTTTAGAGCATTTACTTAAGAATTTGTAATACTATTTTGGTCACATTCGAAATATATTCAAAATATCATTCACAGGTATTTCAGGGATTTTCCTTACTGAACTGTAACTAGAATAAATTTAAAAGTTCTTCTTTATCTCTAAGACCTACAAGTCTTTTTTCTTCTTTACCATTTTTGAAAATTATTAGAGTAGGTATGCTCATAACATTATACTCAACTGCAATATCTGAATTTTCGTCAACATTGATTTTTCCTACTTTAGCTTTTCCATCTAACTCTGTAGCCAATTCTTCTATTACTGGTGCCATCGCATTACATGGTCCACACCAGTCTGCATAGAAGTCTACTAATACTGGTTTTTCTGATTTTAAAACTTCCTTCTCAAAATTTTCTAAACTTAATTTTATTTCCATTTTTTTCTTCCTTTCTTAACTATAAATTTTTTACTTATTTTAACACTGCTAATCCTGCTTTTGTACCTTCATACACGGCTTTTGAAACTTGATATAAGCCACCTGTACAGTCACCGCAAGCAAATAGCCCTTTAATTGATGTTTCCATATTTTCATCAATAGCAATTTTATCATTATCTATTTTTGCACCAAGTTTTTTTGCAAAATCTGTACTTCCTGCAACACCTTGTGCAATAAATATTCCATCAATTTTCATTTTTGTATTGTCTTTAAAATCAATTTCTTCTACTTTATTTTCTCCGTCTGATTTCTTTTATAGGCTTTGTATTAATGCTAATGTTTTCCGCTCTATATTCTGGTGCTTGTCCACCATTTGTTAAAATAGTTATTGATTTTGCAATGTTTTGTAAATCCATTGTTTCTGATATTGCATAATTACCATCTCCAAGTACTGCTACATCTTTATTTCTATAAAAAAATCCGTCGCAAATCGCACAATAGCTAATACCTTTGCCTTCGTATTCTTCTATATTTTTTATATTTGGTTTACTCTTTTTGTTTCCTGTTGCAAGTATAACCGATTTTGATTCAAATTCATTATTTAATGTTTGAACTTTAAATATTTGTTGTTTTTCTACTTTTGTAGAGTTTTGTTCTTCTTTAAATCCGTTTGCAACAGCTTTATTTTGATATTCAATTTTTATATTAGTTACTTCGTCTTTTATAACTTTTGCACCAATATTCTGAGCTTGTCTAATCCCTATTTTATACAAATCTTCACCATTTATACCTTTTTCAAATCCATAATAGTTTTCTATTCTTGTGGATTTTTCCAGCGCTGATTTTTCTTTATATATTATTAAGGTTTTTAGGTTTCTTCTTACTGTATATAAACTTGCTGATATTCCTGCTGGTCCAGCTCCTACAATTATTACATCATACATTTGCTTCACCTCTTTTTTATGATTTTTTAGCAATGCCATTTTGGGGGAACATAATGCTATTTTAAAGTCCATCCCCCATCTGGACATCATTTCACAATTATTCCTAATAGTTTTGATAGTTCTACTGCCTGAAATTGGTTAACAATTAATCCTTTTAAATCTTCTTTGTCAACTACTATGCCATCAATATTGCAAGTAGAAAAATCAATACCTTTTAAGTTTGTTCTAAACAGTTGAGCCCTATACAATTCGCATTCATTAAATTTAACATTTTTTAATTTGCATTCACCAAAAGATGTTAAACCCAAATTGTTTTCTTTAAAAACTGTATCTTTGATATTTGAATTTGACAGATTTGAATATTCCAAGTTTGATTCATTTACTTTTGTTTTATAAATACTTGTATCTACAAATTTTGCTCCTACTAATTTGCAATTTAGAAATTCACATTCTACGAAGTTTGATTCACTAAAATCGGCATTTGAGAAGTCGCAGTCCTTGAAAATTACATTTGTAAAATATGTATTTATAAATTTGGACTCTATACATTTGCAGTTTTCAAATATGCAATTTGTAACTTCAATTTTTTCTGTAATTATTGTTTCTATACAATTTTTAAATTCATATCCTCGTACATCATTTTCTTGTTCAGTTTCTTTTATTATTATATTTTCTATCTGTTCTGTTTCTTTATATTCCATTATATTCTTCCTCTTTTGAGACAAATGGGACAAACCTAATTTGTCTCATAATTTTGTCAAATTTAGTCAAATCTTGTCACCTTATTTAACATTTTTATTGTAATTTAAAAGATTGCCAATATTTTTGGCACAAATATCATTAATCCAATAATAGCTGCTGCTATTGCTGAAACTAAAACTGCTCCCGCAGCAACATCTTTTGCTATTTTTGCTCGTTCATTTTTCTCTTTTGTTATTAAATCTACTGTATTTTCTATCGCTGTATTAATTAATTCCATTGATATTACTAATCCAAACAATGCAATGCAAATAATCCATTCTATTTTACTTATTTTAAACAATATTCCAAATATTATTACCAATATCATTATTACTATGTGTATTTTCATGTTTCGTTCTTTTTTTATTCCTGTAAATATTCCTTCAAAAGCATATTTGAAGCTTTTTATTAATTTTTTCATTTTTCTTTATTCCTTCCACAATGTCTATTTTCTTTTGTTATATTTTACTAAAATTACATTTATTTATCAATAGTTATTTGGTTTTATTTTTAATATTTTTGTTGCAAATAGACTAGAAAAGAGCGGAATATTCCGCTCTAATTGAAAACATTTTCATATCTTTGTAAAGTCTCGTCACATTTCTTTTTTTCAGATAAATCTTTTATTTCTTTTAATGTTTCTATGCAAACACTTACACCATCTGAAAAATTCGCTATTAAATTTATAGGTAGTTCAAAGTCAGATTCCTTTATAAAGAAACTCCATTCTTCCGATAATTGATAATTCTGATCGCCAGAATAGTATTCAAGGCAAATTCCATTATCCATAATGTTTCCATGCAAATAATCAAATGTAAGAACTCCATCTAATGAAACTAATTGGCCATTGGAAATTCTTACTGTAATAAATCCATAATTTGCCATAATTTCCTCTACTTTTACAAGAATCCGATAATATAATGTTTTCTCTTTCATATTTTGTCCTCCTGCTATTTTTAATAACCAATACATCTTGGTTTAATTATATAAGTAACTATATTAATTATAATACATTTTACATAAAATTGCAATATCTTACACCACATACAATAATACACAAAAAAACTGCAATATGCTACCTAATAATATAAACAAATGAAATATAGAATGCATATATTTTTTCTTTTTTCCTAATCCATACAAAATAGCACCAACTGTATAAGCAACTCCACCTGCAACTAATAAAACTAAACCTGGTATCCCTAATAACTTAGGCAATAAATTTGCCGTAAAAATAATACACCATCCCATACCTAAATAGCATATCATTGAAAAAACTTTGAATTTTTTGATGTCTATTGAATTTAGTGTTATTCCTAAAATTGCAATTGTCCATATAATCCCAAATATGCTCCACCCAAGAGCTGTATTATATTCTCTAAAAGTCACTAAACAAAATGGGGTATATGAACCTGCTATCAATAAAAATATTGAACAATGGTCTAATATTTGAAATACTTTTTTGGCTTTTCTTTGCGGTTTTAATCCGTGATATATACTTGACATTGTGTATAAAAGTATCATTGTTACGCCATATATTGAACTGCTTACAACTCCATATCCATTATGATGTATTGCTGCAAATACAACACATAATACTAAAGCAACTATTCCAAATGCTCCACCAACTATGTGTGATGTCATATTAAAAATTTCTTCGCCTTTTGTATAATAAGGCAAAACTCTATCTTTTAATTTTGTTCTTGTCATTTTTTTCTCCATTTCTTAATTTTTATTTTTACGAAAATGTCCTATTTGGAACTGATGTCTTATTTTTTTATCCATACTGACACACTTCTTGACTTAACTCCAAAATTTCCGCATCCATCTTCATCTATTGTAACTTCTTCTTCACAATTTCCAAGGCTATCTATATATGTTTCTCCAATATTTTGATTTCCTACATACATTCTTTTATAGCCATCACCTGCATTAGAAATTACAACAGCTAATCCTGAATTGATATGTTCATCGTCTCCTTCTTGTGTCCATCCTATAAAATTATTATGGTCAAAATAGTCATGTTGTAAACCATATGATTTTTCTTTTCTTATTAACATCAATGTTTTTAGGTCATTTACTGGTTCAATGTGGTCATGTTCAATTCCATAATAATCACCATAAAATACGCAAGGGTATCCATCATTTCTTAATAATATAATTGAATATGCAATTAATTTGAACCAACCTTGCACAAAACTTTGCAGAGCTTGACCTGGTTGTGTATCATGATTATCTACAAATGTTACAGCTTTACATGGATTTTCTTTTACTAATGTGTGTTCCAATATTTGTGCCATATTGTAATTTGGGTCATTTGATGCATTAAAAAAGTTATAATGTAATGGTACATCAAACAAAGATATTTTTCCTTCTGTTTCTGTAATGTATCTATGTAACCTATTTACATCTGTAGCCCAATATTCACCAACTGCAAATAATTCTTTTTTGCTTTCGTCTCTTAATGTCTGTATCCATTTCTCGTAAAAATCCGCATCTATGTGTTTTACAGCATCTAATCTGAATCCATCAACTTTCGTTAAATCCAGATACCACTTACCCCAGTCAATGCATTCTTTTACAACTCTTTGGTTTGAAAAATCCAAATCTGCGCCCATTAAATAGTCAAAGTTTCCAAATTCTTCGTCAACTTCTGCTCCCCATTTTTTATCTACAAATTTGAATATTGCATTTTCTCCAGTTTGGTTATTATAGTCTATTCCGTCAAAATCTGTCCAGTTCCATTCAAAGTCAGAATATTTATGTTTTCTTCCTGGGAACGTGAATTTAGTTGCAACTTTTACATTTTCTCTTTGTGATGTTTCTATATTATGATTTGACCAGTCTACTTTTGTTGCTGGTATTATTTGAAGTGCATCTGCTCCCATTTTATGATTTAAAACTATATCTGCATAGCTTTCTATTCCTGCTTGTTTTAGTGCAATTATTGCATCTAAATATTCGTCTTTTGAACCATATTTTGTTTTTATTGTTCCTTTTTGGTCAAATTCTCCTAAATCATATACATCATATACTCCGTATCCTACTTCGTCTTTTCCACCAATTCCTTTGTATGCTGGTGGTAACCACATTGCTGTTACTCCTAAGTCTGATAATTTCTCTGCATTTTCTTTTATTTGATTCCATAGTCCTTGTTTGCAGTCCATGTACCATTCAAAGTATTGCATTATTATTCCATTTATTTTTTTCATTTGATTACCTTCTTTTTCTTTTGATTTTTTGTTATTATATCACTATGATTTTTAAAAATCCACTTGTTTTTTATTTTGACTGTTTATTCTAAGAATTTTTCTCTAGTTTTTTCTCTTTTTCTCTTCCTATTTCCAACAAAATATGATAAAATAGTGCCAGTTTATATATCAAAAGAAAAATTAGGAGGAATTTATTATGGAATTTAATAAATGTAGTAGATGTGGAAATTTTTATGTATCAAATGACAATGTTTGCCCAAAATGTCGCGCAAAAGACACTTTAGAATTTGAAACTTTCAAAACATATGTTGAAGATAATGGACTAACACAAAATCTAGATACAATTTCAGGAGAAACTGGAATAACAGTAAAAAATCTTAACAGATTTTTAAATTACTCTGAATTTAATGAAGAATTTAAAAACAATAAAAATATAAAATTATAATATGTTGTATGTAAAAGCCATAATACATTTTTTATCTCAATCATTTATTTTATAGCTTTAATCACATATTTTATTTAGAAAGGACGATTTAATAATGACAAATGTATTTAATATTTTAGAAGAAAGAGGATATATTGAGCAAATGACTCATCCTGCAGAAATAAAGGAACTTTTCGGAAAAGAAAGTGTTCCATTTTATATTGGAATCGACCCAACAGCAGATAGCCTACATGTTGGACATTTTGTTTCTTTAATGGTTGCAAGTCATATGCAAAAATATGGACACAAACCTATCATATTAGTTGGTGGTGGAACTGCTACAATTGGTGACCCATCTGGAAAAACTGATATGAGAAAAATGATGACAAGAGAAACAATTGACCATAATGTTGAATGTATCAAAAATCAAATTGAAAAATTTATTAGCTTTGAAGGTGAAAATGCTGCAATTATAGTAAACAATGCAGACTGGCTTTTAGATTTGAACTTTGTTCAGTTTATGAGAGATATTGGTAGCCTATTCTCTGTTAACAAAATGCTTGCAGCAGAATGTTACAAACAAAGAATGGAAACAGGTTTAACATTTTTTGAAATGAGTTATATGCTTATGCAATCTTATGACTTTTTACATTTATATGAAACATATGGATGTAAACTAGAAATGGGTGGAAACGACCAATGGTCTAACATCCTTGGTGGTGTTGACTTAATTAGAAGAATTGGAAAAGACGATTCTTATGGCTTAACATTCAAACTTCTTACAACAAAAGAAGGCAAAAAAATGGGTAAAACTGAAAAAGGTGCTTTATGGCTAGACCCAGAAAAAACTTCTCCATATGAATTTTATCAATATTGGAGAAACATTGAAGATGAAAGTGTTGAAAATGTTTTAAAATTATTAACATTCTTACCTATGGATAAAATAAAAGAACTCGCTTCTTTAAAAGATGAACAAATTAATGAAGCTAAAAAAATTGCTGCATTTGAAATCACAAAATTGGTTCATGGTGAAGAAGAAGCTAAAAAAGCTGAAGAAGCTGCTAATGCTCTATTTACTGGTAAAGGTAATTTAGATAATATGCCTACAGTTGAATTGAAAAATAGAAATATTTCAATTTTGGATGCTATTATTTTAACTGGTATCGCTCCTTCTAAAGGTCAAGCTAGAACTTTGGTTAACCAAGGTGGTATTTCTTTAAATGATAATAAAATTTCTGATGTAAATTATGTTCTTTCAGATTTTGATTTTAATGATGGTTATGCTATTTTGAAAAAAGGTAAAAAAGTATTTTATAAATTAGTTTAAAAAAATCGGGATATGGGGACGGGTCTCCAATCCCTATTTTTTTCGTTTCTTTAAAATATGGCTTAGAACAAATCTGAAAAAATCAAAGATTTTTTCAGTAAATTTGTTCGTGCGCGAAAATTTATAAAATAAAAATTAGGGATTGGAGACCCGTCCCCTTATCCCTAATTTTTATTCTACTATATTTTCAATTACATTATTTACTTCATTAACTTCATTTTTAGTTTCAGCTTTTTTCTTATCTTCCTTAGCCTTTTCAGTTTCCAAAGAATCAATTAAACTTTGTAATTTTTTAATATCAGAACCCATAAGTTCCCAATCTTTATTATTAGTAGACTCAGTCAAGTTCTTATTAGCTTTAACTATTGCATCAATCAAACCATCTATATCATCAGTATTTTCAACTTCAATACTAGATGCTTCTTTTGAAAGCAAGTTCTTTAATGCTACATCTAAATTATCCCCAATTGCAACTTTGTTACCTGATGCCACAACGACTTTTTTAAGCATTGGTATTTTTGATTCTTCATTTAACATTGTTTGATAAATTGATTCTACATACAATAATGTGTTGTTTACTGGAACAACCACCATATCTTTTGTAACCTTTGTTCCACTTGTATTCAAGCTTTGAATTTCAGAATATATTGTTTCATCTTGTTCAATTTGATTATCTAATTGCATTGGTCCTAAAATGTTACTATCTTGTGAAAATTTATATAATTTCAATTTATTTGAATTTCCATCTGTTGTTCCTACTAAATATGAAATTAAATTTTGTTTTGATTCTGGTGTATAAATTTGTATTAAACCAATTTCATTTTTTCCGTCGTTGTTAACCATTGTATAATATGGTTTTAATTCAGTTCCTGTTGATTTTGTTACATTTGTTGTGTTGTATTTTGCTAAACTCCATACATCATCTGTTCTGTATAACACATCTGGTTTTACATTATGATATATTTTTAATAATTCAGCTTGAACATTATATAAAAATTCTGGATAAATAAAATGTTCTGATATATCTGTTGGTATTTCTGTATTTATGTCTTCAAATACTGTTGGATAAATGTTTCTGTATGCCATAGCAATTGGGTCTGTTTTGTCTGTTACATAAAATTTCATTGTACCATCATATGCATCTATTATTACTTTTACAGAGTTTCTGATGTAATTTATTTTTTCTTTTATCCCATCATGTTCTATTGCAGTATATTGTGAATATGGGTAATTGCTTGAAACTGTGTACGCATCTAATACCCATACTGTTTTACCATCTTCTGTTACAACTGTATATGGATTTTCGTCATATATTAAATATGGCATTGTTTCTTTTGCTCTTTTGACTATATTTCTATTTATTAAGATTTTGCTGTCTTTGTTTATTTCTGTTGAAAATGCTAAGTTTAAGTCCCCTGTTCTAATTCCTAAAATTAATCTATCAAGAAATCCAAGTTGTAAACCTGCATTACCATTATAAGTTGATGTATGTTCTAATCCGTATTCGTCTGTGTAATCATATTCTTGTTTATTCTTAACATTTGTTGCTATTGCATTATTTGTTTCTAATCCAAAATAAATATCTTGAGTTTTTGTTCCTAATTTATCATCTTTTCCAGATACATCTTTTTGAACATAGTTCAAACCTCCTGTTGCAGTTACAGATGTTGCATCTATTGCAATTTGACCTTTTCCATGTGTATATTCATATGTTTTGCTGTTATATGTTCTTCCAGAGTTTGTAACTTCTCTTGGCGCTAAATATAAAAGTTTGTCCTCTCCTGAGATTTTATATTTTGCAATATTTGCATTTCTATATGTGTAATATCCTGTTCCAGTTTGATTATCATCTAATGTTTTTAATACAACATCTTGATTTACTAATCTTGTATTATTTATTACTTCTGAATTTTCATTAACTTCATTTTGTGTTATTGTTCCTGAATTTTCTAAGTTTGATTCTTCAATGTCTATGTTATAAGCTGCTTTTGTATATTTGATATTGTCAGCAATATAATCTTTTTCTTTGTCTAATGTATTTGAGTTTACAAATATTAAATTAAATACGATTATAACTAAAAACATTGCAACTAAATATCCTGGTATAATTGCCAAGTTTTTAAGCACTTTTACTGTATTGCTTTTATTGAATGCTTTTATTGCTCTAATTGATGCAATAATAATTACAAATGAAAATACTAAATATCCCCATCTTTGAATCATAACATCTGTATAACTTGCACCTATAATTTCGATATTTTGTGTTGAATCAGAATCATTTTTAATTGTCAACATTTTGCTTAGTGAAATATTTGTTATATTCAATGCATTCATTAAAGCTATTGCAATTACTACCAAAACTACATTTCTTAAGATTTTTTTGATTAGTAAGCTCTCTCTTACCATTTTTCCATCTACGCCGTCAAAATATCTGTTAAATACAATAACATAATAAATTGCCATATATACTGTTAGTCCTACAATTATTCCCATAAAATATAATAATAGTGTTTGTATAAATGGCTTTTGGAACATATAAAATGCTATGTCAAAACCAAATGCTGGGTCATTTATTCCAAATGAAGTGTTGCTTGCACATAATAAAAATTGTTTCATTAATGTGTTTGAAACCAATGTACTTACAATTACTGATGTTACAAATGATATTGATTTATTCAATAATTTTGGCATTTCTTTCTTTTCTTTTTCAAAAAATGGCTTTAATCCTTTTTTTATTCCCCTATTTGTAAAGTACATTATTATGTATAATAGCACAAAATTAATTCCGAAAATTATATATTTGCATTGTAGATTTGTTTCAAATGCTTGTATGTAATTTTCTCCTAGTTCTTTGTATTGTAAGTATGCTCCTCTTAAACTTACATAACTTCCAATTGCGAATATTGCTATAAATAATAGTACAATAATCATCCTTGTTTTACTTTTTTTCTTTTCCAATTTAAACCACCTTTTCTACATTTCAACCAATTTAAGAACGTCCCCAATGGTTGAAAATTTAAATTATTGCTTTAACAAAATCCTCTGAATTAAAGATTTCCATGTCATCGATTTGTTCTCCAACTCCAATAAATTTTACTGGAATTTTATTTTCTTCAACAATTCCGATAACAACTCCACCTTTTGCTGTTCCGTCAAGTTTTGTTAAAACTATTCCTGTTATATCTGTTTCTTGTTTGAATGCTTTTACCTGTGAAATAGCATTTTGCCCTGTTGTTCCATCAATTACAAGTAAAACTTCTTTGTCTGCATCTGGCATTTCTTTGTTGATTACTTTTTGAATTTTATTCAACTCGTCCATTAAGTATTTTTTATTGTGAAGTCTTCCTGCTGTGTCAACTATTAGCACATCTGCTCCATTTTCTTTTGTTCTCTTAATTGCATCATATACAACTGATGCTGGATCTACTCCTTCGTCTCTTTTAACGATGTCTGCTCCTGCTCTTTTTGCCCATATTTCTAATTGTTCAACTGCTGCTGCTCTAAATGTGTCTGCTGCAGCAACTACAACTTTTTTTCCATCTTTGGCTAATCTATTTGCCATTTTTCCAATTGATGTTGTTTTTCCTACCCCATTTACTCCAACTACCAAAATTACTGATGGTTTTGTGTTTAGATGTAATTCGATGTCTGTTACATCTAATATTTTTTGCATTTCTTCTCTTAATGCTTGTTTTACATCTTCTTCATCTTGTATTTTTTCTTTTTTGATTCTTTCTCTTAAACTTGATATTATTTTTATTGATGTGTCCATTCCTATGTCTGACATTATTAGTACTTCTTCTAGTTCGTCTAAGAAGTCTTCATCTACTTTTCTGAAGTTCTTGAATACATTGTTTATTTTGTCGTCAAATGATGTTTTTGTTTTGTTTAATCCGTTTTTTAATTTATCGAAAAATCCCATAGATTTATCCGCCTTTCTTTTTTCTTATGATTTTATGTGTTTCTTCTTGTTTTTTTATTTTGTTAATATTCTGTTAACGTTTTGCTAACATTATTAGTATAGCATATTTTACCAATTATGGCAACCACTTTTTTTGTGCAATATAAAACACAAATATTTCAATTTGACAAAAAATGACACAAAAAATGAGACATTTTTGCACTGTCCCACTTGTATCACTTCTACTATTAATATTCTCATTTCTTATAATAATAATTTCAAAATTTTATCAATTTTTTTATTTTATTATATATTGCTTTTTTTGAAATTATATATTATAATTTCTCTATAATATTTGACAACTTTTTGACAACCATTTTTATGGAAAAGTTGGACAAAATAGACAAAATAGACAACAAAAATGAAATTGAAAAAGTTGTCAAAACGATACACATATCAATAAAAGTGAGTATTCGCCAATATAGCTCAGTTGGTAGAGCAACGGATTCGTAACCCGTAGGTCAGCAGTTCGATTCTGCTTATTGGCTCCA
>CAKOUU010000019.1 GCA_934120675.1 uncultured Clostridia bacterium
CGTTTAAGTCCATTTACTTTATCTGTTATTTTTATAAGTATTTTTACTTTTCCATTTTCTATTTTTTCTGTTTCATACTCAAATTCTAATGTACTTATATCAAATTCTGTTTTGCTTATTTCTAACTTCTGGTTTACTATAAACCTGCCTGTAATGTCATTTTTATTCATTACCACCATTTTCCCGTCTAATGATGCATCTTCTTTTATTGTTGGACTATAATCACTTGAAATTACTGTATTTATCCAGTCTTGTGTTACATCATCTAAACTCGCTTTTCCTTCTTTATCCACCTGTAATTCATTTAATGCTAGTGTCAATTGTTCTTGCATTTCTGATTGCACATGTGCCTTTTTTGCTTGTTTTACTCTTGCAAATAAACCATTTTCTCCGCCTAATGTGGCTATTGTTATTCCTGATAAAATTAATAATATGATAATTGTTATAATAAGTGCTACTAGTGTGATTCCTTTATTTTTCATTTGTATTCCTCCCATCTTTTATATCACAAATGGTAACACTTTTGAGAAGTTTTGTCAACTCTTTTGAGTTAACTTTATTGTACCTTATTTGTTATACTGTTATCAGGTGATTATATGTATTTAAGTTCAGCAGTAAGAAAAAGAATTGATGAATTATGTAATGAAAGAAAGATTACAATAAACAAATTGTGCACTATATGTGGAATTACTCAATCCACTTTAGCTAATATAAATGCTAGACCTAATACAAATTTTAATATTTTAACAATAATGAGGATTTGTAGAGGATTAGAAATTAGTTTTACTGATTTTTTTGATTCCCCATTATTTGATATTAGTAATATAGATGACGATTAAAAAACAGATTTTTAAAATCTGTTTTTATTTATCTCATTATTTATTTTTTATCAATATTAATATAATAATGTGTATATATTTGTTCTTACATTTTCACTACTTAAAGCAAATTTGTATAATTTGAATTAACCCTAAAATACCCAAAATTGGATACATCAAATTTACTAAACTAGCAAAGCCTATTCCTGAAAACAAGACTGCTGTAATACACATCAGACCAGAAACAACATTAAAAGTTCTTTTATTATCAGTAATATTTTTTAAAAATCCTATTCCTAGAGAAATTGCAGTTGTAAAAATTGAAATCA
This sequence comes from uncultured Clostridia bacterium, assembly GCA_934120675.1. Classification (GTDB taxonomy): domain Bacteria; phylum Bacillota; class Clostridia; order TANB77; family CAG-508; genus CAG-269. The sequence goes on from CAKOUU010000019.1 coordinate 1,148, forward strand.
ATATAATTCCACCATATATTTTCTTTATTCCCGGCCATATTTGGCTTATTGCATATACTGCAGGCATTTGCAGTTGTTTTATATCTATATCTACATTTATTAAAAATAAAAATACCGTTATCAATAAAATTATTACTATACCACTTACAATTATAGAAATATATTTTATGTTTTTAGGCTTCTTTATAAGTTCTTTTATTGATATTAAAACTGGTATAAGCAATACACAATTATAGCTTGCATATAATATGCTTGTTATAAACCAATTTTCAAATATCTTTTCTCCTTTTTGTGCTATCAAATAATTATTTAAATTCATAAAATCAATATTTTTTAGGTTACTTATCCCGTATTCCTAAAACCACTACTATTAATATTGGAATTAATATTTCATTTATTTTTACAATTCCATTTATATTAGTTTTGAATAAAATGAAGCATAAAATTGCTAAAATGCTACTTCCTAATATGCTGTTTAAATTTATTTCTTGCTCCAAATATGCTCCAAATCCTGCTATCATTATATAAAAAGATACTAAAATGAAAATGTTTATAACTGCATTTGCAAATTCCTTTAGTCTTTCATTTTTCATAAAAACATTTAAAAATTCTTTATAATTTTTTATATTATTTTTTTCTAATATTTTGAATGTTTTATATATTGTAAATCCTATTATGCTCCCTGATACAATAATTCCTAGCATTCCCTTTATTCCATACGAAAAGAAAAATGTATAAATTTCTTGCCCTGATGCAAAACCTGCACCTATCAAAGTTCCAATTATAACAAATACTACCTTTAAAATACTCATAAAAAGTTTTGATCCCTTCAAAATTTTATATATTTATTAAACGTTACTGAATACTATTTTGTAATGTTTTCATGAATATATGTTTTTGTGATTTTTGAATGTAATAGAAGCAATATTAAAATTTCTTAAAATTATCATAAATTAAAAAGCCCCATATTATTTTATGGGACTTGCTTTATAAATATTCTTATTTTTTTCTTCTTCTATTAGCCCAAACTATAATTCCTGCTACTATTATTAATAGTGGAACAGCAGTTATAATTGCTAATATTATTCTGTTTTCTTGTTCTGTTGCTGTATATGTTACAGCTCCTGTGCTCTTTCTTACTGTAATGTCTTCTTCTCTATCTGATAAGTATGCAATTGAGTTTAAAACTAAATCTTTGTTTTGTCTATATGCTATCATTGGTGTTTGTGTAGATTGTGTTAATTGATAGTCTGATACGAAGTAATTTTCTCCATATATAATTAATTTTGATTTTACTTCTTTTGTATTAGTTTCGTCGTTTGCTTCTGATATTGTTTTATCAAATTGAGCTCCAACTAAGAAATTTCCTTTTGATTCTCCATCTTGTGCTGAATCTGCATTGTTTTCAAAGTTTGTTCTAAAATATGCATTTTCACTTGTTCTTATTAATTCAGTTTTTGTTGTATTTAAATTCTTTAATTCATCATCACTTACAACATTTATTTTTGTTGCATTAATAAATATAACACCTTCTGAATTATATAATTTATTTGTTGCATCTGCATATTGTATCTCTGGCATAATTAAGTCTGGTGAATTTGATACCATCTTACTTGAATCTGTTTCTCTTATTATTCCTATTTCAAATGGTTGAACTCCATATAATGCTAATATTTTATTTACATTTGGTAAATCTTGTTGTTTTGCAACTGCTGCATTTAACCATAAGATGTTTCCACCTTTATTTATATAATCTGTTATTGCTGTTGTTGCAACATCGTCAAAATCTTTATTTGGTGTTGCAATTACTAATGTTGTACAATCATCAGGAACTTTTCCTGTTGATAAGATGTCCAATGTTTCTACTTCATTTACTTCATTTTGTAAATACATATTTAAATATTGCATTCCACTTGTTAATGTGAATGAACTATACCCATTTAAGAAATATACTTTTGGTAATTTTTCTACAGATACTGATCTAATTGCTGCTGTTAGTTTTTCTTCTGCAACATTTACTGATGAACCTGATGTTGCATCATATGTTGTTAAATCACTTGATGCTAGTACTTTGTATCTGCTTCCTGCTTCTACTATAATCCCTTGACTTGATGTTTCTATTCCATATTTTTGTACTAAGTCTGGTCTGTCTTCGGCTTTTACAGCTTCTACTTTTATTTTGTCATTTACTTTTGTGTATTGTTTTGCTAGATCCAATGTTGAATCATCATCTGAGTATCCTACAAAATAAATGTTGATGTCTTTGTCTATGTCTTTTACTTTATCTTTACTTTCACTTGTTAGTGTAAATAATTTATCTTCTGTTAGGTCTATTGGTGTTAAATTAAGTTTTTGCATTAAAACACTAACTCCTATAAAGAATGCAAGTATTATTACTACTAGTAAAAATGTTTTTGTTCCATTTATTAACCATTTTTTCTTTATTGTTTCTATAAATTTATTTGGTTTTTCTGACTTTTCTTTTTTTGATTTTTTGTCTTTTTTGCTTGATTTTTCTTTTTGCTCTTTTTTGTTTACTTTTTCTGTCTTATTTTCTTGGTCTTTTTTATTTATTTTTTTAGTCTTGTTATCTTCTTTCACTTTTTTTATCATTCCTTTCCTAAAAGTTATAAATTTGTTGTTCAAATTTATTCTTTACTATTTTACACTTTTTCTTCTTTGCATTACTGTTATTGTTAATAATATACAAGTAACTGTAAATGCTAAAAATGTAACTGTATCTCCTATGTCAATTTGTCCTTGTGTATATTTATAAAACATATTTATGAAAGAATAACTTTCTAAGCTTGAATTAAATTCTGGTAAAACCCAAGTTATTATAAAAAATCCTATTGAGATTATTCCTGCTATTATTTGGTTCTCTGTTATACTTGATGTTAACATACCAAATGATATATATGACATTACAAATAATAAAAATCCTAGTAATGTTGCAAATGTTGTTGTTAATTTTGGCATACCATAATGGCATAAAATACCAAAGTACATAAATGTGCATAATTCTGTAATTAGCACTATTAATAATGCTGCTATAAATTTACCTAAAACTACTTTCGTTATGCTTATAGGTGATGTTAATAATAATTGTTCAGTTCCTGTTTTTCTTTCTTCAGAAAATGACCTCATTGTTAGTAATGGTATTATAAATGCTAAAACTAGTATTGTAGGTAATGTGTAGTAGATGTATTCAAAGTTAACATTTCCATAACCTATTACACTAAAATAAAATGATATACTAAATGCTATTAAAAATACTCCAATAAATATGTATCCAATTGGTGTATAAAAATATGATTTAAATTCTTTTTTGATGACTGCCCACATTATTTTTCTCCTCCTTCTATTAACTTCATAAATGCATCTTCTAGTGTTGTATCTGCTTTCTTCATTTCAAATATTGTGATGTTTTCTTTTGCAAATTCATTAAACACTATTTTTCTTAAATCAACATCTTTATCTGATTCTAATGCATATTGTTTTGTACCATCTTCATTTTCTTTTATTAGTTTGATTTCTTTGATTTCTGGTATTGTTTCTTTTATCGTTTCCATTTTGTTTTCTGTATCTTCTACTGTTACAAATGTTGTGTTATTACTTGCTACTTTTTTCTCTAAATTTTCAGGTGTGTCTACAGCAACTATTTTTCCTTTATTAATTATTATAACTTTATTACATATTTGACTAACTTCAGATAATATGTGTGAGCTTAGTATTACTGTATGTGTTTTTCCTAATTCTTTAATTAATGCTCTTATTTCTGTTATTTGTTTTGGATCTAAGCCTACTGTTGGTTCGTCTAATATAAGGATTTTTGGTTCTCCAACTAATGCTCCTGCCATGCTTACTCTTTGTTTGTATCCTCTTGATAAGTTACGAGTTAGCTTCTTTTCTACATCTTTTAGTCCTGTTTGTTCAATAATTTTTTCAACTTTTTCTTTTCTTGTTTTTCTGTCTACTTTTTTTAATTCAGCCATGTATGTTACAAATTCTTTTACTGTTAGGTCTGAATATAATGGAACTCCTTCTGGCATATATCCTATTTGTGATTTTGCTTTTCTTGGTCTTTTTGATATATCGTATCCGTTTATTACTATTTCTCCTTCTGTTGGTTCGATATATCCTGTTATCATGTTCATTGTTGTACTTTTTCCTGCTCCATTTGGTCCAAGTAGTCCTATTATTTCACCTTCTTCTATTTTGAAGCTGATATTATCTACGGCAGTAAAGCTTCCGTATTTTTTTGTGATGTTTTTTACTTCAATCACGAGAAATTCCTCCTTACATTTTATTTTCCGTAAGACTTTCGTCTTGCTTTGTTGTTACTATAATATCATTTTGTTTTTTTATTGTAAAGCTTTTCACAAAGATTTCACATTACGGAAATACATTGTTTAGATTTTTTATTATTCACTTTTAGATTTTTGGTTTTTTCAGAATTCCTGGAATTTTTTGTACTTTTTTCTTATTTTTCATTGACATAGTTATTTTTTTGTGTTATTATAGTTATTGTTCAAACGTTATGGGTCAATAGCTCAGTTGGATAGAGCACACGCCTTCTAAGCGTGGGGTCGGGGGTTCGAATCCCTCTTGGCCCACCAGAGTTTTGTATTAGAGAACGATTTAAATCGTTCTCTTTTTTTACTGTATAAATCTTTAATTTAACGGGTATAACTACTAGTGTACCATTTTTATATATTTTATTTCTTTTTATTCTTTAAATTACTGCAATTTCTTCTGTTTATGTGTAATTTTATTTCATATTACCAATTGGTTTAAATCCCCTGAATGCCTTGATATACTTTATTATGGAATTGTTGTAAATAATATGGAGGTATAAAATGAAGTCTTTAAAAAAATTAGATATTGATAAAGTACTTGGAGAAGTTTTTAAAGAGTACCGTGTCAAAAATAAACTTACTCAAGAAAAAATAGCTGAAAAATTAGGAATTTCTGTAAAATATATTTCTAGAATTGAAAATGGAACTGGCGGAGTCAAAGTCGAAACACTTGTTAATTATATGAATATTTTAGGAATTTCACCTAATGTTATTTTTGAAAAATTGATTGTTAATAAAGATTTAGAAACTCAAATGGAATTAGCAAAAAAAGCTAGCAAATTGCCTAATGATAAGTTGGAATTTGTTGTTTCTGTCATTGACTTGTTAGAAAATATTTAATTTTTTAGGGATTGGGGGACGGGTCTTCAATCCCTAATTTTTTTTATATTACATAGAATTATTAATAATGTTCCAAAAAGGGCACAAAAGAATAAAAAAGACGGGATTGAAGACCCGTCCCCCAATCCCTATTTTTTATTCTTTCCAGAATGCTTTGTATGTTTCAAAAGCTGAATATATATCGAATTTACTTGTTACTTCATATGGTGCATGCATTGAAAGCACTGGTACTCCGCAGTCTATAACGTCTGTTCCTTTATTTGCTAGTATATATGCGATAGTTCCGCCACCACCAATGTCTACTTTTCCAAGTTCTGCTATTTGATATCTGATATCATTTTTTTCTAATACATTTCTAACCCAAGCAACGTATTCTGCGTTTGCATCTGATGCTCCTGATTTTCCTCTTGCTCCTGTGTATTTGTTTAGGCTTATTCCTTTTCCTACAAATCCTGCATTTGTTTTGTCTGATACTGATGCATAAATTGGGTCGAATCCTGCGTCAACATCTGATGATAACATTTTTGAGAAACAGAATACTTTGTCTAATAGATTTGGTCTGTTTACTCCTAATTTGTTCAACATCTCTGATATAAAGAAGTCAAACATATGTGATTCCATTCCTGTATTTCCCATACTTCCGATTTCTTCTTTATCTGATAAAATACATACTGCTGTGTTTTTAACATTTTCTAATGTCATCATTGCTGCAAGTGATGTGTATGCACACACTTTGTCGTCTTGACCATATGCTGCAACTAATCCTGCATCAAATCCTAAACTTCTTGCTTTAAATGCTGGTATTATTTCTAATTCTGAACTTTGTAAATCTGCTTCGATTATTCCATATTTTTGATTTAAAATATTTAAAATATTTAATTTAACTTTTTCTTTTGCATCTGTATCTTGATATGGAATACTTCCAATCAAAACTTTTAGGTCTTCACCATCGATTCCGTTTTTAAGTTTCTTTTCCATTTGTTCTTGCGCCAAATGTGGTAATAAATCTGTTATTGTAAATATTGGATCATCTTCATCTTCCCCTATATTTACTGTCATTTTTTCACCATTTGGTTTTACGATTACTCCATGGATGCTTAATGGAATTGTTGTCCATTGATATTTTTTTATTCCTCCATAGTAATGTGTTTTGAAGTATGCTAATTCTGTATCTTCATATAATGGATTTGGTTTTAAATCTAGTCTTGGTGAGTCTACATGTGAGCCAATAATATGAACTCCATTTTCTATGTTTTCTGTTCCTATTACTGCTAAATACATACTTTTTCCTCTATTTATAAAGTATATTTTGTCTCCCGGTTGTAATTTTTCGAATTCTGCTATGTCTTTGTATCCGTTTGCTTGTGCCATTTTTGTGGCTTCTACTATAAATTCTCTTTCTGTTTTTGCTTTATTTAAAAAGTTCATGTAGTCTTTTGAAAAATTGAATATTGCTTCTTTTTTTCTTGTGTCTACTGTGTTCCATCCGTTTTCTTTTTTATGAAATAGTTTTTCTTCTAAACTTTTTTCCATTTTTAATCACATTCCTTCCTTTTTTGTGTCTTTTGTTTTTTCCTAGTATATCACTTTAATCTTTATTTTTCCACCTTTTTTTGTATTTATTAATTTTTTTAGTAAATAATAGTTATAGATTTAAATTTAAAAAAAGTTTATATTGTTTTTATTTTTGTTAGTTATATTTTTTATTATCTCACATTAATTTTGTTCAAAAAGAAAATTTAATTCACTTAAAAATATATAACTAACAAAGATTTAATTATTATACTTACTCTTATAAATTATTATAAATATAAAAAGGAGATTTTTTATGAATTCTTTATGGTTAACTGAAAATAAAAATAATAGTAAATTTGAAAGTTTATCAAAAAATATTAATACTGATGTATGTATAATAGGTGCGGGAATTTTTGGAATGACCTGTGGCTACTATTTATCAAAAGCTGGTCTAAATGTTTCTATTATAGAAAAAAATGAAATTGGGCATAAAACTACAGGTCACACTACTGCAAAAATCACATCTCAACATGGTCTTTTTTATACTTATTTGGTTGAAACATATGGTGAAGGTTTTGCAAAAGATTATTTGTCTGCAAATCAGGAAGCTATTGAAAATATCAAAAATATAATTGATGATGAAAATATAACTTGTGACTTTGAGAGACAGTCGAATTTTGTTTATACTACAAACCCTAATGAAGTTCCTCAAATTAAAAAAGAGGTCGATGTTTTAAATGCTTTGGGCTTCCCTGCAAACTTTGTTACTAAAACTGGCTTACCTTTTGATGTTGCTGGTGCTGTACAGTTTAAAGATCAAGCTCAGTTTAGTCCAATAAAATATGTAAATGGTTTGTCTAAGTGTATTTCAAAATATAATGGTGAAATTTTTACTAATACCACTATTACTGATGTAAAAAAAATAGGAGATAATTTTTATATTTTTACTCCAAATAATGTTGTAACTTCAAAATATGTCATTCTTGCTTCACATTATCCTTTTATAAATTTTCCTGGAATTTATTTTTTTAAGATGTATCAAGCATCTTCTTATGTAATTGGTGTCGATGTAAAGAAAACTTTAAATAATGGTATGTATATTACTGCTTCTGCTCCAACTTTTTCTTTTAGAACTGCAAATTATAATGGCAAGAAAATTCTTTTGCTTGGTGGTTGTGGTCATAAGACTGGTACTCCTGCGCCTTATGAAGATACTTATGGTATTTTAGAAAATTATGCTAAACAATTATATCCAAATTGTGAAATTCTTTTTAGATGGGATACTCGAGACTGTATTACTCTTGACAAAATTCCATATATTGGACATTTTTCAAATGTGATGGGCAATATTTATGTTGGAACTGGTTTTAATAAGTGGGGAATGACTACTTCTAATGTTGCGGCAAATATTGTGTGTGATATGATTTGGGACAAAGAAAATAAATATGCTTATGTGTTTGATTCTACTCGTGTTCATCCTATAAAAAATAGAGCTGAAGTTAAAAATATGATTACTGAATCTGTTAATTCTCTTGCTATAAAAAAGTTTAAAAATTCAACTGTTGATTTTGATAAAATCCCTATTAATTCTGGTGGAGTTATTGATGTTAATAATCAAAAAGTTGGTATTTATAAAGATACTTCACGGTAATATTTTTGCGGTTAATCCTATCTGTACTCACCTTGGTTGTTTGCTTTCTTGGAATGATGCAGATAAAACTTGGGACTGCCCTTGTCATGGTTCTAGGTTTGATTTTATGGGTAAAAATATTTATGATCCTGCTTTTGAAAATTTGGAGATTTTTGATTTAGGGTTATAATTGTTTAAAACTAAAGATATTTTTGGTGGTTGTAAATTTTTAAATATTTTATTTAATTAATGACATCTTTCTGTTTTTTGTTTATTTTTCAATATTTTTTTAAGTTTTTTTGTTTTTCTTATTGACTTATTTGCTTGGTTTTGCTACAATTTCTTTAAATTCATATATTTATATTATTTATTATTTATTGAACTAGATTTCTTCGGTATAGATTAATCTAGTTCTTTTTTTATCCGAAAGATATAATTATAGAATAAAAAACAAGGATACCTCTAGAGTCTTCTTGATATCCTTGTTTTTGTCCCTATTTAAGGTTGGACTTCCTACACTATTAAAAATATGGTCGAGGTGAAAAGACCCGCTAATTAAAAAACTATTGATTTTACTGTATTTTTTACTAATCGCAAAAAATTATAATGCAATTATAATGCAAGTGATAAATAGGCAAAGATAGAGTCAGATATTTTAAAATTTTTTCGGAAAATTGCATTTGACAAATTATAAAAAAGGTGTTATTATATAGTTACATTAAGCAATGTACTCTAGTTCGGCTTGTGTATATTGTTTGCTGTAGATGTATCTGTAACTACATCTACTTTTTTTATGCTCAAAAAAAGCAAGGAAACCCTGTAACAAATTTCCTCACTTCGACTATGTATGACAACAATTAGTCTTTACTCTTTTTGTATTCTTCAAGTTTTGATTGAAGTTTGTTGTTTTTATCTCTTTCTGCTAATAGCTTTTCAACCAAATCTCGAATAAGCTCGGCTTGTGTCATCTCATTTGCCCCCTTTCCGTCCTTATGTAAGAACTACCTTTGACAGCGAAAGGTTACTATTTACTATACAACAAAATCTGTTTTTTTACAAGCGAACATCACAAAATTTCATGATAAGAATATAATTCTATTGCAAAAATTTTTTTATTCGTATATAATATTTTATAATAAAAAGAGGTAAAATTATGAAAAAAATTATAAAAAAATATTGTTATATAAGTATTCCTTTACTTACTGTTGTAGTGCTTTTATTATTATATATTTCTAAGAAAATAAATTTTAATGAACTATTTGAAGATGATAGTTCAACATTAATACAAATTTCAGGAACTTTAATAGGTTTTTTGTTAACAGCTATGACCATATTCTTAAGTCTTCCTAAAGATACAACATTAATGAAAAGAATTAAAAAATATGGTCATCATAAAATATTTAGTAGATGTGTTTCTACAGGTTTAATTATTCTAACTATTGATATATTAATGTGGTTATTAAAAATATCTAACGTGTACATTGTATTTGTATTCTTAATTGGTCTTGAAGAAACACTTTTATCTGCATATTATATTTATAAATTATGTATTTATAATTTTGAATAATTCGTTTTTTAAAGTTTCTTCAATTTGTGAGATATCATTTTTATAGTCTTTATTAAGTTCTATACTGACTTGTTTAGTAAAAATATTTCTTATTAAATCAACTTCTTCCGTATCAGATGATGCGGAAAGTTTTTTTATTTCTTTACGATTTTTAAATTTACTAATTAATTCTGAGGCAAATCCTTTGCTTACTTTTTTTAGTTTTGCCTCAATTTTAAAATCAGAAATCTCACAATCTTCTTTATTGATATTTTTGAGTTCAATAAAATCTTGAGAGTTATCAAAAAAAGAAATTGAAATTTTATTTATAATCATATCTTTAATTTCTTGCTCATTTTTTTTAAAAGGCTCAAGGCTAATATGTATATATGAATTATTTCCAATCAATGATTTTATATATGTATCTGATGATGGAATTTTTTGAGTTTTAATAATAGAAGCTCCCATATTATTAAAATCAAGATAAAAATATGTATAACTTTCAAGAACATATTCTGATTTATCTTCTATTTCAATTCCTTTGCTTTTTATTTCAGTTAATACGTCTAAATCACTAGTTTTACAAATGCTAGCGAAAATATGTTTTTTGTCTAAAGATATTTTTTCAAATGTTATATCTTCATTAGGAAAAATATTTGTACCTTTAAATATATTTGTAAAGCATTCATATAAAATTGTAGCTTTAGATTTAGTTTCATCTATAAAGCTTGGTTCAAAAATAATTTTATAAAAATTTATTAATTTTTTATATGATTGAACTTTTATTTTCTTGTCTTCATTTTGCTTATTATCTGACATTGAATACATCCCCCTATATCTATATATTTTTATCTTACGTATTCAATTTTTACTTATTATATACTATTTTTTTGCATTTATCAACATAATATATATATAACTGCAAATATAATATATTTTTTATAGAATTATAATTATTTTAGTTAAATATTATATTTTTCTGTAATAGTATTAAAATTAGTAAAAACTTGATATTTTTTTAATGTAATTATAATGCAATAAAAATTAAAATCAGCAAAATTATAATGCAATTATAATGCAACTGTGAAATATTTTTAGATATTTTGGGATAATTTCAGATAGTTTGATTTTAAATAAAAAAGAGTTCCAAAAACTGATACATAGCTGAAAGTGGCTATTTTTAGGCAAAAAAATAAAATACCCATTTTTGAGTAGTTTATTACAATTAATGGTCGAGGTGAAATGACCCGCTGACCCTCAAACCGTTTATCTAACTGAACTTCACTAGCTATATAAAAAATTATAATGCAATTATAATGCAAGTGAGGAATATTGTCAAATATTTTCAGATATTTTGGGATAGAGCTATTATACTTTAGATATATTAATTTTAGTATGTCCCAAAATCACAAAACACAGCCCCAAAATGTTTTAAATATTGAATCCAACAAATTATACATATAAAGTCTTTGGTTTTTTAAAATGGATTTTGAAATGTTGTATTTATTTTAGTTTTCTTTCTTGCGTTGATGATAACAACATAAGATTTCTTAAAGATGAATCTTCTTCTCCATTAATACCACCTGCAACTCTATTTAATCTATATTCTTTTTTAAATTTCTTAACCAATTTTTCTTCTTCCTTATCAATAGCGAAAAAGCCTTTCATTTCTTTATAATATATTCTAGTAGTGTCTAATGCTCCAAATGAATCTATTGATAAAATTGACGTATCTACACTTCCATTGATTAATCTGCCAAATGCTTTTCTTTTACTCCAATGGTTTAAAATTCTTTTCTTTATATCTTCTGATTTTCCTATATATACTTGATTATAATTATCTAAAACTAATATATATATACCTGAAATACCTTTAACTGTATTCAAATCAAATACTTCTTTAAATCTATTTTTTTTCACAAACTTTAACAAATATTCATCAAAACCATTATGATTAATATTTGAAAAAAACTTTATATTTAGGTCATAATTTTCCATACATCTTTCATAATGTAATTTTACATATTCATCTGTATAATGTTCATAATCTGCATAAATTTCGTTAGGTATAATATAAAATCGTTTAGGAACAAGTATTGGTTCTTTTTTTGTCCTTTTATAAAATTCTGTAGCAATTTGGATATTCCTTTTGTCTTGATAGTCTAATTCATTTGTTGGAATACAATAATTATCTCTTGTTAATTTATTATTTGGCGTTTTTCTTAATTTTGAATTAAAGTGAATTATATATTCATATTTATTTTTTGCTTCTCCTTTTGTAAAATATTTTCCACAATTTTTACATTGGTACGTTTGCTTTCCTTTATAACTTCCTCTTTTATGAAGATTTTCAGAATTACAATATATACATTTCATTTTTCTTCCTCCACTTTTGTATAGTATCATAAACTATAATTTATTTCAAATATCACTAATTAATAATAAAATTTTGATTTTATTAAATCTAAAACCCAGTATTTATAAGGTTTTTTTGACGATACATTTTTATCATATAAGCCAAAATAAGCCGTTTTAATTATGAGACGAGTAATTTATCATCTTCTAAATTAAATCTGCTTATTTTTGATGTTATAGATATAACAAAAGAGGGAAATTCCCTCTTAATAATAAAAAACTTTATTTTGCCAATATGTATGGATTATCTTTTGTTCCATCTCCACCTTTTACTTTTATATCTTCTTTTAATGTAATTACTGGTCTAACATATTGAGAGTTAGTTCTAGCCTCTCTATTAGTATTTATAGATGGATTAATTGCTTTCATTCCTTTTTCTATATCTTCTGAATCAACAATACTATATAAATATAATTTATCATTTTTCAAATCTCCAGATGATGTAATATATCTTAAATAATATGATTTCCAACTACTATCTACTGATATATTTCGTGAAGCTAAAATAGTTTCTTCTCCTGCACTATGTAAAGAATATTTATTAATAACATCTAAATCATATTTATAATTTTCATCTATATTTTTCATTGCTCCTGCTGAATAATGTTCTTCCGTATCTGCATTATCTTTTGGAGATTTTGGATTAGTTCCTAAACATCTCCCTGAAATTGCAAAATCCTTATTATTAGCATAATGATTACAAAAACTATTTAATGTGTCTACTGCATTATTATATCCAAACTTTCCACCTAAAACTACCCAATTTTGAACTCCACTTGAACTAATAATTTGTAGTCCATTATCTGTATCATTATACATTACTCTCCAACTACCAGTATATTTACTTGTCTTAAACTTTTGGTCTAAATCGTATCCACTCTCACTTTTCTCAATCGTGAATTCTTCGTCTAAAGGCTCATATTGAATATAATCTCCTATTTTAATCACATCTTTTAACAATGTAGTATATTCTTCTTTGGATTCTTTATTATTTCCTATCTCTGTGTCATTTTTTGTTGTATTCTTATTACTAAATTTTGTGAATAGCATTGCTAATAATACAATAGCAATCACAACTATTCCACAAATTATCAATATTTTTTTATTATTTTTTTTCTTCTCCATATATTTTTACATCTCCATTACTTATATTGACTAGCATATTTTTCAAAAATATCAGGGTATTTACTTTGATATAAATAACCTATATTTTCTACATTATCATAACTTTCCTTTGCTTGTTCTTTAGTTATCCCAAACTTTTTAGCACATTTTGAATATGCAATGTCATCTGTTATAGTATCTTTTTCATTCCAAGCAATTAAATTAAAATAACAGTAAACTTCATAATCAAATTTTTCCTTTTCAATCCTTGCTTTTTCTTCTTGACTTCTTCGTTCTTCTTCTGCTTTCTTTTTTTCTTTTATTTTTTGTTCACAAGTTTTATATAAATCTGTTATTGTTTGATTTTTTGAAGATGCAAATTTTTCAAGTAATTCTTGTGCTTCTGAATAATTTTCTTTATTTATTTGTTCTTGAGCATATACAATAGCTTGATTTATTGCTTTGTCTTCTATTTTATCTTGTTCTTTTTTTGCAATCTTTTGTCCCTCTTTGCACAAACCATAGGTATTACGTATATCATTTAATTCTGAAAAAGCTTCTCTATATTGTCCATTTTTAATGTATTTACGGTTTATTGTATTTATCATTCTATAAAGCTCTATCAGTTGTTGTTTTTCTTTTATTTTATCTTTATATTCTTTATCTACTTTGTTTTTATCAGCTTCGTTATACCAATTAAAACTCTCTTCTTCTGTACCATAATCGCCATTTTTTATTTTTTCGATTTCTTCGTCCATTACTTTATAAAGTTGTTGATATGCTTTTTCCTCAAAATTTGAACTTAAAATAAAATGTTTATCTATAATAGATTGAAATTCATTCCAACCATTTTCTTTTTTTACTACATCATAGCATTTTTTTAAATCCATATTGTAATTTATTATTTGACTTATTGCTATAATAATAACTATAATCAAAGAAACTCCTACTATTGTTAATTTTTTTTGATATTTTTTTATTATTTCTTTTAGCCATTCATTATTATTTTTTTTATTACTATTATCTTCATTAATTCCCATTGCTTTTAGTTCTTCATCATTTACCATTTATTTTCCCCTTTCATTTAATAATTTTGAATAAATAGTAAAATACGGAATAATCCCTATATATGCTATTCTAATTATGAAACATATAATATTTACAATTAAATTTTGTGTAAAATTACTATATGCTAAAATTATAAGGTTTTGGCTATATATCTTATAAATCATCTGATAGGCAATAAATCCAATCAAAATAATTGAAAATATTTTATTATTTATTTTATAATTTCTTTTTATTAATAGATTATATAAATAATAAGCCATATATATATTTACTACTAAATAAATAATAATATTTATATTAACTTTAAATTTGATTAATAATACTACATCTGCTAAAATTGCAATTGCAAAACTAATAATCAGAAAATAATTGGCAATTTTTATATTTCCAACATTCTTAACTAATCTTAATAATATAATTATAAAATAAAAAGCAAACCCAAATGAAATAAAATTTGTTACTATAGTCCAAAACATTACAGTTCTATTATTTAAAAATACAGATAATATCATTAATATAGAACTAACTAATCCTAATATTGCTGTTTTTTTAGGACTACTCATAAATTCCTTTAATTTTTCCAAAATTTCCACCTCCAATCTTCAAAAATTAAAATTTTTAAATTTTAAAAACTTAATTAAAAACTTTTATTACTTTTGCAATTTACATTTTGGCAATACTTACAAGTCCCATCATAAAAGTAATATCTAGTGTTGCTACAGTTCTTTTGTGTAATTCCTTTTAAATTTTCGATTTCTAATTGAATTAAATCTTTTGTAATGTCTAAAGCATTTCTTTCAACACATACTTCAATTTGATTCAATATTTTCAACATTTTTTCTTCCATTTTTAGTCCTTTATTTTTTAATTTTTTGATAATTATTACAATTATAGTTCCAACAAAAATTGCAATAATCTTTTCTTACCTTTATTAATTTACATTTTTGTTCTGTAATTCCCTTTAGATTATTTAATTCAATAGTTAGTCTTTTTTTTGCCTCAAATGTGCGATTTCTAACTACTAACCATTCCAATTTTTTTAATATATCTAACATTGTTAGTTCTTCCATATTTCAACTTCCCTTTTTCTACATTTTTCTATCTTATTTTAACATTTTTTGCTCTCACTTGCAAGTGCTACACCTAGAAGTATAAATATTATAAAATATTTAAAAAGTAGTAGAGGAGCGATAATATTGATTCAGATAAATGTAGAAAAAATTTTAAAAGAACAAGGCAAAACAAAATTATGGTTATGTGATGTAATGGATATTAGCTTTTATAATCTTAATAAAGCTATAAAAAGTGGCAAAAAATCCATATCATATAAATATTTAGAGGGATTTTGTAAAGCTCTAAATTGTTCTTTTGACGATTTATTAACAATAGTAGATGATGAAGAAGATAAATAACATTAATCATTATAAATTTTTTTTACTTCTTCATCTATTTTTTTGCCTAAAGCCATTGTCTTTTTGCCATTTTCTCCATATTTCTTTATATATTCTTTGTGTTTTTCAACTAATTTTTTTATTTTACCATTTGTAGCAATCAATAAGCCTTGTTTATATTGCCTTATTGTACTTAATGTTTGGCACTTCCAATTTTCTTGATTAAGATTACGTTGTATATCTTCCAAAATTCTGATTGCAACTTCTTTTTCCATTTTTTTAGTCCTTTCTGCGATTTATTTGTCAAACGATTTACCAGTAAATCAATAATACCATAATCTTGTTATAAAATCAATAAAAATAGAAATAGAGGGAACAATAATTTTATGAATAAGATTATAAAATATAATGGGAAATTAAATGTTATTGGCGATAAAGTTAGAAAGTATAGAGAATCAAGAAATTGGTCATTAACAAAATTATCTGATGAATTAATGCTAAATACTGGAATAGATATTAGAAAATCATCATTACAATTTATAGAAACAGGGAAAAGAGTAGTAAAAGAATATGAATTTTATGCTCTTTGTAAAGTCTTTAATATAACTATGGAAGAAATGCTTGAGGATTTTATAAATGAAGTAAAATAAAGAACTAACTTACTTTTTAATATAGTAAATTAGTTCTTTATTTTTTAACAATCTAATGTGATATTTATATCATTTGACATCTCCATATATATTGTTTTATCTGTTATTTCTAAATCATCTAAATAATGCAATTCTACAATAAAATCTTGTTGTCCTCCGTCTGATATTATCAATTTTTCATCACTAACTATCATTTTAGCATTTTTTATTGTAATATAATATTGTATAGAATTTTCAAGTTCTATGTATATATCTTGATTTTCAAATTCTCTTGACTTTTCTTTTAATTTTTCTACTAATTCTTTATTCATCTTTTAATCTCCAATCTATCTAATATTCTATAAAAGCTAGTTTTTCCAATTTTTAAATTTTGATATGTAGTAACTGCTTTCTGTTCTCCTTTTAGATATTTTTCAATTTCCGATTTTAATAATTTTTCGTTTATATTTAATTTTGGTCTACCAATTTTTAAATTTTTCATTTTCAAATCCTCCAATTTTTATATTTCAAAATCTTCATAAGCCTCATCAATCTCATCTTGTTCAATTCCGATATAGCCTAGTGTTATACTTGGGCTACTATGATTAAATAACTTTTGCAACATTGCAATATCTTTTGTTTTCTTATAAAACCAATATCCGAACGTTTTTCTTAATGTATGTGTTCCGATTTCTTCTAATCCGATTTTTAATGCTACTGCATTTAATAAGCGATATGCTTGTATTCTTGTAATATGTTGATTTTTCCCTTTTCTACTTGCGAATAAATAATCTGACATTTTTAAATTTTTACAATATTCTGAAAATTCTCTTGCTAGTGTACCATTTATTTTAAATCTCTTTCTTTTTCCAGTTTTTTGTTCATTTATACAAATATGTGATTTTACTGTTTTATCATCACTTAATACGTCCATAACTCTTAATTTTATGATGTCTGATATTCTTAATCCTGTGTTAATTCCTGTTACAAATAAAAGATAATCTCTAGTTCCTTTTTTTCTTAATTCGATTTTCATTTCTTGAATTTTATTTTTATCACGAATAGGTTGTACGATTTTCATTTTTTCAAATCCTCCTATATTTACTCATTTTGTTACATTGAAAGTAACAAATTATCTCAATATGTTACTTTCAAATTGCTTATAATTTTGAAAATCCGTTCCAATAACTACTATTTCAATACTTATAACGATTTTTTCCAATGTAACAAAATGGCTATTGTGTTACATTCACTACTTACTACATATATAAATAATGAATACTAACTCTATAATTGTTTTTAATATTATGAATAACAAATTTAGTCCTCCTATAATTTTTTAATAATATGGTAGGGAGGGGATAACCTCCCAAATTTTAATAATATGAAGTCATTACATCATCTGTACCGTCCCATAAACTGCAAAATCCAAAACTTTCTATATTTATATATATTGTGCCATTTGGTAATCCTTTTACTTGTTTTATTGCTCCTATAGTATTATCCTTTATAAACTGACTATCTTTTAAAAATTTGTCTTTACAAGCTTTTACTTTGTAACTGTCTAGTCCTGTCGTTTCTGTTATTTTATATGCTATTTCTTTGATGATTACTTGTTTTGTTCCTTTTAAATCTATTACTTGAAAATAATTTGCGTTAGTTTGTTCATATCCCCACGAATAATGAAAAATGTCGCCAATTTTTACCCCTAGATAATTTTTTTGTTTTCCTTTTGTTGTTCCTGTGTAATTTAATTTTCTATACCAACAATGTTTTACTCTGTGCCATCTGTAACCATTTTCTTTTAATGTTTCAATAATTTCATTTTTAGGCTTTTCATCAAAATATAGTTCTTCTCCTTGATGTTCTTCATTTGTAACAATTTTACAATCTTTTTTTATTTCTTCTAATTCCATAAAATATCAATCCTTTCTATGATAGGGCTTGTAGCTTGTACTACAAGCCATTTACATTTAAACTGATTCACTTTTGATGTTTTCTGTCTGTAGTATTATGCTTTCTTGATTAAGTGCTATTTTGATGTGTTTAATGATGTTTTGCACTACTTCTGAATCAATAAACATCATTTCTATTTTTAAAGATTTTTCTATGCTGATTGACTTATCTTCGTGAACGTAATATCCATTACATTCTAATATTGTAAATCCTTCTACATCATTTGCTACTATAATATTAGTAATTAGCTTGTATGCCTCAAGTGTTGATATTTCTTGCCTTTTTGTGTTCTTATCATTTAATCCTATATATAAATTAAATTTAATCATAAAAAATTCACTCCTTTTACAAAAAATTTCTCAAATCTCTTGCAAACGAAGTGAATTTCATTTATAATATAAATTACAAAATGAGTTTGCAAAGACTTGTTTTGTCGTGTTGGTATAGTGTAGGTCGTCGAAAAATTTACACTATGCCTTTTTTTAATTATTTTCAAAATACTCTGAACATATAAGTCTAACTATTGAGGCTAAAGATACATTCTTTTTTTCTGCCTCTGCTTTTAACTGTTCATATAATTTTGAGGGTATTTTGATATTTAATGCTTTATCGTTCATAATAGCCCCCTTTCTTACTCTACTACAATTATACTACAATAATTGTAGTATGTCAATGTTTATCTGCAAATTTTATCATTTTTTAGTCTAAAAAATTCACATAACCCCCGAGGTATTTTACATAAATACGTCAAACATATTTGCATATATAGGGTATTGCTAATCTCCGTCGACTCACAATTAATTATATATTATTGGTGTTTTGACATATAAACTTTGATTGAATCTTGAAAATAAAAATTTTTAATTTTTAACTTTTCATTAATATATCAATACTTTAGTGATTTTATATTAATAAAATGAATTGGTGTTTAAAAAGATGTATTAAGATATATGTTTTTCATTTTGGGATATATAATTAATATTATAATAATTTTTTAGTTCTTTTTTTTAGTTGAAATAACTGGATTTTTGATTATTTCAAACATAAAGAGCTAGTTGTCAAAATATGATATACTTCCTTATATTCAAGATTTAATTAGTATTCTTACATTAAAAATCCTAAATGGTAGCTTTCAGGCACGGTATCGTTAAAAGCTAACGCTTTTAGCTCTCACAAGCACCTACGCTCCGCTAGACGGTGCAATATAATTTCGCTTTCGCTTTTTCTAACACAACAACTACTGCGTAAATAGTGATTTATTTCAGTAATATTATTTATTTTACAATATGTAATAATAAAAAAGTTATCATTTTCTAATTAAGATAATAACGAAATGATAACTTGATAACTAATAATAAGAGAAAGCGGAAAGTTCAAAGAGAGCGTTAGCGTAATCATTAACTTTAAGGTCGAAGACATTAAGCCCCACCGTTTAACGGAGCGGTTAGCGTAGTATAAGGTGGTCGACTGGCGAAGTCGCGTGCCTAAAAGCTACGCTTTATGGGTATTATTAAATTTTGTCCTTTATTTTCTATATCGTTCTCATTAAGAAAATTTTTAAAATCTTGTTTAGATAAAATATCACGTCTAAAATTAGGCGCTTTATCTATTCCTATTAATTTACTTAATTGTTTTTTTGATAATATTTTTTTATTATTATCTATTCTAATAATATCCTTATATTGAAAATTATCATTTATAATGTCTTCTAAAATTTCTTTTGCTTTTGTTATTCTGCCATTTGTTTTCGTATTTTTTTTATATTCTTCTTTATATTTAATTCTTCCATCATATTGCTCAGTTATGTCTATATACTTACAATTTTTTAGCATTTTACACGCTAACATTACCGCCTCTGTGTGTTTTGTGATTATAACAATTTTTGTTATATGTTTTAACTTTCTATTCACTCTCTTAAATGCTTGATAAAATTCGTTTGCTATTCTTCTGTTTTTATACTCTTCTATTTCTGCATTTGTAAAATATCTATGATTGTCTTTAGTCAAAACCTTTATATCTTCATCGCTTGTAAATGATACATTTGAATAATATAAATATTCTAGTATAAAGTCTTTTTCTGTAATATTAAATGTATCTATAATTAACATATTTTTTAAATTTCCATAATCATTTGAACCTAAAAAATTTTGCCAGTAATTGATAAATGGAACATCAAAATAATCTGTTATTTCATTTCCGTTCTTGTCTTTATGCTCATATTTTGCACAAACAACCAATGTTTGACTTTTTCCAAGCTCTCCTAAAATTTCTCTACAGATATTATAAAAATTAGAATATGCTTTTTTTGATGTTTTAGTAGTATTAATTTTTATTTGTTCTATTGTGAAATTTTGGTGGTCTAATACTTCGTAATCTTTGTTAAGTTTAAAGTTTATCTTATCTTTTTGCAGATAATATGCGTAATTTAATGTTCCACTTCCATCTAAAATGATGTTTTTGTTTAATCCCCATAATTGTAAATCTCTTTTAATTGTATATAGTTTTCCATTTTCTAATAAACAAGTTCCACCAAAAAATTCTTTTATTTCATCTAGCACATTATATATAGACCTTTTATTATTAGAATTATAATATTCTGTGAGTGAATTTGTATCAGGATTATTTCTTATATATCCTTTTATTTTATCAATCACTTTAGCTATGTATGTATAATCTGATTGAAAATTTTTTATATGTAACCCATTTTTATTCTTCTTATTTTCTAATAAATAATATTTAAGTTCTTTTGTTGCATTGCAAAATTTTTTCATTATTTCTTTATCATTTTGTAAATTTACGACGTCTTCTAAAGCTAAAACTAATTTATCATATTCAATATTACTAATCCATATTTTTTTACACATATTTATGAATTCATCAATAATAAGCAAAATTCTATTGCAAGAAAACTGTTTTCTTTGTTCTTCGTCCTGTGCCAAAATTTTGTATTTCTCGTGAGTTAGAAATATAATTGGATATTTCTGTAGTTTTTGTTTTATTACATCAGCTTTCATAGAAGAATCTATTGTTTCTGCTACTGGAGTATTTTCGAGTAAATCTTTATTTATCATTTTTGAATAATATTTACAAGTTGCTATATTCTGCATAACAAACAACATACCTTTAATATCTTTTTCATCTCTACACATTACCCATCTTTCTAAAAATAGTATAGATTTTGTAACTACTGAAAAAGTTTTTCCAGTAGAACATTCACAATTAAATAAATCAAATTTGTATGGAATATCTCCAAAATATTTATTAGAATATAGAAAATAACCAGACAACATAGAATTTTCTATTTGTTTTAATTGATTTTTTAATTTAATATAATTACAAAATTTAATATCTTCATTTTGCATAGTTTTAATTTTTTCTTTTGCTCTTTCAATTAAGTCAAATTCAACTGAATCCAATTATTTTCACCTTTCTTTATATTTCATATTCACTTACTAAACTATCAAATTCTTCATCTGTTAGTTTATAACCTTTTTCGTTTTCAATTAATGTTCTAAAACAATCAATATCATACATTTTCTTATTATATTTAACAACGCATTCTTTTATTGCTTTACCACATTTTTTACAGTAGAAAAATCTTTTTAAATATATTTCATTTTCGGTTATAATTTGTTCTATATCTTGACGTGTTAAATCTCTTTTCTTTCTCAATTTTGCTTTTAAACAAAGATTATGATAATATGCTTTATCTTCTCCATATTGAATTGCCTTTGTACTTGTAATTTCGCAATTACATTCATTGCAAAAGTATCTAATCATAACATCTCCAACTAGTCCTTTTAAATGATATTTTTCTATGCAATGGGCGCAATTATAATATATCATCTTTTTTGTCTTCTTCGTTATTTTATAGTCTTCTGTAATTTCTTGTTTAGCTGGCATATAATATTTAGCTTTATTAAGAACAAAACGTCCATAAAAAATTGTTGAAATATGAATTTCTAATTTTTCATTATACATAGAATCAAATAGAGTATCTATGCAAATATTTGATAGGTTATCTAATTCTGATTTAGAAAGTTCTATTATTCCTTCTCTACTATTAAAAGCACAATTTTCCATTACATAGCAATCAAATAGTGAAGTAATTCTTTTATATTCTTCATCAATAAAACCTTTTGCAAATGACATAAATTTTTCTTTTGTTTCTTTTTGTTCAAAATTTTGTGCCGTATTGCTTACTTTTTCGAGCATTAAATCTTTTATATTAAATTTTGTGTCAATTATATAAGGAGAAGCGTTTACAGGCAATATTCTTAATTGTAAATCTCCAGCTCCATTACATTTTATAAACATATCCTTTATTTTAATTAGTTCTTCTTTATCTTCCATTTTTATCATTTCCTTTCTTCTGAAAATATTCTAATCTTGTTTTTTTATAATTCTGGATAAACTTCATAAATTTTTTTCATTAACTGTTCTCTATATTGTAAATATGCCTCTTCTTTTCCTACTTGACCAAATAATTTTTGTAGTTCTTCATCATAATTACTCAAATTGTGTCTTATGAAATTGATTTCCCATCTATGTATTGTTTCTTCATCAGCATAATATACAGAATCAGCTCGTTCAAATTGTTCTGTATACATATACCAATTATACTTATCACTTAAAGTCCATTCTCTTAAATCATCTATATCAACTCTTTCAATTTCTAAAGACATCATCGGAATTAATGACATTGTGCATTCTTTTTTGGTTTCTACACCTTTTAGTGCTGACTCTCTATGTTTTGCTTTTTTCTCTGCTGATTCTTTAAACTTTTTTGTTCTCTCCTTTTGTTTAACTATTTTTACATCAAAAAGTTGCATTGGAGAGGCACAACGGTAATGTGGATTTTTTACCAATTTTGGAAATGGTAATAGCTCATCTATAGTTTTTTCAGTCCACCCTCTATTTAATAATGTTGATTTTGACCAATATTCAATTTTTTTCTTTTTACTTTCCATTTTTAAATCCTCCTTTAACTACTTATTACAAGTTTGACAGAGAATCTAATTTGTGATAATATTTACTTGCTAGATAAAATACAATACAAACTAGATTTTCTATATTTTTGAAATGACTTATAAAAGCCATTTCTTTTTATATTTTTTCAAAATATTTATTTTCAATTTCTTCTACGACTATTTCTGACCATTGTATTTTCCCTTTATTGTTGTAATAGAATAACCCCTGTGCTTTATAAAGAGGTTCATCTTCAGCTAAATATCCTAAATCTGTTAAATAATCTTTTACCTCTGATATTGTTACTAAATGATAGGCTATTTTATTTAATCGTCTTGCTATTCCGTTATAACTATAATAAGTCATTTCTTACACCTCCAATTTTCCTAAATATTCTTTATATAAACTTATCATTTCTAACATAATTTCTCTGTTTCTCATTGATACAATAAATGTTTCAGTATCTTCTGTCATCTTCTCATTAATATTATCTACAGTATTGTATATAGATAAGTTTGAGTTATCATAAATATTAAATAGTATCAGTAATGAAGTAGTTATATTCGCTGTTAGCATACAACTTAATTTGTATGTATATTTTTGTAAAAAGTCTTCAAAATTAATTAATGTAATGTGCTTAAATTCATTTGTGAAATTAGATAATACTTTTTTAACAATTAAGTCCTTATTGATTTTAAAAGCCACTTTATCTGACGTATTTGCTATGCTTAATACAATTTCGTTTTCTTTGTCTGCCTTTTCATTTTGTTTTAAAACTCTAACTTTTTTCATCTTTACACCTCTTTCTATTCAAACAAATTTCCACTTGAATTATGTAATATTTCTTGAAATTTTGCACTCTCTATACACCACCCTCCAAAGTTAATACCATATTTTTGACAAAACTCTGTAGCTTTATTTAGATTGATTGAATAATTTTCTGCAATCTGTTTCGCATACAATAATTTTGGTAGCTGATTTTTATTAGTGTTAATCTCTTGCAATAAATCTCTTATTTCAATTAATAATTCATCTGACATTTTTCCTCCTTTTATTTTAATCAAGCTTGACTATGACGTTATTATACTTTTGATTTGTTTTTTTTAATATTAGGGATTTGAAAAAAAAATACCTACCTAAACGGTAAGCATTTTATTAATTAAATTTTTTTATATCTTTTTGTCTATGTATTACTACTTTTTTATTATTAAATTGTGTGTATTTATTAAGTCTGTTTTGTACGAAAAAAAATAAATCTGTTTTTTCTAATTCAAAATATACTAAAATTTCTTCTAATGTGTATAACGTGATTTCGTTACTTCTATTGTATAATATATCATCAATGAAAGACGTACTATGTCCTAAGTATAATGACAAACATTTTCTCTCAATGTCTTTCAAAAGTGAAAATTTTGATTTTAATAATTTCTTGAAATCCTTAAATTGAATTACTATCATAGATTCATTAAATGGGTTTAATAGAAATTCATAATAATCCTTATTAAGTAAAAAAGTATAGTTAGATTCATTTGTTAGTAAATATTCTATATCTTTTTTTTGAACCAAAATTCCTCCAGATTTCAAATTAAAAATTAAATTTTTATTTGTTTCTTTATGAATTTCATTGCTTTTATTTATTAGGTTATTTATATTATCTTTTTTTCTATTAGGTGCAATAAGTCCATATTTATTTAATAAACTAAAAATATCATAGTCTTCTTTAATAAATCCATATAATTTGAACAAATAATAAATTTTGTCATAATATATATTCAATGAATAAACAGAATTATGCCCATCATTACCATTAATATTATTTTTTTCAATATTACTTAATACATCATAAGATAAACCATTCGGAACATTGTTTAAATTTACTGGAATTTTTGAATTTGTAGAAACTTGTATAAACTCTGCTAATTTCTTTCCTAAATTAAAACTTGTTTTTTCATTCTCCGATTTTAATACTAGTTTTTGAGTTGGATTCATAAAATTATAAAATTCTCTTTGAAATTTTAACTCTTGCCCAATATTAGTTATATCATTAAATTTTATTTTCTTTTCAAATTTCGCTAAATCTATATTTTTTAAATTTTCCATTATTCTTCCTTTCAGGTCGTTTTTTTATTTATAAATACCTACTAGTTTATTCTGGATTTTTTTGTTAATATATAATTACAGTTATTGAATATA
The DNA here is from genome assembly GCA_934120675.1 of uncultured Clostridia bacterium. Lineage (GTDB taxonomy): Bacteria > Bacillota > Clostridia > TANB77 > CAG-508 > CAG-269. The sequence continues at coordinate 26,761 of CAKOUU010000019.1, forward strand.
TTGACATTTATAAAAAAGGTTTTTATAATTCTTGTAATAAAAAATGGTGCGTAAGTTTTGGTCGACCACGCACCATAAAAAAGTCTGAAAACACTTGATAAAGTGTTCCTAAAAGCATTATAGCACATTTTGGAACTCTTTTTCAAGTACCCAAAAATAATTTGAAAGGAGTTGGTAAAATGGGAAGACGTGCAAAAGGTGAGGGTAGTCTATATAAGACTATTCAAAAACAAAAAAGACCGAAATTTGCAACTAATGGAGAATGTGCTATATGTAGTAAATGCAAGGATAGAACTGCTTGCAATAATAGACAAGGTTATGAGAAATGCAAAAAGTGTAAAAACTGTAAAGAGGAATGTTTGAATTACTGTGATAGATTCTATTGTAAAGAAATATGGGTAGGACAAGCGACAATTAAAGGAAAACATACTACTTTAAGTTCTCATAAAAAACAAGAAAAAGCAAAATCAAAAAAGGAAAAAGTAAAAAATCAAAAAGAGAATGGAACATTTATCTCAAAAACATCTGTTACCTTATATGATTTATGTTCAGAAATTGTGGAAGATAGATACAAGAGAAATAAAACAGGCAAAAGTGGTTACAGAACTAATAAAGCAACACTAAAAAGACTTAATAAATCTTGGTTTGTTCATATACCAGTTCAAAAATTAACAGATGAGGATATAAAGAAGTATTTAGATGAGTTAGTAGAAGAATCCCATTCACTTATAAAAAAAGATTATGGTTTAATTAACTGTGCATTTGATAAGGCTACACCTAACATCATTTTGAAAAATCCATTTGACAGAGAAGAATTTTCAAAACCTCGTAGTAAAAAACCTAAAAAGAAAGTTAAAGCATTTACAGTAAAAGAACAACAAAAATTTATACATACTCTAAAAGATATAGAAGTACAACATAGGTATAAATGGGCTTGGTTACTATCTTTATATACTGGTATGAGGATAGGAGAAGTTCTAGCACTTGATAAAGACAAAGACATTGATTGGGAAAGTTATAAAATAGATGTAAATAATACATTGACTAAAGATGAAGACGATAATGTATATTTAGGAGATAGAACAAAAACTTATACTGGTATGCGTACTCTAAATATGGACGCAATGGTTATATATATTTTGAAACAAGCCATTAATGAGTATATTCCAAATTCTAATAATTTATTATTCTGTAGAGAAAATGGAGATTTAATAAATGAGGGTGCTTCAAATAGTGCATTTAAACGATTTTGTCAAAAGTATGAAATAACAAATTACAAAGATGTTAATCAACATATGTTGCGTCATTCATTTGCAACTCGAAAAATTGAAGGTGGTATGCCAGCCGAAGTGCTTATGGTTATTTTAGGACATAAAGATGTAGAAACAACACTTAATACATATTTTGACGCATTTGCTGAATATAGAAACATTTATGAAGAAAAGACTTATAGTTATTATGAATTACAAGGATTGACTTTTGATATAGTAAATCCAGAATTTATAATATTACAAGAATTAAATAATATGCTAGAAAAAGCAAATTGTAGTCATTTAGAAAATATTGACAAACAACAAATTATTAAATTAATAACCAATATTATTAATAGATATAATAAAAAAGATGATAAACAGGAAGAAGTGGAGGAAAATATTGGTTCAAATATTATAATGTTTCCTGCAATGTGTAAATAAAAATTATAAAAATCAAGTTTTTAGATTAAAATATAATACAAAAAAATTGTTTTAAAATGTTTTAAAATATTATAATCTTTTGTAACTATATTGAAATCAACGAAAACTTGATTTTTTTATAATGCAATTATAATGCGTATGAAATTAAAATTATAAAAATTATAATGCAATTATAATGCAACAGGAAAATATTTTGGGATATTTTCAGATAATTTTTTTAATAATCATTTATTTAAAAAAGGTGTCCGTAAAACTGATATATGGCTAAAAATAGCCATTTTTAGGCAAAAAAAGAAATTACCAATTTTTAGGTAATTTCTTGCACTGAGAATATTTTTCTGGTCGAGGTGACAGGGATCGAACCTGCGACCTCATGGTCCCAAACCACGCGCGCTACCAACTGCGCTACACCTCGA
>CAKOUU010000020.1 GCA_934120675.1 uncultured Clostridia bacterium
ACTGCATTTTCTGCTAATGTTTTTGTTACATTATAATAATAATCATCTATTTTTATTGTTTTTTCTGTTTTATTTCCATCTCCTGTTGTTATTACAAATTTATATTCTTTTCCTAATTCCACATAATAATCTATCCCTAATGGTGTTTTTCTATTTTCCATTATTATTGAATCTTTACTAGCTTCTGGATAATCTACTCGTTTAAGCCCATTTACTTTATCTGTTATTTTTATAAGTATTTTTACTTTTCCATTTTCTATTTTCTCTGTTTCATATTCAAATTCCAAACTACTCAAATTATATTCAGATGAACTTATTTCTAGATTCTGCCCTATTAAAAATTTGCCAGTTATATTGCTTTTATTCATTACAACTAATTTTCCATTTAATGATGCATCTTCTTTTATTGTTGGACTATAATCACTTGAAATTGCAGAACTTATCCATTCCTGCGTTACATCATCTAAACTCGCATTTCCTTTTTTATCTACTTGTAATTCATTTAATGCCAATGTTAATTGCTCTTGCATTTCTGATTGCACATGTGCCTTTTTTGCTTGTTTTACTCTTGCAAACAAACCATTTTTTCCACCTAATGTTGCTATTGCTATTCCCGCCAATATTAACAATATAATTATGGTTATAACCAATGCTACTAGTGTGATTGCTTTTGTACTCTTTAATTTGTTCATGTTTTTCTCCTTCGTTTTAAAATTTTTACTACAGGCTATTCCTGTAATTCAATATTATCACACTTTTAAATTTAGTTCAACCGTTCTAGATAATTTTATTTATTATTATTTAACAGCTTTCATACATTGTATATTTTAATTTATAAGTTTATATTGTTGCTTTATAAAAGTATTACATTTTAATGCAATACTTTTATAAATTTTTAAGCGGTTAATACCTTTTCAAGTGCCTTTACACCTTTTAATGTTCTTTCTTTATGTTCTCTAAGTTCATTCTCAATTTTCTCATGTTCCTCATTTTTTTTATCATATAAAAATTCAATATTTTCCCTTAACGCCTTTGATGCATCTTTAATTATTCTGTCTTCAGTTATTTTTAATCTTCGGTCTATTTCCTTTGTTATATTGTCTGTTATGTTTTCTTCAGTTGTTTTTATTTTTTGATCTATTTCTTTTGTTATATTGTCTGTTATGTTCTCTTCAGTTGTTTTTATTTTTTTGTCCATTTCTTTTGTTATGTTTTCTTTTGTATTTTCAAGTTTTTGGTCAAATTCTTCTCTTAATGTTGTTATTATTTTTTCCTCTGTTTCTTCAATTTTTTTGTCAACTTTGTCAAATTTTTGATCAAATCCATCCATTCTTTGGTTAATTCCCTGAAACTGTAGCTGAAACTGCAAACTCATATCATCAAGTTTTTTTAAAATTTTTTCTTCCATTGGTATTCCTCCTTTCGTCAAAATTTGCTATATAGTAATATTTATTTTCAACATAAAAATATTTTTAATATCTAAAATTCATATTGTAAAATCATTATAATATTATAGAACCAAAATGTCAATATTTATTTAAAAGTTTTATATAAATTTTTAGCTCACTATTATGTTTAAAATTAATCTTAATATATGGGAATCTATCCGATTAAAAATTAATAAATAAAAATTTGAATTAAAAAACTATATTCTATATAGCCATATTATGTATATCATAGTATGCTAAATTTGTAAATAGATATATTAAAATATTCCTAAAAATCGACCGCAAAATTCGACAAAAAATAACAAAAATGAGACAGTTTTGCACTGTCCCACTTGTTTCATTATTATCCTAATTCAGCAAAATATTTAATTGTTCTAACCATTTGACTAGTATAAGAGTTTTCATTATCATACCAAGAAACAACTTGTACTTGATATAAACCGTTTCCGATTTCTGTTACCATAGTTTGTGTTGAATCAAATAATGAACCATATCTCATTCCTATAACATCTGAAGAAACTAAGTATTCATCTGTATATCCAAATGATTCGCTACTTTGAGCTTTCATTGCTGCATTTATTGATTCTTCTGTAATGTTTTCTCCTTTAACAACTGCAACTAATATTGTTGTTGAACCTGTTGGTACTGGAACTCTTTGAGCTGAACCAATTAGTTTTCCATTTAATTCTGGTATAACTAGTCCAATAGCTTTTGCTGCTCCTGTTGTATTTGGTACAATGTTAACAGCTGCTGCTCTAGCTCTTCTTAAATCACCTTTTCTGTGTGGTCCATCTAATACCATTTGGTCACCTGTGTAAGCATGAACTGTTGTCATTATTCCTGATTGAATTGGTGCATAATCATTTAATGCTTTTGCCATTGGTGCTAAACAGTTTGTTGTACATGATGCTGCTGATATTATTTTGTCTTCTGGTGTTAATACTTTTTCGTTTACACCATATACGATTGTTGGTAAGTCTTTTCCAGCTGGTGCTGAAATTACAACTTTTTTAGCTCCTGCATCAATATGTGCTTGTGCTTTATCTTTAGATGTATAGAATCCTGTACATTCTAGAACTACATCTACTCCTATTTCTCCCCATGGTAGGTTTGCAGCATCTTTTTCTGAATATATTTTGATTGTTTTTCCATCTACTGTTATTGAATCTTCTCCTGCTTCTACTGTTTCAGCTTTTTCATATCTTCCTTGTGCTGAATCATATTTTAATAAATGAGCTAACATTTTAGGACTTGTTAAGTCGTTTATTGCTACGATTTCATATCCTTCTGCTCCAAACATTTGTCTAAATGCTAGACGTCCTATACGTCCAAATCCATTAATGGCTACTTTTACTGACATAATAAAATTCCTCCTTTAATTTAGCATTGGTTTTTCCTTTGCTTTTTCTTTTTAGTATTACCATATTTTTTTTGGCAATTCAATTCTATATCAAAAATATTTAGTTTTCAAGTATTATTATTAATTTTTTCAACAATATTTCGACTTTTTTTGACATATTTAATGAGACAAATTAGGTCTGTCCCAAATGTCTCATTTTTCATATAATTTTTCAAGTACAATTATAAACATTGCATGTGACCATCCAAGTCCAATAACCCAATTAGGTTTTAAAGTTTCATTATTAACTTGTTCACCTAATAAATAATGTTTACCAGCTGTTTTAATGACAAAATCAAATGTTTCTTTTGCTTTCTTTTTCTCTCCTGTTTCTAGGTAATACAAGGTCATCCAAAGGTTAGCAATAGGCCAAGGATTTCCATCCATATAATTATCATTTTCAAATCTTTGATATCCACCAGTATAAGTTCTCAAGCTCAAATTAATTCTTTCGATAGTATTTTGAACTTTCTTTTCTTTTGGTTTAAATACTTCAAATGGTGTAACTGCACCAATTATGCTTATATCCATCTTTTTGTCTTCTGGATTTCTTACATATGATTTCTTTTCTTCGTCATATAAGTATTTATTGATATATTTTTTTATTTCAAGTTGTAATTTTTCTATTTCTTTTTTTGATTTTTCAACTTTTTCTTGTTTTAATCTATTGTTTTCAAAGTCTGATACATCTTTTCCTAGCACATCATAAATTTTTAGCATACTTACAAATGCTGAATAAATACTTGCTAGTGAATATAAGTGTACTCCCTCACACATTTCCCATAAATCATAACTTACATGATATTTATGTGCTTGTAAATTGTCTTTTGAATCTATTTGTGAATTATCTATTCCTTGTCCATCATTTTTGAAAGCATATTCAACCCAGTCTTTTACATATCTTTTTAAGAAATCTGTTGCTTTTTCACACATTTGTAAATTATCTTTTAAGAATTTTTCGGAATTTGTATATTTATAATGTTCATATACCCCAAAAACTACACTTGCTGTTTCGTCAATTTGGTATCCCCAACAAGGAGCTAATTTTCCATCTGTATAAAAACGTTGTTCCCACATTCCATTTTTGCTTTGTGTTTTTTGGCAAAATACTTTGTAGAATTTCTCAGTTTCTTTATTCATTTTTAAGATGTCCATTGCTTTTGTCATAAATACAGCATCTCTAGGCCAACAATATGCATATCTTCCACATTTTGTGAAGTTTTCGTCTATTTCAGGTGATGCTATAATTGCTCCTGTTTCGGCATTTGTCAATAAAGGAAATAGCAATATACTTCTTTTATAAATTTCATATATTCTTTCGTCATAACTGTTTTCTGGTTCTTTAATTTTTAAACCATTGTGTTGTTTTACATATTTTCTCCAATATGCTTTTGTATTAATATATTCTTTTTCAAAATCTATTCTTTTAACTCTTTCAATTTCATCTTCAATGTCTGAAATATTTTTGTTTTCGTCAATTAGAATTGCTATTTCTAACTCTTTCTTTTCTCCTGGTTTTATTGTTCCTATTTCATATGCTATTGATGTATCTTTTGACATTCCAATATAATCTTTGTCATATATTTCTGTTCTTTTTATATTATTTATGCTTCCATTTATCTGGTGTTTTATAATGTCTTTTCCTTTTGCAAAAGTTGAGAATGTAAAGTCATGTGCATATTGCATCATTCCACCATCGATTATTTTGCATCCAACAAAATTATTTGTATCTGATAACAATTCAGAATGAATGTAAAATTGAGTATTTAAATCAATTTTGCTTTCATTTAAAAATGTGTATTTTTTTAGTAATATATTTTCTTTTATTAACACAAAATCTGTTTGCACTATTTTTAAATTGAAGTATGTGTTTGTTATTTCTGTATTTAATATATTTGTGTCTGTGTCATAATATTGTTTATATGTGTTGTTTATGTCGTCATGTAAATATATTAAATCTGATTCGTTTATTTTCACTCCTGTATGGAAGTAATTTATATATTGTCTGTTGTCTTTACTTGGGAAATATACTCTTTGCATTTCTCCCTTTGCTGTAAATGTTGCTATCATTTTTTTATTTCCAATTATTGCTTCATTTAAATATTTGTTTTCCATTATTTTACCTCTCTAAAAAAAGCGGGAAAGGGGGACGGGTCTCCAATCCCGAAAAAATTTTTCGGGATTGGAGACCCGTCCCCCTTTCCCGTTTTTTTTCTTACCCTTCTATCACATTCAAAATTTGTTTTTCTAAATCTTTAATTTTCTCATTAATTCTAAACACATCAGCATCTTTAAGTTCACCATTATTCATATCATCTCTAACAGCGTTATCCATATCGTCAATTTCAGCCCTTAATTTTTCTAACCTCTTCAATACTTCAGACTTCATATTAACAGGTAATTTCTTATCAATTTTATGTGTTAGTTTTACATCTTCATCTACATTCATCTCATATGTTTCACCATAACTTGGAATTATAACTGGTAGTTGTGCTTCATCCTCAATTTTTTCTCCAAGTACTTCTTGAGATTCTTCTTCACCATGAATTAAAAATACTTGTTTTGGTTTCTTTCTGAATGAGTACACAAAGTTCATTAATCCATCTTGATCTGCGTGTCCAGAATATCCTTCTATATATTCAATTCTAGCGTTTACTGCTATTTCTTCTCCAAATATTTTTACTTTTTTTGCTCCATTTACTATGCTATATCCAAGTGTTCCTGGTGCTTGGTACCCAACAAATAATATTGTTGAATTTGGATTCCATAAATTGTGTTTTAAATGATGTTTTATTCTTCCTACTTCACACATTCCACTTGCTGATATTATTATACATGGCTCTGGGTTTTCGTTTAAGGCTTTTGATTCATCAGCAGTTGTTGTAAATTTAAGTCCTGGGAATTCTAGTGGTCGGTCTCCTTTTTTTATTTCTTCTTGTGTTTCATCATCAAATAGATTCATATTTTCTTTAAATACTTCTGTTGCAGATATTGCAAGTGGGCTATCTACATATACTGGTGCTTTCATTAATGTTTCATATTCTTTTATGAATTTTTCGTCATCTTTTGTTTCTTTTATTTTGTTTAGTTCATATAATATTTCTTGTGTTCTTCCTACTGCAAATGATGGTATTACTACTGTTCCTTTGTTATCAAGTGTTTCTGATACTATATCCAAAAACATTTCTGCTTTTTGGTCATTTTTGATATGTTTTCTGCTTCCATATGTTGATTCCATAACTAAGAAATCAGCATCTTCTATCATTGTTGGTTCACTTAATAATGGGATATCATTATTTCCTAAGTCACCTGTGAATACAGTTTTTGTTTGTTTTCCATTTTCATTTACCCATAATTCAATTATACTTGAACCTAACATATGTCCTGCATCATTAAATCTTACATGTATGTCTGGTGTTATATCTATTATTTGGTCATATTGAACTGGTTCAAATATTTCCAAGCATCTTGCTGCTTGTTCTGCTGTATATAGTGGTTCTCTAGCTTCTTGGCCCTTTCTCATTCTTTTTCTGTTTTTCCATTCATTTTCCATTTCTTGAATGTGACCACTGTCTGGTAACATTAGTGCACATAAGTCACAAGTTGCTTTGTGTGCATATATTTTATTTTTAAATCCTTCATTATATAGTTTTGGTATTCTTCCTGAGTGGTCAATGTGTGCATGTGTTAATAGCATAAAATCAATTTCTGCAGGATTAAAATCAAATTCGTCAAAATTTTCTTCCTCTAATTCTTTTCTTCCTTGCCACATACCACAGTCTACTAGGAATTTTTTTCCTGCTGCCTCTACTAAATAGTTTGAACCTGTTACTGTTTTTGTAGCTCCTAAAAATGTAATTTTCATAAATTTCCTCCTCTTTAGACCAATTGGGACATTGGTCGAATTTCAAATTAAAAAGTCTTATGCCCAAATTGGTCTTTTTTTGTTAAGCTTTATTTCAAGCTCTTCTGGCTTATTAATTTTCACCTTTTCTTCAAAAATATTTTCATCAAATATTTGTAGAAAATATTTATCTTTTTCTTTAGTTATTTTTAAATATGCATCTGTCAAGTTGATAATTCTAACTTTAAAAACATTTTTTAATATATCATAATTAGTTTCTGAATTATTTGATATTCTCTCTATTGCTTTCAAATCAATTGCTTTATCAATTATTTTTTCTGATACTTCATTTATTAGTTTCTTTAGTTTTTCTACTTCACATATTTTCTTTTGATAATCATAAGGCAATAATAAGTAATATCTAAAATCAAATATGATTTTTTCTATTTCTTGCTTTGTTTCTGCCTTTGTAATTTTATTTTTTATCATATTTAAAAATGTCTTTTGAAATTCAATTTTTTGTTTTTCTAGTTCTTTGTCTTGTGTTTCATCATTTAGAATTTCCAAATATTTATATTTTTCTTCTATTTCTTTTTGATAATTTACAAAGTTTTGAGGATTTAAAATTTTATTTAATTCTTCTATTTCCTTGTAACATTCTTCTTTTTCTTGTTGCATTATTTTAGATAAGATTCTCATACTAAATATCTTTTTTTCTAATGGTAAATCTTCATTTCTAGTTTTATATTCTTCTTGTAATAATTCCTTGTCACTAATTGTTGTATCTATTTTTTTTATTTTCTCTGATAGCTCTAATTTTCTTTCTGATATTTTTTCTATAAATTTTTCTTTATCTTGAAGTTTTTGTAGTTCTTCATGTATTTTTTCTTTACATTCTAACATTTCTTGTTTTTTTTCATTATTAAATTTTGCACTTAATAATATTGAAATTTTTGAAATTTGTTCTGTTATTTTTTCCTTATTTTTCTTTCCATATAGATTTTCTAATCTTTCTTTAAATAAATCGTAATAATCAATTATATACTCATTATTTTTTATCCATTTTTCTAAAAATTCATTTCCAACCAATATTCTTAGGTTTTGATATACCAAATTGTGTTCTATACTTTCTATTTCCTGTTGTATTGTTGTCCATGAATATCCATTAAAATCTCTTAGTGGTTCTACTGTATCTATATTGTTTCCAACATTTATAAGGTCTGATAAAGTTTCATTTATTAAAAAGTATTCATCTTTTATTATTTTATCCCTTTTTCCTATTTTACTAATTGCATACAATATTTTTCTTTCGATAGGATATGCAATTATTTCATTTTTTTCTTTATTTATTATATATGTTTTGTTATTGGGAATTTGATTTTCTTTGTCACTCATTTTTATTATTTTAATTGAGTTACAATTATTTTTTATAATTTCTAGAATGTTAGATATGTATTCTTCTTTATTTTCTACATCTTTTTTTACTGTTTGATAATCTTTATATGATGCTTCTACTTTATATAAAATGCTTAGGAGTGTACTTTTTACATTTTCACCAAATTGCTTTTCTTCTAGTATTTTTTCAAGTTCATTATTATAGTCTTTTTTTACTAGTTTTTCTAATAAGTTCTTTTTTTTCTGTAACATTGTACCCTCCATTCTTTTTCCTATTTTCAACCAATTTAACAACGTCCCCATTGGTTGAACTTTTTATTCTTCTACTTCTTCTTGTGGTGGTGTTCCCATCTTTAATTCGTCAAGTCTTTCTTTTGACATTAAAACTTCTCTTGGTTTGCTTCCTTGATATCCAGAGATAATACCTCTTTCTTCCATTTGGTCTATAATTCTTCCTGCACGAGCATATCCAACTTTAAATCTTCTTTGTATAAATGATGTTGATGCTGTTCCTTGTTCTACAACTGCATCTATTGCATCCATTAAAAATGGGTCTGTTTCGTCGTCTTCTGCTTGTTCTTGCATTAATTCTTTTTCAGTTTTATTGTTGTTTTCTATTGTTTCTAATATATCTTCACTATAATTTGCTGTTCCGTTTTGCTTTACAAAACCTACAATTTTTTCAACTTCTTCGTCTGATACAAATGCGCCTTGAACTCTGACTGGTTTTGGGAATCCTGTTGGGAAGAATAGCATATCACCTTTTCCTAATAGTTTTTCAGCACCTACAGAGTCTAATATAGTTCTTGAGTCAACTTGTGAAGATACTGCAAATGCTATTCTTGATGGTACATTTGCTTTGATTAGTCCTGTGATTACATCTACTGATGGTCTTTGTGTTGCAATTACCAAGTGCATTCCAGCTGCTCTTGCTTTTTGTGCTAATCTACATATTGCCTCTTCAACATCTTTTGCTGCAACCATCATTAAGTCTGCTAACTCGTCTACTATTATAACTATTTGTGGTAAAGTTCCTTGTCCTTCTTCTTTTTCAATTGCTTTGTTATATCCTTTGATGTCTCTTACACCTTTGGCTGCAAATAAATTATATCTGTTGTCCATTTCTTGTACGGCCCAAGCTAGTGCACCAGCAGCCTTTTTAGGGTCTGTTACAACTGGTATTAATAAATGTGGTATTCCATTATATACTGATAATTCAACTACTTTAGGGTCTACCATTACCATTTTTACTTCACTTGGTTTTGCATTATAGATAATACTTGAAATTATTGTATTTATGCACACACTTTTTCCTGAACCTGTTGAACCAGCAATTAAAACGTGTGGCATTTTTGCTATATCTGCTAATTGGATATTTCCTGCAACGTCTTTTCCAAGTGCTACTGTTAATTTTGATTTATTATTTTGGAATTCTTCACTTTCTAATACTTCTCTTAAATGAACAGCTTCTTTTTCTTTATTTGGAACTTCAATTCCTACAGCCTGTTTTCCTGGAATTGGTGCTTCAATTCTTATTGTTTCAGCAGCTAAGTTAAGTGCAATGTCATCTGCTAAATTGGCTATTTTACTAACTCTTACACCTTCTGCGGGTTTTAATTCATATCTTGTTATTGCAGGTCCTACAGATACATTTTCAACCTTTGCTGATACACCAAAACTATATAATGTTTTTTGCAATTTTGTAGCTGTATCAGTTAAGGCTTTTGCCCCACCTTTTAATTTCTTTTTATCAGGCTTACTTAATAACTCAATAGGTGGATATTCATAATTTTCGTCTTCAACAACCATTGCATGTTCTAATTGTAAAACTTCTTTTGTTTTATCTTCTTTCTTTTCCTCTTCTTGTCTAAACAAATTATTTTCAATAACGTCTGGTTGTGTTGTCTGAGCTTTCTTAGTTTCTTTTGTTAATGGAGTTAAATCGTCATTTTTGTGGTCATATTTTTTTCTACCTTTTTTATCCTCTTCGTCTAATATTCTACCACCAAAATTAATTTTTATCTGTTCTCCAACATCTTCTTCATCTAAAGCTTCTCTTCTTGCTTGTTCCTTTTGTAATTCTTTAGCTTTTCTTTTATTTTCTAGCATTTCCTGTCTTGACTCTTGTTTTGTTTTTTGTTTTTCCTCTTTAATTTGTTGTTTCCTTTCTAGTCTTTCTTCTCTTTCCTCTTCTGTTTTTTCAACAAAATTATTTATTATTTCTGATATATTAATTCCAAATGTAAAAACAGCAAGCATTACAACAACACCAACGCATAATATTATTGCACCTATTGGGCTTAACAATTTTGCAAGTGGTACAGCAAGTATTGCTCCTAATGCTCCTCCACCTTTATCTTGCATTCCCAAACTATAAGCATCTTTTACAATAGTATTCATATTTTTATCAAGGACTGTCATCTCACCAGAATTTATTTCCCAAGCACTCATTAATATTGCTATACTTATTAATAATACAGCATATTGCGTTAATTTCGATGTAAGATATTCGTCATCATCTAACGCCATCTTAATTCCAACAGCAAACGTTCCTATTGGTAGAATATATTTTATAATTCCCATCATTCCACCTAGAATCTCGTTTAATTTTATTCCAACAATTCCAGATTTTCCATATATTAAAACACATAATAATATACTTAATATTATCAATGCAACAATTGCTAAATCAATATTTGATGCTCTTTTTTTTGCCTTTTTATTATTCTTCCTCTTAGTTCTCCTTTTAGCCATAATCTTCCTCCAATTTTTTTATTTTTATATAAATAACTAACTTATTACAATTGCTTTGAAATTTAATAATATATTGTTTTTAAATACCGCGTAAGCGACCAAACGAACACTAGTGAGTGCGACTGGAGCAATCTACATACTAGTATTTTTAATATGGGGATTGCGACACCAAGGTATAAAAAACAATATATTATTAAATTTTAAATGTACAAATTTTTCATTCTATAATAAAAAGGGAAAAAAGTCCAACCACCTTTCCCTTTTATTTTAACTCTTTTCTACTATTTTGAACTGTTTTTAATGTATCCTCTATTGACATTTCCATTAATTTCAAAGCTTCAGAAATATTATTTTCCAAGCCACCTAATGTTTGTGTTAACACATCTTCTGTATGTGCTAATAATCCATCAGCATATTCTTTTGTTCCATTTGAAATCTCTCTTGATCTTTCATTTGCATTTTCAATAATTTCTTTCTTTTGCTCATACGCTTTTCTAGTAATTTCATGTTCATCTATCATTGAAATAATTCTATTTTCTGCTTCTTTCACGATTCCATCAGCTTCTTTTTGAGCTTCAACCAATATACGTTGTCTTTCTTCTTTTACCCATTTTGCTTGTTTTAACTCATCTGGAAGTTTTAGTCTTATCTCTTTTATTAAGTCTAAAATTTCATCTTTATCCACAATTCCTTTACCTGAAAATGGTAGATTTCTACTCCTTTCAATTATATCCTCTAAATTTTCTAGTAGTTCAAATATTTCCATCGGTTTTACCCCTTTCCAATTTTTAAAAAGATTAATATCGCTCTGCCATATTTTCTTTTATCTGTTATTTTGATTTCTATTTTTTCTAACTCTCTTAATATTTTTTCTTCTTCATCTGTTTCTATAATAATTGTTGAATGTTCACTAACTAGCCCGTTTTCTAAAATAATATTTACTGCATTTATAGCAAAATCTGATTTGTATGGTGGATCTATGTATATAATATCAGCTTGTTCTTTTATTTTAGTTTTTAGTAATAGTTCATAATCTAAGTTATATAATTCAACTTTTTCTTTTATATGTGTTTTTTCAATATTTTTGTTTATTATGTTTATTGCTTGCTTTGATTTGTCACATAATATAACTCTTTTGGCACCTCTGCTTGCTGCTTCTAATCCTATTGCTCCACTGCCTGAAAACAAGTCTATAAATATTGAATTTTGCACTTCGTTTTGTATTATATTGAACATTGATTCTTTTACTCTATCTAATGTTGGTCTTGTTGTTTCTCCTTCTAGAGTAAAAAGTTTTGTTCCTCTTGCTGTTCCACTTATTATTCTCATTTTGCTTTTTCTCCTATGCTATAATTTTATCGTTTTTTTTGTCAATGTCAATAGTATTAACAAAATTGTAATATAGATTTAATAGTTCTGTAATATTGTCCCAATTTTGTAATATTTTTCGTCATAAAAAAGTAAAAAAAGAATTGGAGTATATGTCTCCAATTCCCATTTTTTAATCTTCTTTATTAATATCTTTAATAAGCTCTAATTGTGAAATCAATAAAGATTCCATTTTAGCTTTATATATATCAAATTGTTTTTTTACATCATCTAATTCTTTTTGTCTTATTACGATTTCATTATTCAATTCATCAACTTGTTTTTGAGCATTTGCTTTTGCTTCATCAACAATTTGGTCTGCTTTTTGTTTTGCCACATTTTTTACTTCTTCAGCTGTTGTTTGTGCCATTACTAAAGTATTTTGTAATGTTGATTCAATAGTTTTATATTGAACTAAGCTTTTATTTAGTTCGTCAACTTTTGCTCTTAATTCATTTACTTCTTTATAGTTTTTAGTATAGTCTACTGTTAACTCATCTAAAAAATCATCAACTTCTTCTACACTATATCCATTTACCATTTGTTTTGAAAATCTTTTATTTTCTATATCTAAAGGTGTTATCATTTTCTTCCTCCTAAATAGTAAAATATCAAATCACTAGTTATTTACATTATTATTTTTTAACCATGATACAGATAATTTATTTTTTATTTCTTCTCTTGCCATTTCATTTGTTATTTCATAATTTGATGGTGCAACTAAAAAGATTGAATTAGATACTTTTTGAATATATCCATCTAAAGCATATACTCCACCACTAATAAAATCTACAATTCTTCTAGCAACATCTTTGTTTACATATTCTAGATTTACAATTACAGATTTTTTCTCCTTTAAAAAGCTACAAATTTCATCTGATTGTTCAAATGTTGTTGGTTGTGATATAACCATTTTAATAGCTTGGCTTTGTGCTTGTGGCATATTTACTACTTTATTATTATTTTTTCTTCCGAATATTTTTTTGTCTTCTACTTCTTCCTCATTGTTATCATAGTCATAAATGTTTTCTTCATCATATTCATCTGGTTCTGCTGTATCCATTCCAAACAAATCCCAAACCTTATTCATTAATGCTCCTGACATAAAAAAACCTCCTAAAAATTCTTTTGCATTTTCTAATTTACTCTAGTATCTACTTTTTTTTTGTGATTGTCAATACTTTTTTGAAATGTAATATATTTTTAATATTTTTGTAATATTTTTGTAATATTTATTGTACTTTACTCAAATCTGGATTTAATACAACTTCATCATATATTGATAGTTTTCTCATATTGATAATTTCGTCTGTTGTATATCCTAATTCCTTTAATTCATCTGTACTATAATTAGAAACTATAGAATATTTGTCATTTTTTCTTGTTACTTCTACTAATATTTTGTCTAAATATCCCGCTCTATTTCTAACAACATAATTAAGTCCATTTTCTTCCACTATAGCTTGATTTGGTACTTTTAATCCCGTATCACTCCACCATATCAAATCAAAAGAAATCTTTCTATAATTAGCAAGTTCACTTATCTGCTTATCTATTTCTAAAATTATTAATGTTTCGTCTTCGTTTTCTTGTGATATATATGCTATTTTTGCATTTATAATTTTTGTATTTGATAATCTAATTTGTACACTATCTTTTACTTTTGCATTTTTTGCCTTTTCTGAATTTGATATTGTTGCAATATAGCAATTTGAACTGTCAATTACTTTTCCGCATTCGTCATTTGTTGCTATTAATTGACCAGTTTTTAAGTTTAAATTCTCTAAAAATTCTTTACTTAATGTTGAAAAGTTATTAGGTGTTAATGTTTCTTCTAAGCCATCAACTTTATATGATACAATTCCACTTGATGGAGCTTTTATATATTCTGCACCTGAATTCAACTGTTCTTCTAGTTTTGCTCTTTGATTATATAATTGTTTTAAATAGCTTCCAGATGCACTACTTTCTCCAGATATTTTTGCCTTTTTTGTTACTAAATTCATTATTTGTTTTTTATATTCTGCAATTTTTGATATATCTGTTGTTTTGTTTAATAGTTCTACCTTTTCGTCTATTTGATTTTCTAATAATTTTATATCAGACAATTTTAGCGAAGTTTCAAGTCCTGCTTGTTTTGTTAAAGCTTCTTGAATTTTTGTATCTAAATCAGCAATTTGCTCTTTTAGTTTTTCTTCATTTTTGCTGTAATATCTATAAATCGAATCACCTTTTGCAGTTTTTTCACCTTCGTTTTTGATTCTTTCCATTCCATTTTTATAATTATTACCTTTTACAACTTGCTCATTTCTTATTACATATCCAATATCTGTTTCTTCTAAATATAATGTTCCTTTATCGACTGTAACTTTGTCTGTGGGCTGTTTTACTAACATATATACCGCATACATCAAATATAATATTATTAAAATAATACTTATATATATTATAATTCTTTTTTTATTTGTTTCTTTTCCCTTTTTCAATTTATTCCCTCCAAAATAATATTGATATTATTTTGTATATCATTTGTTCCGTCTAGCCATATTGTTTGTTTATTTTTTCTAAACCATGTTAATTGTCTTTTAGCATATCTTCTTGTTTCTAATTTAATTTTTTCTATCATTTCTTCTTTTGTGTAAATGCCATTCAAATAATCGACAACTTCTTTGTACCCAAGGCCTTGCATGGCTGTTGGGAATTTGTCATATTTATTAAGAATTTCTTTTACTTCTTCAATTAATCCTTGTTCAACCATTATATCAACTCTTTTGTTTATTCTTTGATATAAGATTTCTCTGTCCCAATTTATCGCAAATACTCTGTAATCGTATTCTACTGGATTTTTTCTTGATTCTTTTTCTTGTTCCGTTTTTGTTTTTCCTGTTGAATGATATATTTCTAAAACTCTCATAATTCTTTTTTTATCATTTTGACTGATTTTTTTCATTGCCTCTGGGTCTATTTCTACTGCCTTTTTATATAGTTCTTCTAACCCTTGTTCTTCTGCTATTTTTTCTAATTTTTTTCTATATTCTTCGTCTAATTTGATGTCATTATACTCTATTTCATATATCAAGCTATCTACATATAATCCGGTTCCACCAACAATTATAGGTGTTTTTCCTTTATTTATTATTTCTTTTATTGCTTTTTTTGCATCTTGTTTATATTGTGCTACACTATATCTATCTTCTGGAGAAACAAAATCTAAAAGATAGTGTTTTATTTCTCCCATTTCTTGCTTTGTTGGTTTTGCAGTTCCTATATCCATATCTTTATATATTTGCATTGAGTCTGCTGATACTATTTCACCATTTATTTTTTTTGCAAGTTCTATCGAAAGTGCTGTTTTTCCTGATGCTGTTGGTCCACATATTACTATTACTTTGTGCTTTTCGTTCATTCTTTTCATTCCTTTCTCAAATTACAAATCTTATAAAGATTTTAACTTTGTCATGCTTAAAATTATAATTTTCAGCCTTTTAAAATTTTCTCATTTTTAAAATTCCTTGTTGTAAATTTCCTAGATAAATACTTTCAAAAATTAGTAGAATTACTATTATAATCAGAAGAATTATAATACTTCTTTTTAATTTTTCTTCTTCTATTTCTTTGCTTTTTATTTTTTCAATTTTCTTAAAAGAATATGGCAATAAAATATATCCATTTACTATAGCAAACAATAAAACAAATACTGTTCTAATCATTTTCATGGCTTCTTTGTTATCATATTGAATTCCTATTTTTGATATTGCATATATTATAAATGTTAGCAAGTATGTTAATACTAAACCAATTATAATATATTTTATTTTTTCTTTTTTATCTATGCTTCCTAAGCTATTCCAACTCCATCCTAGTAAAACTAGAAATAGTATTGCTATTATTATTAATATTACTGCCATTTCAAATCTAATTCCTTTCGCAATTTTATAATATGGTTAAAATTCATCCTTTTTACTTTTTTATTTTCTTGCAAACTTTCTTTCAATATCATATTTTGTCATTTTTATTGCTGTTGGTCTTCCATGTGGGCAAGTAAATGGATTTGGTAATTCTAATAATTTATCCATTAAACTTTCTACTTCTTCTTTTGTCAAAACCATATTTGCTTTTACTGCTGCTTTACATGCTACTGTTGCTATAAACTTTTCTTCCTTTTCTTGTTTTGCTGTTCTTGCTACTGTATTTATCTCATCTAAAGTTTCCAAGAATAATTCTTTATTGTCTAAGTCTATACAAACTGTTGGAACACCTGTTAATTTTATTGTATTTTCCCCAAATTCTTCTAGGCTAAATCCAGCTTTTTTAAACATGTCCATATTATCTCTTGCAATTTCCATTTCTTTATGTGTCAATGTTATTACATCTGGTATTAATAGCATTTGTGAATCTTTTGATAAATCACTATAATAGTTATTTTTTACCTTTTCATACATTATTCTTTCATGTGCTGCGTGTTGGTCTATTATGTACATTTCTTTGTCCATTTCTATAATTATATATGTATTAAATGCTATTCCTATAAATTTATAAACTGGCTTTTTGTATTCTTCACTTTCTTCAAATACTGATATGTTGTCTTTTATTAAATCAACCGCTGTATTTTTAGGTGTTTCCGCTTCTTCTTTAGTATCTACAATAATTGGTTTTGTTCCGAATAATTTTTCATACATCGTATTAAAGTCTTCTGTTGTTTTGTCTTCATATTGCAAGTTTTCTAACTCTTTGATTTGTTCTGTTATTTTTTCTAATTTTTCTTCAGCTTCGCTTTTATTTTCTGTTTGTATTTCTTCTGGTTTATTATCATTTTCTTCATTTTGTTGTTCGTTCTCATTAATATTTTGCTCAACTTGATTATTATCTTGTTGCTCATTTTGATTTAATTCTTGTGCATTTTCAACTACATTTTCTTGTTCTGCTTTGATATCAGCTTCTTCACCATTTGAATTATCTTGTTCATTTTTGATAACTGTTTCTTCAGAATTTGCTGTTTCAGCTGGATTTTGATTATTTTCATTATCTGTTGTTTCAGTCGAATTTGAGTTAATTGTTTCTTCTTGTTTTTTCATTTGAACATAGTTATCATTTAATTTGATACTTGGATTTTCTTCAACTTGTTTTTGTAAATCTTGTTGCATTTTTCTAAGTTGTTCAAGTACATCTGCAGTATTTACAGGGCCTCCTAGGCCTACATTTGTTTTTATTTTACTTTCTTGATCATTGTATTGTTCAATTTTTTTAGTTTCATTTTTTCTAAAATCAAATAATCCTTTTGATTCTTGTTTTTCAGTATTTTCTTGTCTATCTAGCTCTTTTGGTTTTTCAGTATTTGCAACCAATTCATTTTCTAGTAATGTATTTTTTATTGCATGATATATTGACTGAAAAATTCTACTTTCGTCTTCAAACCTTACTTCCAATTTTGCTGGATGAACATTTACATCTACTTTTGCTGGATTCATGGTTATGTTTAAAATAACAAATCCAAATTTTCCGATAGGAATTAGTCCTTTGAAAGCTTGTTCTGTTGCTGCTGTCAACACTTTATCTTTTATAAATCTTTTATTTACAAAGAATAATTGATTTGACCTATTTGACCTTGCTATTTCTGGTTTTCCTATAACACCATTAACTTGTATATCTTCAAATGTATATTCTACTGGTAAAATTCCTGTAGCAACGTCTTTACCATATATACTGTAAATTACACTTTTTATATCACCATTTCCATTTGTTTGTATTACAGTTTTTCCTGTATTTATTAATTTTATTGCTATATTAGGATTTACTAATGCTATTCTTGTTATTGCATCTTCTACATATCCTGATTCAGTGTAATCTTTCTTTAAGAATTTATATCTTACTGGTGTATTAAAAAATAGATTTCTTACAGTTATAGATGTTCCTGTTTGACATCCTACTTCTTGTTTATCTAGTATATTTCCTGCTTCTACTACTATTTTATATCCTGTGTCTTGTGCTTCTGTTTTTGATATCATTTCTACATTTGCTATTGCTGCTATACTTGCTAATGCTTCACCTCTAAATCCCATAGATGTTACTACATCTAAGTCTTCTGCTTTTCTAATTTTACTAGTTGCATGTCTTTCAAATGCAATCTCTAAGTCGTCTGGTGCTATTCCTTTTCCGTTATCTGTTACTTTTATGTATGATATTCCACCGTTTTTTATTTCTACTGTTATATTGTTTGCTCCTGCATCTATTGAGTTTTCTACCATTTCTTTTATTACTGAAGCTGGTCTTTCTATAACTTCACCAGCTGCTATTTTATTTATTGTTAAGTCATCTAGTAATACTATGTTTCCCATTTACTTGACCTCCGTTTTTTTATTTATGCTTATTATATCATTACTTTTTTTATTTTGTATAGTATTTTTAAATTTTTTATAAATTTATTTTATAATTTGTTAGATTGCAGTCGATAAAATTATTGTTTATAATAGGATTCCTTCTTTAAGTATTTTTGTCCATTTAATTTGAATAAAAAGTAGCAAATGTCGAAAATTCTCATATAATAAAAATAAAGGAGGAAAACAAAATGTTTGGAAGAAGAAAATGTTATTGTATTAATAATAATTATCAAAACAATTCATGTGAAGAACAAAGTGACATAATGGAAGACAAATGCTCAAATGTAGCCAATGCAAATTTTAGTTGTAATCAAAATGAATATATGGATTGTTGTGAATGTGGATTTGAAGAAGAAGACAATGTATTTCCGGAAAATCCAATGTTAGGTCAAAGTTATGTACCTATCCAATATATGGATAAAACATTCAAACCATGTGTAGGACTAAAAATGGGAACAATATTTCCAGAATTAGTCAGTCCTTATATGCCAGGTCAATCTATGAATGAAATTAAGTATTTGTCAGCAACAAATACTATAAAGGAGGGTTGTAACAAATGTCAATAGAAGAAAATAGAAATTGCAGTTGTAATGATAATATGGATAACAATATTATGAATACAATGTCCGAAATGACAATGAATGCTCAAGGAAGAAAAATAAACTGTTGTGAAAAAGAAGAATTGTTACAACAAATAAGATGTTGTGATTTTGCAATAAATGAACTTGCTTTATATTTAGATACACACCCAACAGATGACAAAGCACTTTGCTTACACAGAAAATATTGCAGAGAGGTAAAAGATTTGAAAGATAAATATCAAAAAGTTTATGGTCCTTTAACTATTAATTTTCCATGTAATAAATGGAGATGGCTTGAAGAACCATGGCCTTGGGAAGGAGGAATGAATTAATGTGGACTTATAATAAAACATTACAATATCCAATTAATATAAAATGTACAGATCCAAGATTAGCAAAAGTAATAATATCTCAATATGGTGGACCTGATGGTGAACTTGCTGCATCTCTAAGATATTTATCTCAAAGATTTGGTATGCCAGACCAAAATGCAAAAGCAATTCTTAACGATATAGGCACGGAGGAGCTTGCTCACCTTGAAATGGTAGGAACAATAGTACATCAATTAACAAAAGGTGCATCTATTGAAGAAATAGAAAAAGCAGGTTTAGGACCATATTATACTGACCATGGTGTTGATGTATATCCACAATCAGCAGCAGGCGCTCCATTTACAGCAGCATATATTGCATGTAAAGGTGACCCAATTGCAAACTTGCAAGAAGATTTGGCTGCAGAACAAAAAGCTCGTGCAACTTATGAGAAATTGATTGATTTATGTAGAGATAACCCAGATGTTATTGATCCATTAAGATATTTAAGAGAAAGAGAAGTTGTTCATTTCCAAAGATTTGGTGAGGCTTTAAGAGGTGTTCAAGATAAATTGGCAGAAAAGAAATTTTATATGAATAATATGAAAAATTGTGATTAAAAGTTAATTTTAAAGTTGCAATGTAATTTTATATATTAGGAAAGTTGCATAACTTTCCTAATATATAATAAAAAGCCAGTAGATTTATTTCTACTAGCTTTTTTGTTTTATATAATATAAATTAGATTTTTGCAACACTTGCAACTACTTTGCTTTCTTCTGCATTTGCTAAAATGCTTGGTCCACCTGAAATTACAATTGTATCACCTTTTTCTAAGATACCTTTATCTTGTAATTTTTTAATTCCATTTTCAAGAGTTGTATCAATATTTTCAGTTTTTTCAACAAATACTGGTGTTACATTCCAAGCTAATGCTAATTGGTTAAATGTTTTTCTATTATCTGTTATAGCTAAAATTGGGCATCCAGCTCCAAGTCCTGCTAATTTTCTTGCAGAATTTCCTGAATTTGTGTAGCATACAATTGCATCTGCTTCCATGTTCATTGCTGTAACGCATGTTGAATATGCAACTTTTGTTTCGAAATCTGATAAATCCATGTTATCATTTTCTCTAAATCTTTTCCAGTAATTAATTTCTGGTTCAACTCTGTTTGCTATTTTAACCATTGTTTGAACACATTCTACTGGGTAATCACCTTGAGCACATTCTCCAGATAACATTATTGCACTTGTTCTATCATAGATAGCGTTTGCAACGTCACTTGCTTCTGCTCTTGTTGGTAATGGTTGATGTGTCATTGATTCTAACATTTGTGTAGCTGTTATAGCTGGTTTACAAAGTTTGTTAGATGTTTTTATTATTCTTTTTTGAATTACAGGTGGTTCTGTAAAGTCTGTTTCTGTAGCCATATCTCCTCTGGCAATCATTTGAGCATCTGCTTCTAATAAGATGTTGTCTAAGTTTGCTATACCTTCAACATTTTCTATTTTTGTTATTATTTGGATATCTTTTCCACCGTTTTCATCTAATACTTTTCTTACTTGTCTTACATCATCTAAGTTTCTTGCAAATGAAATTGCAACAAAGTCATAATCATGTTCACAAGCTGTTTTTAAGTCAGCAATATCTTTTTCAGCTAAACCTGGTAATCTGATTACTGTTCCAGGTAAGTTCATTGTTTTTCTACTTCCTAATCCATTTCCATGAACTACTGTACAAACTATATCTTTTCCAGAAACTTCGTCAACTTTTAATTCAATTGCTCCATCATCGATTAATATTTTTGTACCTGGTTGTACGTCTTTATATAATTCTTTGTATGTTACAGAAACTCCTTCTTCGTTTCCTTCAATATCTTCATTAAATAATGTGAATTTTTGTCCGTCTTTTAATTCGATTTTTTTATTTTTTCCTGTGTATAGCATTCCTGTTCTTATTTCAGGACCTTTCATATCTAATAATAATGCTACTGGTATGTCTAATTCTTTTCTTAATTTGATTATGTTTTCTGTTTTTTCAGATTGTTCATCCCAGCTTCCATGAGAATAGTTAACTCTTGTTACATTTAGACCTGCATTAAATAATTCTTCTAATTTGTTTTCACTTGCTGGTCCTATTGTTCCAACTATTTTTGTTTTTCTTAATTGTTTCATTTTTATTCCTCCCTTTTTTTAACCGATATCTATTATATCACAACTAATTACCATTTTTCAACATTTTTTTAAAATTTTTCGGGATTTGGGGACGGGTCTTTAATCCCTAAATTTTTTCGGGATTAAAGACCCGTCCCCAAATCCCGAAAAATTTTAACACTATACATCTATTTCAAAACTACAATTGCATGAGGTCTACTTCCATCACTATTAAAAATAGACACAATATGTTCCCCATCCTTAAAAGTGTATCTGCATTTAACAATATCACCTAATTTAACCTCTTTTTTATATTGAATTCTAACATTATCAAAAGGTCTTTGTTCATATACTTTCTCTGGTAAAGCCTCATATGCTATGTCTAAATAATACAAATTGTGCATATGTCCATTTAAATCAATATCTCTTCTTGAAACTTTATATTCAATTTCATTGCTAAACTCCTCAGGTGCTTTTAGTTTATCCAATTCTTCTATGTTGAATACGCTTTTTTCTTCAATTTGATATTTTTCATAAATTTCATCTGTTATCTTTGCAATTTTTCCTGTTTCAATATCTATTAATACCCATTTTGATGTTCCTATCACACACAAGTTATTTTCTTCGTCATACATTTCAAAGTCTCTATATGTATATGTTCTTTTCATTGTTCTGCCCCATGTTGATACATTTAATTTTTCACCATATTTAGGCCTTTTTAGAACTTTAACTTTCCAGTCTAGTAAGACCCATGTTACTCCTGTTCTTTTTATATCATTTGGTCCATATCCTGCAATATCAGAGTGATGTGTTCCTATGTTTTCAAATATTTCTAATATTGCTCTGTTTTTCATATAATTTTCTTTTCCTATATCTTTTAATTGCATTGTAAATTGCTCTTTAAATATCATTTAACTATCCTCTTTTCCTATCAGTTATGTTTTCAAGCAACAGAGAGACCTTTTTTTACAAAGGAGTTCCCCCTGTTCCCTTTAAAAAGGGATTTTAAGGAACGTCCCTAAAACCCTGGCTTCTTTAATAACTTAAACATGTTTTTCTTATATTCTTCAACACCTGGTTGATTAAATGGATTAACTCCAAGTATCATTCCAGACATAGCACAGGCTTTTTCAAAGAAATATATTAATTCACCAATATTTTCTTCATCGAGATTTTCTATAGTTAACATTATGTTTGGAACATCTCCTGTAACATGTGCCTTTACTGTCCCTTCCATTGCTTTTTTATTAACATAGTCAAGTGTTTTTCCAGCTAAATAATTTAAACCATCCAAATTATCTTCGTCTTTATTTATTGTTATATCTGATTTTGGATTTTCTATTGATATAACTGTTTCAAATAAGTTTCTTCTTCCCTCTTGAATATATTGTCCCATTGAATGTAAATCTGTTGTAAAATCTACCCCTGCTGGAAATATTCCTTTTTGGTCTTTTCCTTCGCTCTCTCCATAAAGTTGTTTCCACCATTCTGTAAAATAGTGCATTTTAGGTTCATAGTTTACTAATATTTCTGTATTTTTGTATAGTTTATATAAAATATTTCTTGTAACAGCATATTTATAACATTCATTATATTTTAAATTTGGGTCATCGTATCTTTCTTGTGCATTTTGTGCACCTTGCATTAATTTGTCTATATCAATTCCTGCTGTTGCTATTGGTAATAAACCAACAGCAGTTAATACAGAATATCTTCCTCCAACATTATCTGGTATAACAAACTTTTCATATCCTTCATTGTCTGCAAGTGTTTTTAATGCTCCTCTTTCTTTGTCTGTTGTTACATATATTCTACTTCTTGCCTCATCTATTCCATATTTATTTTCTAGTATTTCTCTGAAAATTCTGAATGCAATTGCTGGTTCTGTTGTTGTTCCAGATTTTGATATTACATTTACTGAGAAATCTTTGTCTCCAATGTATTCAATTAATTCATTGATATAGTTAGGACTTAAATTATTTCCCACATATAGTATCTGTGGATATTTTCTTTGTTTGTCTGTAAGCATGTTGTTAAATGTACTTGTTAATGATTCAATAACTGCTCTTGCTCCTAAATATGAGCCTCCTATTCCTATTACTACTAATATATCTGATTCCTTTTTTATTTTTTTGGCTGCTTTTTTTATTCTTGAAAATTCTTTTTTGTCGTAGTTAGTTGGTAATTCTAACCATCCTACAAAGTCATTTTCGTCATTTGCTTTTTGATGTAGTTCTTTGTGTATGTTTTCTACTTGTTCTTTATATTCCATTATTGATTTTTGTGATATTCCTGTGTTTTTTAAATTCAATTTTATCCCTGACATATTATCAACCTTCTTTCGTTTTTTCACATTATATACGATTTATTTTATAAATTCAATACCTAAATATAGAATTATAATTATCATATAAAATTCATAAACTACAAAATTTTTAACAATTTTTTTGTAACCAATTTTCTATTTTTTCATAATATGTATTATACAAAGGAAACAAGGAAAAACACAAAAAGAAAACAGTTTTTGCTTGGAAAGGGGGTCTAGACTATGCCAGAGAACAGAGGTTGTGGTGGCGGATTCGGATTTGGTGATGACTGCTGCTGTATTATACTATTAATATTAATAATCTGCTGCTGTTGCGGTGGAAATAGAGGATGTTGCTAATCCTTTATAAGACATATTAAAAAAGTTGGATTGGAAATTATTTTCTGGTCCAACTTTTTTGCAAAAATAGGAATTAAAACTTTCCTAATATAAAATAGGGATTGGAGACCCGTCCCCCGATCCCTATTTTTTCATATTATCTCCATATCTCTTGATTTTCTGAGTAGTAGTTTTTTCAAATTCTTTATCCCTAACAGCAAAATTCTTAATATGTTTATAATTAGGTATTTTACTATTAACACCAGAAACTACATCAGCCATAATTTTCTTAACTTCTTCTTTTGTTGGAACTGTTCCCTTCAAATATTCTTTTATAGCATCCATATTAGGGAAAATTTGAGCATTAACATATGTCTCATCATCATTTTCTTTTTGAATTCCCATAACTAATGCTTCTGAAATTAAAGGACTATCATTTAAATATGCTTCAATTTCTTCTGGATAAATATTTTTTCCGTTTTTTGTTACTATAACGCTTTTACATCTACCTGTAATATATAAAAATCCATTTTCGTCAATTTTTCCTAAATCTCCTGTATGGAACCAACCGTCTTTTAAAACTTTTGCAGTTTCTTCTGGCATATTGTAATAACCAAGCATTACATTTGGTCCTTTTACTATTATCTCTCCAACACCTTCACTGTCTGGATTATCGATTTTATATTCTACATTTGGAATTGGCAAGCCTGCGCTATCATTTCTTTTAAAGAAATCTGTATTTCCTGCAACTAATGGTGCACATTCTGTTAAACCATATCCTTGCAATGAATTTAATCCTAATTTATCAAATGTATCTGCTATTTCCGGATTTACAGCTGCAGCTCCTACTATAAATACTCTTAATCTTCCACCAAGTGAATTTTTAACTTTTCTTTTTACTATTCCTTTAATATAGAATGGCAATTTATCAATTATATTTTCATTTTCTTTTAGATTTTCTGTATATTTTTTAGGCAATGTTTTTTGTATGCTCTTCATTATTTTTTGATACATTTTTTCTAAAAGTAATGGCACACATAATATAACTGATGGGTGATATTCTAGCATGTTGCTTGTTATATATCTTAAACCTTCACAATGGCAAATACTTGCACCACTATATAATGGTAATAAAAATCCTATTGTACATTCATATGTATGATGCAATGGTAAAATTGAGAAAAATAAGTCACTTCTTTTTACTTTTACTATTCCATATATTGATAAAATATTTGAACAGATATTTCTTTGTGATAAACATACTCCTTTGGCATTGCCAGTTGTTCCTGATGTAAATAATAATATTTTTAATTCGTCAGGATTTACTGTTATTTTATCAAATTCTGTATTTCCTTCTTCTATCAAAGTTTTTCCACTTTCCATTTGAACTTCAAATGATAATGAATTACCTTCTTGTATTTTACTATCAAAATCGATAAATAATGTTTCTTTATTTTCTAGTTTTTCAATATTTTCATTTATTTTCTTTAAATTTTTGCTATCTCCTAAAATGCTTTTGCTTTCAGAAACATTCATAAAATTAATTACATCATCTGAATGTAATTCTTTATCAATTGGCACAACAACTCCTACTATTGATGCAGCTAAATATGATATTGCCCATTTATATGAATTTTTCCCTATAACTGCAATTCTTTTATTTAAAAGTCCATTTTCAATTAAGCTTGTCCCCAGTGCTGTTACATCTGCTTTTAATTCTTCATATGTTTTGTCATAAATTTTTCCATCTTTATCTTTTAATTTAAATGCTGTTCGTGTTTTGTAAATTTCTGCTGACCTATCTAGCATCTGCTTAAAGTTTGTAACTTCTTCGCATTTGTGATATTTTTGTTTTAATTCTTCTGATATTTTTTGTTTTTCTTTCATTCTAAAACATATCCTTTCATTTGTTTTTATTTCTATAAACATATTTATATTCTATACTAAACCCATGCAACATCAAGAAATTTGTTTTTCTATATTATTCATATCTATAAAAATTGAAATTTGTTTTATTTTCTACAACAATACTTCCATCATTTATTGACTTTTCTTCATTTTCATATGGTATATCAAAATATACAGTTGTTCTAAATTTGTGATTTTTATTGTTTTCTATTTCTATATCAAATGATATTGATGTATTTATTGATTTTACTGAAACCCCACATCTTTTTAATAGCTTTCCATTATATGTTATTGGATTTTGTGTGTCTGTCATTGTATAGTCTGTTTTGATATTTTGATTTACATAGCTTAATGTTATTGGGTTTGCACAATTGTTGTATAGCACTGGCTTACTTAAGTCTGTTTCACTTGCTGATGTTGTTTCAAATTGTAATTCATTTTCAATTTTATTATTTTCGTTTATTTCACTTTTTGCAAAATCATTCACATTTTTATAATATAAGTTTCCTGTTCCTAATTCTGGTTTTTTTGTAAATTTTATGTTTGTTATTTTTACGTTTTTTAATGTATTTTCTGCTGTATTCTTTTCTTTTGATTTTTCAGCATCTATTCCAACATTATTTTCTTCTGTATTTGCGTTTTCTTCTTCATTTTGTTTTTTCTCATTTTCTTCTTGTAAAGAATTATTATTTAAAAAAATTGCTATGTCTGTGTATGCATATAAATTTTCTATTGTAAAATTAGTTTGTGAGCTTGTCTTATTCTTTGAATCACAACTACTAAAAAAAACTATTTTATCTATAGAAAATACCGTCTTTTCGTTTTTTTCTGAAAATGATGCAACATCACTTTCAAAATTTTTCTTACGCTTTAATTTGTTATAAACTTGATTAAATAGAAAAACTAATATTATTATTAAAGCAATTATTAAAAAGCTAAAAATTATTTGTTTTAATAATATATCTTTTTTAAATTTTGTCCTTTTTTCTTTTCTCTTTTTTCTTTCATTTTTCATTTTCTTTTGTTCCTCCTACATATATTTTGTTATGAGCCTATTTTCATGCAGATTTTTTGCTCTATAACTATTTTATTAATTAATATAAATTAAAATTCCAAAATATATGTAATTTTCTTTAAATATCTTATTACATTTTTAGGTTAAAATCAAGTTTTTTAAAATTTTTATAAATTTTTTTGAATTTTTTTTATAAAAGTATTGACATTTTATTTTAAATCTTGTATACTAGTCAATGTCGAAAGGACATGGTCGTTTAGCTCAGCTGGGAGAGCATCTGCCTTACAAGCAGGGGGTCATAGGTTCGAGCCCTATAACGACCACCATTCTTTTACGGCCTGGTAGTTCAGTTGGTTAGAACGCTAGCCTGTCACGCTAGAGGTCGACGGTTCGAGCCCGTTCCAGGT
>CAKOUU010000021.1 GCA_934120675.1 uncultured Clostridia bacterium
GCACAAGTAATATCAAGAATTAACGGATTTACATATGTAAAAACAGACTTCGACTTCTTCACAGGAAAAGTAAACATAGTAGAAGAAATCAAATATTCAGAAGGTGAAAGAAGCCAAGTTAGATGCTACGGAGCTAATGATGTTAGAGAAGGTGTAGCAATAATGTGGTTAGAAGATGTTGATGTATCTATTACAGGTAACTCAACAAACCCAACAAGATTTCAACATCCAGTTGCAGGTACATATAAGAAAGAAAGACTTGAAGCAGGTAAAAAATACTTCTCAGTTGCTTCAGGTGGTGGAACAGGTAGAACATTACATCCAGACAATATGGCTGCTGGACCAGCTTCTTATGGTATGACAGATACTATGGGAAGAATGCATTCAGATGCTCAATTTGCAGGAAGTTCTTCAGTACCAGCTCACGTTGAAATGATGGGATTAATTGGTATGGGTAACAACCCTATGGTTGGTGCTTCAGTTGCAGTAGCTGTTGCAGTAGAAGAAGCTATGAAATAAAATAAAAATTTATAAAAGAGCCACAATTGTGAACAATATGTTCATAAAGGCTCTTTTATTGAAAGTGGTAAAAATGAGTAAAGTAGCAAATATGTTAAATATGATACAAATATTAAAAGATAAAAAAATACATAGCATACAAAGTTTAGCAGAAAAATTAGAAGTATCAGAAAGAATGATAAGACAATATAAAATCGAATTAGAAGAAGCAGGAATATATATTGATTCTGTAACCGGAAAATATGGCGGATATAAAATTGATGATGAAAATAAGTTTTTAGGATTAAATAATGTTGTAAAAGAAAAAATGTATATATTAATGAAAAAAGCAATTAAAAATAAAAATAAAGTATATATTGTATATAAATCAATAAATTCAGGAGTTACAAAAAGGATAATACATCCAGCAGAACTTTTTTGCTATATTGATAAATGGTATGTAGCAGGTTTTTGTGAATTAAGAAATGAAATAAGATTATTTAAATTAGAGAATATATTAGAATATAATGTATTAGAAGAAAGATACGAAAATAAAAAATAATTGTGACAAAAATATTTCCTAAATATATGATATAATTTTCATATATTTAGGAAATTTTTATACTATAAAGAAGGAGAAAATAAAAATGGAAGAAGTAATATTTGTTACACATAACAAGGGAAAAATAGCATCAGCTAAAAATCAATTAAAAAATGTAAATTTTAAGATATTTGAATATGAACTAGAAGAACCAAGAAGTGATGACATTAAATATATATCAAAATATAAGGTAGAAGAAGCATATAAAATTGTAAAAAAACCATGTATATCATTAGACTGTGGATTTTGGATTGATG
Source organism: uncultured Clostridia bacterium (assembly GCA_934120675.1). GTDB lineage: Bacteria > Bacillota > Clostridia > TANB77 > CAG-508 > CAG-269. The sequence goes on from CAKOUU010000021.1 coordinate 1,357, forward strand.
AATTAAATGGATTTCCCAGAGCTTTTGTAAACTTTTCTTTAGAAACTATAGGAATCAAAGGGCTATTAAAGTTAATGGAAGGAAAAGAAAATAGAAAATGCAGATTTACTGAATGCCTATCTTATTATGATGGACAAGAATTACATCAATTTATGGGAAAACACGATGGAAATTTATCACTTGAAATATTAGGTAAAGATACAGATAAAAAATGGTCAGAATTATGGTACATATTTAAACCTATTGGATATGATAAAACATTGGCACAAATGACAGATGAAGAAAGAGCAGATAGAGAAAAAAATAGAGAAAAATATAATTCTGTTGATTCTATGAGAGAGTTTGCAAATTGGTATAATAAAAGAAAATAATAAGATTAATTTGTACTTAAATAGTGTTTGCCCACATTTTTGTTGATATTTTACATAAAATATGATATTATACCAATGTAACTAATTTAAATTCAAGCATAATACCGAAAGGAGAACAGGCAATGAAAGGATTAGAAGAATTGACCAAAAAAGTATTAAAAGAACGAGAGGAATTAGAAAAAGGGCAGCAAGAGTTAGCAGAGGAGATTATAGGTACAGCAATAAATATTTTTGGAGATATTAGTGTAAAATCTGTTAAAATTGAAATTGATAATAGCACCAACAAAGAGATTGCAATTTATTTGGGAGAAGAGAAAAAAGAAAGCTTTGCACACTTAATCTATGGAAAAAAAGTATTTAATAATATAATAAATATTTTGACATCAGAATATAGTAAGATGGAACAATACTTTACTATAAACGTTGATCCAGGAGGAAGTATAGTAATAAATTTAAAAGGTAATGCTTGAACGAAAAAGGGGGAAATATTCCTCCTTTTTTCGTTTATATAAGAAAATAAAATGCCGAACAAAAATTTTGATTTTTTTATAAAAAAGTATTGACAAAATGAAAAAAAGAATATAAAATAGGTACAACAAAGCGAACAATAATTTGTAAAACATAAATTTGTAAGGAGTGATATAAAATGAAAATAATGACAAAGAAAATTAACCTAAAAATAACAATAGAAGAAACAGCAGAAAGACATCCAGTGCCTGTATTAGGAACAGATTACAAAGTAAAAATAATATACAAAAATGTCAAAGTTGCTGAACTAGATGTAGAAGATAAAATTATAAAAATATCACTACCAAACAAATATAAAAAAGCAAACAATGAAAGAATATTAGATATAGCAATAGACAAAATGTACGAACAAATTGCAAAAGTAGAAGTAGAAAGAGCAATGGAAAAAACAAGAATTTTATTAGGATTTGCACCAGAAGATTATGAAATTAGAAAAATGAGTGAAGAACTTGGAAGATGTGAAGAAAACAAAATAACAATAAATCCTGAAATAGTAAAATATGATAGAGAAGTAATAGATTATATAGTTTTACATGAATATTGTCATTTAAAATATAAAAGCCATTGCAAAAGTTTCATAAAAATGTTAGAAAAATATGAACCTAATTACAAAAAATATGAAAGAATTGTTGCTAATATATAGTAAATTAAACAAATATTGACTATAATATAGACAAATTAATTTTAAAAATTATAATTTTTTAGTAAAGTTAAAAATTGTATAAATTATATTAAAATTTTAAATTACATATTATAGGAGGAAAATAAAAATGAACAAATATTATTTTACATCAGAAAGTGTAACAGAAGGACACCCAGACAAAGTAGCAGATTTAATATCAGACAGCATATTAGATGAATATCTAAAACAAGATAAATATTCAAGAGTAGCAGTAGAAACATTTGTAACTGGAAACACTGTAACAATAGCAGGACAAGTTACATCAAAAGGACAAGTAGATATAGAAAATGTAGTAAGACAAACAATAAAAAATATAGGTTATGACAATGAAAAAACAGATATGGATTATAGAACATGTAAAATAAATGTAGATATTACTAAACAAAGTCCAGACATTGCATTAGGAGTAGATGATGGTGGAGCAGGTGACCAAGGAATAATGTTCGGATATGCATCAAATGAAACAGAAGAATATATGCCATATGCAATATCAATGGCACATAAATTAGCAAAAAAATTAACAGAAGTACGAAAACAAAAAGAAATACCATATTTACGCCCAGATGGAAAAACACAGGTAACAGTGGAATATGAAAATAATAAACCAAAAAGAATTGAAACAATATTAATTTCAACACAACATATGCCAGAAATAACAATGGAACAATTGAAAACTGACATTACTGAAAAGGTAATAAAAGCAGTAATACCAGAAAAAATGATGGACGAAAATACAAAAATATATATAAATCCTACAGGAAGATTTGTAATAGGTGGGCCTCTTGGAGATACAGGACTAACAGGTAGAAAAATAATAGTAGATACTTATGGTGGATATGCTCGTCATGGAGGTGGTGCTTTTTCAGGAAAAGATGCAACCAAAGTAGATAGAAGTGGTGCATATATGTTAAGACACATTGCTAAAAATATAGTTGCAAATGGATATGCAGAAAAATGTGAGATACAAATTTCATATGCTATTGGTATGAAAGAACCTCTTTCTATATGTGTAAATACTTTTGGCACAGGTAAGAAATCAGACGAAGAATTAGCAAATATGGTAAGAGAAAAATTTGACTTAACACCAAATGGGATTATTGAATATTTGAAACTTAGGGAGCCTATTTATACTAAAACGACAAACTATGGACATTTTGGAAAATATAATTTAGAATGGGAAAAGATAGAAAGACTTTAAATATTTAAAGCCTTTTTATTATGATATAAATTTTATTTAATATAATAGAGTACAAAGAAATTTCCATTGACAAAAAAACATAGAAATATTACAATAATGATAGAAAACAACACAAAATAATCAGCTAGAAATACTTTCAAATTAATAAAAAGTAAACTATGAAAGGAATAAAATATGAAAACAAAAGAAAATAGAATAAAAATAACATTAAAAACAATCATATATGCAACATTTGCCTTTTTTGCGATACTGTATATAATAATGTTTTGCAAAATGTATTTTCCAATAAACAAATCATATGCAAAAGAAACAACAACAAATCCAGACAATGAAAGCAATACAATAAATGCAACAGAAAAAAATCAAGAAATAAGCCAAGCAAATAAGATAGATATAGACCAAATAATAAGCCAAAATACAAATGATGGACAAACAGAACAAATAACAAAAAAAGAAGAAGTATTAGAATATTTGACAGAGTATAGAACAAACAAAGAAATTCCAAAAGGAATATCAGTAGTTATTCAAGAAGGAAGAGAAGGAAAACAAGAAATAGCAATAAAAACAACATATGACAAGGAAGGACAACCAATAAAAGAAGAGCAAATTGGAGCAACAGTTACAAAAGCATCTGCAAATAAAATAATAGAAATTGGTGGTGCAAACTATACAAGTAATTATAAAATTAAAGTTGGAGACAAAATATATGTAACTTCAGACGAATTAGCAGTAAGGTCTGATGCAGATGAAGAAAGTAGAAAAATAACAACACTAAAAAAAGACAATGAATTAAAAGTGCTAGAAATTGCTCAAAATTGGTATAAAATATCATATCAAAATATAACAGGGTGGGTTAAATCTGAATGTACAATTTATATAAACCCAAATTTAAGTGAAGAACAAAAACAAACAACAGCAGAATTAAAAACAAAAGCACAATTATTAGCAACACTTAATAAAAATATGCAATTAAATAAACCAAGTGGTTTGACATTAGATCAATTTAAAAAAATATTATCAGATAGCAAAGATACAAACAAAATATTTGAAAAAAATGCAGAATATTTTTATTACATAGAGAAACAATATAATATAAACGGCGTATTTGTTGCTTCCGTAGGAATACATGAAAGCGCATGGGGAACATCTAAAATAGCAATGCAAAAAAATAATTTATTCGGATATGGAGCATATGACTCAAATCCATATAATGGAGCATATAATTTCTCAAATTATTCAGAAAGCATAGATTTATTGGCTAGAGTTTTTGTTAAATATTATTTAAATCCAGCGGGTACAAGTATTTACGGTGGAGAAAAAGCAGTTGGAACATATTATAATGGTGCAACTTTGAATGGAGTTAATACAAAATATGCAAGTGATAAAAACTGGGCTAATGCTGTTTTCTCTCATATGCAGTATTTATATAATAAATTGTAAAATTTTTGTAAAATTCCTTGATATTTTTTTGAAGATATTGTATGATATATAGGTATAAAAAACGTAAAAAAATAAGTACTTTTAAGGAAATAAGAAAGGGGCTAAAATAATGAAAAAAACATTAACTATGATAATGGTGACATTAGTAGTATTTCTAGGGATGTTTACTTTTGCTAATAATGTATATGCAGAAGAAAAAGCAATTGACAATAAAACAGAAAGCCAATTAGTAGAAATAAAAGAGACACAAACAAAATCATTAGAGGACTATAAAGAAAAATATGGTTCAGACGCATATGGAACAGTTGCATATATTTTAAATATAGTTAGAATATATAGTATACCATTTTGCTTCTTAGGAATTGCAATAGGAGCTATACACCAATATGTAATAGGTATAAGAAAACTAGATACATTAGAAAAAGGTATGGGATTAATTGTAACATTCGTTACATTATTAATAATTTGCCAAATTTTACCACTAGCATTTGCAATGTTTGTAAAATTTGGAAGGGGGTAACAAATGAAAGTTTTATTTGCTGTAAGTAATGAAGAAATATCAGAATCAATTGTAAAAAGATATCAAAGAGAATATAAAGAAATAATTTCATATAAAAATGTTTATTACTTTAATGCAATATTAAAAGAATTACAAAAGGATAAAAACTATGATAGAATAGTAATAAGTGAGGAACTAGAGGCTTTTACTAATACACAATATACTCAAATAGACAAATTTATATTTGACAAATTAGATAGTATAAGTGACGAAGCTTCTAATCTTAGTGGCGAAGATATTCCAATAATTTTAATTTGTTCAGATAGAAGAGAAAAATCAGAAGAAATGTTAATAAAATTATTTGGAATTGGGATTTATAATGCTTTAATAGGAAATGACAGAAGCGTTGATAATGTTTGCAAGTTGTTAAATAAGCCACGATTAAAAAAAGATGCAAAAGCATATTATAAGATAGATTCAGAAGATGTATCTTATCAAGCAGAGAGTGAAAACGATGTTAGTGAAATTGAAATTCAAAATATTTTAGCTCATTATAAAAGATTAGGGAAAGATGAGAAAAGATATGTTGATAGCTTTGATACAATTGCATCACAATATAATGATGTTCAACTAAGAATAATATGTAAATTCTTACCACTAAATGTAAGAGCTGTACTTGAGGAAAAATCACCAAAATATCAACAAATTATTTCATTTAATAGTAAAGTTTCAGATAATTTAAGATCACAAACAATTAAGAAAGAAAAGAAAAATGAAGGAACAAGTGAGAAACTTTTAAATACAGAAAATAAAGAAAAAATTCTTTCTAAACCTGTCGTTATTCCTTCAGCTGTAAACATAAATAGTACAAAAAAATTATCTAGGACAAAAAATGAACCAAAGGAAACACAACAATATTCTTCAGTAAAACAGGTAAAAGAAGTTAGAAAAATAGGCCCAATGTTTGAAGAAGAAACAAATGCTGAAGCAATAAGAAATCATGAAAAAAATATTCAAGTACAAAAAGAAATGAAACAATCAGAGAAAACAGAAAAATTAAATGAAGAAGAAAATTTAAAAGAACAAGAAAATACTATAGCTGTTGAAGAACCTAAAAAGAGAAGAGGAAGACCTAGAAAAAATCCATTACCAGAGGAAAATGTGGTAGAAAAACCAAAAAGAGGAAGAGGAAGACCTAGAAAAAATCCATTACCAGATGAAAATCAAGAAAGAATAGAAAATATAGAACAAGATGATTCTACGGTATTTCCTGGATTTAATGATGTAGAGGAAAATGAAGATGCAATTTTACCGGGATTTGAAGAAACAAAAAAAGAAGAAAGTACTGTTTTACCTGGTTTGGAGGAAACAGAAAAAGAAGAAGATACAGTATTACCAGGCTTTGATGAACAAGAAACAGAAAAAGAAGATACTATATTGCCAGGATTTGAACAAGAAGAAAGCAATACATTACCAGGAGTTGAAAATACAAATAACTTTTCTAGATTTGAAAATACAAATTCAAATGTATTACCTGGTTTAGAAGAAAAACAAGAAGTACCAGATGTAGATATCTCTAACTTATTAACATCAGACAAAAAAGTTGCTTGTTTTATAGGTACAACAAAAAATGGAACATCATTTATAGTTAATAATTTAGCAGAAATAACATCAAATATGGGAATAGATACAGCCATTTTAGATACTACTAAAAATAGAAATTCTTATTATATATATACAAAAAACGAGGAAGACCTAAGAAAAATAGCCATGGACAGTATTAGCAATTTAGTACAAGGAACAGCAAATGGAATACAAGTTAATAAAAACTTAACTGTATATACATCATTACCTGACGAAACGGAAGGAATTGAAAATGCAGGAGCAATTTTACAAACATTATTAAGAAAGCATTCTTTAGTATTAATAGACTGTGATTTTAAAACACCAATAGAATATTTTAATAAAGCACAAGAAATATACTTAGTTCAATCATTTGATATATTGACAATACAACCATTAACAGCTTTTTTAAGAGACTTAAAATCTAAAAATGTATTAAGTGAAAATAAATTAAAAATAGTTTTAAATAAGGCAATAAAACTTAGAGGCGTAAATGATAAAACAATTATCGGTGGAATGGCATATTATAATGATCCAGCAATGTCTTTTATGACAGAACTTTTCGACAAAAATATAATAAGATATATAACAGTACCTTTTAGTGAAGAAGTTTATACAAAATATATGGAAAATGTTATAAATTGTGAGGTATCAGTAAAAGGATATCCTAAAAATATGGTACAGGTATTAAATGAATTAGCTAATGTTGTATATCCACTTGTTTCAGGAAAATCAACATATGTACCACCAAAAGTTGAAAGAAATGGATTTACACCTAGCATGAATTCTACATTAGACCAAATGAAAAAAAGATATTAAAAATTATAACAATAGGAGGAAAAATAGTGTTAATAGTAATAGTTATTATACTAATTGTAGCGGTATTAGGATTAATATTATATAACTTTAATATTCATAAAAAAATACAAACATATAAAAATATCAATCAAAAAATTAATAATTTATCTGTTGTACAAAATTTTATGAGTGCTATAGGAGAAACATCTACAGTTGACGAAAAAATAAAAAAGATTAATGATATTTTGATAGAAAAATATGAAATAAAGTATTCTACAATTGTTGTTTTCAATGGAGCTGAATATGAAATAAAAGCATCAAATGTAGACGAAAAACACTGGGATGCTTTAAAATCTTTGCAAGATATAGATATGTTTAAAGACAGTATTGCTCAGGCAACTCCTAAATATGTTACTGTGAACAATGACCAAGAGAGATTACCATATCAAAAAATGGAATTTGGTAGAGCAAAATCTGCAATATTTTTCCCTTTATATATAGACAACGTTTATATTGGATATTGGATAATAGAAAGTGGAACACCACATGATTTTGATAATGTTGACACAACAGTTTTGGAAGTAATAAAAGACAATATTGTGTCAGTTCTAAAAACTGTTGTATATCAAAAAACTCTAGAATCTATTGTAAGAAAGGACTTGTACTCAGGCTTATATTCTGAAGAATATCTATATGGTGATGGAAGAAAAGTTATAGACCAATACACAACATCAACAATTTGTATGTTGAAAATTACTAATTTGGAAGAAATTAACCATAATTGTTCAAGAGAACTAGGAAATGAAACTGTACAAAAAGTAAGTGCGTATATTAAAAATAATATATCAAAACAATATATCTTTGTAAGATATATGGGACCTAAATTTGTTATAGCGTTTTCAGGTGTAGATATAGATTCAGTGGCAGGATATATAAACGATTTAAAGGAAAAAATAGAAAGTACAAAAATAGAAGAACAAGAAAATGAAGAAGTTTTTGCATATCCAATACTGAATTTTGCTATATCTACATATTACAAAGGAACAGGATTAGAAGAAATCTTGAAAAAACAAGAAGATTATTTAGATAATTGTGATTCAAATGAAAGTGATATTACAAATATATAATAAAATAAAACTATATTTTTTTAGGAGGTATAAGCAATGGATTTTGATAAAACAATGAGCTTTCAAGTTGAAAGAGAAGAAAATACAAAAGCAAAAGAAATATTGAAAGAGGTATATGAAGCTTTGACAGAAAAAGGATATAATCCAATCAACCAAATTGTTGGATATATATTATCTGGAGACCCTACATATATAACTAGTTACAATGATGCAAGGAATAAAATAAGAACAATAGAAAGAGACGAATTATTGGAAAAAATGGTAAAAAGTTATATAGGACTTGATTTAGAAGATTAAAAATATCTAAATATATATGGATACCTATAAGAAGGAATAAAATATGAGAAAATTAGGAATAGACTATGGTGATGCACGAGTAGGAATTGCAATAACAGATCCACTTAATATTACGGCTCAGGGTTTAGAAACAATTCAAAGAAATAATTCAGATAAAGTGGTATTACGAAGATTAGACGAGATACTTGAAAAATATGAAGTAGATACTTTGGTTGTCGGTATGCCATACAATTTAAAAGGTGAAAAAACTGTTAGAGCAGAAAAAACAGAACAATTTATACATAAATTGAGGTGCAAATATAATAAATTGAAAATAGAAATTATTGACGAAAGATTAACAACAGTTGCAGCTCATAAGACTATGAATTTTTTAGATATCAATAAGAATAAAAAACGTGATATTGTAGATACTATATCTGCGGTATATATTTTGGAAACATATATTAATAAAAAATAATATTTTTATTGAATTGTAACATAAATAAAGATGGAAATATTAAAAATTAAAAAAAACAGTTGCAAAAAATTATAAAATACGATATTATAATGATAATAAATTTGAAAGGAGAATTATATTATGGACGAAAACTTTGAAGGAGAAGAATTAGATAACATAGTAATACTAAATGACGAGGACGGAAACGAAGTAAAATTTGAATTCTTAGATTTAATAGAATTAGATGACGAAGAATATGTTGTATTATTACCTGTAACAGAAGAAGGAGAAGAAGACGAAGGAGAAGTAGTAATACTAAAAGTAGAAGACAATGATGATGAAGACTCTGAAGAAGAATCATATGTAAGTGTAGAAGATGAAGATACATTAAACAAAGTATTTGAAATATTCAAAGATAAATTTAAAGATGATTTTGATTTTGTAGATTAATTTTAAAGAATAGGGCGGATACATTCCGTCCTTTTGTTTTGAGGGGGAAAGGGTATGAAGAAATTTTCAACATATTTATTAGTAATGTTTATGATAGTATTCTGGATTTTAAGAATTATTATAACATTAGCATCACAACTAGGAAAAAGCTTTATGGGAATAGTTCCAATGAATGAAACATTTGAGATTGTAATATTATTTGCCACATTGGTATGTGTGGTTTTAATTGCAAAAAGAAAATTAATAGGAAGTTTATTATATATTGTTTTACATGCAGTTTATTTTGGGGCAGATGTAACAAGTAAATTAGGTATGTTAGCACGTAATGAACAATTGACTTTAGCGCAAAGCACGGAGTTTATGTTTTCTATGATAGGTATAATACTACCTTTAGCAGTTTTGCTTGACTTATTATTAGATAAAAATAGAAAGTTGAATCCTAAAGATAAAAAAACAGATTGGTTTTATCAAAATGAACAATTTGATAGAAAATTGGATGATAGAGCAGATAAAAATAATTATAGAACTATGTAAAAAGAGTTACGGTTTTAAATATGGGTATTAATTGTTATAAATGTTTATATATTAATATTTAAAGAGAATTTATAAAAATTCCTACTGAACATAACCGTAAAGATAAAAAGCAAGTGATTTGTTGAAAATTACTTGCTTTTATGTTAAAATATAGTAGTGAATTAATAAAAAAGAAAGTTTTTAAAATAAAAAGGTGAGAAAATAATGGATATGTATCAAAAAAGAAAAATAAGGCAAGAAAAGGTAAAAAATGAAGATAAAGAAGAAAATAGCAAATCTAACATAAATTGGTACCCGGGTCATATGGCCAAAACAAAAAAACAAATAATACAAGACCTAAAATTAATAGATATTGTAATAGAACTATTAGATGCACGTATACCAATATCAAGTCAAAACCCAAACATAGCAGAAATAACAAAAAATAAAAAGAAAATAATAGTACTAAATAAATGTGATTTATCAGATGACAAAGAAAACAAACGATGGGTTGAATACTTCAAAAAGAAAAACATACCAGCAGTATTAGTAGATTCAAACTCAGGAAGAGGAATAGACGAATGTATTAGACAAATAGAAAAAATAATGCAAGTAGATTTAGATGCTCATGCTGAAAAAGGAAGAACAGGAAGAAGAATAAGAGCAATGATATTAGGAATTCCAAATGTAGGAAAATCATCATTTATAAATAGAATATCTAAAAGAACAACTGCAGGAGTTGGAAATAAACCAGGAGTTACAAAACAAAAACAATGGATTAGAATAAATGAGAAAATAGAATTGCTAGATACTCCAGGTGTTTTATGGCCAAAATTTGAAAGTGAAGAAGTAGCATTACACTTATGTTTTACAGGTTCAATAAAAGAAGAAATATTGGACAAGTTGGAAATTGCATATCAGTTAACGAAATTTTTACTAGAAAATTACAGAAAAAAATTATGTGAAAGATATAAAATTGATGAAGAATTTATAGAACAAACATTAAAACAAGATCAACCAGAAAATAATAATATTTATGAAATTATGCTAGAAATAGGTAAAAAAAGAGGCTGTATAATGTCTGGTGGAAGAATAGATGAGGAAAAGACATCAAGATTAATATTAGACGAATTTAAAAATGGAAAATTAGGAAAAATAACAATTGAATGTCCTTTTTAGAACTGTGCACCAAAGGACAAAAATGACAAAATAAGGAGAGAAGAATATTGAACGATTTTATAGAACTAAAAAGAGATGAACAAGAAGTAAATATGATGCCACCATTAACATGGGCATATGTTGGAGACTGTGTATATGAATTGTATATAAGAACGAAATTGGTAAATGAAACAAAATTGAAACCTCATGCACTACATATTGAGGCAATAAAACATGTTAAAGCACAAGCACAGGCAGAAACATTAAAGAAAATATATGATGATTTAACAGAAAAGGAACAAGATATTGTAAGAAGAGGTAGAAATGCTGAAAATCATCATTTACCTAAAAATGCAAATGTTCAGGATTATATGTATTCAACAGCGTTTGAAGCTTTGATAGGCTACTTATATTTAACCAAACAAAATAATAGGCTAAAAGAAATTTTAGAAAAAGAATAAAATATTTTTAAAGCTGTGAACTGTAATCAAAATATTACAAATACTTATAAAAATAATAAAAAACTGCTTGACGAAACAATAAAAAAATGGTATAAATATTAAAGTTACTTATGTGGCCCCTTGGTCAAGCGGTTAAGACGCCACCCTCTCAAGGTGGAATCATGGGTTCGATTCCCGTAGGGGTCACCAAATTTAATAATTAAAAGGGAGTAGCTTTAAATTACTAGTCAACAGTCGCGATAAGAAATTATCTGGTTAGTAAGCTTAAAAATTAATTTTTTATGATTTAAGTAAGTGAGACTTTTAAAAGAAATTTTAGCGTAATGCTATGGATAAAATTTCTTTTAAAAGTCTCATTTCTTATATATGCATAAATATAACAAAATTTGTAAAAAATAGGGATAAGGGGACGGGTCTTTAATCCCGAAAAAAATTCGGGATTGAAGACCCGTCCCCCAATCCCGAAATTTGGAGGTAGTAATATGGAGAAGAAAAACTGGTTTAACAAAGAAGTTGAAGAAATTGAAAAAGAGTTAGAAACGCACAAAGAAAAAGGCTTAAAAGAAGAACAAATTGCAAGAATAAGAGAACAAAAAGGTTATAATGAATTACAAGCTGGTAAAAAGAAAACATTATTACAAAGATTTTTAGATCAATTTAAAGATTTTTCAATAATAGTATTAATAATTGCTGCAATTGTATCAGGTGTAGTTGGGGTACAGCAGGGAGAAGGAATAACAGACACAATAATAATTTTAATAGTTGTTCTTGTAAATGCAATAATAGGAGTGGCACAAGAAAGTAAAGCGGAAAAATCGTTAGAGGCTTTACAAAAATTAAGTGACCATGCATCAAAAGTTGTAAGAGATGGAAAACTACAAGTTATTCCAGCGAAAGAACTAGTACCAGGTGACTTGGTGGTTCTTGACACAGGTGATTATATTCCAGCAGACTTAAGAATTGTAGAAGAGGCAAACTTAAAATCACAAGAAAGTTCATTAACAGGAGAGTCTGTACCAGTTGAAAAAACCTCTGAAATTATTGAAGAAACAGAGATTGGTGTTGGTGATAGAAAAAATATGTTATTTTCTTCAAGTTTAGTAACATATGGTAGAGGAAAAGGAATTGTTGTAGAAACGGGTATGACAACAGAAGTTGGAAAAATAGCAGGCATGATAAATTCAACAGAAAAGCAAGAAACACCTTTACAACGAAAATTAAATAAATTAGGAAAAACATTAGGAATTGCAGCATTAGTAATTTGTGTAGTAATATTTGTGGTTGGGTTGATACAAGGAAAAGAACCAATTCAAATGTTTATGACAGCAGTTTCATTAGCTGTTGCAGCTATACCAGAAGGTTTGGCAGCTGTATCAACAATTGTTTTAGCAATTGGTGTTCAAAAAATGGTAAAGAAAAATGCAATTGTAAAAAGACTTCCAGCTGTTGAAACACTTGGAAGCAGTACAGTTATATGTTCAGATAAAACAGGAACATTGACTCAAAACAAAATGACAGTAGAAAAAATTTATTGGAACGAAGCAATCAGAGATATGGACAATATACAAGAAGATGAAATTGACGAAGAATTGAAAAAACTAGTATATGCGAATATGCTATGTAATGATACAAAAATATCACAAGACGGAACTTTAACAGGTGACCCAACTGAAACAGCATTAGTTGATATGGCCTTTAAATTAAGTTTTGACCCAAGTTTATATGACAGAGCGCCTAGAGTTCAAGAAATACCATTTGACTCAGATAGAAAATTAATGACGACTGTAAATGAATTGAATGGAAAATATATAGTGTTTACAAAAGGTGGAATAGATGAATTATTAAAAAGATGTTCAGCATATGAAATCAATAATGAAATACATCAAAATATTGGTGAATATGTAAACAAAATTAGAGAAAAAAATGAAGAGATGGCAAAAGACGCCTTAAGAGTGTTGGGATGTGCATATAAAGAAATTGACCATATCCCATCAAAAGAAGAAATGTCAACAATAGAAAATGACTTGATATTTATAGGAATGGTTGGTATGATAGACCCACCAAGAGAAGAGGCAAAAGTTGCAGTTGAAAAATGTAAAACAGCAGGAATAAAAGTTGTAATGATTACAGGTGACCACAAAATTACAGCAACAGCAATTGCTAAAAAATTAGGAATTCTTGAGAATGATGATGAAGCAATAACTGGTAGCGAACTTGAACAAATGACAGATGAAGAATTAGTACAAAATGTTAGAAAATATTCAGTTTATGCAAGAGTTTCTCCAGAGCATAAGGTTAGAATTGTAAATGCATGGCAAAAAAATGGTGAAGTTGTTGCTATGACAGGTGATGGAGTTAATGACAGTCCAGCACTAAAAAAAGCGGATATTGGTTGTGCAATGGGAATGGTTGGAACTGATGTTGCAAAAGAAGCGGCAGATGTAATTTTAACAGATGATAACTTTGCAACAGTTGTATCAGCTGTAGAAGAAGGAAGAAGAATATATGACAACATTTTAAAAGTAATTCAATTCTTGCTTTCAAGCAATGTTGGAGAAATAATAGTGTTATTCTTTGCAACATTATTAACACCATTATTTAGCAAATGGTTTGGAATAACAGATATCAACAGTTTGGAAATATTATTACCAATTCACATTTTATGGATAAACTTAGTAACAGACTCATTACCAGCATTAGCATTGGCATTTGACCCAGCAAATAGTGATATAATGGAACGAAAACCAGTAAAACCAGGCAAAGGGGTATTTACAAAAGGAATGACATGGAGAGTTATATACCAAGGTGTAATGATAGGCGGACTTACACTTGCTGCATTTATGATAGGACTTGGAACAACAAAAACACCAATAAATGGTTTGACACTTGAACAATCTAAGATAGAAGTTGGGCAAACTATGGCATTTGTAACTTTGGCACTTTCAGAATTAACACATGTATTTAATGTAAGGAATAATAGAAAATCAATATTTAAGACAGGAATATTTAATAATATGAAATTAATAGGAGCAGTTGTAATATCAGCACTACTTGTATTTGTTATTTTATTAATTCCTGGATTAAGAGAAATATTTAGCATTCCAGTTTTACCAACTGAAAATATTATCGAACTTGTTTGCCTTGTTTTGGCTCCAATTGTTATTGTTGAGATATTTAAATTGCTTAAAATTAATGGAGATGAGTAAAAAATAAAGGTAATATAAAATAATCTAATTAATAATTTGACTGTAGATTATTAAAAATAAAATAGAGAAAAGATTTTTAAGTCTTTTCTCTATTTTGCTAGATTTTTACTTCTTTTGGTTCAGAAATTTCAATGTTTTTATACTTATTTAAATCCATTTCATCTAATGAATTTTGGATACAGCTAACAATAACATTGTTAAAGCTCATATTTTCTTTTTTTGCTATTTTTTTCAATGTGTCGTTCATATTTTCAGGTAATCTTATAGAAATTTTAACATTACTTTTCTTGTATTTTGATATTTCAAACATAATCATTCCTCCAATATATTTATTTTAGCATTATTGCTAGTACTAATTGTCGCACAAAAATGTTTTAAAAAATACCAGACAAAAGTATTGCACTTTTTAAATTTTAATGTTACTATAATATTAGTGGATATTATAAAAATGGAGGAATATATTATGATGACAAAAGAAAAATCAAGTAAAGGAATAACATTAGTAGCCTTAGTTATAACAATAATTATATTGTTAATATTATCAGGAATAGCAATAGCCACATTAGGCGGAAAAAACGGCTTATTTTCTAGAGTAAAATTAGGAAAAAAGGCATATGAAATATCAGAGGCAAAAGAAAAAATAGAATTAGAAATAACTAATTTGCAAATAGAACAGCAAGGAAAAGGAGAAGAACTTAAAAAAGAAGATTTGCCTAAAATAAACAATGAAGAGATAGATGTAAGAGATACAACAAACTTTCCGGTAGAAGTATTGTGTGGAAATTATAAATTTGAAGTAGACAAAAATTTCAAGGTAAAATATGTAGGCGAGGCGAACGAAACAGTAGTAACATATACAACAGATCCAAATGGATATACAAATAAAGATGAAGTAAAAATACTTATAAAAATAAGTAATCCAAAAGGAATAAAATCTGTACAAAAACCAGGTGAAACAGACAAACTATTAGCACAAGGAAAAACGGCAGTAGGAATAGACTATAATGTAACTAAAAATGGAAGTTATGTATTTACAATAGTAGATATGGAAGACAAAGAAATAAAAAAAGATATATTCATAGATTTAATAGATAAAGTAGAGCCACTGGACTTTACCATAAAAGCAGCAAAAGAAGACAAAAAGGTTGTAATATCAGGAACAGCAGAAGATGGAGATGCAACAGAAGAAAGTACAAAAAGTGGAATAGACCACTATGAGTATTGTTTTGTAGATAGTAATAAAAATGAAAAGAAATATACAACAAATGAAATATCAACAGATGAGCTAGTAGGAACATATGATATATATGCAATAGCATATGATAGAGCAGGAAACAGTAAAAAATCAAATACAGTACAGATAAGCATAATGGGAAAAACAAGTAGTATTTCGGCAGGTTATTACCATAATATGACAATAGATAGTGAAGGAAATTTATGGACATGGGGATATAATTATTATGGACAATTAGGAGATGGAACAACGACACAAAGAACAAGCCCAGTACAAATAAAGCAAGGAACAAAGTTTACACAAGTATCAGCAGGTGGTAACCATAGTCTTGCAATAGATAGTGAAGGAAATTTATGGACATGGGGATATAATAGTTTGGGACAATTAGGAGATGGGACAACAACACAAAGAACAAGTCCAGTACAAATAAAGCAAGGAACAAAGTTTACACAAATATCAGCAGGAGGTGCACATAGTCTTGCAATAGATAGTGAAGGAAATTTATGGTCATGGGGATATAATGATTGTGGACGATTAGGAGATGGAACAACAACAAATAAAACAAGTCCAATACAAATAAAAAAAGGTACGAAATTTAAAGAAATATCAGCAGGTAATAGCCATAGTATGGCAATAGATAGTGAAGGAAATTTATGGACGTGGGGATATAATTATTATGGACAATTAGGAGATGGAACAACGACAAATAAAACAAGTCCAGTACGAATAAAAAATGGTACGAAATTTAAAGAAATATCAGCAGGTAATAGCCATAGTATGGCAATAGATAGTGAAGGAAATTTATGGACATGGGGATATAATGAGTATGGACAATTAGGAGATGGAACAACAACAGGTCGAACAAGTCCAGTACAAATAAAATCAGGACCAAAATTCACACAAATATCAGCAGGTGTTTACCATAGTATGGTAATAGATAGTGAAGGAAATTTATGGACATGGGGACAAAATAATGGAGGACAATTAGGAGATGGGACGGCAACAAACAAAACAAGTCCAGTACAAATAAAGCAAGGTACGAAATTTAAAGAAATATCAGCAGGATACAGTCATAATTTAGCAATAGATAGTGAAGAAAATTTATTAGGATGGGGGAATAATTCGTATGGACAGTTAGGAAGTAAGTTGAGTTTTGTAACTAATTATATACGATTACAAAATGAAAAAAGATTTGCACAAGTATCAGCAAAAATATCATATAGTCTAACAATAGATAGTGAAGGAAATTTATGGGCATGGGGATATAATGATAATGGACAATTAGGAGATGGAACAACAGCCAATAAAGCAAACCCAGTGCAAATAAAGCAAGGAACAAAGTTTACACAAGTATCAGCAGGTAATGCTCATAGTATGGCAATAGATAGTGAAGGAAATTTATGGGCATGGGGATGTAATGGAAAAGGACAATTAGGAGATGGGACAACGACAGATAAAACAAGTCCAGTACAAATAAAGCAAGGTACGAAATTTAAAGAAATATCAGCAGGTAATGAATATAGTCTAGCAATAGATAGTGAAGGAAACTTATGGACATGGGGATATAATAATTATGGGCAGTTAGGAAATGGAACAACAACAAATAAAACAAGTCCAGTACAAATAAAACAAGGTACGAAATTTAAAGAAATATCAGCAGGCGATTACCATAGTATGGCAATAGATAGTGAAGGAAATTTATGGACATGGGGAAGTAATACAAACGGACAATTAGGAGATGGGACAACAACAAATAAAACAAGCCCAGTGCAAATAAAGCAAGGAACAAAGTTTACACAAATATCAGCAGGACAAGTTTATAGTCTTGCAATAGATAGTGAAGGAAATTTATGGGCATGGGGATTTAATGGAAATGGAGAATTAGGAGATGGGACAACAACGAAAAGAACAAGTCCAGTACAAATAAAACAAGGAACAAAGTTTACACAAATATCAGCAGGATACGCGCATAGTCTAGCAATAGATAGTGAAGGAAATTTATGGGCATGGGGATCTAATAGATATGGAGAATTAGGAGATGGGACAACAACGAAAAGAACAAGTCCAGTACAAATAAAGCAAGGAACAAAGTTTACACAAATATCAGCAGGAGACGCGCATAGTCTTGCAATAGATAGTGAAGGAAAGTTATATGGAACAGGAGAGGCTTATTATCTAGGAGATCCAAGTTTACTAATGCTAGAACCAGAAATAATAAATTAAAACCATTAAGAAAAAACTACAAATTTAGTTAAAAAAAGTATAAGTTTAAAAAAAAGACTTGTACTTTTTTAAATTTATTATTATAATATAAAATAGAAAAAAAGGAGAGGCTAGAGATGAGAACAGAAAGTATAAGCAATAATTCAGAAAACAAAAAAATAATTAAGAAAGTACAAAAAGTAGAAAAAAGTGCAAATACAAAACCATTTGATTACTACTATAAAAGAGGACTAACAAGAGAAGAACAAGGGGAAAAATATGAGAATGTTAATAAAAATTCTGGTTGTTCAGTAAGAAAAATAAGAAATAATAATACTGAACAAGAAAGAGTTAGAACATTCAAAAAAACGGTAAATGCACCAATAGGAATTAAAGCATATCAAAAAATATTAGAAGATACTGCAAATATGCAAGAAGAAAAATACCAAGAAAACAAAGCAAAAGAGCACGATGAAAAATAATAATTTAAAATAAAATTTAAAATTAAACAAAAAAGAACACAATGAAAAAAATAAAAAAACAAAAAGAAAAATTTAAGTAAAAAATACTAAGGAGGAAATAAAAATGTACATATTTAACAAAATAACTGTAAATCCACAGTTACCAAAAAGAATTGAAAAATTATCAGAAATATCAAATAACCTATGGTGGTCATGGAACACAGAATTCCTAAGACTATTCAAAAAAATAGACAAAGATTTATGGGAAACATGTGAAAAAAATCCTGTAAAATTTTTAAAACAAGTATCACAAGAAAGATTAGAAGCAGTTGCAACAAATACAGAATTCTTAAAAGAATATGATAGACTTGCAAAAGAATTTAATGATTATGTTACAAGCAAAAATACTTGGTTTGCAAATAAATATCCAGAAAATAAAAATGATTTAATTGCATATTTTTCAGCAGAATATGGCTTAGACCAAACAATACCAATATATTCAGGTGGACTTGGAATATTATCAGGAGACCACTTAAAATCTGCAAGTGATTTAGGCATTCCGTTAGTAGCAGTAGGTCTGTTATATAAAAATGGATACTTCCATCAAAAAATAAACGGATATGGTGACCAAGAAACAGAGTATAATAATATAAAATTAAGCAATTTACCAATAAATCCAGTAAAAGATGGAAATGGTGAAGAGTTAAAAATATATGTAAAATTTGAAAATAGAAAAGTATATTTAAAAGTATGGCAAATTAATGTTGGAAGAATAAAATTATATTTATTAGATTCTGATATAGACGAAAATTCACCAGAAGATAGAGAGACTACATTACGTTTATATGGTGGAGACCAAGAAATGAGAATAAAACAAGAAATCGTTCTTGGAATGGGTGGAACAAATTTATTAACACAAGCATTAGGGTTAAATCCAACTGTATACCATATGAATGAAGGACATTCAGCTTTCTTAATATTAGAATTAATCAAAAATATAATAAGAGAAAAGAAAGTATCATTTGAAGTTGCCAAAGATATAGCAAGTTCAAAAACAGTATTTACAACACATACACCAGTTCCAGCTGGAAATGACATATTCCCAATAGCATTGGTTGAAAAATATTTCAAAGGATTCTGGCCAAGACTAAACTTAGACAGAGAAGAATTCTTAAAATTAGGAATGAAACCATGTACAGAATTAGAACCAGGATTTAATATGGGAATATTAGCTCTAAAAATTGCCGGAAAGAAAAATGGTGTAAGTAAATTACATGGAGCTGTTTCAAGAGAATTATTTGGAGATGTATGGCCTGAAATTGCAGCAAATGAATCCCCAATAACATATGTAACAAATGGTATTCACACATGTTCATGGTTAGCTCCATCATTAAAAGAATTATATAACAAATATTTAATTCCATATTGGCAAGATAACATTTTCAAAGATGAAGTGTGGGAAAATATAAATAATATACCAAACCAAGAATTATGGGGAATACATCAACAAAGAAAACAAAAATTATTAGAAATAGTTAAAGAAAATACAACAAACAGATTAAGAAGGTCTGGATACAGCTATGAAGAAATAAATGACATAACATCAAAATTAAATCCAAATGCATTAACAATAGGATTTGCAAGAAGATTTGCTACATATAAAAGAGCAACTTTGATATTCAAAGATTTAGAAAGAATAACACAAATTCTAAATAATGCAGATAGACCAGTTCAATTAATATTTGCAGGAAAAGCACATCCAGCAGATAAAGAAGGACAAGATTTAATTAAAAGAATACACGAAATATCAATGATGCCACAATTTAAAGGAAAAATATTTTTACTAGAAAACTACAACATTGCAATGTCAAGATATTTAGTAAGTGGTGTTGATGTATGGCTAAATAATCCAAGAAGACCAATGGAAGCATCTGGAACAAGTGGACAAAAAGCATCTGTAAATGGAGTTATAAACTTCAGTGTTTTAGATGGTTGGTGGGCAGAAGGCTACAACCAAGAAAATGGATGGACAATTGGAACAAATGCAGAATTTACATCATATGAAGAACAAGATATTGCAGATAGCCAAAGCATGTATCGTACATTGGAAGAAAAAATTATACCAACATATTATGAAAAAGATGAGAATGGAATTTCAGAAAAATGGATGAAAATTATGAAAAATTCTATCACATCAACAGGTGGAAAATATAGTACATCAAGAATGCTTGTAGATTACACAAATAATTTATATATGCCATTATGCAATTTAACTAAAAAATATTATGAAAATGTTGATAATGTTGCAGAATTTAATTTGTGGAAAAAGAATTTATACACAAATTGGAAAGATATCAAAATTACACAAAAAAATAATTTGAATAATATCACAATGGATGCAGGAAATAATATTGAAGTTAAATGTGAAGTACAACTTCCAAATATTGACGTAGATAACATTACAGCTCAATGTTATTATGGTAAAATCTTAGACAATGGCATTGTTGAAAATGTAAGTATTATTCCAATGAAATTAACTTCTAGTGATGAAGAAAATAAAATTTATGAATATACAACAAAAATTGAACTTAAAACTGGCGGAAATTATGGTTATACTTTCAGAGTTATGCCAAAACATGAAATGTTGCTAGATTCAGAAAATTTGAATTTGGTTAAATGGATTACAAAATAAAATGAGACAAGTGGGACAGTATAGAACTGTTCTACTTTTTTTGTCATATTTTGTCGAACGATTTTTCTTGAATTTTCAATAAAATCATGGTAATATATGGATATGCAATTTATTTGACAATTGCATAGTCATATGTTAAAAATTAATATTGAATTTTAAAATAAAAATTAAATCTGGCAACTTTGGAAGGACAAAAATATTTTAGTTAATTTAATCTAATTTATTATTTCTAAATTTTAAGATTAAAAATCAAGTTCAAAATTTAAATCGAAAATACCCAAAAGTATTGAGAAAATAAGACAAGGATGGAGGTGCATTTTTTATAGTGCAAATTGTCAGAAAAATTGTAAATACAATTAATAAATATTTACTAAATAGTATTGCCAAAAGTAAAAATATTTAGTATAATTAGAAAGGACAGTATATGGTAAAAGAAAAAACAAACAAAGTAGAAAGATTACCAATTACAAATGATTATATATTTAAAAGAGTATTTGCATTTGAAGGAAATGAAAGTATATTAAAAGATTTTTTGGAAGCAATTTTAAAGAAGGACATTGAAGAAGTAGAAATAAAAAATCCAGAAATAATACCATACGAAAAAGATGAAAAACGAGGACTATTAGATATAAAAGCTCAAATAGATGATGGAACAATTTTAGACATAGAGATGCAAATGGAAGATGAGAAAAATACAGAAGAAAGAGGAACAGAATATTTAGGCAAAATGATATCAGAACAGCTACAAGAAGGAGAAGAATATATAAAATTAAAAAAGAGCATAGTGATATTTATAACAAATTATAATTTCTTAAAAAGGAATAGTTACCATAGTGTGGGAAAAGTAAAATTTGATGAAACATTACCAGAAGAATACGTAAATATGGGATATAAAGAAGAAGACGAAATAGCATCAAAATACATAGAATTTCATTATATAGAATTACCTAAGTATAAGAAAAAAGAACCATCAAAATTTACAAAATTAGACCAATGGATGTGTATATTTACACAAAATGAGGAGGGGATTATTTTGGCAGAGAAAGAAAATAAAGAAATAAAAAAAGCAATAAGAGCTTTAGACTTTATAAGTGCAGACCCAAAGGAAAGAGAAAGGCACAATTCTATATTAATGGCAGA
>CAKOUU010000022.1 GCA_934120675.1 uncultured Clostridia bacterium
TTATTGCTATTACTATATCACAAATTCCTTAATTATTCCATAGTTTACCATTAATTCTATTACTTTTCATCGTGGTAGGGGTATTTTACTGGGGTAAAGTACAAAAATAAGACTACTTATTTTCTTGTAGTCTTACTCCTATCTATATTCTATAATTTAATTTTTATTTACTTGTTTCGGGTTATGAGCCAATATCTATCTCTTCCTCACAATATCCTTAATTCTTTTAATCTCTAGATATCCTTCTGTTGAATCATCAATTCAACTGGAGAATATCCACCTAAAACATACTGCGGGCTATTATTATACCATGTCAAGAAAATTTTCATAAAATCTGCAACATCATTTTCATTTTTAAAATTACAATAATCCAGCAATTCCTTTAATATTTTTCTCCAAATTCATTTCTTTTAATAATTCTTTGAAATGGATATTCCCAAATGTCTTCATTTAGTTTTTCAATCCTTCCATATCTTTTTGCTATTTCTTTATTATCCTTTATATTTATTTTAAATCATTGTTTATTTTGTGAACTGGAAATTTATTTTCCTTCAAAATATCTTTTACTACTATTGGTAATAATGGATACTCATCTATTTTTCTCAAATCAAGCCATTCATATTGTAGATATTCTTTTCCTTCAATATTTTTCATTGTACATTCTATTTTTTGGTCCTCTTCTTCTGTAAATTCTGCTTTATGTATAAATAATATTTCATGATATTTTGAACCTTTCATTTCAAAAAAGTTTTCAATTGTTGCAATATATCCTGTTATTTCAATGTCTTTCCCTAGTTCTTCCTTTATTTCTCTTTTTATTGTGTTAGATGAATCTTCTCCTATTTTAACTCTGCCTCCTATTAATGCGTAGTGATTAGAATTTATATTTCTGTGCGCTAACACTTTTCCGTTATGAATTATTACTCCTGCTGCTCTTACATTTAGTTTAAATTCTTCTACATCAATTGTTAAATCCATTTAAATCTCTCCTCTCTTTTTCCACAATTATATCACTATCTGTGTATAATTAAAACTATTTGTTATCCCTTTCATATATTAATTCATATAATGGATTATTTGTATACACAAATTTTTGTTTTTCTTCTGTTTCATATTTTCCATCATATTTTTTTATTTCTTTTTCTATGAATTTCATTACTTCATCGTTTTTCGTTCCTATTTCTACTTCATATTCTGATGCTTTAATGTTATTTGCATTTATTTCATTTTTAAATGATGCTTTATATATGTCATTTTTACACATTCTAATTGATATATATTTATTGACTTTATTTTTATAAGATTTACTTAGCGTTATTGAAAATAAATTATTTCCACTTCCTTGCCATATATTCCAATTATATTTTTTTGCAAGTTCACAAATATAATATACTAAACTTTCAAATTTCTCTTCTTTCTCTCTGTAATATTTACTTTTTTGTTTTAAGTTTCCGTATTTTTTATCATACGCATCTAACCTCATTTTTAATACTCCTGCATCTGTTGACGTGTTATACCAAGGATGACCGTAATGTGTTGATGTTTTTCCTATGTCTGTGTTCCAAAATTTTCTTAAGTCACTGTTACTTATTATATCTCTATCTCTTAGCTCTTGGCTAAAACTTTTTCCATATATAAATTGATATTCTTCTTGTGCTTTAATTTTCCAAAATGTGTCATATAGTGGTGTTCCATATGCTCTAATCCAGTCCCACATAAAGTTTTTATCTTCTACGTTTGGGGCTTCTATGTGGCATCTTTTGCATAATAATACCAAATTTGATGGTGTATCTTTTCCTCCTAAACTGTCTGGTATTATATGACATCTTTCTAGTGTCTTTTTGTACCCACATCTCCAGCATCTCTCTTTTGCCTCTGCCCAGTCTACACTCAATCCTAATTCTTCTTGTCTACTTGTCCAATAGTTTGCAATTTCTTTTTTTGTAGTTTTTATTGGTTTTCGTTTGTTTTTTTGTTTTAATTTTTCTTTTAGTTTTTTGTTTTCTACTTCTAATTGTTGTATTTTTTCTTGTAATTCCTCTATATTCATTTTTTCACCTCTTTTTTTGCTAAAATTATTTATTTTTATTTTCTCTCTTTTTACGCATATTACTTGTTTTTTCTTATTTTTGCAACAAAGAATCCCTCATATAATTCTGTCGGTTTTACACATAGAGTTCCAGAAATTTTTGTTGGAAGTATTGGTAATTCTTCCATTCCTTCAAAGTTTATAGGAACAATTTCTATGTTTCCGTTTTTTATAACTGATGCCACAACATCTTCGTTTTCACAATCTAATATTGAGCATGTTGAATATACCATTTCGTGTCCTGGTTTTAGTAATTTTATCGCTTTGCTTAATAATGTTTTTTGTGTCTTTGATGACCTTTCTATTAACTGTTCTGTAAAATATTTTTCTATGTTTGCATCATTGTAGTCTAATGTTCCGCTTCCGCTACATGGAGCATCTAACAAAATTTGGTCAAATGAGAAAAAGTCGTCTATAAATCTTGAGTCTTTTGGCATTATGAGCACGCATGTTGCTCCTTGTTTGTCTACATTGTATTTTAATCTTTCTGCTCTTATTTTGTTTTTTTCACATGCAGTTATGTGTGCTTTGTTATTTGTAAGCGCGGCTATTTGCGTTGTTTTCCCTCCTGGTGCTGCTGCCATGTCTAATATGTCTGTTCCTTCTTTTGGTTCTAGTATTATTGGTGGTAACATTGATGATAGACTTTGCAAATAGATTTTTCCGTTTTTGTATATTTCCATTTCTTGTATTGTTTTTTCGTCTGCATTTTTTATTATTAGTGCTTCTTTGCTCCATTTTATTGTTTCGTATTCTATTTTTTCTTTTTCTAGTTCTTTTTTTATTTCTTCTATGTTGCTTTTTATTGTGTTTATTCTTAGTGTTGTTTTTCTTTTTGTTTGATATCCTTCTATTATTTCTTTTGTGATTTTTGTTCCATATTGTTTTTCTAATTTTTCTTCTAAAAATTTCATTTTTTCTCCATTTCACTCTTTTATTAATGCTCTTTTGGAAATGAGTTACAGATAACTTAGTCTTTGGCTTACTTCGTTTGATGTATCACTTCCAAATGAGCCATTTCTTATAGTTAAATATTATCATATATATTATTGTTTTACAATTATTAACGGAAATTTTTGGAAATTTTTTCAAAACTATTGACAAATTTGTTTTTTAGGATGTATAATAAACTAGTCAACACATCGCGGGGTGGAGCAGTTGGCAGCTCGCAGGGCTCATAACCCTGAGGTCGGTGGTTCGAGTCCATCCCCCGCAACCAAAAATTTTAGCATCTACATTTAGTAGATGTTTTTTATTAGTTATAAAAAAAGTTATGAAAGTTTTTATATACTTTCATAACTTTTTATATTATTTTTCCGTTGTGAATGAAATCCCCCATGCTTCTTTTAAGATTTGGCCATCTTCTTCAAAGTTATCTGAATCAGATGATTGAGTTATTTCACAACTAATTAACCATCCACTCGATTTTGAAATTGAATAAATTTCATTATGATATTTTGAACCGTCATTATAAGTTACTTTTACATATGTAACTTCATTATTATTAACAGTTATTGTTTTTGCATCTTGCCATATTAAATCTTTACAATAATTTAATCCTTGACGTCTTTCATATGTTGATTTTTTCTGATTTTCTACATATTTGCTTATTTCTTCATCTTCAAAGCTGTATATCAACCTTGAATTGCCTTTTCTAAATTCTGCTGTTGAATTCATTGTATCTGTTATTTCGTCATTATATGTATAACCTTCTGGTCCTGTTATATAAAATGTTTTACTTGATGTATATGATCTTAATTTAAATTTTTCGTCTCCTGTATTTTTGTTTGATTTTTCTGAATTATTTGTTGATTTACTTTCATTTTTGCTTACTGTATCGCTTGTCGCATTTTGAGCAGAATTATTTTCTGCTTTTTTTCTAAATGCAAAAAACGTAATTCCTACTAATATGCATACACATACTAATACTATAATTGATATTAATATTTTCTTTTTCATTATCCATTCCCCTTTATATTCTTTTATAATGTAATTAAAATTACTATTTATTCAATTCCTTATATCTCTTAATTTTCATAGTAGAAGTTTTTTCAAACTCTCCATCTTTAATTTCAAGAGCCTTAACTGCTTTGTAAGAAGTCAATTTTTTATTTACTTCTTTGATGTTCTTCCAAATCACATCATAAATTTCTTTTTCTGAAAGGTCACCATGTAGTTCTTTGATTTTGTCATAATCTGGAATAACCCTTGCAGTAATAATCAATTCTTTTTCTTCTCTTCTACTGTTAGCTTCTGGCTTTTTACCATAAACCATAGATTCTTTTATTTCATCTACTTTATCTAATAGCATTTCGATTTCTTCTGGATAAATATTTTTTCCATTTTGAGTAACAATAACGTTTTTGCTTCTTCCTGTTATAAAGATGTACCCATCATCATCTATATATCCGATGTCTCCTGCATTGAAGTATCCGTCTTCGTCTATTACCTTTTTAGTTTCTTCTTCATCTTCATAATATCCTAACATTAAAGTTGGTGATTTTATCAAAATTTCTCCCTCTCCGTTTTCGTTTGGGTCTTTTATTTTAATATCCGCTTGAACTATTGCTTTACCAGCTGAACCTACACATGGCTTGTATTCTGGTGTTAATGCCGCTATTGGTGCTGTTTCTGTTAATCCATATCCTTGTAGGAATGTGATTCCTATATCTTCAAGCCAGTTACCAACTCTTTTGTCTATTGGAGCTGCTGCAGATACTATGATTCTTAGTCTTCCTCCTAAGTTGTCATATATTTCTTTGAATACTTTTTTCTTGATGTCTATTCCTGCTCCTTTTAGTGCGTTTGTTACTGATATCATTGTGTTTACCATTTTGTCTTTTTTACTTTTTACTATTTTTTCATTTATTTTTTTGTACAAACTTTCTACTAATAATGGAACAGTTAGAATTGCTGTTGGATGTGCTTCTTGTAAGTTTGGTACTATGTATCTTAGACCTTCACATACTGCTACTGATGCTCCTGTTGCCATTGGTAGTAAAAATCCTATTGTTGATTCATAGCAGTGATGTAATGGCAATACTGAAAATAGCATGTCTATTGGATATAGTTTTACATATGCTGTTACAGCATTGATGTTTTCTGCCAGGTTTCTGTTGTTTAGCATTACTCCTTTTGCATTTGACGTTGTTCCTGATGTGAAGAATAGTATTTTGAATTCTTCTGGGTCTATTTCTATTTTTTCGAAACTGTTATCTCCTGATTTTATTATTGATTTTCCTAAATCTATTAAATATTGTAATCCAACCTCTTTGTCTTCTAGTTTGTTTTCTGATTTCATTTCAATAAAATATTCTACTTCTGGAATGTCTTCTTTTATTTTTTTGATGTCTTCTGCTTTTCTAGGTGAATATATTATTGCTGATGCTCTTGATCTTCTTACTATATTTTCTAATTCATTTAATGGTAATTCTCTGTCTGTTGGTACTGCAATTCCTACTCCACATAGCATTGCCATATATGATACATACCATCCATATTGTGTTTCCCCAATTATTATTACTCTTTTATTTCTTAGGTTTAAGACATTTGTTAATGCTGTTCCTAAACCAAATACATCTTCTTTAAATTCTTTGTATGTTGTTATTTTATATGGAGTTTTGTGGTCTGGTTTTTCTAATATACAGTCTTCATCTGGATATTTTTCTGCTGAATTTAAAAAGAATTCTTTTACTGTTTTGTAGTGTGTCATATCTTCATATGGTGTTTCTCTTTTTTTCTTTAAATTCTTCTTTTCTAATTTTTCATAATCAATTTCTTCTAATTCTTCCATTACGTCCATTTTCATTTTTTTAAATTTCATCTTTGGAACTTTCATGTCTCGTAATCCCATTTTCATTACCTCTTTTATTTAATTTTTTACTTTTATATTATATAGGAAATTTTTTGTTTTTTCAATACCTAATTTTTATTGAACTCCTCGGTCGATTTTTCATGTTATAATTTATGGTTTATGCAAAATAATTGATGTGCAATGTAATTTTATATATTAGGAAAGTTTCATAACTTTCCTAATATATGAAAAAAAACTGAGATTTTGCTCTCAGTTTTTATCTATATGTTTTATTTTACATCTTTTGCAATTTTTTTATATAAAGCATAGCTTAATATTCCTATTATTGCTACAACTACTATCGCTATAACTCCGGCTTGTCCTAAACCTGTTTTTGGTAATGTTGTCTTTTTTGTAGTTGTTGTATCTTTTACAGTAGTATTTTTTTTATTTGTTGATGGTGTTGGTGTTGGTGTTTCTGTATTGCTTGATGCATCTTTAGTTTTACTAATTGTTACAGATGCATTATTTACTGTTATATCACCTGTTCCACCATCTGAAACTCTACCACCTGATGCTGTTATGTCTTTTAAGCTTATTGTTGTTGAATCAACATTAACTGGATTCTTAACTTTTAAGCTTATTGTGAAAACTGTCTCAGCAGCTTTTACTTTAGAATCTTTTTGTACTGTCAACATTTTTGAAGATGCTGCATATGATGGTGCTTTCCAATTACTACTTGCTGTAAAGTTTGATGATGATATTGCTTCAAATACATTTGTATCATAATCTAATTCTGCTGTAATTGTATCAATACCATTTCCTGCATTAACACTTGTTAAGTTAACACTAACTGTTACTGTGTCTCCTGCATTTAGTTTTGAATTACTTGTTAATGACATTCCTACTGAATAGTTTGTTGCTGCATTTACTCCTGTACATAATGCTATTATCATCATAATTAAAGCAATTGCAATAATTGATTTTAGTTTTGTATTGTTTTTCATTTTTGAACTCCTTTCTTTTGTTTTATATTTTAAAATAAAAATTTTAACTTAATTAATTGTTTTTCTTTTTATATGTTAATGTTATATTTCCTAAAATAGTGTCATTTATTGTTGATAAGTCTGTTGCCGTTAACTTTTTGGTATCATCTAGATCTGCTGCTTTAAATTCAGCGTCTTTTAATTTTGCTGTTTTTAATATTGCTTGATTTAATGTTGACAAGTCTACTGCTGTTACTTTTCCGTCTCCGTCTAAGTCTCCCATTACAACCAATGTTAGGGTTATTTCTTCATCATATCTTTTGACTTTCATTGTCATACCTGTTCCAACTAAATCGTCATCTGATAATTCTTGGCCTTCACTATTAATTACTGTTATATCTCCGTTTGTGTCACAATTTGCAATAAAATCTTTTAGTGTTGTATTTGGTTCTATTTTATCTAAATATATATCACCTTGTTCATAGTTGTCAATATCATTTTCACCAATTTTATATTTTTCTGATTTTAAATATAATTCATCTTTTTCCCATTGTGCGTATAATATTATATTTTCCAATTTTGATGTATCTATACTTGTTATTTTATTTCCTCCAACGGCTTTATCATACCACCCCAAAAATTTTGAGTTTTCTTTATCTTCCAAATCTTTTAATGTTATATTAGTATCTTTAATTGTGTAACTTGTTGGGTTTTGTGAATTGTCACAATCTTTTGTATTGTTATATGAAATTTTGTATTGTATTGGTGATAATTCATAAGTTGCTGTTACTGTTGTATCTCCTGTTACTCTATCTAACTCTGTTTGATTATCCCAACCTTTAAATTTAGCTTCATATCCAGGTGTATTTTTTGTTGATGTTGGTGTTTTTCCTGAGAATTCTGCTTTGTCTTCATATTGTACTACTGTTGTATATAATGTATTTCCATCATCATTTTTAAATGTTACTGTATATTTGTTTTTTTCATATTTTGCTGTTAGCGTAACATCTGAAGAGATGTTGGCTGTTGTTGTACTTTCTATTTTGTTGTTTTCTGTATCATACCATCCTACAAATGTATATCCTGTTTTTGTTGGTGTTGGTAACTCTCCATATTTTCCACCATTTTTTACTTTTTTGCTAGTTACACTTGTATTTCCACCATCGGCATCAAAGTTTACTGTATATTCTGCTCCAAGCCATCCTGCCGTTAGTTTTGTTTCTTCTGTTATATTTACAATATCATCTTCTGTTACTTTTGTTCCGTCTTCTTTATACCATCCATCAAATTCAAATCCATCTTTTGTTGGTGTTGGTAATTCTCCGTATTTTTCTCCATATGTTACATCTTTTGATGCTGGTATTCCTGTTGCTCCATTTCCATCAAATGTTATTTTATATTTATTTGCTGTCCATCTTGCATATACTGTTTCATCTTTTGTTGGTTTGTATGGTGTTGCTACTTTGTTTCCTCCTGTTGACTCTGTATACCATCCATCAAATGTATATCCTGTTTTTGTTGGTGTTGGTAATGTTACATTATTTTCTGTATATTGAGCTGTTATTGTTCCATTACCATCTCCAAATGTATATGTTGTTCCATTTATACTTCCTTTTCCAGATAGTTTCCATACAGTAAATGTTTTTGTTTGTGTAATTTGTGTTGTTGTTCCATCATTATTCAATGTTACTATATATCCATTTGGTGCTGTTGGATTTGGTATTTGTTTTTGTTCATTGTATATTCCTGTTACTGTTTGTTGTGCAGAACTTCCATTCCATGTTCCACCATTAGGCTCTACTGTTAATGTGTAATTTGTTTCATTCCATTGTGCATACAAAGTTATGTCTGTTGATGGTTTCCAACTTGCTCCTGCTACTCCAACTGGTGTTCCTCCTGTTTGAGATGTATACCATCCTTTTAATGTTGCTCCTGTTTTTGTTGCATTTGGTAATACTATGTTATCTCCTGAATAATTGGCTGTTAGTGTTCCACTACCATCTCCAAATGTATAAGTTGTTCCTCCAAAATTTCCTTTTCCAGATAGTGTCCATCCTGTGAATGTTGTTGTTTGAGTTATAGCTACTGTTTGTGCAGTTCCTCCATTTCCATCAAATGTCACTCTACATCCATCTATATTTTTACTTGGATTATTTATTGTTTTTGTTGTATTATAATCCTGTGTAAATGTTTGTGCAGATGAACTACCATCCCAAATTCCTCCATTTGGATTTACTGTTAATGTTGATTTTATAGCAGTCCATTTTGCTTTTAATGTAATATCTGTTGTTGTTTCTACTTTTGTTGTGCTTTCTATCTTTGTTTCATTTTTATACCAACCTGCAAATGTATATCCTGTCTTTGTTGGTGTTGGCAATGCTCCATATTGGCCTTCATTGTTTACTTTTTTACTTGTTGGGCTTACATTTCCTCCGTCCGGATCAAAATAAACTGTGTATTCCGCTCCTAACCATTGTGCTGATAATGTTGTATTTCCTGTAATATCAACTGTGTCTGTTGATTGTACTTTATTTCCACCATTGTACCATCCATTAAATGTATAACCTGGTTTTGTTGGTGCTGGTAATGTTCCATATGTTTGTCCATATGTAACTTGTTTTGTTGATGGCGTTACTGCAACACCCTTTCCATCAAATGTTATTGTGTATTTATTAGCTGTCCATCTTGCATATAATGTTACATTATTTGTTGGTGTATATGGTGAAGTTACTTTGTTTCCCCCTGTTGATGCTGTATACCATCCATCAAATGTATATCCTGTTTTTGTTGGTGCTAGTAATGTTACACTGTTTGGTGTATATTGTGCTGTAATTGTTCCATTACCATCTCCAAAAGTATATGTTGTGCCATCTATTCTTCCTTTTCCAGATAATGTCCATGCTGTAAATGTTTTTGTTTGTGTAACCGTTGATGTTGTTCCATCATTATTTAAAGTTACTACATATCCATTTGGTGCTGTTGGACTTGATACAGTCGTTGTTGACTCATATTTTCCTGTTACATTTTGTGTTGCTGTACCACCTTTCCATGTTCCCCCATTTGGATTTACTGTCAAAGTATAGTCTAATTCATTCCATTGTGCAAATAATGTTGTATCTGCTGAAGGTGTCCAACTTGCTCCTGCTACTCCAACTGGTGTTCCTCCTGTTTGAGATGTATACCATCCTTTTAATGTTGCTCCTTTTTTTGTTGCATTTGGTAAAGTTATTGCTTGTCCTTTATATTGTGCCGTCAATGTTCCATTACTATCTCCAAATGTATATGTTGTCGAACTCAAGTTTCCTCCTCCAGTTTTGTTCCATCCAGTAAATACTGTTGTTTGCACTTGTTGTAAAGAATCAGTGCTTGTTCCTCCATTGGTATTAAATCTAACGGTATGTCCATTTGGTGTTCTTGTTGGATTATTTATTGTTTTTGTTGAATTATAATTTTGTGTAAATGTTTGTGTAGATGAACTACCATCCCATGTTCCTCCATTTGGATTTACTGTTAATGTTGCTTGTTTTGCAGTCCAGTTTGCGTAAAATGTTGCATCTGCATCTATAGTATATGAACCTCCTGCTTGATAACTTGTACCTGTTCCATTGCTATTTGTATACCATCCAGCAAATGTGTATCCTGTTCTTGTTGGTACTGTTGAAGGTATAGAATAACTTGATCCATGTATTTTTTGCCCTGCTGATGGCATATTGTTAACTGTATCTGCTGTATTTTGGTTATATGTAATGTTATATGTTACTGGTGCGGCTTTTGGTATTGTCCCTGATACTTCTGCAATACTGTAATAATCGTTTTCTCCATCTGATTCAACTGTTTTTAATTTTACTGTTGTTGTAGACGCATCAATTTTAGCTACTAAATTAATTGAGAATAATAATCCTCCATTTGGAATTGTAAAATAACTTCCGTCATTTTCCTCTACTGTTATCTTGTTGTTTGAACTAGAATATGATGCTTTCCAACTTCCATTTCCTTGGTCTTTTAATGCACTTGGAACTACAAGACTTGAAGAGCTTATATCATTAAATATATTTTTATCAAATGATGGATAACATGTAAGGCTCGCTATTGAATCTCCTGTAGCGTATATGTTGACACATATTTTTTGTCCTGCTTTTATTTGTGTATCATTTGTGTCCAATGTTACCGTTAGTCCCGTTGCATTACTTCTTAGTGGTGTTATTATAGGAAAAACAAATACTATTATTAATATCATCGATAATATTTTTTTTGCTAATTGATTTTTTCCTTCCATTTTATCCTCCTTTGACTTTTTTACAATAACATTTGATTTAGTGCTGAGAAGTCTGTTGCTGAAACTTTTCCGTTTTCATCTAGATCTGCAGCAATTTTATATTCATTATCTAATGTTACTAACTTCAATATTGTTTGATTCATTGTTGATAAATCTGTTGCTGTTATTTTTCCATTTCCATCTAAATCACCTGATACTGCTATTTTTAATTCTACTTTTTCTTCATCTTTAGTTACTGTTAATTTCATTCCTGTTCCTACATATTCATCTGATGTTAATACAGTTCCATCTTCTTTTGTTACTGTAATAGTTCCATTTGTTTCTAGATTGTTTATATAGTCTTTTAACAATGTCTTTTGCTCAACTCTTGAAATATATTTGTCCCCATCTTCGTAATTTTTAATGTCATTATCACCGATCTTATATTTTTCACTTGATAAATATAATTCATCTGCTGTTTGTTGCTTAATAACTGTTTTCTCTGTTATTGTTCCATAATCTGATAAGTTGTCATTTGAATATGAAAATGCTTCAACTTTTCCTATTGATGTTGTAAATGATGTTATGTTATTTACATCTATATCACTTTTAATTTTTAAATTAATTGTACATATTTTTCCGATATTAGATATATCGTCATTATAATATATAGTAACTTTTCCTGTTTCATCACCATAGTCAATTGAATCAAGTTCTTCTTCTGATACATTGCTCTCTATATTGCTACTATTTATTTTTTCAAAAATATTTTCATCATAATGGAAATATGCTGTAAATGATGATATTCCCTGTTTCTGATCTTGTAGTAGTATTTCTACCGTCACAGTTCCTCCTGGTGTAAAATTTTCATTCTTTACATTTAATTTTATGGTTCCATTATCAGCTGCTTGTACACTTGTATTCTTTGAGATTATAAAAACCAATATTATAAGCAGTGTAATTATTAATATTATTATATTTTTTATGATTCTTTTCATTTTCTTTTCCTCCTAATTCTTATATCATTATTACTTTGTGCAAGTAGCATATTAATAGCCATAGTTTTCTCCTTTTCCATTATTATTGTTGACTTTATTTTAATAAAATCTTTTTTTCTTTTCAATAGCTATTTTGAAGACATTTGTCAATGCTAGCACTTCTATATCTACGGATGTTGATTTTTAGAGTGTCTTTTATCTTATAAGACATTTATATTAAAAATTTGTAACATTTGTGTTAAATAATATTCAAAGTTCTACGGATTCTAACATTTTTACACTTTTATTAACTCTTTTATATTGGCATATTTACTTTCTCCAATTCCACTTACTTTTTTGATTTCTTCTATGCTTTTAAATTTTCCGTTTTCTTTTCTATAACTCACTATCTTACTTGCTATAGACGGTCCTATTCCTGGTAATGTTTCTAATTCAGTTTGTGTTGCTGTATTTATATTAACTTTTGTATTTTGATTTTTTTCTGTAACATTTGTTGATATACTAGTTGTATTTTGTGACTTTTCTGTAGTTTTGCTCTGCTTATTGCTTTGTATTTTTTCTGTGTTTTGTTTTTCTTGCTTGTTTTCTTCTTTTGATGGTATTGTTATTTTGTCTTCGTCTTGTAATATTGTTGCTAAATTTATGTCAGTAATATCTGCTGTTTCTTTTAGTCCTCCTGATTTTTCTATAACATCTTTTATTCTAGAGTTTTCTTCTAGTTCATATATTCCTGGATTTTTTACTTCTCCTGTTATATAAACCATTATTTTATTCGTTATGTCTACTTTTTCTTGTTCTTTTGTTTCATTTTCTTCTGATGTTTCTATTGTGTTTATGTCTGTTATATTTTCTATAAAATTTTCCTTTTTTATCGCTATTTCGTAGATTATTAGCGCTATCACGCTTATTATAATTATGTAGATAACTATTTTTTTGTTTATTTTTTTCATGTTTTCCTCCTCGTTTTTCTATTTTTTATGGCTTTGTATTTTATACTGATATTATTGTGGAGTATTAAGGATATATATTAAGGATTTTATATGTTTATTACGTTCAAAAAGAAAATCTAATATTAGAAATTGAGCCTCTTTCACTCAGGTATAAAATGTATATATGTATATGAGGTTAAATTTTTGAATTTGATTGGAACAATATTAGAATTTCTTAAATAAATTAATGGAAAGAGTTCATATGGAAGGGTGCCATTAATTTATTTAGAAATTCTTATATTGTGTATTGAAAAATAAAAAATTTAACATCATATACATATATACATTTTTCCGTGAACATCCCTCAATTTCTAATCTAAGATTATCTATTTTTTCACTACACTCAAACATATAAAATCCTTAATATATATCCTTAATGCCCACTTAGTATCAATATAAAATATACAACTAAAAAACTAAATTTTGTAATAATATTTTGTAAAATTTTGTATAAATAATTGAATTTTTTGTCAAAATATTGTATATTATTCTATATGTTTTTTATGGAGAGTTATATAATGAAATTTAGAAAAAGTTTAGTAATAATATTTATGTTAATTTTTATATTGCACACATCAATGTGCTATGCACTTACAGAACAACCAGAAATTTCTGCAGATGCTGCGATATTAATAGATAGTTCAAGTGAAAAAGTTTTATATTCAAAAAATGAAAATCAAAAAATGTATCCAGCAAGTACTACAAAAATACTTACAGCAATTCTAACAATAGAAAATTGTAACTTAAATGATGTAGTAACAGTACCATATGAAGCTATTTCTTCTATTACATCAGGTTACTCTGTTGCGGCATTGCAAACTGGAGAGCAACTTACAGTAGAACAATTATTGCAGGTAATGTTAGTTCATTCAGCAAATGATGCTGCAAATGTATTAGCCTTTCATGTGTCTGGTTCTATTGAAAACTTTGCAGAGTTAATGAATAATAAAGTATCTGAATTGGGTTTGACAAATACACATTTTACTAATCCAAGTGGTATGCATGACGAAAATCATTATACAACAGCTCATGATTTGGCTATTATAATGAAATATTGTATGAAAAACGATACTTTTAGAAGTTTATCTTCTTTAAAATACTGCACTATACCAGCAACAAATAAATATGATGTTAGAGTATTTAATACAACTAATGAATTGTTGATTTATGATAACAGAGATGTAAGTAGCAATTACTACTATAAATATGCAATTGCTGGTAAAACAGGATATACAACTCAAGCTAAAAACTGTTTGGTTTCAGTTGCCAAAAAAGAAAATTTAGAGCTTATATGTGTTGTTCTTTCTGCAGGAATATATCCTAATAATGTAAGTGCAAAATTTGTTGATACAAAGTCTATTTTTGATTACGGATACAACAATTACACAATAAAAAAGTTAAGAGAAAAAGATGCTATAGCAACTCAAATAGAAATAGGTAATGGTACTAAAGAAACGAGAAATTTGGATTTATTAATTTCTGACGATTTGTCTGCTTTAGTTACTCAAGATGAATTTGATACAGAATTTGAACCTCAAATTGAATTGCAAGATAATTTATTTGCTCCTATCGCTCAAGGTCAGGTTGTTGGGAAAATCACTTATACTATTGATGGTATACAATACTCTTCTAATTTACTTGCATCCCATAGTGTTGAACAGTCTGGTTTTATAACAATAGTTGTTCAAATCATTTTGGTTATTTTAATACTTTTCTTATTATATAAGTTGTTGTTTGATTCTAATTCGAATAAAAAATCACATCGAAAAAAATTATTTTAATAATTTATGGACAGATAAAAATCTGTCTTTTTTTATAACTTCATGAAATAAATTTTCATTTAATTTAATTATATATATTAGGAAAGTTGTGTTTCTTTCCTAATATATAATTTGGTGATTAAAAATCTTTTCCTATTACTACTGTAACATCTACAATACTTGTACTAGATTTATTTGTTGAAATACTTCCAGTTCCTAATGCTTCTTTTATTTGTTTTAAATTATCATCTGAAATACCTTTTT
The DNA here is from genome assembly GCA_934120675.1 of uncultured Clostridia bacterium. Taxonomy (GTDB): domain Bacteria; phylum Bacillota; class Clostridia; order TANB77; family CAG-508; genus CAG-269. The sequence continues at coordinate 15,135 of CAKOUU010000022.1, forward strand.
TGTTTGTTATTATTGTTTTAGATATTGCTGTTGTGCTTCCTGTTTTCTTAACTTTATACCCAGCATCTTCTAATTGTTTTTTTGCTTCTGACAATTTATTTTTGTCTCCACTACCATTTAATAGTTCTATTGTTATTTGTGAGCTTTTAGTATTTGTCGATGTTTTATTAGATGTGCTGTTTGTTGTACTATTTGCACTTGAATTGCTTGTACTGTTACCTTCTATACTATTTGTTGTATTGTTTTCTGAATCATTATTTTCTTCTTCGTAAAACATTGAGTTTATTAACTCTTTTGCTTCTGTTTTATTAACAACAAATATGCTTACTCCGTTTGTTTCTTTTACATCTGGTGTTGTTCCTGGAAGTACTGCTGTTTTTATATCGTCTGTGTTGAATTCTACTGCATATGGCACATAGTCTTTTGCTAGTGAAAGTTCTATATTTGTTTCTACATTTTTATTTGCAATTTCTAATAATTGTCCTATTTTAAAGATATTACCTGGTTTTAAAGTTTGCTTCATTGTTGCAACTATAAAGTCTCTTTGTGTTCTCATCCTTCCGAAGTCGTCATTTCCGTATTCTGATGGATATGTTGTCATTACCCCATTTTTTGAATTACTGTGTCTCCATCTTAGTAATTGCTCTGCTTTATCTCCATCTAATTTTTGTAATCCGGCTTTTAAATCAATGTGTAAGTCTTGTGTAGGGTCATCATATTTCATATCTATTGGAACATCAAATTCTACTCCACCTATTGCATTTACAACTTCTATTAATGCCTCCGTTTTTACTACTACATAATATTTAATATCTAATCCTGTTAACTCATTGACCGCTTCAAGTGTTTTTTCTGGATTTTTATTTATGTTGTAAAGTGCATTTATTTTTTGTGATGCTGTTGCTCTACTTTTATTCTTTCCTGTAAATGTATCTCTAGGTATTGAAAGCAAATTTGCTTTTTGTGTATTTGGATTATATGATGCTACCATTATTGTATCTGTTAATTCTGAATCTAAATCTGTGCTTACTCCTAAAACTAAAACCTTTATTTCCTTTAGATTTTTCTTTGTATTTTCATCATGTCCTACCACAGTTGCAAGCATTCCGCTTAGTCCTCCACCATTTTTATAAGTTCTATATGCGAACCATCCTATTGCTATTATTAAAATCAATAATATTACTAATAATACTTTTTTCCATGTTTTTTTCTTTCTTCTTTTGTTTTCTCTATTTTTATCTTTTTCTATTTGTTTCTTTTTCAAAATAACCACTCCTGATTTGTGTATCAAATTTGTTAATAGTATAACAAAAATCAAAAAAAAACGCAATAAATTTGCGCTTTTTTATTTAAATTTTGATAATTTTTTCATTTATTGTTTTTGTTATATATGATTTTTGAATATTGTAATTTAATGTACTTTCTGGCTTAATTTTTGTGTATACTCCCATTAATAATATAACAATAAATACTATTAATATTCCCCTTAAAATTCCGTATGCCATTCCACCTATTTCATTAAATTGTTTTAGTATTGGTAATCTTGCTATACCATCAATTAAAGATATCACTATACTTAATATTATTTTTACTACTACGAATAATACTACTGATGTTATAGCATATATAGCACTTATTGCTATTTTCTCTGCTTCTTGTGGTATCATTTGATTTTTTACTTCATTTGTTATTTGCTCTGTTATATTATTATCTTTGTTACTATCTTCTCCAAAACTTGATGCATTTTCTATAATTATATTTTTAATTTTTTCATCTAATGTTGTGTTTTTTATTATTGCACCTGCTATTGGTCTAAATAAAATCAATGTCATCACTATTGCAATTATTCCAGCAAATAGATTTGCTCCTAATTTTACTAACCCTCTTTTGTATCCTGAAAATGCAGATATTAATAAAATCGCTATTAAAATTATATCTATCAAAATTCCCATTTTTATTTTCCTTTCCATGGATTATAAATTTTTTATATATGTTGATTACATATTTATAATTTCTATTTTATCTCTATATATTATTCCTGCAATTGAATTTGATAACACAATACTTGTTATCTCTTGTTCTGCAATATATTTCTTTACTAGCCATCCATTTGTATTTATAAATTCAACTTCTGAACCCAAATTTAGTGCAATTAAATCACCTTTTGTATACACTTCTTTTGTTACAGTTTCTGTTGTATAAATTGATGTACTTTTATTGTCTGAGTTTATTATATTTAATACTGAATCTGCTGTAAATATTCCTGAAGATTTTTCCTCTACTGTTACTGTTGAATTTGCTAATTCTATTGATGCAAATGATATTTTTTTGTCATTAAATTCTTGTATAGTATCTGTTGTTTCATCTGTTTTTATTAATTTTATTTTGTCTGTGTACATACATAACAATTTATCTCTTTCTTGATATTTTATATTAGTAATTAGATCATTATTTTCTCCATTGTATGTCTTTTTTAATGATTCTTCTGAATTGTTTTTTGCATCATCAATTGAATATATCTTAATGTTTGATTGTATCATTGTTCCAGATGTATCTATTTCTGCAATTGCTAAATATTTATTATCTTCTGATATTGATGTTGCTGCTACTCTTGTTGAAGATAGGAATGTTTTAAATAGTGCATTTCCTTGACTGTCATACATCTGTATTACCGCTTTATAACTTGTATCTACTATTGTTACAGCAACATATCCGTTTTTATTTACTGTGATTTGTGATATATTTCCTTCTACTTCTGTTTCCCATTTTATTTCTTTGTCTTCTATTAAATATATCTTTTGTCCTTTTTCTTCTGCTACAGCCAGATATCTGTTGTTTGAATTATATATTGGTTTTGTTATTTCTAAAGTTAATGTTTTGTCTTTTTTTCCTGTGTTGTCATATATTTCAAAGTTATTTTTGTTTAATATTCCTATATACTTGTTAAATGCATATATACTTGCATTGTCACTTTCGTCAATTTCTATACTTGGTAGATTATTCTGCGTTTTTTCTTTTTGTAATATATTTTTATCTATCCAATTTCTCGCATTTTTGTTATTAGCATATATTGCTATTATTGCTACTAATATTGTTATAATTATTGCTATTATTGTTGCTATTATTATTTTCTTTTTATTTATCTTTTTTTCTTCTGGTTCTTTCCAAAAATCTTTCATATTATTGCGTCCTTTCTCAAGGCATTATATTTTCCTTTGTTTTGTTACATATGTTATATCAGTTTTTTGTTTTTTTTGCAATATTTATTTTGATTTCTTTGTTTTCTTTTTCTGCCAAAATAATCCCCCTCCTCATTTTGTGTAAATATGCACTCTCGCTGGTTTAATTATACTATTTTTCCAAATTTGCTAGATTTAACTTTTATTTTAAAATTCAATTTTATTTTAAAAAAATTTGACTATGCAATTGTCAAATAAATTGCATAGTCTTATGTTACCATGATTTTATTAAAAAATCAAAAAAAATCGTACATCAAATTTTAATTTCTTTTACTAGCTGGTACAATTTGAATAGGTAACTCTTTCGAATTAACTCTATTGTCCCCAATTCCTAACTCCCAACTGCTATTAGATCCCCAGCCCCATATAGTACCATCACTATCTAAAGCTAAACTATGACGGTCCCCTGCTGCTATTTGAATAAATTTTTTGTCACTTACTAATTGTGTTGGTGTATCATTCTGTTTATTTGTCCCATTGCCTAATTGACCTGAAGCATTTAATCCCCATCTCCATACATTTCCTTCACTATCTAATGCTAAAACATAATATGTCCCTGCAGATATCTGTGTTATTCTTTTATCTATTTCTATCTTTTGTGGATCATTTTTATAAAAATACCATCTAGTTCCTGTATCATATACTGATTCTCCCCATCTCCATACATTTCCTTCACTATCTAATGCTAAACTATGATTTTCCATTGCTGACACCTGTATAAATTTTTCATTTTTTAATATTTGTATTGGTGTATGCCTTTTAACGGTTGTCCCGTCTCCTAATTGTTTATAATCATTATTTCCCCAACTCCACAAATTTCCATCATTATCTATTGCTAAACTATGAAACACCCCTGTTGCAATTTGTATAAATTTTTTATTAGGCATTATTTGTGTTGGCTCCAACTTATTTGTTGTTGTTCCATCTCCTAATTGTCCATATTCATTATATCCCCATGTCCATAAATTTCCTTCAGTATCTATTGCCAAATTATGATACTCGCTTGCTGATATTTTTACAAATTTCACATCTTCTTTTATCTTTATTAATTTATCACTAACTTCAGTTGTTCCATTCCCTAATTGTCCATATGAATTACTCCTTGCTCTTGACCATAAATAACCATTATTATCTATTACTAGACTATGCTCAAAATTTCCTACTGACATTTCTTTTATTTTAAAATCTAATTTCATTTTTGCAGGTCCCCAGTTTTTGAAACTTCCTGTTGCAAAATCAGTTACACCGTCTTCCAATGTATCATTGCTTCCACCCCAAGAATATAAATTGCCTTCTTTATCTATAGCTAAGTTATGTTGGTCTCCTGCTGAAATTTTTGAAAATTCAATTGTTATTGAAAACTCTACTTCATTCGACTTTCTACTATTCCCGGCCTTATCAAAAGCAATTACATATGCTCTATATGTTCCTAATGCAAGATTTTCTATTTTATTACTATCATATTTCGTTTCTTTATTACTTGAATCTATTAAATAATATTCGTAATGATCAATTCCACTTTTACTACTTTCTTCCGTTTCTTCTGCATCTTTTCCGTTTTCAACAATTGTTATAGTACTTCCATTTTTTTGAACTTCTGGTGTAAACTCTTCTGGAGCCAAAGTATCTATCAAATCAATATAAATATCTTTAGAAACCTCATTTCCATCTACATCTTCAACCTTCAAAATGTAATGACCATTTTTTGTAACAGTAAATTCAATTCCTGCTGTTGTTCTATCTTGTGGCAATATTTTATCAGTTTCACCTGGTTTTAATATAGATTTTATCCCTTTAGGATTTGTTATTTTAACCAAAACTTTTATATTATTTTGATTTGTATATCCTTCTGGTTCTGTTGTATATGTTATAATTGTTTCATTTGCCTCACCTACATATGTAACCTTAAAATTGCTATCCACTTCAAATTTGTAGTTTTTATATATTACTTCTACTGGGAAATTTGTTGTATCTCGTACATCTATCTCGTCACTATTCATTTTAGGCAAATCTTCTTTAGTCAATTCCTCACCTTTTCCATTTTGTTCTATTTGTAAATTCGTTATTTCCAATTCCAATTTTTCTTTTGATTCTGATATTGCATATCTTTCTTTTCCTAATTTTACTTTTTTAAATAATCCATTTTCTCCACCTAGTGTTGCTATTGTTATTCCTGATAAAATTAATAATATGATAATTGTTATAATAAGTGCTACTAGTGTGATTCCTTTATTTTTGTTTCTAATTTTCTTCATTTGTATCCTCCTTTTTATAGTCATTACATAACTTTATGCAAAATTATTATAGTCAAAATATGACTTTTTGTCAATAGTTACATTTTGACTTTTTATAATATACTTGAGGTGATTTAATGTTAAGAATTAAAGATTTAAGAGAGGATAAAGATATGCTCCAAAGAGATGTTGCTGACTTATTGAATATTTCTCAAACTAATTATAGTAAATATGAATTGGGTAAAATTAATATACCTATCAATACATTAAAAAAACTTGCATTAATTTTTGACACTAGTATTGATTATTTATTGGGCCTTACTAATGAACGAAAGCCTTATCCTAGAATATAAATTATATATACTTTTGAATTAACTAAAAAAAGAATTCAATATTTTAGATATTTTTTTGATATCTATTATATTGAATTCACTTTTCCCTTTTATATTTTATTATTTAATCATTATATTTCTCACTTGTATCATATAAACTATCTGCACACATATCTATATTTTCGCCCCAAGAAATAGTTCCAAATTTAATTTCAACTGTATTAAAAAAATTTATGTTTTTTAATTTTTTAAATACACCTTTATCTAAATACGGTTTCATATCTTTTATCTTTTTTTCATTATTATTAAATGTCAATAATAATTTGTAATCTTTTAATGGTTCTACTTTAATAACTTCTTTCATAAACAATTCTCCTTAATTAGCTTAGAGGATTTATATTATATAGTATTTCACTATTCTTTGCTAGTTGCCAGTTTGCTATTAGTTCTTCTTTATGGATAAGTGTCCATGCAATAATAAGTTTTTTCTTACTACTTGGCATTGTTCCTTCTATTATTTCACCTTCAAAGCTAAAAATTGCTTTATAATCTCCATAAAAAGCATGAAAATGTGGTGGATTATGGTCATCATAATACATTCTAATTATATACCATAAAGCATACTTATTGTAGGCATAAATTTCCTCATCTCTTATTATAACATTTTATTTATATTTTTTCACCTCTTTTTTTATATTTTTATTTTGCAATTTGTTTGACAATTTACACTATAAAAAGTGCACCTCCATCCTTGTCTTATTCTCTCAATACTTTTGGGTATTTTCGATTTAAATTTTGAACTCAACTTTTAATCTTAAAATTAGAAATAATAAATTAGATTAAATTAATTAAAATGTTTTTGTCTTTCCAAAGTTGCTAGATTTAATTTTTTTAAATTAAATATTATTTTAAAAGTTTATGACTATGCAATTATCAAATAAATTGCATAGTCATATATTACCACGGTTTTATGTTACTTGTTAATAAAAAGATTTCGACAAAATGTGACATCAGTTATGATTCCCATATTTTTACCCCACCGCCAGTAGGCCAAAGGCCTACTAGGCGGATTCTTTCATATCCTAATCTTTTCCCAATATATATGGATCTGACTCTGTTCCTGTTCCTGCCTTTATGTAGACTCCAGATGTCAGAGAAACTACGGGGCGGACTCCCCTGCAACCGCTGAAGCCGTCGCTGTTGATGCTACCGCTGTAATTCACGTTCCACGCCTCGTAGTAGGTGTACGGAATGGCAGACGCCAACCAATAATATGCTCCTGTATTTCTCATTCCAGTAGTTGAATTTGCGTTTCCAGTTATCTTATATGCTTCGTCATATGTCATTGCATGTACATCACTTATATATCCATTTTTGTCTAAAGTTTTATCTTTATATATACTCCAATCTCTTGCTTGATATGTACCATAGCCTGTCTGTCTTTGTCCTCCTGACAATATATATTCTGCTGTTCTACTATCATAACCTTCTTTCCAATAATATACAAAATTCTCTGGGCTTCCTGCATGTGTTATTTTTGTTACATATGTTTTTCCATTTTCTTCTTTACTTTCTAATATTTGCCATCCTGAATATTTTGGTGTTCCATATCCACTTCGTGGTGTTACACTATCATTTCTACTTGTTATTATATTTTTACTGTCTATATCTGTTTTATTTGCTTTATCATCTTTATATGTAAATCCTCCAAATGTAAAGTCAAGTCCAGATTCTTTACTTTCTGTTTTTGATTTATTTATATTATATAAGTTTTTACTTTGCAATGCTTGTATTTCTTCTTTTGTCCAGTCTCCTGCATCATATTGTACTACCCCCTGTGCTGACATATATTGGTTTACTGTTACTTCTTTATCTTCTTCTACTGTTTTACCATTATATGTTCCACTTACTTTAAATATATATTTTCCATTTGATGAAACTTGATATGGTACTGTTTTTGTATTATCAGATTTTAAAACTACTGTACATTTGTTACCTTCCAATGTTGCTATTATGTTTATATACAATGGTTTTCCTTTTTCTAT
>CAKOUU010000023.1 GCA_934120675.1 uncultured Clostridia bacterium
GATTTTTAGGTTTAAAAATCATACCGCTTCGGTTTATTCTCTAAAGGATTTACTGTTTACTTTTCAATGTACTTTTTTGTTTATTCGTTATTAGTAACGAACGTATTAGATTATACTATAAATCGTTTTACTTTGTCAAGAGTTTTTTGAAAGTTTTTTTATTTTTTTGTCAAAATAAAAATTAGTAATTTAAGTCATTATTTTATGTTGTTTTTATTACTAATTCTTTCGTTAATTTCTTTTATTTTTTCTTCTCACAAAGTACTTATTTATAATAGCATATCTTGTCGATTTTTGTCAATAGTTTTTTAAAAAAAAATTAAAATATTTTTTATTATTTTTTTACTATTTTTATGTTCTCGCCAAATGCTTATTTATAATAGCATATTCATAATTCAAAGTCAATACTTTTTCTAAAAAAATTTCCAAAATTTTTTTAAATCTTGTTACAGTTCAGTAAAAAAAAACTTGAAACACTTGTGAATGATATTTTAAATATATTTCGAATGTGACCAAAATAGTGTTATAAATTCTTAAGTAAATGCTCTAAAGGGTCCTGCCTTCGGGTATTGTTAGAGTATTTACATTAGAATTTGTTAACATCATGTAGGGAACCTGAGAAAATATGAAAAATATCATTCACAGGTATTTCAGGGATTTTTCCTACTGAACTGTAACTAAATCTCCACCAAAATCAAATCATCACCTATACATTTTATATTTTTCCACGGAATAACAATATCATTATTAGAAGAAAACATACTCATAATTTTATTACTCCCTGGAACAATAATTGATGTAATTACACCTGTCTCCAAATCGGCGCACACATCTTGAACATATCCCAATCTCTTTCCATCTGTAATATTAACTACCTCTTTATGTTTAAAATCAAGCCCTTTATCCTGCATTTTTAATATCATCCCCTATCAAAAAACATTACAATATTATATTCCGCTTCCTATAAAATATTGCAATTAAAAAACAAATCTGAGAAAAATCAAAATTTTAATCAAATTTGTTCTATTATTTTTTTATTTATACAACCTCTTAATATGCTCAATTGCATTTTTTTCAAGCCTTGAGACTTGGGCCTGGGATATTCCAATTTCTTGTGCGACCTCCATTTGAGTTTTACCATCAAAAAATCTTTTATTTATAATCATTTTTTCTTTATCATTTAATTTCTTCATTATTTGTTTTATTGTCATATTTTCAGTCCACATTTCATCAGTATTTTTAGTATCTTTAACTTGATCCATTATATAAATATTTTCCGCACCATCATTATATACAGGTTCTTGTAGTGAAATAGGGTCTTGTATAGCATCAAAACTATATGCCACCTCTTCCCTTGTGACTTCCAATTCTTTGGCTATAATATCTATAGTAGGTTCTTTTCCTTTTTCTCTTACATATTTTTCTTTAAATTGCATGGCCTTATATGCTAAATCTCTAACTGACCTACTTACTCTTATGCTGTTATTGTCTCTTAAGTATCTTTTTAATTCTCCACAGATCATAGGAACTCCGATATGTGCTGAATTGTACATCCTGATTTATGTCAAAATTATCAATTGCTTTTATCAAACCTATACACCCAACTTGGAACAAATCATCTGCTTTTTCTCCTCTACCATAAAATCTTTGTATTACACTCAAAACTAATCTTAAATTTCCTTGAATAAACTTTGTTCTTGCTTCTTCATCCCCATTTTTTATTTTTATAAGTAGTTCTTTTTTTTCTTCATTTGATAATAGTGGCAATTTGCTTGTATTTACACCACATATTTCTACCTTGTTGAACAAATAAAAAACCTCCTTTGAATTTACTTATCCTAAGTATTTCCAAAATAGGTTTATTTAATACTGGCTTTTTTTAGTAATAGTCTATCACTTCAAATTTCTATCCAGTTTTACTCATTATATCTTTTTTCATTTTATTAATTATCTTTTTTTCTAATCTAGATATGTAACTTTGAGATATCCCGTAATTCATCTGCAACTTCTTTTTGTGTTTTTTCTTTACCTGTTTTAAATCCAAATCGCATTTCCATTATATCTTTTTCCCTATCATTCAATTTTAGGATTGAAGCTTTTAATAGTTTTTTATCTACCTCATCCTCCAAATTTCTATATGTAATATCAGGATCAGTTCCTAAAATATCTGATAATAGCAATTCATTTCCATCACAGTCTTTATTTAATGGCTCATCAATTGAAATTTCTCCTTTTATTTTATTATTTTTTCTTAAGAACATCAAAATTTCATTTTCAATACATCTTGATGCATATGTTGCAAGTTTGATATTTTTATCGGAATTAAATGTATTTACTCCTTTCATTAATCCAATTGTTCCTATTGAAATTAAATCTTCTATGCCTATACCTGTATTTTCAAATTTTTTTGCTATATATACAACAAGTCTCAAATTTCTTTCTACTAATATTTGTCTTGTCTCTAAATTATTTTCTTCTGATAATTTCTTTATCAATTTTTCTTCTTCCGCTGGTTCTAATGGTGGTGGAAGTGTTTGACTTCCAGCTATATAAAATATCGGCAAATACTCTATTTTATTATCATCATTTATATATTTTGCACATATTGTGTTTAAGTTATCAAATCCCTTTTTTACTAATTCAATAATATTCATAATAAATTTCATTCCTTTCTAAAGATTTAAAACTGATTTTAAATTTTGTACTCAATTGTTTCAGTCTTATACCTTTTATCAATAGTTTTTCTAATATAAATCTATTCCAATTAAAGCTTTATATTCCCCTCGCTTTGTAAGAGATTTATTATATATTCCTATTATTGCATTTTTATTTTCTTCTATTTGTTCATTTATAACTTCTATTTTTTCTGGTTTTATTCCAACTAACATTCCATTTTGTTTTCCCAAAGAAGCAAAAGGTATTATTTTTAATTTTGGAATATATTCTTTTTTTATATCTTCTGGTATTTTTTCAAAATCACCTCCTAAAATTGATTCTGTATTATTTAAAATTTCTTTTGGCAACAAATCATATAATGATGTTCTTTCAACTACAACAACAGGTGTACCTGTTATAGGTTCTTTTAGCATATTTCCTGTATCAACCATCGCATCAAGTATTTCTTCTTTTCCATTAAATTTTATTTTTATTTTACAAATCATATCTTTTTTGCTTAATTTACTTTTTACCATTTTAAAAGCAATTGTTAATATAATTGTTCCAACTATCGCTCCTATAAATATAGTCTTTAAGACATATGTTCCAACATACATTCCATTTTTTATTATTATATTTTGAGGCTTTAGTACATATATTAAATATGTTGCTACACCTCCAAATGTAAATGTTGTTACATAAAATAATACCAATTGTCTACACATATTTTTTACATTCTTGGGCTGAAATGCTACAAATATAATTATTACTGATAATATTATCTTTACAACAAAATTTGAATATATATTTAATTTTATTATATATTCTGCTACAGCATATATGGCTCCTATTAAGCTTGCAAGAAACATATGTAAATGTGATATCTTACTTTTTGATATAATTCCTGTTGCATATAAAATTATATAATTCATTATTAGGTTTTCTACAATTATAATATCTATATAAATTGTCATTTTGCTCACCCACTTTTGTATTTTACTACATCAGTTTTACGAAGTCTGTCTTTTCTTATTGTAGAAAAAAAGAAATAATCGAGTATTTTCGATTATTTCTTTCTAATTATTTTTTATCTTTTTTAATATCCCATTTGGAGCCGATGTCTCAAGCAGAACAGTTCTAAAGCTTAAATTATCTGTAACTTGCTTTGTTTGAACAGCTAATTCATTCAAAAAGTGACATTATAAATTTTTATTTCTATTTTTTCTTAAAAATGGTGGAATATCCAAATCATTTTGTGAAGAAGTTACATCTGAACTAGATGGTATTGAGTTGATTTTTTTCTCCCAAGTTTTTGATACAATATTGTCAACTCCTATACTAGAAATATTGTTTTCTGGTTTTTCAAATCCTGTTGCAATAACTGTGATTTGAATTTCATCTTGCATACTTGGATCTGTAACTGTACCAAATATAATATTTGCTTCTGGGTCTACACTGCGTTGAACTAATTCTGCCGCTGTGTTTACTTCGTGTAATCCTAAATCTTCTCCACCTGTAATATTGATAATTACTCCTTTTGCTCCTTCAATTGATGTTTCTAGTAATGGACTTTGGATAGCTTCTTTAGCAGCATCTTCTGCTCTGTTTTCTCCAGATGCTCTACCAACACCCATATGTGCCATACCTTGATTTAACATTATTGTTTTAACATCAGCAAAGTCTAAGTTTACAAGTCCTGGTACTGCTATTAAGTCAGATATACCTTGTACACCTTGTCTTAATACATCGTCAGCCATTTTAAATGCTTCAATTATTGATGTTTTTCTATCTATAATTTGTAATAATTTATCATTTGGTATTACTACTAATGTATCAACTTTACCTTTTAAGCTTTCAATTCCTCTTTCTGCTTGTGAAAGTCTTTTCTTTCCTTCAAATGTAAATGGTTTTGTAACAACACCTATTGTTAATATTCCCATTTCTTTTGCTGTTGAAGCAACTATTGGTGCAGCACCTGTACCTGTTCCACCACCCATTCCGGCAGTAACAAATACCATATCTGCTCCTCTTAATATTTCAGCTACTTCTGATTTGCTTTCTTCAGCTGATTGTGCTCCGATATCAGGGTTAGCTCCAGCACCTAAACCTCTTGTGATTTTTTCTCCTATTTGTATTTTTGTATTAGCTTTTGATTGTTGAAGCGCTTGTCTATCTGTGTTTACAGCTATAAAGTCTACACCTTTAATTCCTGCATCTATCATTCTATTTACAGCGTTATTTCCTGCTCCTCCAACACCTATTACTTTTATTGTTGCTGTCCCATCCATCATTGTTATATTGTTATCATCATATTCCATCATTTTGTTTTTTCCTCCCTTAAAACTTTGTTTATATTTATTTTTTAAAATTAATAACTACTTTAAATATTAACTGTAGAAAAATTCCTTTATTCTTTCTAATATGTTCTTAAATATATTTTCGTTTGATTTAGTATCAATACTACTTGATACTGTTTTTGTAAAAGGTCTTGAAGCTATATATCTAACCAAAGCATATGCTGTTCTATATGCCGGCCTTGTTGTCCCTATTAATCTTCCTGTTGATATTTTTACAGGTATATTTAAATTTATTTTTCCAGCAACATCACTTTTACTAATATTTACTATTCCTTGTCCTGTTAATACAACATTATTTATTCTTGATTTTATCCCTTGATTTGTTAAGTCTTTGTTTATTATTAAAAACATTTCTTCTATTCTTGCTTCAATTATTTCTATCAATTCCGAACTTTTTATTATTTTATTCTTGCTATTATCTCTACAAGTATTTAATATAATATCATTATCATTATCAATAAATGATTTTAGAGCAAGTCCATATTGTCTTTTTAATTTATCGGCTTCTTCTTTTTCAATATTTAATACCATTGCAATATCATTTGTTATATTGTCTCCACCTAATGGTATTGAATTTGTATAAATATATGTAGTTCCTTCAAACACACCTATATCTGTGTTTTCTGCGCCTACATCAATTATTGCAATATTATCGTGCATTTCATTTTTATCTAATATTAGATTTCTTTCAGCCAAAGTTGTTGGTACTATTCCATCAATTTCCAAACCAACTTTTTTAAATATACTATTTAATTGTCTTACATAATCTTTATTCGCTAAAATAATTTGTGCACTAATTGTAAAGCTTGAACTTAATTTGCCAACAGGATCACTAACTACTGTACCATTGTCTAATATTATTTTATCTGGAACTATATCAATTAGTGTTTTTCCTTCTGGTATGTCAATGTCTTTTACTTGCATTATTGCATTTTGTACATCTCTTATTGAAATTCCAGAATATTTATCTTTTACATCTTTAGTTATACTATTTTGGACTATAGTAACATATTTACCTGGAATTGTTACATATGCTGAATTTATTTTTAAATTTGTTTCATCTTCTGCATCGCTTATTGTTTTTGATAGACTTAAAGCAATTTCTTCTTCGTTTATTATCTTTCCTTTTTTTAATCCACTACATTTATATGATGTATTGCATATTGTTTCTATTTGTTCAAAATTATTAACTTCACCAACAACTGTAGCTACTTTTGTTGTTCCTATGTCTACACCAACTATAATATCACCTATTGCCAAGTTAATTCCCCCATTTTTTAGTACTAAATTTCTTGATGTATTTATATTACATTTTTTTTCAATTGTCAATAGAATTTGTTATATTTTTGTAATATTTTTGTAACATTTTTGTAATGTTCCTTATAAGTATTTATTTTTCAGTATTTTTATTTTTCTCTTCTTCTTTTTTTGATTTATTTCTAATTTTTTCAGTCCATTTTTCGACATAATATCTTCTTATTATTCCTAAATTATTGAACATTCTTCCTACGAATACAACTATTGCTGCTAAATAAATATCAATATTTAATTTTTCACCTAACATTGTTAATAATATTGCTAATATTGCATTTCCAAAAAATCCTGATATAAATATTTTCATATCAAATTTCTTATTTATTACAGATGCAACCCCTCCAAAAACTGAATCTAATGCTGCAATAATTGCAATTGCTAAATAACTAGAATATGTATATGAAATCATTGGCGCATTTAAACCAACGACTACTCCTAATATACATGCTATTATCATAATTAAAAAAATCATAATTCACCATTTCCTTTTTACAAATTTTATTGAATATATTTATGTCCTATTTCTTTACTATATTTAGGTATAGAGACTTTTCCTTTATCTATATCTACAGTAAATCCATAATTTCTTAATTCTTCCACATACCCACCATTTCCAAGTAATGTACTTTCAAGTTTTACTGGATCTCCTATTGCTTTAATTATATATGGAGCTAATATTCTTTGTTGATTAACAAAAATCAATGAATTTGAACCTACGTCAACAATGTCTGTCATATTTATTATTCTTTCTCCATTTATTGATATTGCCTCTGCACCGGCTAATTTTAAATAATCAACAACAACTAGTAAATCTTCCGCAGAAATTGGTTTTGTTGCATCTTCTTCACTCGTATTTTCATCTTGATTATTAATATCTTGAAT
Source organism: uncultured Clostridia bacterium (assembly GCA_934120675.1). Classification (GTDB taxonomy): domain Bacteria; phylum Bacillota; class Clostridia; order TANB77; family CAG-508; genus CAG-269. The sequence goes on from CAKOUU010000023.1 coordinate 7,209, forward strand.
TTTTATTGTTATTCCTTGTCCCTCAACATCAGTTTTCCCTAAGTACATATTAATTTGTTCTAATTCTTTTTCTACTAATTTTGAAGATTCTTCTTCAGACTGTTCCTTTTCTTTATACTCAGCTAATTTAGTAGATTTTTCGTCATATTGTTCTTGGGCTTCCTTATACATCTTTTTCCAGTTTGCTAGCTCTGTTCTTAATTCTTCTTCTCTCATTGTTTCTATAGATGTAATATCTGTTTCTTTTACAACTTTAAATTGCATAGACATTACTATTGCTAATACAAAACATGCTATGGCAATTGTGATACAAACCGTTATTTTGCCTTTTTTCATCTAAAATTTCATCCCTTTCACTCACTTCGTTCGTTCATCGCCATCCAAAATTTTTTTCAAAAATTTCGTCTGTCAAATCTTGGGGCACTTCGTCCATCGCCATCCAAAATTTTTTTCAAAAATTTCGTCTGTCAAATCTTGGGGCACTTCGTTCATCGCCATCCAGATTTTTTACTCTTTATTAGTTATATATTTAAAGTTTAATACTCCTGAATATTTAGATATTGTTATAGAATTTGATTTTTTAGGAGTACTTACTTTTATTCCTCTATCTTCAAGCCTACTTAAATATCCGCCTGGTCTAGATAAATTTGCTAAAGCTTCTGGTGAACCAATAGCCTTTATTTCAAATGGTGAACCGATTTTTTCACCATTAATATTTATGATATTTCCTCCACATATTATTGGTGTTGTTAAAATAATCCTTTGACCATTAATTGATATTGCTTCTGCTCCAGCATTTTTCAATTCATTTACAACCTTTAATAAATCAATATCATGTATCAAGAAATTATTTGGATCTAAAACAGAATTAGAATCCACATCACTATCTGCAATTGTTAAGATAATTCCCGGTCCAGTTACTTCTGTTAGTCCTATCATTTTATTTCCTTCATTTATTTGATTTTTTGCATCTTCTAATTCAGAATTATTTTTTGTTGCACCATCAATTTGTTCTTGCAATTGTGCATCTATTTTTTCCGTTTCTTTTAAAAGATTATCATATTTTTCTTTATATTTTAAAACTTCAGCTCTTAAATTATTTTCTTCATAATTTTGACTTACTTTTGAACTAGTGTTATTAACAGTTTTTATTTGTACGCATATTCCTGCTGTTAGAGCAAAACACATTGCTCCCAACACTAATCCAATTGCCTTTTTATTGGTCATATATATCGCTCCTTTATAAAAACTATACCTTTTCTCTAAATCTAGGTTTAAAGTTACCATTTAAATCACCATTTAAATATATAGTTCCTTCTTTGTCTTTATTTTCATTTAAAATTGTTGGAACATATAACATTTTATTATTTAAATTACTTTCGTCACCTAAATAAATTGTTTTCTTTTCTTGTTCCATATATATTGTATAATTATTTTTGTTTGATATATCTATAGTTGAAACTTTTTTATCCAAGTCATAGCTTTTACAAATATTCATTATTTGAATTACAGTCTCTAATTTTTCCAAATCTTCAACATTTAATCTGTTTCCTTCCACAATTTGTTCTTGTTCTGTTGAAATTCCTTGGATAACTGGTAAATCCAATTTTTGCTCTGATATTTCTAATATATATCCTTGATTATTTATATAAGCATATCCATTCAAAAATTCAACATTATAGTTTCTTTCTCTTTCTTCAACTGTTATCTCAATTTTATTTGGTATTTTTCTTTTTACATTTACACTTTCTATATAAGCATTTGTTTTTATCTCTTTTTCTGTTTTTCCTTTGTTAAATCTAAATATGTTTTGTCCCTCACTTAAATTTGATAAACTTATTATTGTTTCAGGGCTTATAAGATTATTATTTTTTACTTGTATTTCGTTTATATTAAAAATTGGTGAAACTAAAGCAAAAACAACTCCTCCTATTATTATAAATAATAGTGTTAAAAATTTGATAATTTTTTTCATCTTTTTTCTTTTTCTTAGTACATGTGCTTGTTTTTTTGTTAATTTACTTGGATTTACTTTGGTTTTCCTTTGTTTGTTTCTATTTGTCATTCCTATTACTGTTTCTGTATCTAGGTCAAATTGGTCTCTTTGTGATGTGTTTCTTTTCTTTATTCTTTTTTCTCTTTCTTTTGATTTTTTCTTTCTGATTTTTTCTTCTTGATTTGGTTCTACGTAGTTTTCTTCAGAAAATTTATATAAATTATCAAGTTTTTCTTTTTGTTGTTTTGTCAAAATTTTCACCTCCAAAAATTTCTAGTATGTATTGTATCAAAAAAAAAACTATATTTCTATAGTTTTTACAAAAAAATCACAAAATGTATCTCTGGTGGGTTACAACTTACACACAAAAATTTTTAAAAGGTAAGAATTGTAACCTTTGGTGATATTTATTTTACACTTATATTAGCTCCCAGATTTTGCAATTTATAATCCAATTTTTCATACCCTCTTAAAATATATTCAATATTATCAATTTGTGTTTTTCCTTTAGCAATTAAACCTGCTAATACAAGCGCTGCACCACCTCTTAAATCTGTTGCTTTAACATCAGCTCCATACAATTTTCTTGTTCCTCGTATTACTGCACTTTTTCCCTCAACAGTAATTTTTGCACCCATTTTATTAAGTTCTTGTGTATATTTGTATCTATTTTCAAATATATTTTCTACTATTATAGATGTTCCTTTTGCAGTTGTAAGCATTGAAGCAAACACTGATTGCATATCTGTTGGAAATCCCGGATATGGCATTGTTTTTATATCTATTGCCTTCAATTTTTTAGGTGCTACAATTTTTATTTTATTTTTATTTACTTCAATTTTGCAATCCGCTTCTTCTAATTTATTTATTATTGGAGTAATATGTGTTGCATTTACATTCTCTAATATTATATTTCCTTTTGTTGCAGCTGCAAAACATAAAAATGAACCCGTTTCAATTCTGTCTGGCATTATATTATAACTAATATCTTTTAATCTTTTTACACCATCAATTTGTATTTCATCAGTTCCTGCGCCTACAACTTTTGCACCCATTTTATTTAAAAAATTCTGCAAATCTATTATTTCTGGTTCTCTTGCTGCATTTGTTATAATTGTTGTTCCACTTGCTAATACACTTGCAAGTATCGCATTTTCTGTCGCCCCTACACTTGGAAAATCTAAGTCAATTTTTTCTCCATGAATTTTCTCAGCATTGCATTCTATATTTCCATGGTTTTGATTTACTTGTATTCCTAATTTTTCAAAGCTTTTTAAATGTAAATCTATTGGCCTTGAGCCAATATCACACCCTCCTGGATATGAAAATATTGCTTTTTTGTATCGTCCTAGCAATGCTCCCGCTAGTATTACTGATGAACGCATCTTGTGCATTAATTCTGGTGGTATTTCATATTTTTCTATTTTTGATGTATCTATTTTTATTTTTCCGTTTTTCTTTTCTATTTTTGCTCCTAGTATTTCAAGTATTTTATACATCATCTGCGTGTCTTGTATGTTTGGTACATTATATAACGTGGTTTTTCCAGCATTTAATATTGTTGCTGCTATTATTGGTAATGCTGAATTTTTTGAGCCTGATATTTTTACTGTGCCTTCTAGTTTTTTTCCGCCCCTCTATTATGTAACTTGACATTTTTCTTCCTCCTTTTTACGTTTTTGCTATATTTTATGAATTGTTTACGTAAAAAGTGAATTATCCTGTTACAACTGCTTTTATTTTTTACCTTCACAAAGAATTTTTACCCTTATTCCTAAAACTACAAGTGGTAAATCCCCATATGAGATTTGCCCTTATTCTTGTCATGTTGAACTGCATCTTTACATCACGTCAGCCATGCAGAAATTTCATTTATTCTATTTTATAAATGTAGGAAAGCTTGATTAGAAAAGTTCAAAATGGAATTAAAGAAATTAAGTAGTTTGTATTAGAAATAAAATTTTACATTTGTAAATCATATAAATTTGTGTTATAATTGATGTTGATATGGGAAAGTCCTGTGTCTTAATACTTTTTTCACTAACTAGTGAGAGGAATTTTGCCTCTAACTTTTTAGTTTAAACTTATATAAAATAACTACTTCAATAAAAGTAATAAGGAGGAAAAATTATGCAAGATCAGAACAGAAAATTATTTCAATGGACTTTAGGAGGAGGTTTGTTAATTATTTTCCTTATAATACCTGAACTACTAATTGCAAAATCAATTTCTAACAACAATCCTGAAGTTTGGAAACCATATGCTTTGATTATGACATTAATTACATTTTTTATTTATCTGATTATTTCAGTAATAAAATTTGTAAAATATCAAAAGTATGCTCAAAACTATCAACAAGAAAAAGTAGAACAAGCTAGACAAGAATTATCAACAGAAATTAAGCAAGTTTTTTTAAATTATTCTGAGTTTATTTCTAAGGATTTATTTGAGTGTCAAGCAAAGGTTGATAATAACGGAAAAATAATTTGTAAGGTTCAACTTGATTATGAAGTGAAACTTGAAAATTACGAAGAATTCTTAAGTTTCTTTCATTTCGACCAAGATTAGAAAAGTGTTCCTGATCAAATAACAAACGGAGAAAATTTTATAATTTTCTCCGTTTGTTATTACTTTTATTAAAGAAAATCCATGAACATTAATGTAAGCTATTGAATATAAAATTTTTCTGACTTCTTCAACTATATCAAATTTAACACAAATTCAATGAATAAATTCATCAATTACTTTGTGTGATTTTTTTATTTTCTTCTTCTATTTGTTTTGCACTTTTACTTGGTGTTGGTAAATCTTCAGGCATTGTACCACCAATTCTTTTTATTGTTTGTCTAACGGCCTGTCCAACCTTATGATGTGTTATATTGTCTTTTTTCTACTATCTCCATTCTGTGCTATTAAATAACATGCATATCTTGTTAGTTTAACATCTCCTATATCTTTACTAGTAGCTCCAGCTTTTACGATTTTGCTGACATTGGCAAAATGGTCCGAAATATTGACGTTGCTGTTTTCACAAGCTTCTTTTGCCTTATCAATTACTTTTGTAAAATTCCCCCACTTACTATACTCCAACATTTCCATTAGCTCTCTAGCATACCAAAATTCAACTCCATTTTCATCCATATGCTTAATACTTTCAAAATCTTTTTCTGTTTGTTAGTAGTTTTCATAAATTTTTACTTAATTGTGTCAAAAGAAAAAAATCCCATGAATTAATCATGAGATTATATTATTAGTTCTTTAGCTTTTCTTTTAAATTTTCCAATGCATTCTTTCTTGCACTAATTTGATTTTTTTCTTCTGCTGAAATTTCAGCCAATGTTCTTCCATCCTCTAATTCAAAAATTTCGTCAAATCCAAATCCATTTTCTCCCCTTGGAGATTCTGCAACATAACCTTGAATCTCTCCTACTGCTATAATAGTTTTTTCACCATCTGATAATGCCATTGCTGTAACAAATTTTATCTTTCTTTTTTCATGTGGTACACCATTTAGTTTCTCTATTAAAGCCTCATTTCTTTCTTTATCTGTTCCTTTATGCCATCTTTTTGTAAATACACCTGGAAATCCATCTAAATATTCAATTTGAATTCCTGAATCGTCTGCCAAACACATTTTTCCATTCAATGTTTTTGCTATTGTTTCTGCTTTTTTTCTTGCATTTCCTTCAAATGTCTCTTGATCTTCCTCTACATCTATATCAATACCAATTTCATTCATTGGTATTATTTCATAATCTTCTAATATTTCTTGTGCTTCTTTGATTTTTCCTTTGTTTCCAGAAGCCATTATGATTTGCTTTTTCATTGTAAACTCCATTTTTTACTTGCATTCCTTTATAATATTTTTTATTTTTTCAACTACTTCATCAATTGTTAGATTTGTTGAATCTACAACAATTGCATCATCTGCTTTTTTCAAAGCTCCAACTTTTTTGTGCATATCATTGTAATCTCTCATTTTAACATTTTCTAAAACTTCTTCATATGTTGTATCTATTCCGTTTTGTTTGTTTTCTTCATATCTTCTTTGAGCTCTTATTTCTTCACTTGCATCTAAATAAATTTTTATATCTGCATTTGGAAATACGACAGTACCAATATCTCTTCCCTCTACAATAACGTTTTTTCCGTTTGCAAGTTTTCTTTGTACTTCTACCATTTTTTCTCTTACTGGAATTATTGAAGAAACTTGAGATACTATTGATGTTACCTCTTTTGTTCTTATTTCTTTACTTACATCTTCTCCATTTAATAAAATGATGTCTTTATCCCATGTATTATTTATTTTGATATCTATATCATTTGCTATTTTTATTATTTCTTCTTCATTTTTTAAACTAACATTTTCTCTTAAAACTTGTAAAGCTACACATCTGTATGTTGCTCCCGTATCTAAGTTTAAAAATCCTAATTCTTTTTCAATTCTTTTTGTTACTGTTCCTTTGCCGCTTCCTGCTGGTCCATCAACTGCTATTATCATTTTTTACACCCTTTCCTTTTAATTAATTTTTGTAGAAACAATTTTGTTTATTGATATTTCTTTGGGAATAATTACCTTTCCACATACTACATTTCGAGGCTTTTCTATTTCATATAATTTATTTAATAATTCATTTTCTTTTTTAAAAATTATTGCAAATAAATTTTTTCTTATTTTTGAAAATATATCTTCTTTTACAATTATTAAACCTGTTTCTATTTTTTTACCCATATTATTTCCTCTTCTTCCTCATTATATATTTTTTTTGTTTTTTTAGCAATACTATTTTTTCAGTAACACAAATTTTTTGAACTAATACAATAATAAGAGGTGATTAATGTGGCATATTCAGAAAGAGAACTATTAGCAAGAATGATACAATGTGAAGCAGGTGGCGAAGGAGATATTGGAATGAAAGCAGTTGCATCTGTAATAATGAACAGAGTTAATGTTCCAGTTGGAGAATATTCAAGAGTATCTCAAAATGGAAACATACGAAACATTTTATTTCAAGATGGTCAATTTGACTGTGCAAGGGAAACTATAGGAAATCAGTATAACCCTCAAAATATTTATAATATGAATCCTACTGAAGAACATTTTTACATTGCTGACTGGGCACTTTCTGGTAATAGACTTATAGAAGCTGGTGAATGTTTATGGTATTTAAATCCTTTTAAGCCTACTTGTGATACAACTTTCCCACGAAATGGTTCTGGGACATTCCATACTAGAATTACAAATCATTGTTTTTATAGACCTACCGCTTCTTACTCAAACACTTAAATTTATTTTGAAAGGATGGATTTTTATGAATGATAATCAAAATGAAAAAAGAAATGTAGTTACAAATAACCAGTCTCCTGAAATTCTAACAAATAACATATATACTCCTGCTTTTTTAAGAGAACATATTGGAAAATTAGTAAGGGTTGAATTTTTAATTGGTACAAATAACCTAACAGATAGAACTGGAATTCTTGAAGATGTTGGAGTTAGTTACATTTTATTAAGGTCAATTGAAAGCGGAAATTTGCTTTATTGTGACATTTACTCTATCAAATTTGTATCTATAGCCGAATATCCATATAGACCAAATATGTACAGTTATTAGATTATAATCCCAAAAACAGCTTGAATTTTGATGTATAATGATGTATAATTCTACCATAATAAAAGAAGATACTTTTTTAAACTTTCCAATTAAATCTGTATCTTAGGAAGGGAATGAAATCAAAAATGGAAAAATTAGTTATAAAAGAATTATACAAAAATACAGAAAATTACATTAACAAAGAAGTAACTTTAGAAGGATGGGTTAGAACAGTAAGAGATTCAAAAACATTTGGATTTATAGAAATAAATGACGGAACATTTTTCAAAAATGTACAAATCGTCTTTACAGATAAATTATCAAACTTTAATGAAATTTGTAAACTTACAATAAGTTCTTCAATTAAAGTTAATGGAACACTTGTAAAAACAGAAAATGCTAAACAACCTTTTGAAATTCAAGCCACAAACGTAGAAATAGAAAGTTTATCAGATAGCACATATCCACTTCAAAAGAAAAAACATTCATTTGAATATTTAAGAACAATTGCACATCTTCGTCCAAGAGCAAATACTTTTAATGCAGTATTTAGAGTTAGAAGTAGCTTAGCATATGCAATACACCAATTTTTCCAAGAAAGAGGTTTTGTATATGTAAATACACCTTTAATTACAGGAAGTGACGCTGAAGGTGCCGGTGAAATGTTTAATGTTAATTCTTTTGATTTAACAAACATACCTAAAACAGATGGTGGAAAAATCGATTTTTCAAAAGATTTCTTTGGTAAACCAGCTCATTTAACAGTTAGCGGTCAATTAAATGGTGAAACATTTGCAGAAGCATTTAGAAATATATACACATTTGGACCTACTTTTAGAGCCGAAAATTCAAACACAGTAAAACATGCTGCTGAATTTTGGATGGTTGAACCTGAAATATGTTTTGCAGATTTAGCTGATGATATGGATTTAGCAGAAGATATGATTAAATATATTTTCAAATATGTTTTAGATAATTGCCCAGAAGAAATGGAATTTTTCAATAACTTTATAGACAAAGGTTTATTAGAAAGATTAAATCATGTAATCAATTCTGATTTTGTTAGAATTTCTTACACAGATGCAGTTAAAGAATTAGAAAAACATAATGATGAATTTGAATATAAAGTTAGTTGGGGTATTGATTTACAAACAGAACATGAAAGATATTTGTGTGAACAAATATTTAAGAAACCTGTTTTTGTTACAGATTATCCAATAGATATAAAAGCTTTCTATATGAAGCAAAATCCAGATGGAAAAACTGTTGCTGCTGCTGACCTTTTAGTTCCTGGTATTGGAGAAATTATTGGTGGTAGTCAAAGAGAAGAAAATTATGATAAATTATTAAAGAGAATGAAAGAATTGAATATGCCTATCGAAAATTATGAATGGTATTTGGATTTAAGAAAATATGGTAGTTGTGTTCATTCTGGATTTGGTCTAGGTTTTGAAAGAGCTATTATGTACTTAACTGGTATGCAAAATATTCGTGATGTTATTCCATTCCCTAGAACACCAAAAAACTGTGAATTTTAAAATTCACAGTTTTTTATTTATTATTTTGCTAATCTATTTATTAATTCATCTAATGTATATACTTCTTTTTCTCCTGTTTTTGAAGTCTCTAATTCATATTTTCCATCTTCAAACTTTTTACCCATAACAAGCATATAAGGAGTACCTAAAGCATAAACATCATTAATTCTATTACCCATATTCAAATTTTCTCTATCATCAATAATAGCATTAACACCATTATCTTGAAGTTTATTGTATAATTCAAATGCCTTTTCTTTATTTTCGTCACTATATATAATTTGAACTTTATATGGAGCAATATTTTCTGGTATTGCAAAACCTTTAACTCTATCATTTTTGATAATAATATTGTTTTCAATTGTAGTTGCAATTATTCTACCTAAACCAATTCCATAACATCCCATATAATAAGGTTTGCTTTGACCATTTTCGTCTTGGTATGTCAATCCCATTGCTTCTGAATATTTTGTTCCTAATTCAAAATTATTTCCTAATTCAACAGAATTATATTCTTTCATATCTTCTAGGCTTAGTCCTTGTAATCTATCAATAAATGTTTCTTTATCTTCAAAGTCTAAAACTTCTTTATTAATTCCAACATTTTTTTCTTCATTGTATAAAATGATATCTTCACCTAATTTTGTAATAGCTTGGAATTCTTCTGAAACTCTTCCACCCATTGTTCCGCCATCACTTACAACTGGAATGATATTAATTCCAATCCTTTTGAAAATATTCATATATACATCATGCATTTTTTCAAAGTTTTTATGCATATCTTCTTGTGTTTTGTCAAATGAATATGCATCCATCATTACAAATGTTCTAGGTCTAAATAAATATCCTCTTGCTCTAATTTCTTTTCTAAATTTTTCTCCAATTTGATAGTATGTTGCTGGTAGATTTTTATATGATAATAGTCTGTTTGCTCCAAAAATCGTAGCACATTCTTCTGCAGTTGGAGCTAAACCGTAATCTCCTAAATTGTTACTCATATTGAACATTATATCTGCTTCTTTTGTATATACATCCCATCTTCCAGATTGCTCCCAAATTTTTCTTGGTTGTAATTTTGGAAATTCTGCTTGAATACAGTCTGCTTTGTCCAATTCGTCAATAATTATATTTTCAACTATTCTTTCCATTTTTGTCCATATGTTTCCATATCCAAAAATTCCACTTTCAAATTGATATAATTCTCCTAATTTCATTAATATATCTTGTCCTGAATAATTTTTATCTACATCATTAAAATTTATTTTCTTTGGGTTTAATTTACTTAACTTCATCTTAATCCTTCTTTCTATGCTGTCCTTTTGGGGACTGTTCTGTTTGAGACATCGGTTCCTTTGAGGACATTTTTTATTTCTTTATTTATTTTTTTCTTCCCCTTCAGGCTTTGGAGCCTCTTGTTCTTTTATATCTTCAGTACTGTTCTCAACTAAATCATCAATTACTATTTGTTGATTTTCATCTAATTTATATTTTGGAAGTTCCGGCAAATCATTTAAAGAGGTATAACCAAACATCTTCAAAAATTCATTTGAAGTTACATATGTCATTGGTTTACCTGGTAAATCTGATTTTCCAGCCTCTTGTATTAATCCATATTCCAATAATTTATAAATACAAGCATCTGCACTGACTCCTCTTATAGATTCAATTTCTGCCCTTGTTACTCTTGGATTATATGCAATTATTGCAAGAGTTTCTAATGCTGCATTTGATAAATTTGGTTTTGACCTTTTATCTAATATTGGATATAAATATTCGTATAATTCTTTCTTTGTACATAGTTGATAGCTATCCTCTAATTTTATAATTTCTATTCCTCTATTTTGTATTTTATAATCTTCTTGCATTGAAACAATTATATTTTCTAATTCTTCTCTCGGTATTTCCAAAGAAATCATTAATTCCTTTATTGATACCTGTCTTCCTGCTGCAAAAAGTATCGCCTCAATTATAGATTTTATTTTATCTATTTCCATATTAAATTAGTTCCTTTCTAAGTTTTATTGTCTATAATATTCATTTTGATTATTTTTTTGTCCATATTCTCTATCTTGTTGATATTGCTTAGGAATTCCTTCTATGTCTATATCATTATTTTTTGATAATATAGCCATCTTCGCTTCCATACTTTGTAAAAGATAATCATGGTATTTTGAATTGATATATGGATAATTTCTCATATACAAATATTCATTATCTAAGCAATCATTTTGTAATAAAAAAGACAAGTTTGTATCTGACCTTGCAATTTCTTTTACCGCCTCCATATAACTTTCTTGTAAAGTACATGATATAAATGAATTCGTTGATTGCGGAATTGTTTTATAATTTCCTTTCAAATCTTTAAATTGATCAGTCAATGGTTGTTTAGCAACACTTACCGTATTATTAATATTCTGTAAAAATGGTAAAAGATTCTCTGATTCTTTATACAAATCCGGTCTCATATTTTTGGTATTTTGAATTAATTCCATAGTAGAATTTACTTCGTTTTTATCACAATAAATTACTATCTTCTCCCCTCTTGAATTTATTACATTTGAATCATTTGCTGCAAACTTCATATAAAAATTAGGATTTTGATTACATGCTAATATTAAATTAGATAATTCTGCAATATTTCCATTATTACAATTAATATACAATCTAACAATATCTTCATTTTTTGGTAATCTATGATTGTAAGACCTCACATGATAAAACGCAGTTCCATTGCTTGTATTTTGAGCCTGTACTTTATATTGAGAATTATTATTTAATTGGCTAAGCAACATTTGCTCTTTATAAAAATTTTTATTATATTCTTCTTGAGTAACTGGTTTCCCATTCATTGAGACTAATGCTCTATATGCCATCTTTCTTGTATCTATTGGTTGCGTTATATCAGCATTTTCTATCATATTAGAATACAAATTCAAAAAACTATCTATTTCCATATCTATTTTAGTTGGCTGATTATAACTATTATTTGTTAACATCCAATTTCTATTTTTATTCATATTAGCATAATTATTTTGTACTTGTGCCTCTGGCAATGCTTTTTGTTCTCTTTTCTTCCAAAAATTTATTATTTTTTTTATTATATTCATTTATAAACTCCTGATTTTATAATTTACCTGCTAATTATATTATATTTTTCTTCAAAAATCAATGCAATTTTCATCTATAATAAAATTTTTGTGTATATATGTCAATGATGTGAAACAAATTCTTTCAAATAGTATGATTGAATTCGTTTCATATTTATGCTTTTTTTAATTCTTCTCTTTTTTCTTTTGGTGT
>CAKOUU010000024.1 GCA_934120675.1 uncultured Clostridia bacterium
CTTAAAAATACATTTCTAACTATTTATAAAAATTCTAATTTTGGAAAAGTGTTAGAACTTTTGTTAGAACTTTGCACATTTTTTATAAATTAAAACCTCAAGCATATCTTACGAACTACTTGAGGTTCTAATGGTGCCGCTGGTGTAGTTATCTACAACTTTTTGGCTCTCATAACGATTGATACAAATATCAATCAATTTATTAAAGTATATCATATTTTTTATAAATTGCAACAAAGTTTTCAAAAAGCTTTATAGATGTTTCTTATTTTCTGATTTTATATCAATGTTTATAATAATCGTAGAGACTATTGATAATATAAATATCACATAAAAAACATTTTCTCCAACAAATTTTGCTATAAAAGCCAATAATGCAAATACAAAAACTTCTGTAAAACATAAACTCATTTGTCCAACTGCTGATAACAATTCATTATCTTCTTTTGATTCTTTAATAATATTTTGTATTGAAGTCTGTATTGATGTTTCATAAACTTTTGAAACATTATCACTAACTGCTTTATTTATAGATATTATAAATTTATCTTTCACAAATAGGTATATTAGTGTAATACTAGATTTTATTATTGTAACTAAATTATTTGATTTTTTTATGTCTTTATCAGTATATTTTCCTATTAAAATAATCGTTATAACTTGAAATAATAGTGATCCTATAGTAACTACTGAAAATGTTTTAAAATCTTGTAATAATAAGTATAAATACAAAGGAACAAATTGCCTTTCTATTATATGATTAGTTCTTAGTGCATATATAATCTTATATTTACTCTTACTATGTATTAAGTATTTCATACTAGATTTGAAAGCACTTGATTTTTTTTCTGGTTTGTAATCTATTTTTAATATTGCAAGATATTGTAATAAAAAGAAAACTGTAATTACAACAAATAAAATTAATGTTTTATTACTTATTACTCCCCAAGCCACTAAACAACTTGCTAAAACTGTTCCTAATATTTTACTTATACTATAGAAACTATTAAATCTCCCTCTATGTTCACTTTCTACATATTTACTAGATAATGCATCAGATGATGGATTAGATAGACCATTTAATCCCAGTACTATTACAAATATAATAATATTTGCTGATAAATTCTGATTAACTAATATATAATAAGCATATATAATATTAAATAAATTTGAAATTAGTATACATTTTGCAATCCCTATTTTGCTTGATATTGTTACGAATAATGGTGTTATCAGACCCATGATAAGAAATCTTATACCATATATTAATAATATTAAATATATGGGCAAGCCTGCTTTATAAAGCATAACTGTTCCAAATGTTTCGCTTAAAGCATTTGCAAAATTATAAAAAAATATACTTAAATACATATATTTATACTCTTTTTTGTAAAAATATTCCTTCATTTATTGCTCCTAATAATTTCTCAAAATTTTTTTATGAATTATATCATTATTTTAAGCACAAATCAAATTTGATTTTTTATGTAAAATATTGTATAATTAACTTATGTGGTAGTTAAATTCTATTTTTCATTCTAATTAGACTACTAAGTAAAATAAAATTATTTTATAGGAGGACTATTATATGATTTGCAAAAAATACTCTGATGGCAAATGTGAACTATTATTTCCAGAAGAATTTAAGATGGAGTGTATGCGATTATATCCACGTCACGATTGTAATGACTGGCCATTTATTTGGCAAGCAAATCGGATAATCGATCAAGATGTAGCTGATTTTTGTTTGAAGACTCTTGAAGAGCGGCTATTAACAAATAAGAATCTTGATAGATGGACTGTAGTTGTTGTATATCGCACTAAATCACCCAAAAAATTCAAGGAATGGATAGCAGACCTCGAAGCCAAAGAAAAACTTTATCGCTGGTTCCTTGAATTAAAAGAGGAACAATAATGAATCGTATTGTCCCAAGCAGTTGATGCTTGGGACAAGTCCTTTTTATGCACAATTAAACAAGTATAAAGCAACTTTATTTCGTTCTTCTTTTGTCATTTCCATAATTTTTGCCATTGTAAACATTACAAGTTTATATTTAGCAAAATTTATTAAAGTAGTTCTATATTCTTCATCAACTTCTTTTAGCATAGTATCAAACTTTTCATAAATCTCAGTTTTATTATATAAAATATTAGCCCAATCACTTGTAGTTAAGCATATTCCTAATCTTAATTTATCTTTTATATACGTACCTTTAATTATATTTATTACATTTTCAACTTTATTTTCTTTCATAGTTTTTTCCTCCTTTAAAATCTAGTATCGTTATTTCTCTTTTTATTCTTAGTTTGCTTGTTTTCTTCTGGGATTGTTATTTTTCTAGCAATATTATTTGCAATTTCATTATCGTTGTTGTCAAATATTCCGTTCTTATATAGGTCATTACTAACAATTTTATAATTATTATCCTTGTCATAGCAAATTCGTTTATAAAAATGGTTCATAATACTATACTAAAAGCCTTTGAATTTCTGTAATTCTTGTTTAAGTTTTTCTTTTTCAGTTTATAATCTGCCTATAATTTTGTCTTTAGCAAATAGTTCTTTTTTTAAACTTCCAATTTCATTATCTTTTACATTTTTTGTATAATTTTTGATTTTCTGGACATCCTCGTTTGAAATAACCATATTATTTTTATTTAGTTTAGTAGGTTTGAGATTACTTAATATCTCATTTATATCTTTACTTGTATCATCAAGTTGTTTTGTTTGATTATTAGCTTTTGCGAGTTTTTGTTCTTTCTGTTTTAGTTGTTTTTTAATTTCTCTATAATTGCCCATATCATTAACATTGATGTCTTGATTTCTGCCTTTTTGTTTTTCCTTTAATCGTGTATTAATCTCATAAAACTTGTTATATGACTTAATACAAGCATTTCTCATTTTATCTTGTATTGCAGTTAGTGATGTTTTTGTAAATAATTTACTTTTTCCTACTTGTTTTTTCATTCCTCTAGTACAATTTGTGGCTACTGGAACACCTACAATATGCATATGGGGAGAAACTTCATCAAAGTGTATTGTTGCATTTGCTATCTTAAAGTCTGGTACAATTTTAATTAAGTCTTTTATCTATTCATTATATACATCAACCATTTTAAATCTATATTCTTTATCTTTATCATTCCAAAAGTCCATATCTCCAAGTTCTATTATAATCTCACAAGCAATATCATTCTGTGAGTTGCATACTTTTTTGAAATAATCTTCAATTTTTCTATCTTCACGAGTTTGATTGTTATTATATTCTAGCTTCTTCAAACTCATCTAAATATACTTGCTTAACATCATTCATAATATCATTTGTTCCATAAATTGTTCTAATTAACTCTCTTTGATTATTCATAATCCCTTAAATTGTGTTTATTAACATCAGATAAATCTTTTGCATTTTGAATTGCATTATTAGATAGAGAAGTAGTACCAGATAAATTTCCTTTTGCAACTTTCCTTGCTAATTTACTTTTGTTTTTATCACTACCCAAGTGAAAAGAATATGCCAATTCTTGTTCCATAAAAGCACCTCCTTTGAATTTTCTTCGTAGCATATGACTTTGGCTTTGCCATAATTCCTAACCCAGTAGACTTAAGTTAAGTACACTTTAAATTTTATTAAAAATATATTTTGTAAAAGACAGCTAAACAGATATAAAATTATAGTTCTAAAAGTAGTGAAATTGAATTTTAGGAAGATTTGATTATGGTAGAGATAACTTATCACAAAGAAGGAGATTATTTTGTTCCTGACTTATATTTAGAGAAAGAAAATTATGAAAATGATTATATTATTGGAAAGTATGGGCATTTAAGATTAGAATATTTAAAAAATCATAAAAAGGCAGAATATATAATAATGTTTATGAACAAAACTTTAAGAAAACACATTGTAGAAACTGATAAACAAGCTAAAAGAAGATTTGAGATAATTATGAAACAAATGCTAGAAAAAAATCCTATTGATGAAAACTTGAAGAATACTGACCCACTAAAATGGACTGGATTTATGAATAATTATAAATATTCTGTTGAAGAAATAATTTTTAATAGATATATTAATTGCTAATTATAAAAGGCTAGGGTAAAGAAAATATTATTCTCCACCCTAGTCTTTTAATGTTTTAGATTTTAGAATTTGCCTTTGTAATCATAAAGCTGAATTGCTTCTTCTGGAAAAGGTTTTAACGGTTTAGAAATGTCAATTCCTAACTCTTCACCAATGGCTGTAATTAAATACGGAAGTTTTGACATTGCTTCAATATTCCATTGTGAAGGCATCATTGCTACTGTTCCAATTTCGATATAATGAGTTGACTTTTCTTCACATATTTTGTTTAAGAATATAGCAAGATTTTCATCATATTTGTACTTATAGAACTTATTGATATTGCCACTTCCATCTAAGGGTATAGCCATACCATGCCTAGTCAAGTTTATAACTACTGCAAAGTTCTGATTGTACAATGAAGTATAACGCCCGTGTGAAAAGTTTTTCTTTTCGTGAAGAACAACATTGGCAATCCCAGATTCAGTAAATTTGCTTTCGATGTCAGCCGCTGTAGGTAATGTATCCCATTCATAAAACACATGAATAACAGGATACTGTTTAATTGTTTTGGCAATCTCAGAAATGTTTAAATCTGATACAAACTTTTCGCCATTTACTAAAGCCTCTTGATTTTTAGAAATCAATTTACATGTCCAATTATCATCAAAAATAATAATTGGTGCAAGTGTTGATACCATTGAAATCATACCTCTTTCTTTTCCAGTAGTATCTTCAGCATTATAATAAGATATAATTTTCACACTGTCACTTTCACGATAGATATCTGATAAAGTAGATTTTTCAGCTCCAGTAACAAGTATAAAAGGAAAACCTTTTTGGGCACAAAGTTCTGAAACACACTTAATGTCTGGTGTCTTTCCAGAATATGAAATTCCTATAACTAAATCATATTTCGGATTCCACTCGCCATTATTAACTCGATCAAACTGTGTTAAAATTCTAACCGCTGTTTGTGGTGTTACCGCTTCTACATTTGGTGTACGCATTTCATCATGAAGTACATGTTTTGCAAATATTGCTGCTGGATAAGAACCACCTGCACCTACAACCATAATGTTCATTGGCACATACTTCTTTTTTTCGAATAAATCCCACATATAAAGATTCAATTCTTTGGTTGCATCAGTTTTCTCTGCTTTCCGAATCCTTTCTGGAAGCAAATTAACTTGTTGTCTACTTACAAATTCTTCTTTCATGTTTTTTTCCTCCTAACATTTGTTTTTAGAGAATTCATATATTTGCTATTTTTAACGCATAGCTACGAAATATGTAAATATTTTATCATAAATTTATATAAATTTCAACAAATTTTTCTCGTTTTAGTTACACAAAAACCGAAAAATTTGTTGACTTTTAGTGAAAATCGAGATATATATTAAGTGTATTCTAGTTAGGAATACAAGAATATTGATGTTTTCTTGGGAATTTTACAATTCCTCAGATGCCAGGCGAAAACGAGTCGCATATAGGATTGCGAGCTGGTTATTAGAAAGTGTGAAAATTTTAAAATAATAGTAAACTTGTCCAGTATTTATAAGTAATTAAGAAAGCCATGAGTGCAAAGTTCAATGTTCTATTTACATACACACTAAAAAATGAGTACATATTTAAAACTCAAATTTTGTTTTGAGCTTATTAAAATTGTATTCATGGTAGGTAAATAGAGTATTGGTATATCGCTTATGGTCTTTTTGTTGTGTATAAATTTCTGCACTCTCTATTTATACAGAAACAAAAAGAGCTTAACAATTTATTTTTGGTATGTAAATAAATTGTTAAGATGAGCAAAAGAATATATGAATACGGTTAAATCTGCCACTAGTGGTGGCAGATTTACTTACCTTTCTTCTTCCAAATACTTTTCTCTGTATTTACTCATAACTTCTGAACTCCTAGAATAGACATTACACATTCCCATTAATCTTCTTTTAATTTCTAATTCATCTGATACTGGATTATAGAATAATTTATTTTTATTAGAAAAATGTACTGTTTCTTCTGATTCTTCTTCTTTAAAAATACTACCAACTACAACATCTTTTATTCCGTATCTTTTAACAACTTCTTGATATAGTTTAATATCTTGAATAGTTATTCCTTGTAAAATAGGTTTCATATATAGAACAGTTGGAATATTTAATTTTTTTGAAACTTCAAATGTTTCAAATCTCTTTGTAGGTGAATCTGTATTTCTTTCAATCTGTTCCCAGTGACTAATACTAGCAGAACTAACAAAGATAACCAATTGTCCCATATATTTTATTAAATCTTGAAATCCTTTAACATCTTCAACAGTTACCTGTTTTTTAGTTGATAATTGTATTTGATTTCCTTTTTGCAAGAAATATCGTATTAATTCAATAGTCTGTGGTCTGTTTTTTTCATCCCAGCACTCTGAAAAACAACCTAATGTAATTAGTGTTTTTTCGTCAATGTTAATTCCACTTTCTTCTATATCTTTTATAATTTGAGACGCTTCTCTTACTGGCGAATCATTTGATTTATTATTATATTCTAAACGAGGTAAATAACAATAAGAACAAGCCCCATTACATCCTAAACATGTATTAATAAAAATTCTATCACTATTTTTAGCATATAAATATCCTGTATCTAACATATATTATTTTTCTCCATTCCATTCTTTTAAAAATTCATCAACAAATCTTTTCATGAACTCCGTTCTACTATTAGCTAGTTCTTTTGCTTTTTGCGTATTCATATTATCACTTAATCTAAATAATTTGTGATAAAAATGATGTATTGTTGATGCATCATCTCCATTTTCTTCTGCATAATCTGATTTCATTTCTAAAGATACTGTATTATCATACATTGGAACATTGTGTGCTCCTCCATATGAAAAAGTTCTTCCTATACTTATTGCACCAATAGCATCTAAATTATCTGCATCTTGTAATATTAGTGTATTTATGTCATTTTCTTTGTTTTGAAGATTATTCCAATTATAAATTTCATGATATTCTATAGCATGTAATATTTTTTGTAATCGTGATTCATTTAAATCTAATACACTTAATATTTCTTTAACCTTATCTAGTGAATCTTTTGGAGATACAAACTTTCCTGTTTCATTTTGCATAATTCTATGAACATCATGTAAAAATGCTGAAATTCCTACAACTATTTCATCTCCACCTTCATATTTTTGTAATAATAATGCTATGTTCATTGTTCTTTCCAAATGAGTAATATCATGTCCACTAGAATCATTTTTAAATAATTTTAATACTTCTGGTCTTAATTTATTTATATAATCTTCTAACATAATTCATTCCACCTTTACCTTTTCAAATTTATTCATTCATCTAATTATAGTTTCTTGGTCGTTTTCTTGGTCGCTTTTTCGGCCAAGAAACTATCTTAATATTTTCCAAGTTCCTTTTTTAGTAGATCCTTCTCTTGTTAATACATTCGTTTCTTTCAATACAGCTATATGATATTTTACTTTTTCTCTTGATATTTCAAGAATTTTAGCCATCTCCTTTTGAGTAATATTAGGATTTTGTTTAATCAAAGAAATAATTTTATCTTGAGTTTCATTTAATTGTTTTGAGAATTTTTCTTGGTTGCCCTCTTGATTATATTCGAAAGGATTTTCTTTATATTTAAAAGAAACTCTTAAGAAATGATCCATAAATTTAAAGCAACTTTTATCATAAGCATCTAAAATTCTTAAAACTCCAGAACCGATATTTTCAATTAAATCTACATCTTTAAATACTCTAATAAGTTCTTTGTTTCTTGGAGCAGTAACACCTTCTAAAAATTCCTCTTGTGATAATCCTTGAGGTAGTCCTCCTCCTGATGTAATTTCAATTCTATCAGAATAAAGTTCAATTATTGGCGTTGTAGTTAAAGTATAATCACTATGTACCATTGCATTTATAACAGCTTCTTTTAACGCCTTACTGTCTATCATTTCTACTTCTTTTCTACCATTATATTCAATTTTTGCATAAACAGTATTTTCCACTGTAAGCCTATCTAAAATTCTTTGGGTAGCGGTTATTAAACAACAATAACCATATTCTTGGTTTTCTATTAATTCCATTTTGCTTGTTCCTAAATATTTAACAAGTTTTATTGATATATTATTTTCATCAGCAAGTAAATAAGCATTATAGTTATATTTTCCGTCATCAGTTAATAAATTTAAGTTTCTAGCAAAATTATCATTAAGAATCATTCCATTTCCTTCATAATGAATTTTCAACTGTCTAAATGTTAAATCTTGTCTAGGAGACTCTATTTCTTTTAAAGAATTTTTTATTCTTCTAGCAAACATTTCTTCAATCATTCTTTCTGTCATTCTTTCTTTGCTACTACCAATTCTAATATAACATCCTTCTGGCGTTCTTCCTTTTTTTCTTAAATAATAAGGTTTTTCTGTTCCACTTGATATTATAACTTTTATTACTTCTTTATTATCTATTGTTTCCACAGTTACATCAAATAATCCTAAAGTAGAAGGTTGTATGTTATTTTTTATTCTGTCCTTGATTTGTAATTGTGTTAAATCAACATCTTCAACTCCAACAACTTGTCCATTTTTATTTATTCCAACATAAATTATTCCACCTTCTTTATAATTAAGAAAGGCTATTACTTCTTGTTCAAAATCTTCATTAAGTTGTTCTTTGTTTTCAATTCTGTTTGTTTCAGTATTTTGCATAAACTAATCCTCCAATCTATTTTTGAATTTTGCCAACGACATTGGCAAAATTGATATTACTTATTATTTACCAACCACTCATATACTTCATCTTCTGTTAAAACCCCATGTTTTAGTTTATTAACTCTGTCTTTAGCATCTTTTTTCCATTTATCAAAATCTTTTTTCATCTGTTTATTGTCTTTATTTCTGCCAACAGCCATAGACTTTAATTGGTATAATCTTCTGTATTCTGCCAATGCTTTATTTTGTTTTAATCTCTCGTTATAAGCTTGTACTGCACCTTGTTCTCTACAAGTTTTACCGTTTGCTTTTGGATAATCACAATAAATCTCATCAAGTCTTGAGTTTGGAATAAAGTACATTCCACAGTTTTGACATTTCTTAATTGGATTATTTGATGTTTTTACTAATTCTTCTAATACTGCATAGCATATAGCGGATAAGTCATTGCTTTGATGTGTATCTATCATTGAAACAAGCATTGTGTTATTCTTAAAACTATCTAATAATTGCTTATCATTCAAATGTGATAATTCTAAATTTTTATTTGAATAGCTATCTTGAATAATATTGTCATTTCTATTATAAGAATGTGCTTGTCCTTTATGCTTAATTAAATAGACTGCAAATCTTTGACTAGGTGTATATTCTTTTAATTCTTCTTGTTCATCAAGGTTAAATACATAGTTTACAAATGCTTTCATTTCTTCTTGTATTTCTTGTATCTTATATTGTAGGTCATTGTATATTTTTTCCATCTGCTTTAAATATACTTCATCATTTTCATATTTTCCTTTTAATTCAAAAGTATAATTTTCATCTATATCTTTTAATATCTCAAATCCATAGGCAAAGAAGAAAGTTTCATAAGCTGATTCATATGTTTCTAAATTAGCATTTAAAAATCTTAATAAAAACATTCCAAACCTTTCAACATAAGGAAAGTACATATTTCCTGGATATTTTAATCCTTGTTCTTCTTTAGTTCTTCCTTTAACTTCGCTTTTATCAAAATATAATGTTAATAGTCTATTTTCAAAATCATCTTTTCTATTTACACTATAAAGATATAAAGGTGTTGAATAATATTCTTCTCTTTTTTCTTTATTAAACCAAATATAAAAACTATCAAAAAAATTTTTCTCTGGCAAATTTGCTTTCATTTCAATATTCCTCCGATTTAATGTTAACAATTTTTATTTTTTTATAATTTGTTATTGACATCTTATAATTATTATACTATAATTTTATCATTATTACAATAGTTTTGCAAATAAAAATTGCAAACAAGAAAAAGTACATTGAAAAACACACTAAAAAATAGTGTTATATGAAAGTATTATGGAACACAATAATGATACTTCGGCTTGGCTTAACATGATGTTGAGGAGTCGCTCGGCTGATAGCGGAGAGGTGAAATTCCTATGTAGGTAAAACTATCTATAATATTCCCTTAAGTAGATGGGACGGGGTAAATATAATCTACTAATCATATGCAAAATGTTGATTTTGAAAGATAAGGAGGAATGCGATGCAAAATAACAATTACACTGGGGAAATGTTTGCTGATTATCCTGATGTTGTTGATGTGTCTGGACTACAATCAATGCTTGGTAATATTGGCAGACAAACGGCATACGAATTAGTACGAAAAGGTACTATTAAAGCAATTAAAGTTGGAAAGCTATACAGAATACCTAAGATAAATGTTATCGCTTTTTTAACTCAATAAAAATACTGTTTAAAATTAAGAAAAGAGATTTTAATGTATAACATAACAGCATACTTAACAATTAAGAATAAGACTTTTTATACGGTATTAACTTACTATGTAGAAGGCTCAAGAAAATTAAAATGGGTATCTACTGGGATCAAAGAACACGAGAGTAAGAAAAAAGCTGAAAAGAAACTTATTCAAATAAGAGATGAATTTATAAATAAATTAGAAACAATTACAACTACAAAAACAGAAGATAAAAAGGTACAAATACTATTTTCAGATTTTATGATTAAATGGCTTGATATGATAAAACATCAAGTTGAAGAATCTACATATACAGGTTATAAAAGACAAATCGAAGGCAGAACAAAAGAATATTTTACTAAAAATCCAGTAATGCTTGAAGATTTAAAACCAGTACATATTTTAGATTTTTATAATTGATTATATTCTCAAGGATTAAAAGGAACTACTGTTACAAAATATCATGCTAATATTAGAAAGGCTTTAGATTATGCAGTACAAACCGCTTTGATACCAAATAATCCTGCTATAAAAGTTGGACGACCACAGCAAGAACAATTTATAGCTGATTATTATAATGAAGAAGAATTAAACAATTTATTTAAAGTTGTAAAAGATACTACTTTAGAATTAATAGTTTATTTAACTGCCTTTTATGGATTACGAAGAAGTGAAGTTTTAGGTATTAGGTGGTCTGCAATAGATTTTGAAAATAAAATAATTACAATAAAAATCATAAAGTAGTAACAGTTACAGATGAAAACGAAAATAGTAAAACAAAAACCAAAACTATTACTAAAAGAAAGACAAAAAATAAATCTAGTTATAGAACATTGCCTTTATTTAAAGAAATTGAGGAACTTTTACTCTATACTAGAAAAATGCAAGAATACTATATGTCTATATTTAAAGAAAGTTATAATAAGCAATTTAAAGATTTCGTTTGTGTAGATGAAATGGGCAATTTAAGAAAACCTGACTATGTAAGTCATAAATTTAAAGAAATTCTAAACAAGAATGGTTTGAGAAAAATAAGGTTTCACGATTTAAGACACAGTTGTGCAACATTACTTTTGAAAAAAGGAATATCTTTAAGAGAAATACAAGATTGGCTAGGACATTCTAGTTCTAAAACAACAGAAAGATATGCACACTTGGATTCGAGTACAAAGATAAAATCTGCAACAGCTATTGAAAATGCATTAAGCTTTAGCACCAAAACTAATAACGAAAATAAAGACATAAAAAAAGATATATTAGATCTGGACTCTAATATACCTAAATAATTAAGTATTTTCCAAAATTGTTAGAAATTTGTTAGAAAAATCTAGCAATTTTATTATAAAAGCATCAAGGTTTATCTTACGAACTCCTTGATGCTTTTATGGTGCAGATGGCCGGAATCGAACCGGCACGGTTTATTCAACCGCAGGATTTTAAGTCCTGTGCGTCTACCAGTTCCGCCACATCTGCATTTAATATTTGAACTGGTTGTCCTAACGACAATTGATATTATAATATTATATAAAAAAATTGTCAATACTTTTTTCAAAAAAACTTCAGAAATCTTCAAAAATTTTTTTCAACCAGTAAAAAACAAATTATCTTAACCCATACTAAGTCGAAAAATCCTCACAGATTATTTTGCAAAACAAAATAATCTATGAGAATTATCAATTTTTTTTATAATCAATACAATATTTTTTATAAAGTTCCTTTACATTCTTTTTAGTCAAAGCCCTATCTATACCAACTTGGCTAACTTGAGTAAAAAAATCAGTTATCAAATTTTCAACTTGATCATTAACAAGGGTTTTATCTCTTTCATTGACCCAATATTCTAGTTCATATCCCTTAGTCCACTCTTTACCTTTGTATATCAAACCTGCTGCCAATTTATCACAAAGCATCTCTGCAACATATGGATATGGAATAATTGGAGTTTTATCTGGTGCACTTAAATCTACCCAGTAATCTGTATGATGCTTGTTTCTTCCTTTATGATGTAACCAAGCCTTTGAATATCCCTCTGTTTTTTTGCAGTCAGTTATTGGTGAATGTTTTCCATTAAAATATTTTACTCCTTCCCAAAATTCTGTAGGCGAATATTTTGATAAATCATGAACTAAACCTCTCCAAGGTTGCCCTACTTTGCAGCATAATTTGAATACTACCCATCTATGTCTTGTTATTACCATAAAATGCCCTACTATATTTTTTAAGTACATATATTTCATCTCCTCTTACTACATGTTTAGTTTATCACATATTTTTTTCAAAAGCAACTTTTTGAAAAAATTGCATATACTATTAAAGATGCTAATAAATATTGTTAAAATTTGCACTTTTTTTAATTGTCATTATATTTTATTGGCTACTTTTATCAAAGTCGGAGGTTTATATATGTGTGGTTTTGTTGGTTTTGTTGATTTTAAAAATGATGTTTCTTCTAAGAAAAATATCTTATTAAATATGAATTCCACTCTGGCTAAAAGAGGTCCAGATGAAGATGGATATTACATAAACAAAAATGTTGCTTTAGGTCATAAACGTCTAATTGTTATTGACCCTGAACGGTGGAAAGCAACCAATGATTGAAAAATATTCTTATGGTGAATATGTTATTGTTTATAATGGTCAAATTTACAATACCAAAGAATTGAAAGAAACTTTGTCTGAAAATGGATTTACTTTTAATGGTCATTGTGATACTGAAGTTTTATTAAAATCTTATATTCATTATGGAAATGATGTTGTTCATCATCTCAATGGAATTTTTGCTTTTACTATTTGGAATAGTAGAAAAAAAGAACTTTTTATGGCTCGTGACCATTTTGGAGTAAAGCCACTATTTTATACAATGAAAAATGGTAGTCTGATTTTTGGCTCTGAAATTAAGGCTTTATTCGAGTATCCAGGAATTGAAAAAGTACTAGATAATCAAGGCATTGGCGAATTATTTGGAATTGGTCCAGCTCATACCCCTGGGACTACAGTTTTTAAGGATATTTATGAGCTAAAACCTGCTCATTGTGCTACTTTTAATAGTTATGGTTTGCACATTGAACGCTATTGGAAATTAAAATCTGAAAAACATACAGATAGTTTTGGAACTACTTGTCAAAAGGTTAAGTTTTTGTTGAATGATGCTATTACTAGACAACTTGTTTCTGATGTTCCTTTGTGTACATTTCTTTCTGGTGGTCTAGACTCAAGTATTATTACAAAATTTGCTTCTGATTATTGTAAGGATAATGGATTACCACCTTTAGATACTTACTCTATCGATTATGTGGATAATGATAAAAATTTTGTTAAAAGCGATTTTCAGCCAAATTCAGATAATTATTATATTAATTTGATGAATAGAAATTTACACACAAATCACCATCAAATTGTTATTGATACACCTGAACTTGCAGAATACTTAGAAGATGCTATGATTGCTCGTGATATGCCTGGTATGGCTGATATTGATTCTTCTTTGTTGCTATTCTGTAAAAATGTTAAAAAGGAAATGACTGTTTCTCTTACTGGTGAATGTGCCGATGAGATTTTTGGCGGATATCCATGGTTCTTTCGTGAAGATGCTTTAAATAGTGGAACTTTTCCTTGGTCTATTGCAATTGACGAAAGGCAAAGACTTTTGAATCCATCTATTGGTCAAAAGGTTAATTTAAAAAGTTATATTGATTATAGATATAATGAAAGTTTGTCTGAAGTTGAAATTTTAGATTCAGATTCTCCTGAAACAGCTGAAAAAAGAAAGATTTCACACCTTACGTTGAATTGGTTTATGCAAACTCTTTTGGACCGTTCTGATAGAATGGCTATGTATAATGGTTTCGAACTTCGTGTTCCATTTTGTGATTATCGTTTGGCTCAATATGTTTGGAATATCCCTTGGGAAATAAAGGCTTTGAATGGTCGTGAAAAAGGTATGCTTAGATATATCTGCAAAGATTTCTTGCCTGATGAAATTGTTGATAGAAAAAAATCTCCTTATCCTAAGACTCATAATCCTACTTATTTGGCTAAAGTTAAGGGCATGCTTGCTGATATTATGAAGGATAAAAATGCTCCTATTAACAACCTTCTTAATCGAGATTATATTTTAGAGATTTTGAATACTGATGGTTCTGCTTTTTCTCGCCCTTGGTTTGGGCAACTTATGACCGGACCACAATTGATGGCTTATCTATGCCAGGTTAATATGTGGCTTGAGAAGTATCAGCCTAAAATTGAAATTTAAGTAAAAATAGAGGTTCTGTGAAGAATCTCTATTTTTACATCGTATACAATTTTACTATTTTAATGATAAAAACTCGTTATACATTTGAGAATTATTTTTTCTCCTCACATAAAGTTTCAATATAATCTTTTATAGAACTTGATAAACGATTCATATCTTCAATATTATCAATAGTTGGAATATGTATAAAAGCAATTTTTGATTTTAAATTATTTTCTTGTTTAAAATTTAATGCTCTAAAAAATACATTGTTACATAAATATTTTCCAGCATCATACGAATTCATTACTTGGTAAGCATATTGTTCTAAATTTTCTTTTAAAGCACCATAATAGTAATCTGTTACTAATTTTTTTCCTTCTAATATAGCATTATTTTCAAAGTAAATATTGGTAGTATTTGGTTTTTGACCAAAAATCAAAACATTATCATAATTTTCTAATAATTTTTCTTCTATTTGTTTACTACTTATTTCAAAATCATTTTCCAAATATAAAATATCTTCATTACATATTTTTTTTATATGGTCTAATAATATTTTTGCGGAGTTATCATCTCCTTTAAATCCTGCTATTAATATTTTCATTATTTCACCTCATAATTTATAAATTGTCTTTCGCATCATTTTTTACATAAATATCTTTCCAAAATTCTTCATTGCTAAATTCTAACCCTTTTTCACTTTCATCATACCAAAATTTATCTTCTTCAGATAATTCTCCTAGGGTATTCAAATGACTAATTTGCAAAATTCCCATTGCATTTGCAATATCAAAAAATAATGGAAATTGTTCTAATTCATAATCTGTTAATTTATTATATTTTTGATATTCTTCTAAAATCATTTTTACTTTTTTCTTTGTGTTTTCTTTGTTTTCTGCATCTAAACATAAATTACAAGAACTTACTGCTAAGTCAATAATTCTAGGAATATAATTAGAAACTGCAAAATCTATAATCCATAATTTATTATTTTTATCTTTCATAACATTTGTACTTATAATATCTCCATGAAGGAGGGTTCATTTTTATTTTATATTAAAAATGCTATTCAAATTTTATTTCACATTGATCTAACATTGCGGTTGGATGTTCGTATATTAATTCCTGTATTTTTAATTGTTCATTATTAATTCATTTAATTTATCTGGAAAATTTACAGTCATTCCATCTATATCTAAATTATATACTTTTAACATTATATTTTCATTAGAAACTCCCCATAATCTAACACCCAGATTATTTTTTCTTGCTAATTTAATTCCATTTTCTGAAACTAAGTCAGCTGGTGGACATATTTGATTTCCAGAAATTTTCATAAACTCTAATATATTTTTTTGATTTATATCTTCTTTAATAAGCCATCCTATTTTTATAGTCTTGTCTAATTTTCTAACATTTAATAATGCATTATATTTGAATGAAGTAATAAAAACATTGGCTTTATTATAATATTTTTTTATAATTTCTAAGGTTTCTTTTTCTATCCCTTCTTCTTTTAATTCTATTGCTAAAATTAAATCTTTGCTTGATACTTCTTTCATAAAATCTTCAAATAGAACTATCTTTTCATTTTCAAATTCTTCACTAAACCAACTTCCAAAATCAAATTCTAATAGTTCTTTATATGTATAGTCCGATATTTTTCCTGTTCCATTTGACTTCTCATCTATTTTATCGTCATGAAATATAACTATTTTTTCATCTTTAGTCTTTTGTAAATCTAGTTCTATTCCGTTTGTTCCTATTTGAAATGCTTTTTTAAAAGCTGCCATTGTATTTTCTGGTGCATATGCTGATGCTCCTCTATGTGCATAATTAACAAAAGTATTCATATTCTTTCCTACCTTTCTTTATAACTTTTATTATTATGTATTTTCTTTATATCATTTTTATATACAGCTATTATTCCAGTAATTAATAATATTAAATCTTCTAATACCATAAACCAACTATGATGATAAATATAATGTGAACCATATAAAAATCATAAATAGCTTCACATACATAATTTAAAGATTGTACATTTTCTTGTATGCCTCTTAATTTTATTTTATATTATCATAAATACCAAATTATTACAATAAATATGCAAAAAATAAAGTGCCATTAACTAACATTTTATTTCAGTAATTACATGTTTTATATTATTTTATTGTGTTTTGACTTCTTCTACACAACTTATCTTTTCTATGTATTCAATATCTTCTATTTTAGAAATTGCAAAACATTTCTTTCCTAAATCTTTAAGTGATGCTCCACAATGATATAACCCTTTGTTATCAATTACTATAAATCTATCATGAAACTTATTTGTATATGCAATTTTTAATATAGGATATTGTTTATTAAATTTTTGAATATCCAATTTGGTTAATTTGTTATTTTGTATTGTTAAAATTATAACTTCAACATTTTTGTTTTTCTTTTGTAGCATTTCTAAAATACTGTCATCTATATAATTGTCTATAATTAAAATTTTGTTTTTCGCTCTTTTTATAATACCAATTATCAAACTATAAGCATCATATATCTGCCCATCAAAAAATATTTTTTGTTTAAATTCTTCTTTTTCATTTTTTTGTAATTCATCAAATACTTTTTCAAATTTTTCTTCATGTTTTGTTAGTGTTTTACTTTGTTCTAATAATTTATATTCTATATTTGTTAGCCTGTCAAAAACTTGTCCATTTGATAATATGAATTTTCGCATTTCCACAAATGCGTCCATTATATTTATGCTTACTTTAACTGCTATTTCATTTTTTAATAAACCTGAAAGCATTGCTATTCCTTGCTCTGTAAATGCATAAGGTAAAAATTTTTTATTTCTAAATTTATTTTCAAATACTTTTGAGGCGGTCGCAATTTGCGACCTCAAGTTATCAATTTCATTTTCTGTCAATTGAAAACAAAATTTTTCTGGAAATCTATTAATATTTCTTCTAACTGTTTCATTTATTCTTTTTGTAGTATATTGATATAGCATCGCAACATCACTATCTAGCATTACTTGTCTTCCTCTAATCGTATAAATTAAATTTCTAATATTATCTGATGAATTTTTCACCAATTCAATTTTATCATTTGTATTATTTTTCTCAACAGCGTTTTCCATAATACCACTCCATTCCCACTTATGTATATATTTACTAATAAATATATTTGTATTATATATCATGTAGCATTAACCGTCAAGTATAATTTTATTTTATATTATCATAATAAAGTGCTATTAACTAACACTTTATTTCAGTAATCACATGTTTTATATTATTTTTTCGTTATTTTTATAAAAAAAGTTCATTTTTACAGATTGTGTATTTTTTTCTTTTCTTACAGTATCAGCAGTTAGCTATTCGTGTTGTTTTCTGACACCAAAGGACTGGGCCACAATTGATGGCTTATCTCTGCCAGGTCAGTATGTGGCTTGAGAGGTATCAGCCTAAAATTGAATTATAATATTCACCTCATAACTAAAATAATTTTCCTATGTATTATAAAAGCAAGTGGTTATCAATAATCACTTGCTAAAAATTTTATTATTCTCTTAAATTATACAATATAACATTTCTTTATTTTTCACTATTTAATATTTCATAATTATCTAGATTTGGTCTTTCTACATCTTTATCTGTTACTACATCTAATTTTACATTTCTATTGCAATCTAATTTTATTAATCCCATAGCACTATAATCAATTCTTTTCATTATTAAGCCTGTATCCTTATCAATATAAAAGATTGTTGGATTTACTTTAGTATTATCTTTATTCCATACTTGAACAAGTATAGTCATTCTTCCATTATACTGCTTTTCACCTAAATATTCAAAATTAGTATTAAAAGTTTTTTCATCAGCAATTATTGAATAGTCAAAACCTTTTTGATTATATAAAACTGTTTCATCACCATAATTATAATAACTTTTTAAAGATGAAACACCTGCATTTTTTCCCATTATACTAATTACTTCATCTGTATTATAATTTTCCCATCTTAAAATATTACCATTGCTTACACATTTTATAACACCATCTTTTATATAATATTCTGTTTTAATTTCATTTACTTTTTTAAACAATATATATTCTTCAGAAGAATAATAATAATTTGAACATTCTTCTCCTTTTTTTAATAATGTAATAACTTCCTCTCTTGTCATTGTATTGTCTTTCTTTAAAATTCCATTAAAGTGTAAAATTGTAAAATAAATTAATGTAATTAATAATAATGATAATATTATAATTCCAATAATTTTAAATATTTTTTTCATTTTCATATAAATTCCCTCTTTTCATTTGTGCAACCTAGCCATCATAAGCATATATACTTTTAGACC
Organism: uncultured Clostridia bacterium; assembly: GCA_934120675.1. GTDB lineage: Bacteria > Bacillota > Clostridia > TANB77 > CAG-508 > CAG-269. The sequence goes on from CAKOUU010000024.1 coordinate 19,123, forward strand.
TTTGGCTTTGCGTCATAAACTTTAGTTTATTTTGCTATTTTACAATATCTACCTATATTTTAGCATGTTCTACGACATTTTTCAACTTTTTTATAATAGTAATTATCCCCCGGCTTAGCCGGGGGCTTTTTACTCATAACGCCTAAAAGGCTATATTACAAGCAGAGCCTCAA
>CAKOUU010000025.1 GCA_934120675.1 uncultured Clostridia bacterium
GAACAAAATAATATTTCACTTAACATTGATAAATTAATTGCTAACTTTGATAAAGCATTATCACATCCAAATAAAGATGATTTAAAAACATTAGAACAAATTGTAATATTATACGAGGAGAAATAAAAATTATTCAAATCTACTATGTGATGATGGAATACACCCAAATGAAAAAGGACACAAAATTATTGCAGGAGCTATAAAGGAACATATAGAAAAAAGAACAATAAAATTAATAGGTTAACTACAACTTACAATCTATTTAAATAACAATTTGTTGTATTAAAAAATACAAAGCTAATTATGCCAAAAATAATAATGAGGCATAGTTAGTTTTTGTGCGTTTTAGATAAATTAATGACTATAGAAAATAAATTTGTATATTACTAGCATATTACCTGTATATTACAAATTTAAATGGCGAACAAATATAAAAATACAAGCATTGATATTTCAATGCTTGCAGACGTTTGGTAGTAAAAATTACCGAACAATAACAAAAAACCTCGGAAGCCTTGAAACTTCTGAGGTTTGATATTCTTTGCACAAAAGCATATTATCTCTTTGAGAATTGTGGAGCTTTTCTTGCTTTTTTAAGACCGTATTTTTTTCTTTCTTTCATACGAGGATCTCTTGTTAAGAATCCGTTTGATTTTAAAGCAGGTCTATATTCGATATTAGCGGCATTTAATGCTCTAGCAATACCATGTCTGATAGCTCCAGCTTGACCTGTGAATCCTCCACCTTGAACTGAACAAATAACATCATATTTATCAGTTGTGTTTGTAACTGTAAGTGGTTGTCTTACTATAACTTTTAAAGTTTCTAATCCGAAAAATTCATCAATATCTTTACCATTAATAGTAATTTTTCCAGATCCTTCAACTAATCTAACTCTGGCAATTGAAGATTTTCTTCTTCCTGTTCCAGCGTAAACTATTTTTTCTGATTTAGCCATATTATTTTACCTCCCATACTTCTGGTTTTTGTGCTTGATTTTCATGTTCTGCTCCTGCATAAACTCTTAATTTTTTAAGTTGAGCTCTTCCTAAAGAGTTGTGTGGTAACATTCCTTTAATAGCTAATGTCATAGCTTTTTCTGGATTTTTTTCTAACATTACTCTTGCTGGAGTTTCTTTCATTCCACCAATGTATCCTGAGTGGTGTCTATAAATTTTTTGATCCATTTTGTTTCCTGTTAAAATAACGTCTTTAGCATTTAATACTATAACGTGATCACCTGTATCGATATTAGGTGTAAATGTTGGTTTGTGTTTTCCTCTTAATAATTTAGCAGCTTCTGTTGCAACTCTACCTAATGGTTTGTTTGCTGCATCAATTATGTACCATTTGCTTTCTATTTCAGCCTTTTTTGGGCTATATGTTGTATTATTCATGGTAATAATTACCCTCCCTATTATTTTTATTTTTTATTTTTATATATGACATTTAAATTATAACTACCGGGGAGAAGTTCTAATTTAAATCATATTCTACATAATGCTTAAATATTTTATTACAAAAAAGCTGGTTTGTCAATGATTTTTAAAAAATTTGTAAAAAATGTAACATAAAAATGAATTGAATATTTTTTATTAATAAAAATATATAAAAAACTAAAGTCGTTTTATAGAAAATTTCTATAAAACGACTTTGTTTCTTTAAGATAACTCGTACTTAGAATTATCGTGTACAATATCTAGGTCCAAAGTACATTTACTGTACTTTCTAGGATTAGCAAGAATATCATACATAATATTTTCAAAGATATAATTTACAGTATTACTCAGCTCTCTTGCTCCTGTATCAAGTGCAAGAGATTCTTCTGCAATGCAATCAAAGAGTTTGCCACTATAGGACAAAGTAATTCCTTTTTCTCTTAATTCAGCCTGATACCTTCTGAAAATAGATAACTTTGACTTTCTTAATATCAATGCTAAATCCTGCTTAGTAAGCTTGTTCATTTCTATTATTGTGTCAATTCTACCTACAAATTCCTCTGGCAGACCATATTCAACTAGGTCTTGCTTCAGAAATCTTCCGTTTTCTTTTTTCTCCTGATTATTTCCAACAAAGCCTAACGGATTAGTATTCAATCGTTTGTCTCTAATTTTTTCTAATCCTGAGAAAGCTCCTAAAAATATTATAATTATATTTTTAGTATCAAAGTCAACAATTTCTTCATCAAAGGGATCTTCTGGAGATGGAATTTTTATTCTTGTTCCCTCAATAATCTTGAGTAAACTCTTAAGAACCTCCGTACCAGAAACATCATGTTCTTCATGCCCTGCTTTTTTATCAATTTCATCAATAATTATAATACCATTTTGTGCTCTTTCCATGTCCATTTCTGCATTTTCAAGCAGATTATAAATCATGTCATTAACATCTGCTCCATAATATCCTTCTTGAGTATATTTAGTAGCATCTTCAATGGTATACGGAATATGAAGCCTTTTTGCGACTTGTTTTATTGTTTCGGTTTTTCCAGTACCACTATTTCCGATAATCAGAACATTGGATTTAATTGATTTAAAATTAATTGCTCTGTATATGGCTGTGATAAGCTGTCTTACTTGCTTATCCTGACCGATAATACTTTGCAATACAGTTTTTTCTACATTCTGTATTTCTGGAATCTTCTTTCTTCTTTGATAATCTTTTCCAGATGCCTGAGTTTCTCCTTCTCCTGATCCGAATGATGTTACCTTTTTTGATTTTGATTTTGGTTTTGCACTCTTTTGAGTATCCACAGCCTTTTTGGAATCTACTTTCTCTACGCTTTCAATTCTCCGTACATTTTTACTTTTCATTTTTGCCATAATTATACCTCCTACATTAAATTATTCTATTCAATGTTAACCTGCTACATTGTAATGTGATTTTATCATTTTTACATTTTTATGTCAATTAGAATAAGGAAATTTGTGAAAAGTATTGATAAAATTTTTAATTATAATTATAATGTAGATAAATACTTTTAGATTTTGAACCAATGGGGACGTTCTTAAATTGGTTGAAATTTAAATAATAATATAAAATATTAAAGTTTTTAGTATTTTCAACCAATTTAAGAACGTCCCCATTGGTTCAAAAAATAATATATATAATTTACAAAATAGCATATTAAAAAGTGTAATCAAATAATAATTATAATAGAAAAGTTGTAGGAGGTAAGATGATAAATATAGGTAGTAAAAAACGAGAAATAAATAATAAAACTAAAAAAGAAGGATTTATGCAAGGCGTTATTACACTGATGTTTTCACAAGTTCTTATAAAAATTTTAGGTTTAGTATATACATTATATCTAACAAATAGACAAGGTTTTGGAGATAAAGGAAATGGAATATGTGCGAGTGGATACCAAATATATGCACTATTGCTTACAATATCTTCGATAGGAGTTCCAAGTGCAATATCAAAATTGGTATCAGAAAGAGTTGCAGTGGGAGATAACAAAGGAGCACATAGAATTTTTAAAATAGCATTTGCAACATTTGCAGTAATAGGATTGGTTGGTAGTTTATTGTTGTTCTTTGGTGCAAATGTAATAGCAAATCAATGGTTACAAATTCCTGATGCAGAAATGACATTGGTTGCATTATCACCAGCAATATTCTTTGTTACAGTAGCATCAGTCATGAGGGGATATTTTAATGGTAGACAAAAAATTAGTGTAGGTGCAAAATCTCAAACATTAGAGCAAGTTTTTAAAACATTGCTTACAATTATAGTTGTTGAAGTTGTTGCAATATTGTCAAATGTTTCAACAGAGTGGATGGCCGCAGGTGCAAACTTAGCAACAACACTTGCAACATTTTTAGGATTTAGTTATTTGTTTTTATATTATAGGTCAGAAAGAAAAGAAGTTGCAACAGAAATTAAAAATACAGTAAATTATAAATATGAAAGGGTATCAACAATAATCAAAAGAATTTTATTGGTGTCAATTCCAATAACATTAACAGCTATAATGTCTTCAATAAATAAAAATGTTGATTCATTTACAGTTGTAAGAAATTTGAGGGCATTTATGCCAGAAGACCAAGCAACAGCATTATATGGAATTCTAGGTGGAAAAGTTGATACATTAACAAGTTTGCCATTGGCAATAAATGTGGCATTTGCGACAGCATTAGTTCCAGCAATATCAGCTGCTAAGGCTAGAAATGATAATAAAACAATAACAGAGAAAACATCATTTTCATTGTTGGTTTCAATGTTGATAGGTTTGCCTTGTACAGTTGGAATGTTTATTTTTGCACAACCAATTTTGAATTTGTTGTTCCCAAATGCAAATGATGGAGCTTTAATACTACAAATTAGTGCATTGACAATAATTTTTACAATTTTGGACCAAACTATAAATGGAGCGTTACAAGGATATGGAAAATTGATGATTCCAACAATTTCTTTGGCAACAGGTGTATTTGTTAAATTTATTTTTAATATTACATTAATAAAAATACCAAGCATTGGAGTTTATGGTGCGGCTTGGGGGTCAGTTGCTTGTCATTTAGTCGCATTTTGTATAGCATTTACAATGCTTAGAAAAAATATAAAATTAAATTTAACATTTTCAAAATTTGTTGTTAAACCAGTTGTTGCAACTGTAATTATGGGAATTTGCTCATATTTTACATATTTAGCTTTAAAAGGAATAATAATTGAGAGATTGGCTACAATAATAGCGATAATGGTTGCGGTTGTAATATATGCATTAGCAATTGTTGTTTTAAAAGTTTTTACAAAAGATGAGTTTAAAATGATGCCGGCAGGTGATAAAATAGTTAAAATTCTAGAAAAAATTAAAATTTATTAGAAAAAAAGAAGGATTTTATCGAAAGTTGGCGAATAGAGTTATTAGTAGGTACAGTTATTGCTTAGTTCAGGCGATAAAAGTACATAAATATTCAATCTTATAGGAGGTAATTTAAATGAACAAAGCTGAATTAATCGCAGCAATAGCTGCAAAAACAGGAGACACAAAAAAAGTAGCTGAAGCAACAGTTAACGCATTCGTAGAAACAGTTACAGATGCATTAGTAGAAGGAGATAAAGTTCAATTAGTTGGATTTGGTTCTTTCGAAGTTAGAAAAAGAGCTGCTAGAAAAGGTAGAAATCCTCAAACTAAAGAAGAAATCAAAATACCTGCTTCAAAAGCTCCAGTATTCAAAGCTGGTAAAGCATTAAAAGATTTAGTAAATAATAAATAATTTGTGAATATAAATATATGAATTCATATAAAAGAAGGCTAGAGATAGTCTTCTTTTTTTGGCAATAAAGACTTGACTATAGTCTTAAAAATGTATATTATTATTGTGAAATAATTTTAAATATAATATAAGAGAAAGTATATACAAGGAGACAAAAGATGAAAAGAAAACATAGCAAATTGATAACTGATGAATTAAAAAGAACAATACCACTATATATATTAGGAATGGTATTTCACACAATAACATTATATATGATGCTTGTTATTGCACAAATATCTGGAAAAATATTAGATATGATATTGCAAACCAATGTATTTAAAGAACAAATAATGCAAGAAATATATATACTTTTATTTTGGTCTGCAATTATAATAATACCAAACACTATAAAAAGATGGTTCTATTTTACAGTTGCTAGAGCATCTGATACAAAATTAAGAAAAGAAATTTATAAGAAATTGCAATATGTAAAAGAAGATTATTATGAGAATATTGAAAAGGGAAAATTTTTAGCATACTTGACTAAAGAGATACCTATGATAAGAAAGTTTTTAGGTGGATTTTTTCAAAATAGTCTAAATATAGTTATGACACCAATTTTGGTAATTGTTTTATCAAGTAAAGGGTTAAACATAAATTTATCATTGATGTTGGTATCAATTTTAGTTGTAGCATTGATTATTGTAGCAAATTTATATCAAAAGAAAAAAGAACTAGTAGAAGAGGCAAGAAAAGAATATGTAAATATGTCAAATGTAATTGAACAAAATACAAGTAATTTTACATTAATAAAATTATATAATAATCAAAAAGAACAAAAAGATATATTTGAAAAAGAAAATAAAATAATGCAACAAAAAGATTATAATGTTGGAAAAATAGATAATTTAATAAATAATACAACAAACATAGCAGAAGGGTTATCATATATTTTGACTGTAATATATGGAGTTATTAGTATAAGAAGTGGACAAATGACGGTTGGAGACTTAACCGTTTTTATAGCTTTTATAGGTAAAATGTTTGGAAGCATTAGTAATAGAGTAAATGAAGTTACAAATTCTATTGTATATTTTAAACAAGCTGTTGATAGAATTGACCAGATTATGAATCTGGATATATATAATACCAAAAATAAAAATGTAATCGAAGAAATTAACTCTATAGAAGTAAAAGATTTAAGTTACAAATATCCTAGTAGCAATAAATATGTATTAAAAGATATCAATTTTGAGATAAATAAAAATGAAAAAATAGGAATTATAGGACTTTTTGGAAGCGGAAAAACTACACTTATGAATATTATATCTGGACTTTATGAAATAGAAGAAAATAAAGTATTTATTAATGATATAGATATTACCAAAATAAATAAATATAGTATATTTGACAAGATTAGCTATATTTTACAAAAGGTAATTCTTTTAGATGATACGGTAAAAAATAATATCACATTAGAGAAAAAATATGATGGTAAAAAGATTATAGATGCTACAAATGATTCATGTATATTGGAAGATATTTTTAAAATGGAAAATGAATTTGAAGAAGTAGTAGGGGAAAATGGGCATAAATTATCAGGAGGACAAAAGCAAAGAGTCGCAATTGCAAGGAATATGATTACTGACAAAGATTTTATTATATTAGATAATATTTTCTCAGCATTAGATAACAATACAGAAAAAGAAATATTAAACAATATTATGAATATGAAAGAAAAAACGATAATTAATATTGCAAACAAAGTAACAGATGTAAAAGATATGGACAAAATTTATTTAATGATAGATGGTCAATTTGTAGATAATGGAACACATGAAGAATTACTAGCTAGAAATAATATTTATCAAGAAATGTACCAATATGAAATGGCAGGTGAGCTAGTTGATTAGTATAGTAAAGAAAAATAGAGTAACAATAATTGTAATATCAATTTTATTGATTTTAGTAAATATTTTAAATGTACTAGCACCATATTTTTTAAAATTAATAATTGACAAAATTACTGCAAATACTATTCGGTAAATCATTTTTAATAATCTTAGCATTATATGTTTTAACGAGAATTTCAATGATTTTAGTTGAGGTAGTAAGAAATAGAAAAACAAATTTACTATCTAATAAAATGTTAAGCGAATTAAGAAGCAAAATTTTTAATAAAGTTTTATCATTAAAAATGGAAGATTTTGAAAAATTTCCATCATCTGATATTTATACTAGATTGACGGTTGATGCAGAAAATGTAAAAACATTATTTTCAGAGGACATACCTGTTATAGTAAATGATATAATGCATATTATTTTTATGCTTGTTGCAATGTTTGCAATAAATGTAAAATTAGCACTTATAGGAACAGCAATAATAATAGGATTTGGTATAATTGAGCTTTGCTTAATAAAAAATTTGAAAAGACTTCATAAAGAAACTGTTAAAAAGAGAGACGTACAAAGCAAAGAATATTCAGAAACATATAATAAGAGTAAGCTAACAAAATTTTTTAACTTAGAAAATAAAAATATTAACAAAGTAAATAGATTACTTAGTGAAGAACTGAAAATAAGAAATAAATATATTTGGGTAGACTCATTTCCATGGCCGGTAAGTGTACTATTAGAGGCTACTGCGATATATGCCGTTTTATATTATGTGTTAAACATTGAAAGTGGAATATCATTAGGAACTGTGTATATATTTTTATATTATATTAGACAATGTTTTTCACCATTAAAAGAATTGTTTAATCAAATAGAAGATATTCAAACATCACAAGTTTCATTAGAGAGAATAGATACTATTTTATCAATAAAGGAAAAAGAAGATATAAATAAGGGCTTAAATGTTGAAAATTTAAAAGGCAATATTCAATTTGATGATGTTTCGTTTGCATATGATAAACAAACTATTTTGAGAAATATTTCATTTAAAATTAATGCAGGTGAAAAGACTGCAATTGTTGGTAAAACGCGGTGTTGGTAAAACAACTATTACTAAAATTCTTATGAGATTATATCCTATTACAAAAGGAAAAGTCACTATAGATGGATATGATTTAAATGAACTTTCAATAGAATCTATTAGAAAAAATATTACATATATTTCACAAGATTCATATATTTTTAAAGATACTGTAAGAAAAAATATTTTATTAGAAAGAAATGATATCTCTGATGAACAAATTTTAGATGTTATGGAACAAATCGGTGCTATTCCGTTATTGAATAGATTAGATAATGGGTTAGATGAAGTTGTTGATGTTAATAGGTTGTCAAAAGGTGAATTACAGGTTATTGCTTTTATTAGAGCTATAGTTCATAAGGCTAATATTTATATTTTTGATGAGCCCACTTCTAATATTGACCTGAGAACCGAAAAAATGATACAGAGTATTATTGATAAGATTTCTAAGAGTAGCACCGTTATAATCATAGCTCATAGATTATCTACTATTCAAAATGTTGATAGAATTTTGGAATTAAAAGATGGTGAGGTTTGCAAAAATTTTTAAAATTTTATTGACAAATTTATGAATAAGGTGCTAAAATAATAAACATAATAATAAAAATACATTGCGTTAGAACAATACAAAGCAATTAGAAGTCACTAAAAGAGAAAAAGGGTCACCGGCTGAAAGCCCTTTAAGGTCAACCTAAATTGTGAAACACATTGGAGCAATTTTTATAAAGTGGAAAATATTTGCAAAGCAAATACTTTCAAGCTGGGTGGTACCGCGGAATTATTTCGTCCCTGCATTTTGCAGTGGACGTTTTTTGATGTCTTATTGCAAAAATTCGACCAATGGGGACGTTGTTAAATTGGTTGAAAATTAGTTAACAATATAAAGATTTAGAATTTTTCAACCAATTTAACAACGTCCCCATTGGTCGAATTTTGACAAAAGGAAATAATAGGAGGTATTAAAGATGAATGAGTACAAAACACATACTTGTAACGAAATCAGTCTAGAAGACGTAGGAAAAAAAGTTAGAATTGCTGGATGGGTGCAAACTATCCGTGACTTAGGTGGGTTAGTATTTTTAGATATTAGAGATATGTATGGAATTACACAAGTTGTAACATCAGGAGAGGCAAAAGATGTTGATTTTGCATCACATATTCCAATTGAATCAACTGTTACAGTTTATGGAACTGTAAAAAAGAGGGATGAAGAGACTGTAAATCCAAAATTAAAAACAGGTCTTGTTGAAATTAAAATTGAGGATATTAAAGTTTTAGGAAAAAGAACTAAAAATATTCCTTTTGAAATTAACACAAACCAAGAAATAAGAGAAGATTTAAGATTACAATATAGATATTTGGATTTAAGAAATGAAAGATTACAAAATAATTTGAAACTTCGTGCACAGGTTTTACAATTTTTAAGAAATCAAATGCAAGAACAGGGCTTTTTGGAGGTTCAAACACCAATACTTACAAGTTCTTCACCAGAGGGAGCAAGGGATTATTTAGTACCAAGTAGATTACATCCAGGAAAATTCTATGCATTGCCACAAGCACCTCAACAATTTAAACAATTGTTAATGGTTTCTGGAATTGATAAATATTTTCAAATTGCACCTTGTTTTAGAGATGAAGATGCTAGAGCAGATAGAGCTCCAGGCGAATTTTATCAATTAGATATGGAAATGAGCTTTGCAACACAAGAAGATGTTTTCAAAGTAATGGAACCAGTAATGTATAACACATTTAAAAAATTCTCTGATAAGAAAATTGCAGAATATCCATTCCCAAGAATAACATACAAGGATGCAATGCTTAAATATGGTTCAGATAAGCCAGATTTAAGAAACCCATTATACATTATAGATTTATCAGATTTTTTCAAAAAATGTACATTTAAGCCATTTATTGATAGAACTGTAAGAGCTATAAAAGTTGAAGGTCATATGTCAAAAGGATTCCATGAAAAGATGTTAGCATATGCTATGTCAATTGGTATGCAAGGACTTGGATATTTAGAGGTTCAAGAAGATATGAGTTTCAAAGGTCCAATTGATAAATTTATACCAGATGACTTAAAGAAAACTTTAATAGAATTAGCAGATTTAAAACAAAATGATACAATATTCTTTATTGCTGATAATGAGAAGAGAGCTACAGAACTTGCAGGACAAATTAGAACTGAATTAGGAAATAGATTAAATTTAATAGATGAAGATGTATTCCAATTTTGTTGGATAATTGATTTCCCAATGTTTGAGTTAGATGACCATGATAAATTGGCATTTAGCCATAATCCATTTTCAATGCCACAAGGTGGTTTGGATGCATTAGAAAATCAAAATCCATTAGAAATACTTGCATATCAATATGATATAGTTTGTAATGGAATTGAACTTTCTTCTGGAGCAGTTAGAAACCATGATATTCAAATAATGTTGAAGGCGTTTGAAATGGCTGGTTACACAGAGGAAGAAGTTAAAACAAAATTTGGTGCTTTATATACTGCATTCCAATTTGGTGCTCCACCTCATGCAGGAATTGCACCTGGTATTGATAGAATGTTGATGCTTTTATCAAATTCAGATACTATTAGAGAAGTTATTGCATTTCCATTAAATAGCAAGGCTCAAGATTTGATGATGGGGGCTCCCGGAAATGTTAGAAGGGACCAATTAAGAGATGTACACATTGAAATTATAAAAAAATAGAGCATTTTATTATTGTAATTTTACGCATTTGAGTATATAATAAAGTAGATTTTTAAGGAGGAGAGATTAAGGTGAAAGTTAGTAAAGAAGAAATTTTACACATAGCAAAATTAGCAGACTTAGAAATAAAAGAAGAAGAAATTGAAAAATATGCACTTAATTTACAAGACATATTAGATTTTGCAGAAGTAGTAAACAATGCACCTGTTGATGGACTTGATGTTACAGTTGGTGCAAATGAAAAGAAAAATGTTTTTAGAAAAGATGAGATTAAGGTATTCAAAGATAATGAAGCATTATTACAAAATGCACCATCAGAGGAACAACATATGTTTAAGATACCAAAAGTTATAAACTAAATGTGAATGGAATTTTAAGGAGAACATATGAATATAGGAATAGATATAGATGATACAATTACAAAAACTAGTGAAGAAACTGATATTTATGCAAAAGAATATACAGAAAATATATTGAAAAGAAAATTTGAACTTCAAAATATAGAAATCTTTGATCCAATGTGGGCAAAACATTTATATAATTGGACAGATGAAGAAAATGAAGAGTTTTGGGATTTATATTATGAAAAAATAATGGAAAATGTTAAACCAAAAGGAGATGCAGTTGAAGTAATAAATAATTTATCTGTAAAAAATAATATAATAATTATTACAGCTAGATGGGATAGGGAAAGTGGAATTATAGCTAAAATAACAAAAGAATGGTTAAAAAGGAATAAGATAAATTATGAAAAACTTTATATTGGTCATAAAGATAAAAGAAAAATATCAGAAGAATGTAAAATAGATGTATTCATAGATGATGGTTATAAAACTTGTGAACAAATCGCAGGACTTGGTATAAAAACATATATGATGGATTCTAGAATAAATAAAAATTTGGAAGAAAAAAATTGGAAAAGAGTTTATTCTTGGAAGGATTTTGAAAAAGAAATGTCCATTTTGGGACAGATGTCCTAAAAAGAATCGTTCCCAAAATGACATTTCAAATAATAAGAGATAATAAGAGTGAAGGGAGAAAATGTGATGGATATAACAGAATTAACAGTACATGAATTGCAAGAAAAATTAAAAAATAAAGAACTTACAGTGACAGAAATAACAAAAGCATATGTAGACAGAGTAAATGACAAAGAAAAAGATGTACAAGCATTTGTTACAACACTAACAGATGAAGCATTAGAGCAAGCAAAAGATATACAAGAAAAAATAGATAATGGAGAAATTAGCGGAGATTTTGCAGGAATTCCAATAGGAATAAAAGACAATATGTGTACAAAAGGTGTAAAAACAACATGTAGTTCTAAAATGTTAGAAAACTTTGTTTCACCATATGATGCAACAGTTGTTGAAAAATTAAATGCAGAAAATATGATAGACTTAGGAAAACTAAATATGGATGAATTCGCTATGGGTGGTTCAACAGAATATTCATATTTTAAGAAAACAAGAAATCCTTGGAACTTAAATAAAGTACCAGGAGGTTCTTCAGGTGGTTCTGCAGCAGCAGTTGCAGCAAACTTAGTTCCATGGGCACTTGGCTCAGATACAGGTGGTTCAATAAGACAACCAGCAAGTTTCTGCGGAGTAGTAGGGCTAAAACCAACATATGGATTAGTTTCAAGATATGGACTAGTAGCTTTTGCATCATCACTTGATCAAATCGGTCCAATTACAAAAGATGTAAGAGATAGTGCAATACTTTTGAATCTAATAGCAGGACATGACGAAAGAGATACAACATCTGCAGAAATGCCTAAAAAAGATTATACAAAAGCATTAAAAAATGATGTAAAAGGCTTAAAAATAGGAGTTCCAAAAGAATTCTTTGGTGAAGGTATAAATGAAGAAGTAAAAGAAACTTTACAAAAAGCAATAGAAAAATACAAAGAACTTGGAGCAGAAGTTGAAGAATTTTCACTAGACATTGCTCAATATTCATTAGCAACATATTATATAATTGCATGTGCAGAAGCAAGTTCAAACTTAGGTAGATTTGATGGAATTCGTTATGGATATAGAACACCAGAATACAGTAACTTAAAAGAATTATATAAAAAGTCAAGAAGTGAAGGATTTGGAGAAGAAGTAAAAAGAAGAATAATCCTTGGAACATATGTGTTATCATCAGGATATTATGATGCATATTACAAAAAAGCACAACAAGTTAGAACATTAGTTATGAATGAATTTAACAAAGGATTTGAAAAATATGATGTTATATTAACACCAACATCTCCAACAGTAGCATTTGACATTGGTTCAAGGTCAAATAACCCATTAGAGATGTATCTAGCAGACATATGTACAGTATCTGTAAATATTGCAGGACTTCCAGGAATATCAATACCAGTAGGCGTTGACAAAGAGGGAATGCCAATTGGTATGCAACTAATAGGAAATAGATTCCAAGAAGAAACAATTTTAAATGCAGCATATACATTAGAGCAAGAAATTAAATTTAGAGAAAATCATAAACCAGAATTCAAAGGAGGTGCTGAATAATGTCAAGAAGTGATTATGAAGTTGTAATAGGACTAGAAGTTCATGCAGAGCTTTCAACAAAAACAAAAATATTCTGCTCATGTCCAACAGAATTTGGTGCAGCACCTAATACACATGTATGTCCAGTTTGTATGGCAATGCCAGGAACACTACCAGTATTAAACGAAAAAGTTGTTGAATATGCAGTAAAAGCAGGTTTGGCTACAAACTGTGAAATATCAAGAGATAGTAAAAATGATAGAAAAAATTACTATTATCCAGATTTACCAAAATCTTATCAAATATCACAATTTGATAAACCACTATGTGAACATGGATATATTGAAATTGAAACATCAGAAGGTAAAAAGAAAATTAGATTATTAAGAATTCACATAGAAGAAGATGCCGGAAAACTAAACCATGATGACTTTGGAGGAGGAAGTCTAGTTGATTTAAACAGAGCGGGAGTTCCTTTAATAGAAATGGTTTCTGAACCAGATTTAAGAAGTGCAGAAGAGGTAGAAGCATATTTAAGAAAATTAAAATCAATACTAGAATATATTGAAGTTTCAGACTGTAAAATGCAAGAAGGTTCATTAAGAGCAGATGTCAATGTATCTGTTCATAAACCAGGAACACCATTTGGAACACGTACTGAAATGAAAAATATGAACTCATTTAGAAGTATTACAAGAGCTATCGAATATGAAATTGATAGACAAATTGATGTGCTAGAAGATGGCGGAAAAGTAGAACAAGAAACATTAAGATGGGATGATGTATCTGGAAAAACATTTTCGATGAGAGACAAGGAAGATGCACAAGATTATAGATACTTCCCAGATCCAGACTTAGTTGCAATAAAACTTTCAGAAGAATATATTGAAAATATCAAGAAAACTTTACCAGAATTACCAGAGACTAGAAAAGAAAGATATTTAAAAGAATATGAATTATCTGAAAAAGATGCAAATATTATAACTGCATCAAAATATTTATCAGACTTGTTTGAAAGTGCAATAAAAGTATGTAATAATCCAAAAGCAGTTAATAACTGGATTATATCAGATATATCAAGAATTTTAAATGAAACAGAAACAGAACCAATTGCTATTCCATTTGATGGAAATCAATTAGGAAAATTAGTTATTTTAATTGATAAAGGTACAATTAGTTCAAGTATTGGTAAAAAAGTTTTAACAGAATTATTTGAAAATCCAAGAGATCCAGAAGATATAATAAAGGAAAAAGGATGGATTCAAATTTCTGATGAAGGTGCAATTAAAGAGGTTGTTTCTAAAATATTAGAAGCAAATCCACAATCAATTGCAGATTATAAAGCAGGAAAAGACAGAGCATTAGGATTTTTGGTTGGTCAAGCAATGAAGGAAACAAAAGGAAAAGCAAATCCAAAAATGTTAAATGAAATGTTCTTAGCTGAATTGAATAAATAAAAGAACCAATGGGGATGTTGTGAACCAATTTAACAACGTCCCCATTGGTTCTTTTATATAATTTGTTTTTTTATTCCATCAACAACAAATCCACAAATAACAAATTCAATTCCCCAGATTAAACTTAATTTAAATAAGATAAATCCAATAGTGAAAAGTATAGGTACTGTAAATGAAAAATTATATGTAAGAAGAATTGCAAAAGAAATTATGCAAATAAAAAAACAGAATTTTAAACCATAATTCATAATTAGTTTGGTTAATTTATCTAAATTTTTTAAACTATTAAAAATTAAACTTAACATAATAATCACCTATATAAATAATAACATTGTAAAATATAAATATCAATAGAAATAAATACCATTTTTTTTCTATACTATTTGTTTTACACTGATTGTGATACAAATAAATACTTTTTTTAAAAAACTATTGAAAAAAAGATAGAAGTTTGAGATAATAAATGTAAATTTATAACGAAAGAGGATATGTAATATGGATTTCGAGAAATTAAAACAATCACTAATTGAAAAAGGTGCAGATTCAAAAATATTTGAAATGCCTGCAATAAGAGAAAGGTTAGAAAAAATTGTAAACTGTGATATTTTTGTGAATAGTGATGGAACAATTGACTTTGATGGATATCATATGGAAAGAGATGAGGAAAAAAATAAATTTTCTTTATAGAAAGTTGAAAATAGTCAAAAGGATGTTCATTATTCAATGGATGATTTCGTTGGTGATCCAAATGGGTATACTTTATATAAAACGAAAGCAACAAAAATTTCTATAAATGAATATGGTATTGAAGATAAATTACAAGTTAAAGAAGCAGAAGATGTTATGAAAGCAAAATGGGAAAATATCAAATTTGATAATATTGAATCTCCTGTAAAATATCAAATTGATAGGATAAATGGAAGACTAGAAGAACATGATTTAGAAGCAAATCGTTACTTTGAGTGTTTAGATAGTGGAAGTTGGAGCATGGATATGTGTTCAAATGAATTGTTGACGTCTAAGCTTTCAGATGGAGAGAAAAAAGAAGAAGTAAGATATACTATTACAAATTTTGAAAAAAACATGAGTGAATATGTAAAAAAATATCCTAATCTTGAAGAATATTATGAAAAAAGAAAAGAAGAATTATTAGACTGTATAGATGCTAAATATAATAAAATTAATGATGAAAATAATACGTTGAGAGATAATAATGAAAAATTACAAAAAATGTTGAAAAAATCATTAGGTTTTGCTGAAAAAGTTAGAAACAGTGTTGTTGGAAAGATATTTTTTGGAAAAAGTGCTAATGAGGTTTTAGGTGATAGTAATAAAGATGTCAAATTATTAGATGATGGAGAAGAAAGATAAATTTTAAATATTTGTTTTGAAATAAAAAAGAATTTCTATATATATTTTATATAGAAATTCTTTTTCTGTTTCAAAACAAAAACTATGCATAATTTTCATTTTTTGCTTAAGCATTAGCTGCATTTAATTTTTTTGATAAACTAGATTTTTTTCTAGCTGCTGTGTTTTTAACAATAACACCTTTTGTACAAGCTTGGTCGATTTTTTTTGTAGCCTCTGAGAATAATGTTTTTGCTTCTTCCATGTTTCCAGCTTCAATAGCTTGTTCGAATTTTTTAACAGCTGTTTTATAAGCAGATTTTATCATATTATTTCTTAAAGTTTTCTTTTCAATTACTTTAACTCTCTTTTTTGCTGATTTAATATTTGGCATGTGTTTTGCACCTCCTCTTAGTCTATTTTCATTATAACATTGTCTATTTTACCATAGATTTCCGGTTTTGGCAAGAGATTTACAGAAAATTATTTTTTTTCAATATCTTTTTTAACTTTTTTATGTTCTTCTGGTATTACAATATTTTTTGGTTTATCATCGCTTGATTTAGGTTTTCCAGAATTTAGATGATCATATACATTTGAAATATCTAAATTTGAACCATCACCATCAATTATTTCAATTTTCTTTTTTTCTTCACTCATAAGAAATACCTCCATAAATTATTAAATAGATAATAACATAAAAAAAGTAATTAATCAACAAAAATTTTATTATAGATGAAAATTGTAGTGTTACAATTGATGTGAAACAAAAAATATAGAAAAAAAGTGATTCAAGTAGTATAATTGAATTGTCAAAATA
>CAKOUU010000026.1 GCA_934120675.1 uncultured Clostridia bacterium
TATCTAATATTGTTCTAAATATTTTATCATGCTCTTGATTTATTTCTTTCTCCTGAATATTTGCTTTTGAGCTCATTCTTTCATATTTTGCTTTTGGTTCTTGTAATTCAGCACAATAATTCTGATTATTATTTTCATCAATTATTTCCCAAAGTTTTTCAAATATTGGTTTATATTTTATGTATTCTTTATATGTAAATTTTTCTATATTAATTTCATCTCCTTCATTATAATATTTATTTTTATTTTTGTCAATATTTATTTATAAGTTTATATATATTTTTTAATCACCTACTTTCGTATTTTTGTTTTTAATTCATTTTGGATTTTTTCTTTGATTTTAAATCTTTGAATTAATTGATTTGAATAAAATTAAAGTGTCTTTATAATACAACAAAATGCCGAACTTTGCAACATTTTTTCATCGCAAAATTCGACATTTTCTGTTTAATAGTTACAAATATAAAACGATTATTACAAAACTAATATCACATTATACACTAAGTTTGTAAGCATACACAAAACAATTCCGTAAACAGTTGGAATTGCAAAAGAAATTGCTGTCCACTTCCAGCTACCCGTCTCCTTTTTTATAGTAAGCAATGTTGTAGCACAAGGGAAATGTAAAATTGTAAAGAGCATAACATTCATAGCAGTAAGCATAGTCCATCCATTTTGAATTAAAATCTGTCCAATTTGAATTGTATCCTCTATATTTACCAATGTTCCGCCTTTCAAATAACACATCAAAATTATTGGTAAAACTATTTCATTTGCTGGAATTCCTAAAATAAACGCAGTTAAAATATATCCATCCAAGCCCATTAATTTTGCAAAAGGATTTAAGAAATTTGCTATAATTGAAAGCAAACTTTGACCATCAATTCCTACATTTGCCATAAGCCATATCACAAGTCCTGCAGGCGCTGCAACAGATATAGCTCTACCTAAAACAAATAGAGTTCTATCAAATATTGAACGAACTAATATTTTTCCGAATTGTGGTTTTCTATATGGTGGCAATTCTAAAACCATTGATGATGGCATTCCTTTTAATATTGTTTTTGATAATATTTTTGATGTTATGAGTGTTAAAAATATTCCAAATATTATTACAATAATTACTGCAAATGTTGATAATATTGATGCCAGAAATCCATTTCCACCTGCAAATGCTCCTGCTATAAATATTGTCGCAATTGTTATCAAAAATGGAAATCTTCCATTACATGGGACAAAGTTATTCGTTAATATTGCAATTAGTCTTTCTCTTGGTGAATCTATAATTCTGCATCCTGTTACTCCACACGCATTACACCCAAATCCCATGCACATTGTTATCATTTGTTTTCCACTACAACAAGCCTTTTTAAAGAATCCATCCATATTAAATGCAATTCGCGGAAGATATCCCAAGTCTTCTAATATTGTGAATAGTGGGAAGAATATAGCCATTGGTGGTAACATTACTGCAACTATCCAAGTCAATGTTTTATACACTCCATTTATTAACATATCTGAAAGCCATGTTGGACAATGTATATAATTTGCAAAATATATTAATTTGTCCTGTAACCAATTAAATACACTGAATAGCCACTCTGATGGATAATTTGCTCCCACTATGGTTATCCAAAAAATTAGGCCTAAAAATAGTATCATTATTGGAATTCCAAATATTTTTGATGTTAAAATTTTGTCTATTTTTAGGTCTCTTTCTCTATAATTTTTATTTTTAAATGTGCATACTTCTTTTGATGTTTCTTCTGCTTTTTTCATGATATCCGCTACTATTTTGTCTTTAAAATTTTTTGAGTTAATCTCTCTTGTTTCTAGATTTTCTTTTGCTTCTATTACTGATTGCTGAATTCCTTGTTCTTCTAAATCTATTTCTAAATTTTCTTGTATTGATTTTAATATTTTTTCTTCTCCATCTATTAGTTTTATCGCTATCCATCTGCATAATTTTTTTGATATTTTATTTTTCTTAACTCCTATTTCTGTTACTATATTTCTTTTTTCTAAATATTCATTAACTAATAAATCTGTATCAAGTTTCTCCACTATTTTTTCAAGATTTTCTTCTATTTCTTGTTCATATATAACTGTTTTTGTATGTGGTCTTATTTCACCTTCACATACTCTATATATTGTATTTTTTAGATTTTCTAGTGTTTGTTTTTCTCTTGCAATTGTTCCTACAACAGGTACTCCTAACAAATCTTCTAATTTTTTTAAATCAATTTTTATTTTTTTCTTTTTTGCTTCGTCTAACAAATTTACACAAACAATTATGTTATCTGTTATTTCCATAATTTGATATACTAAATTTAAATTTCTTTCTAAACATGTACTATCAACTACAATTACTGTTGCATCTGGGTTTCCAAAGCATATGTAATCTCTTGCAATTTCTTCTTCTTCTGAGTTTGACATTATCGAATATGTACCTGGAATGTCAACAAATGTGAATTCTTTGTCATTAATTATTGTTTCTCCTATTGCGTTTGCTACTGTTTTTCCTGTCCAGTTTCCTGTGTGTTGATGCATTCCTGTTAAACTGTTGAAAATTGTTGATTTTCCTACATTTGGGTTTCCTGCTAATGCTACTGTGTATGTATTTTTCACAAGCTCACCACCTTAAATTTTATTATTACAATATATGTCTTGGTTTTGAGTTTATGAATTCTATATATGTATTTTTTACTTTTAAATTAAAATTTGAACAAGTTCAAACAAAAAACCTCAAATCCCCTGACTTTAGCAAAGTCAGGGGATTTGAATGAATCATATTGTTAAGATTCGGTCAATTATCTCATCGACCGTTAACTTTTGCATTTTTGCAAGTTTTTTTAATAAGTCGCCATTTCTAAATTTTCTTGCCGCCTTTAGGAGGGTTTCTGGATCATAAATTCCCTTTTCTAAATATAAATTTATTACTTCTTCACTCGGCTCACATGCTCTAAAGAGTTGAATTCCAGATGATAGTTTATTCCCTCTATCTCTTATTACAGCTATGGACCCTTCGTTCTTTTCTAGGAAATACTTCACCATTTCGAGATTATTTTCCATTAGGAATCTTCCCGCCAGAAGTGCACACTCTGAAAAATATTTTTCCGGCATCTCTATTTCCAGATTTATTTTTCCTTCGTTTGTTTTTAAGTGTGTTACTTTTACCGGATAATTAATAACATTGGTTGAATTAATTCCCTTAAATATTTCAGTAAGCGCTTCAAATATAGCGTCACTTTCCCTTGCATTTAATGCCCGATTCATTTCTTTTTCTGCTGTTTCTTTTGTGTTCTCTTTCATACTCTTTACCTCCATACATGAAAGTTTTTATTTGCTTGTTTCTTTTTTTATTATATCACAGTTTTATGTTGATCGCAACTTTTTTAATAAAAAAATTTATATATCTGATACAATCTCAAAAAAACCAACTCTAATTAGAGTCAGGGTTTTGAGATTAGTTAGAAATCTCCACAACCATTACGGTTGGATATTTTTTTTCGCAATACGCTATTAAGTTTTTAACCATATCTGGCATTATTAACTTATCCTCACTTTCTTTAGCGTTCTCCAACCTCCATGTTGTTTTGTCATTTTTCATTTCTAACATATCTACCTCCACTTATTTGTGTTTTTCTTGGCTAACTTTATTATATCTCATTTTTATGTTAATCGCAATATTATTTCCAAAATTTGTAAATTTTTTCATTACTTAATATCTAGTATCCTTTTAACACCTTCTGTTGACTCCAATTCTAAGACCTTCTTTGCAAGTTGTTTACACTCTTCAAAATCCAAATCAGTTATTAACTTTCTAACCTTCAAAATCTTATTAGCATTCATAGAAAACTCATCAAGTCCAAGACCAACAAGCAAAGGAATAAACCTAACATCACCAGCCGCTTCTCCGCACATACCACATAAAATACCATTTTTATGTGCACCATCAATAGCAGATTTAATCAAACGAATTACAGCAGGATTAAAATGAGAATACAAATTTGCAAGTTTCTCATTACCTCTCTCAACAGCAATAGTATATTGAATCAAATCATTTGTCCCTATACTAAAAAAATCACACTCTTTTGCAAACTCGTCAGCCATTACAGCAGATGACGGAATTTCAACCATAATTCCAACTTCTATATTTTCATTAAATTTTATATTTTTTTCTTTTAACTCTTGTTTTACTTCTTCAATAATTTCCTTTGATTTTCGTAATTCTTCAATTGACGAAATCATTGGAAGCATTATTGCAACATTTCCATAACTACTTGCTCTCAAAATAGCCCTTAACTGAACCTTAAATAAATCAACATTATCTAGATAAATTCTGATCGCTCTATAACCTAAAAATGGATTTTCTTCCTTTGGTAGTTTCATATATTTTAAATCTTTATCTCCACCAATATCTAATGTCCTTATAACTAGTCTTTTATTTTCTAAACTTTCCGCAATTTTTTTGTATGCCTCAAATTGTTCTTCTTCTGATGGAAAATCTTTTGCATCCATATACAAAAACTCACTTCTTAGAAGCCCTACACCTTCTGCTGTATTATCAATTACAATTTGAATATCTTGTGGACCTCCAATATTTGCTAAAAGTTCAACCTTATGTCCATCTTTTGTTATAGCTTTTTTATTTTTATATTTTTCTAATTCTTGTTTTTCTTGTTTTATATTCTCTTGATTTTTTGTTAATTCTTTGATTTTCTCTTGTGTTGGATTTAAAAATATTTCCCCTGTTGCTCCATTTAATGCAATATAATCATTTTCTTTTATATTCTCAAAAATATGTTTTATTCCAACAACTGCCGGTATTTCATTAGTTCTTGCAATTATAGCCATATGAGAATTAACACCGCCAATTTCTGTAATAATTCCAGAAATATTTTTTAAGTTCATTTTGGCAGTATCTGATGTTGATAATTCTTTTGCAACAAGTATTGTATTTTCAGGTAATTTTGATAAATCTATTTCTTCTATTTTTAGTAATTTTGCTAATATTCTTTTTTTCATATCCTCTATATCTCTGCTTCGTGCAGCCATATATGGGTCATCCATTTCTTCAAATGTTTTTATTATTTGATTTAGTCCATTTTCCACTGCATATGCACTATTACATTTCTCTTGCTCAATTATTTTGATAGTTTCTTGAATCAAGCTAGGGTCTTGCAATATCATTAGATATGCTTGCATTATTTCTTTTTCTGTTCCATCTATATTTTTTATCAATTTTTCTATTTCACTTTTTACTTCTTTTACAGCATCATATATTTGTTGTTTTTCTGCTGAAATATCTTCAATTTTTTGCTTTTCTATCTTTAATTCATTTTCTTTTAAAATAACAGCTTTTCCAAGTCCTATTCCCTCAGAAATACCTTTTCCAACAAGCATACAATTACCTTCTTTCAAGTATTTTTAAATTTATAATATTCAACAAATTTGAAAATATATTGTTTTGAAATACCGCGTAAGCGACCAAACGAACAAGTGTGAGTGCGAACTGGAGCAAACTACATACTAGTATTTTTACATATGGAGTTTGCGACACCAAGGTATAAAAAACAATATATTTCAAATTTCCATATAATATTATTATAAATTACACAAAAAATTTTTAACATCCTCTAACGCCAAATCTTCATTCTCTCCATCACAAACAATTTCCAACTCCGTCTTATACTTTATACCAGCAGACATAATCATAAGAGGCGACCTAGCATCAATCAACTTACCATTAACAATTAGATTAATAGTACATTTATACTTCATAGCAAGTTTTGCAAGTTCAGTTGCAGGTCTTGCATGAAGACCTGTCTCATTTTCAATAACAACATTTGCTTTTTTCAACTCTTATCCTCCTTAATTTGATAATCCCATTGAAAATTAATTATTATTTTTCAATTGAATCCTTCCAAACATTCTTCTTCCAAACAGCCATAATACCCATAGCCACAAATGAACCAGCAGCAAGAGCCACAACATACCAAGGCCAATTACCAATTAAAGGTAATACAAATATTCCACCATGAGGAGCCATCAAGGTACAGTTAAACGCCATTGATAATGCACCAGAAACAGCAGAACCAATTACGCAAGAAACTAAAACACGAAGTGGGTCTGATGATGCAAAAGGTATTGCTCCCTCTGATATAAACGATAATCCCATAACATAATTTAATAAACCTGCTTGTCTTTCCTTTTTAGGTAATTTTTTAGGGAAGAATGTTGCTAAAAGTGCTATCGCAAGTGGTGCAACCATTCCACCAATCATAACTGCTGCCATTATTTCGTAATGACCTTCTGCTAACATTCCTGTTCCAAAGGTATATGCCGCTTTGTTTACTGGTCCGCCTAAGTCAACAGACATCATACCTGCAAGAATTGCTCCTAAAATTACTTTATTAACTTCGCTCATTGATGATAAGAAATTATTTAAACCTGTATTTATTGCTGATACAAATGGATTTATCAATAACATTATTAGTCCAATTAACAATACACCTGCAACCGGATAAATCAAAATTGTCCTTATTCCTTCTAAACTTTTTGGCATAAAACTAAATAATTTTTTCAAAAATAATACTACATATCCACCTATAAAACCTGCAAGTAAGGCTCCTAAAAATCCTGAACTTACTAACACTTCTTCTGGATTTCCAAGTGATGTAAATGTTGTTCCCACTTTGCTTATTGCTCCACCAACAAATCCAACAACAAGCCCTGGTCTATCTGCAATGCTCATTGCTATATATCCTGATAAAATTACTAGCATAAAATCAAATGCCATTCCACCTATTGTTTTGAAAAATGCTGCAACTGGTGTATTCATACCAAAATTTGATGGGTTAATTGAATAGTCATCTAATAAAAATGCTATTGCAATTAAGATTCCTCCACCAACAACAAATGGTAACATATGTGTTACACCATTCATTAAATGATTGTATATATTTCCTTTTGGCTTTTCCATTTCTATATTTTCTCTTTTATTTCCCTGATGATGATAAACTGGGATTTCATTTTCTGAATTTAATGCTTTTTCTATTAATTCTTTTGGTTTGTGAATTCCCTCTGATACTCCTGTTTTTAAAATTCTTTTGCCATCAAATCTTGATAAATCAACTTTTACATCTGCTGCAATGATTATTGCTTTTGCATTTTTGATTTCTTCATCTGTAAGTTTGTTTTTTGTTCCTGACTGTCCTTGTGTTTCTATTTTTATTGGATGTCCTAATTCTTTTCCCATTTGTTCTAAGCTTTCTGCTGCCATATACGTATGGGCTATCCCTGTTGGACATGCTGTTATTCCCAGTAATTCATAATTTTCGACGGTTTTTTCTTGTTCTTTTTCTTGATTATCTGCCTTATCTATTATTTCTAAAAATTCTTCTTTTGTTTCTGCATTTAACAAATCATTTTTAAATTTTTCATTCATTAACAAAGCTGATAAACGACTTAAAACTTCAAGATGAAGATTATCTTTACTATTTGGTGCTGCTATTAAAAATAGTAATTTTACAGGTTTGTCATCTAATGAATTAAAGTCAACTCCATCTGGTATTACCATTGCAGCAAGTCCTGGTTTTGAGATAACATCACCTTTTCCATGTGGTATCGCAATACCTTCTCCCACACCTGTTGAGCCTTCTTCTTCTCTTTTGATTACTAATTCTAAATATTTTTGCTTGTCTTTAATATTTCCATTGTGTTCCATCAATTTAACTGCTTTTTCTATCACTTCTTTTTTACTCGAAGCTTTTACATTTAAGTCGATTGATTCTTTTTTGAGTAAGTCAGTAATTTTCATTTTTAATACCATTCCTTTCTTAATAAAAATTATCTAAATTTATTTAAAACATCTTCAATTTTATCTTTTGTCGCCAAGAACAGAGTGTTTGTCGTTGCTGTTGCTGCTGCAACTCCCATTTGAAGTGCCTTTTCATAATTATTAAATTGTTCATGTCCTGCTAAAAATCCTGCAACCATTGAATCTCCTGCACCAACTGTGTTTATCGCTTCTTCTGTATTTAGTGCGTTAATTTTATATGAATATCCATTTTCGTCTAAAAGTACAGCTCCATCACTTCCCATTGAAACAATAACATTTTGAGCGCCTTTTGACTGTAACTGTTCAGCATACTCTAGCGCCTCATCTTGGTTTAATATTTTGACACCGAAAATTTCTTCTAATTCTTCTTGATTTGGTTTTATTAAATATGGCTTGTATTTCAATGTTTTAAGTAACAAATCTCCTGTTGAATCAACTACAATTTTTATGTTTTTATGTTCTAATTTTTTACAAACTTCTTCATAAATACTGTTTGATACGCCATTTGGCACACTTCCTGATAGTACTAAGATATCTTCATCTTCTATTATTTCCAATTTTTTGTATAATAATTCAAGATATTTTGAATCAATATACGGACCTTTTGCATTTATTGCTGTTTCTCGATTTTCTTCTAATATTTTTACATTTATTCTAGAATTGTTGTTTTTTATTTCTACAAAATCAGTCTTAACTCCATATTTTTGTACTTGTTTTTCTATTTCATTTCCTACAAATCCTGCTATAAATCCCATTGCCGTTGTTTCTTGCCCTAATGTTTTTAGTACTATTGATACATTTATTCCTTTTCCTCCTGGAAATATATATTCTTCTTGGCTTTTATTTATCTTTCCTGTTTTAAATTCTTTTGATTTTATTACATAGTCTAATGCTGGATTGAATGTTATTGTGTATATCATTTTTCCTCCTTTTGAGACACATGGGACAGTTCAATTTTGTCTCATTCTTTTGTCGAATCTTGTCATTTTGTTATTTGCTTTATTTTTCTTTTGTTTTAAATATTTCCCAAAAGCAAAAAGAATATTCATTTCTGAATATTCTTTTACATAATTTAAGTTTTTCAACCCAACTATTGACTTTCAGCCACTATTATATCATATCACAGCTAAAACAAAAATCTCCAGTTCTTTTAAATAAGAACTGAAGATTTAATGGTGCAAACAACGTAGATATCTACAACTTTTTTCGACTCTCATAACGACCGATACAAATATCAATCAATTTATTAAAGTATATCATAAATTTTAATAAATACAAGATTTAACACTACTATTAGCATTATATATTTGTCTTTCTAAACTAATCTTTGAGCTATTTTCCTTTTCCAACATAATGTCTGCAATTTGATTTTTTATAGTGTTAGTTACTATTACAAATTTCCAAGGTTGTCTATTTTTGGCAGATGGTGATAACCTTGCACAATCAATTAAGTCTTCAATTATTTCCTTAGATATCTCAGTATTTTTATATTTGCGAATACTTCGTCTATTTTTTATTGTTTCTTTTAATTCCATTTTAACCTACTAGCCTTTGCAAACATTTATAAATTCTTTAAAAATTTTATTCATTTTTTCGTCTTTAGCATATAAACTTTCTGGATGAAACCTAACTCCTATATAGAATTTTTTGTTTTTAGCTTCAATAACATCTGGGTAACCATCTTCACAAAATGCAACTTTATCAAGCATTGGGCAATCTTTTATTGTTCTTTTATGTCTAGAATTTACCATCATTTCAGTTGTTTTAACTATGTTATAAAATTTTGAACTTTCATCTATTTTGATGTTATGCACATATTCATCAAATGACTTATCATGCTTATCTGGGTTAGGTATTTTATATGTTGTCCCTCCAATAGCTCTAGCAATATTATTTTGACCTGCACATATTCCTAATATAGGTATATCATTGTCATAACAATATTTTGAGATTATACTTTCATAATTATCTGTTTCAAGACCACCTTGTAATATAATTCCACTACACAATTTAATTTGTGTAATCAAATTTTCTTTTTCTTCTATTGACAAATTATCTTTCCAATTATCTCCACAATAATTAACATTAGATTCAGTAGGTAATATTCCGATAGCAATTCCTCCATTATCAAATATAGCTTGCTTTACTTCATCTCTTACAAATGTATCTATTTTATTTGATTTATATGTAGCATAGTGTTTTGATACAATGCCAATGATAGGTTTATTCATCTGTTCCCTCCATATTAATATTTTCCTTTATTTTCTTTTTGGATGTATTCTTTAAAGTTTTATTATCATCTAAATACTTATAATTTAAAGCATTTTTTCTAGTTACAACAGTTTCACCTAAATTCTTTTCTATATCATCTCTTGCAACTTTTGCAGCATGACCACCCATATGTGCGACTTTTTTGTTTTCTTCCAAGCCATAAGGTCTATGCTTTTTAGCAAGTTCTCTTGTTGCGATTTCTCCTAAATCAGTTAAAGCAACTTCTATGTCTGTCATATTATCTCTTAAAGACTCTTTTCTAATTCCTTTAAAGTTTTTATATTCTGATGCTTTCATTCCAGACCAAGCCTGATATATTTCATTTGTTAGAACTGCATATTCAAAATTTTTTATTATTCCATTTTCTTTCCATACATCTGTTAATTTACGTCTATCTACAACTCCTGTCATTCTTGCCTTAATCCAATTATCATCATATCCACGACTTCTATAATAATCAACAGCACGATTAATAGCAAGTTCTGGATCAAATACTTCATCTATTCTGTCATTTCCCATTTTAGCAAGCCAAAGTTTAAATGGCTCAGCTTTTGGACTTGGTATTGACTCTATTAGTCTTAATATTCCTTTTGTATCTAACGTATCTGTTTCACGCATTTTACCATCTGTTGCTTTCATTTTCAACTGCACGATATTTTCGTGCAGTTGACTTCCTTCTTGCTTTAATTTTCTTTTTAAATCACTCCAATAGTTTCTTGGAATATTGCTGTCAGTTAATGCTCCAATAACATCTACAACACTAAAATAATATTCTTCCTTTTCACTATCCCAAACACTTCTTATCTCACTGTCTTCAAAAAGATTTGATATTGTTTCTAATTTATTATTTTCCATTTAGGCATCATTCCTTTATAAATTTATTATTATGGACGAATTATATCAAGAAATTCCACTTTTTTCAATGAATATTCTGTATTTTATTGACGTTTACATAAAAAGATGATATATAATAGATGTATTTTATAGTACACTGAAAAATTAATAGACACGAAACACTGATTAGTAAGGGATACAATAAAATATTTTCTATCTTTCTCCTAATTTAAAAATTAAGGTTTGTAGGAAACTTACTAATCCAACAGACCAAGCATTCTTTGATAAAATTGGAGAAAAAGAAACAAAAAGGTATTTTAATGAATGTTATAAATTTATTTGTAACTATAAAAATCTTGGAGAAAAAAATATAATATCAGCAGTTGTACATTTAGATGAAGGAGCACCACATATGCACTTAATGCTTGTTCCTGTTGTTCACACAAAAGATAAAGAAGGTAACAATGTTGATAAAATTTGTGCAAGAGATTTTTGGAAAGGTCGAGATAGTTATAGAAAACTACAATATGCCTATTTTAATCATGTAAAGTCAAAAGGCTTTGATTTAGAAAGAGGTATGTTTGTAGAAGATACTAAAAGAAATCATAAAACCTAAAGATGATTTGATTAAAGAATTATATAAGGATAATTTATCATTGCATAAAGAAATATCCAGACAGTCAAAAGTTGTTGATGAGGCTGTAAAATATCAAAAAGAAAGAGATAAGATGTCAATAAATTTATAGTTTGGATTTGTCATAAATTTGGTATTGGCGAATCTAAAGAATTGGTCAAAAATTTTGAAGAAGAAACTCGCTCTTTTATTGATCCAGTAAAACAAATTAATTATGAAGAAAAATTAGAAAAAGAGTGGGATTTAGAGATATAATAGAAATTTTATCTACTAATAAAGACCATTTTTATTGATGGTCTTTACTACATATTTTGTTAACAAAATATTCAAAGAATTTTATATCATTCATATATTCAGGATGCCATTGTACTGCAATTATATTTTTATTTTCTATACCTTCTACAATCCCATCTTCGCTTTTTGCAACTACTTTAAAGTCTTTTGCAACTTCCTTTATAGCTTGATGATGTAGTGAGTTTATTTGCATTTTCTCGGTATTATAGCAATCATATAAGAAAGAGTTTTTTTCAAGTTTTACATTATGTCTTTCTTCTTTAGTTAATTTATGATTTGGAATATCTTGATATAAACTACCACCAAAGCAAACATTTATAGCTTGTATTCCTCTACAAATACCTAAAATAGGTTTATGAACATCATTAAATGCTTTTATTATTGTAAAATCTAGTGTATCAATTTCTTCTGCCATGTTATGTATTTTTGCAATAGGTTGTTCATCATAATTTTTAGGATTTATATCTATTGCACTTCCTATAACAATTAGTCCGTCACAAATTTTAGTAACTTCTTCTATATTTGTTAGAGAACTGATTGGAAATAGTAATACATTAAGTTTTTCAAATATATCCTTAAATTCTTTATCTATATAATATTTTTCAGAACCTCTTTCAAATAATCCATATCTTTGTGTTATTGCTAATATCATATTTTTCTCCTTAAATCACTATACTATTTATGAAAAATTAATTTAATCTTACTAATAATTCTACTAAAGAAAGACTCTTTATAAGCCACTATTTCTATATTTTCTTCTATTTTTTCAGCAGTTTCAGTAGCCTTTTGTCTATCTTTAAAAATATTATTAGGATTATATTTTTCTCTAAGTTCATTTTGATATTTTATTTCATTTTCATTTAAAGTTTTATCTAATTTTGCTCTTTCAATATCATCACACATATAGTCTTTATATAATACTGTTAAAATTTCTTTGGTAATAGGCAGTAAATCTTGTTTTTCTAACGGTACTGTTTTATCTATTTGCCAATTAAAATCTTTTGATTTATTAGTTTCAAAATAACTAATAATTCTTTTTGGTATTCTAGCTTTTAAATTTGGTGTAATATATTTTAATATTTCATTTATTTGATATAGTGAATTTGAATATTCTATATTTTCCATATTACTCTCCTTTTTCTTCCGATTTATCTTTATCATTTTCTCTATCAGGGTGTAGCCATTTTCCTATCTTGTCCTTTAATGATGATGACCTTTTTTCTACTGTTTCTGCCCTTTGTTCTGTAGCAATAGCTTCTAGTGACTCTTTATCAGCTAGATATCGTCCTTCTTCTATTGTTCGTCTTTGTCGATATAGCGCTAATTCCTCAACTAAATATGTTTCAACATCTTCTTGACTATGACCTTTAGCATACTCTGCATATTCTGGCGATTTAACTATTGGAACTAAAGCTTTAATTTCATCACCTGTCAAATGAGATAACTTATGCATACAAAGAGCATCCCAATCTTCTCTTTCTTTTGAAGTATCAAGAATTTCTAAATAAAATTCAGGCATTACATCTCCGTTTAAAATCAGTTTTTAAGTCATGTATTTGAACATTCCAAAATTCAGCTGGGTATTTACCACCTTTTCCAATAACAACACTTTCATCTAATCCTTCTTTTTGCAAATATTCTCTATATTCTTTTTGAAATTGTCTTGCCATTTCATCACGATGATCTACTAATTGTTTATTCATAAGGTCTTCTTGAGTTAATTGGTCTAATAATACAAATGACAACCCTCTATCTTTAAACATAAAACTATAATCACTTGAAATTGCAACATTTCCTCTTTGCATTTCAGCATATAATGTTCTTATCAATTCGCTACTTTGTTCATTTGTAGATATTAAATCAAAATTTCCTCCACCATTAAAACCAGCATACCATAAAGCAATCACTTCAGGAGAGTCCATATTAGCACCAATTTTTGACATAAATTTTTCAGTACGTTTTCTATCATCATTATTGATATATCTATCCATAATTTCGTGTCTTTCTTCTTCTGTTTTTCTCATTAAACTAGCATAATTCCAACCATCGTTTGTTAACCAGACACTCCCATCACTAAATTCCATTAAATTAATAGCTTGAGGATTTTCAACAATTTCTCCATTAAACGGATGATTTTTATTTTTATCTATAATCTTTTTAGATTTTATCTGTTCTTCACCTGTATATCCATGTTCGTGTTCAGCATAAAAACCATATCCTGCATTAAATCCAACTAATTTACCATCTCTTTTTAAGACCTCTTGTCCATAATAAGCATATCTACCCATATCTATTTCTCCTTTGCTTTAAAATACTACTTATTTATTGCGTATTTTTTTATAATTTATATCACAATATTTTATTTTTTACAATGAATATCGCGTTTGTCATAAAAATTTAATATTTTTGTAATATTTTTCTCTGTTAAATTCTTTTTCTAAAAATTGTGCTTGTTCTTTTGTTAATTTATTATTTATAACTGCTAACTTTAATAATGATTTTATATTCTCCCATTTTATACATTTAGAATAGCCTTTTGCAGTCAGTTCAACATAGTCCACAATTTCTTCAAATATATAATATGGTATATAAAATTCTTTATTTAATTGCTCCATCTTATATTTCTCCTTTTTCAATGTAATTAAGTATAAAAATATAATAAAGTGTTAACACTTATAAATATAACACAGAAAAATATTAAAATCAATACATATAAAAAATGAAAGTGGGAATAAATATGTCATTGATTGCAAGATTTGATGGAAATATGAATGTAATAGGAAGATTACTAAAAGAATATAGAATTAAGAAAGATTTATCTTATGAAAAACTTTCTGCAAAATTAGAGTTAATGGGTATTAGTATTCATAAGCAAAGTTTATATGATATTGAAAATAACAAAAGAACTGTAAAAGATTACGAATTATTTGGTATTGCTTATGTTCTAGGAATAGATGTTAATGATTTATTAAAAGATATCAGAAAAAAATTCTAAAATTGAGTTTAAAATGAATTTTTGAAAATCGTTTGACATATAATAAAAAATATAGTATACCATATTTAACTTAAGTTAAAAAAATTATTTATGAGTGTTTGAAAAAACTAAATGTGCGGTAGCATTTAGTTTTTTCATTTTTACAAGATGAGTTATTAAAACTAATGAAAATTATAAAAACTACACCTATTGAATTGCCAGTAATTATTGCTGGTGTATATAGATTAAGGCGTGAAGAAGTTATAGGTATTAAATGGAATGCTATTGATTTCAAAGCAAAAACATTAACAATTAGGCATACGGTAGGTCATGGAAAAATTGACGGTGTTACACAATTTATTTTCAAAGATAGAGCGAAAAGTGATTCTGGTTATAGAACTTTACCTTTATTTGATTTTATTGCCGATTTACTAAATTCTTATAAAGATAAGTATGAAGCATATAAAAAGTTTTATGGCAATACTTATTGTAATGACTATAAAGATTATATTTGCTTAATGGAAAATGGAGAATTAATAAAACCTGGATATGTAACACAAACTTTTAGTAAAATATTAGATAATAACAATCTACGACACATTAGGCTACACGATTTAAGGCATAGTTGTGGTACTTTATTAATTCAAAATGGTGTACCAGTTAAAGATATACAAATATGGTTAGGTCATTCTAATTTTCAGACTACTTTAAGATATGCACATGCTGATATAGAAAACAAAAGAATTTCTGCAAGTGTTATTAGCGATAAACTTGCATTAGATACAAAAGATACAAAAAAAGAACAAATTACCGAACTTGCACTTTAGGTAATCTGTCTTAAAAATACATTTCTAACTATTTATAAAAATTCTAATTTTGGAAAAGTGTTAGAACTTTTGTTAGAACTTTGCAC
>CAKOUU010000027.1 GCA_934120675.1 uncultured Clostridia bacterium
GTAACGATGGGAGGACAAGCAGTAACAACATCTGGAAATAATGTAGTTGATGTTAATACAGGAAAAATAAAAATAGAAAAAGTTACAGGAGATATAGATATAAAAGTTACAACTAAAAAATTAGAAATACAATATACAGTTGTAGCAGTAAGTGCAAGTAATAGCTCAACAGCTACAAGCTCAGAAAAAGCAAATACAATAGAAAAAGGAAAACCATTGTATATAAACATAATAGCAACATTGGAAGGTAACAAATGTACAGTAGTTTTAAAATCCGATAATTCAAAAACAGTACCATATCAAGTTTCAGCAAATGGAAAATATATATTTAAAGTAAGTGGAACATATAATGGTAAAACAGTAGAAGAAGAAAAAGAAGTAATAGTAAATCAATATATGTCAGCACAAGGAGTAGTACAATATGATGCAGGAACATGGACGCAAGAAGAGATAAATGAATTAGGAAGTTTGTATAATTATAATTCAAGTCATACTGCAAGTACTGCAACTGGATTAAACTTCACATTTGGAGGATTTAAGGCAGGTGATAGTAGAAATAGTAGTGTATCGCCACAAAGTGGATACGGAACACCAAAATATGAAGGATGGCAAGTATTAGAAAGAGAAGAAAAAACAGTAAATGGAGAAAAAAGAATATATATAAAAAGCATAGTACATTCCGGAACACCAGAAAATTTTGTATTTTCGAGTAGTCAAACAAATGATGCATATAGAGCGGAATATATATTATCAAATGGAAAAACAAAAAATAGCCGTTTAACAAGTAATATACCAACAAAAACAAGAAATTGGGATAAATATAAAGACCAAAGCAAATTAGATTTAATAGATAGTGTACGTTGTATGACATATGAAGATGCATATAAAATAACAAATGATAAATCAAGTACTAATGACTCAAGAAGAAATACAGGAGCATATTACTGGCTCAGTTCTGCCTGCAGCCCACGGCAACTTGTGGTATGTGTGCAATAACGGTAGAATCAGCTACGGCAACGCTTGTTTTGGGGTCCGCCCCGTAGTTTCTTTGACATCTGGAGTATACATTAAATCTGGAACAGGAACAGAATCAGACCCATACATATTAGGAAAAGACGAATAAAAATAAATTCACGCAAAATAATGCAAAAATATTATTAATGTGTTATAATATGCACAGAAAAAATCAATAACCCCTTGAGAAAGGAACAAAAATTATGAAATGTATATTAATGAACAAAAACACACAAATTGCATTATTAGAATATAATAAAAAATACAACGCAATAGAAAAGGTATACGAAATATATAATATAGAATATGCACCAGTATCAGTACACAATGCGACAAAAAACAAAGCTTTAAATCTAGCAACAGAAATCAACAAATGGTTCAGAAACAGAGGAATACCATCATGGAGAAAAGACTTAGAAAGTTTGCTACAAAGCCTAAATGTACTAACAACAGAAGAACTACTAAACAAAGCATATGCATTGTCACTATCAGACCAATATTGGATAAAAGAACAAGAAAGCAAAGTTGAATGGAAAGACATAAACTTTTTCCAAAACGAATTTAAATATAAAGGATATTTACAAGCATCATTAAGCAGTACATCAGGAGAACACATAAACCCACCAGAATTAATGTCACCAAACAATACAACAGACGGAATGTTACAAAAAGGATGGATAATAGAAAATAACAAAAGAGTGTTAGTAAAGGGAATATATCAAACTAGTAGGGAAGAACCAATAAATGAATGGTTAGCATCAGAAATATGTAAGAGATTAGGTTTTTATCATTGTGAATATACGATAGATGTAGTAAATAACAAACTTGTATCTAAATGCAATGATTTTATAGACGAAAACAAAGAAATTATAACAGCATATGATGTATTTACATCAGAGAAAAAGCCTAACAACATAAATGATTATGAACATTATATCAAAGTACTTGAAAAAAATAATGTGCCAAATGCAAGAGAAAATGTAAAGCAAATGTTTATATTAGATTATTTGATTATGAATATAGACAGACATATGAAAAATTTTGGTGTAATAAGAAATGTGAATACACTTGAATGGATAAGCACAACACCAATATTTGATAATGGCGAAAGTATGCAATGTGATAAACTTACAAATGAAATAAATTTCAACAATGGAAATGGAAAGTTTTTCAGTAATACAAATAAAGACTATGAAGAAATTTTGAAGACAATAGGAGATTTCTCAAATATAGATTTTAGTAAATTAGATGGAGTAGTTGAGGAATATAGAAATGTACTTGAAAAATATCAAGGATACACAGATAGTTCACAAGAAAGAATAAATAAATTGTGTGAAGGACTAAATATTAGAATAAAGAAAATACAAAAAAATCAAGATTAAAATTATCTTGATTTTTTTGACCTGTTCGCTTTAACAAAAAGACAATTTATGATAAAATACATCAAAAGGTAAAATGTCTTATTTGGAACCGATGTCTCAAACAGAACCGTCCCCAAAAGGACATTAAAAGGAGAAAAAGGATGTCAGAAAAGAAAGCAAAAAAAGTAAAAGAAATATTCAGTGATTACGAAACAAAAGCCAATATAATAGAAGCACACGTAACAGCGCTAAATGTAATAAAAAAGACAAACACACTTGGAATAATACTAGAAATAGACGAATACATAGAAGTTAAAGACATATGGTATTTTGAAAAATTTTTAATAGAAAGATTCCATTTTTCAAACATAGACATGACAATCCATTACCAAAAAGACACACAACTAAAATCAATAAAAGAAGAATGGAAAAATATCATATGTTATATGGCACACAAATACCCATTAATGAAGCCAATGTTATTAATGAAAAGTGATGTTGAAATAAATGACAATATAATAAATGTAAAAATGCATATAAGAGGAGCAGACTTTTTAAGGGCAAAGAAAACTGATAAAGAGTTAGAAAATGTAATAAAAAAATTATATGGAAAAGAATATAAAATTGAACTAGAAGAAATTTTGCCACAAGAAGCGGAAATCCAACATGAGAAAAAGTTAAAAGAAATGGAAGAAAATGCAATAAAACAAACAGTCGCATTCATTCCAGAAAACGGAGAAAACTCAGAAAATGGACAACACACTGCAAATACTCAAAATTTTCCAAATTCAGCATCAAATGGAACAAATTCTGTACACAACCAAAATAATTCTCAAAACGAGGTGCCAGAATATAATGACCCAGACTACATACCACCACAAGACGGAGACTATATTCCAATGGAAGAAATGGGAGCAATGCCAGAAGATATTGAATTAGATAATGCCGTTATAGAAGAACAAAAATACATAATGGGAAAACCATCAAAAGCAAAAGAAAAATTAATCAAAATAAAAGACATAACTGCAAATGATGGTAGAGTAGCACTAGAAGGAAGAGTACTAACAGTCGAATGTAGAGAAACAAAATCAGGCAAAGGAATGCTTATAATTGACCTATATGATGGAACAGGAACAATGACATGTAAATCATTTGCTAAAGATATCAAAGAAGGAAATGATATAAAAACACAAATAGAACAAGCAAAAGGAATAAAAGTTATAGGAAAAGCAGGACTTGACACATATGCAGGAGATGTAACAGTAATTGCAAACACAATAATTGAAATAGAAAACAATATTCCAGACCTTCCAAAAGAAGACGAAGAAGAAGACACTCCATTAATTTTAGGAAAAACAATGAACATAACAGCACCACTTGCAAAAGTTTCAGAACTAGGACCTGAAGACGGAGCAGTTTCATTAGATGGTGAAATTATCTTTATGGAAGATAGAGAATTAAAATCTGGAAAAACATTATTAAGTTTTGATTTATATGATGGAACAAGTACACTTACATGTAAAGCATTCCTAGAAAAAGGAAAAGCTAAAAAAATAATAAAAAGAATGGGTAGTGTAAAAGGTATAAAAATTGAAGGAAATGCACAAATGGACTCATTCTCAGGTGAACTTACTGTTATGGCAAATACAATTGTAGAAAGTACAGGTGTAAAAAAAGAAGTAAGACAAGACAATGCAGAAGTAAAAAGAGTAGAATTACACATGCACACCAAAATGAGCCAAATGGATGCAGTAACATCAGCAACAGACTTAATAAAGAGAGCAATGAAATGGGGAATGAAATCAATAGCAATAACAGATCATGGAGTTGCACAAGCATTTCCAGAAGCATATCACTTAGTTGGTGACGACAACCCTGATATCAAAGTAATATATGGTGTAGAAGCATATTTAGCACCAGACAATACAAAATCAATTTACAATGGAAAAGGACAAGACATAGATGCAACATATTGTGTACTTGACTTAGAAACAACAGGATTTTCAGCAACAAATGATAGAATTACAGAAATAGGAATAATGAAAGTCAAAAATAAAGAAGTAATAGGCGAATTCAGTTGCTTTGTAAATCCAGAAAGACACATCCCAGAAAGAGTTACAGAAGTTACAAACATATCAGACGATATGGTAAAAGATGCAGAAACAATTGAAAAAGTGTTCCCTAAAATGTTGGAATTTTTAGGTGACCAAAACGAAACCGTAATAGTAGCTCATAATGCAAATTTCGATGTAGGCTTCTTAAAACAAAATGCCAAAAGATTAGGATATGACTTTGATTATTCATACTTAGATACATTAAGTTTAGCAAAAGATTTATTCCCAGAGTATAAAAAATATAAATTAGGAAAAATTGCGGAAAACTTAGGAATCAAAGTAGAAGTAGCACATAGAGCATTAGATGATGTTGATACAACAGTTAAAGTATTTAATGTAATGATAGATATGTTAAAAGAAAGGGGAGCAAAGAAACTAGAAGATATAGACCAAGTTGCAGCAGACCCAGCAGCAAAAGCAGAAGAATACAAAAAATTAAAAACATATCATGCTATCATTTTGGCAAAAAACTATGTAGGATTACGAAATTTATATAGATTAATTTCACTTTCACATGTTAATTATTTTTATAGAAAACCTAGAATATTAAAAAGTTTATACAAAAAATATTCAGAAGGTTTAATACTTGGAAGTGCGTGTGAAGCAGGTGAACTATATCAAGCAATAGAACAAGGACGTCCAGATGAAGAAATTGAAGCAATTGCAAATGATTATGATTATTTAGAAATTCAACCAACAGGAAATAATCAATTCTTGATTAGAAATGGAATTGTAAGAGATGTTGAAGATTTAAGAGATATCAACAGAAAAATTGTTGCATTAGGTGAAAAACTAAATAAGCTAGTTGTTGCAACATGTGATGTTCACTTTATGGACCCACAAGATGAAATTTATAGAAGAATATTAGAAGCGGGACAAAAATATGATGATGCAGATAATCAAGCACCATTATATTTAAGAACAACAGAAGAAATGCTTGAAGAATTCAGCTACTTAGGCAAAGAAAAAGCATATGAAGTAGTTGTAACAAACACAAATAAAATATCAGATATGTGTGAGCAAATAAGCCCAATATCACCAGAAAAATGTCCACCACATATTCCAGGATGTGAAGAAGATATCAAAAATATTGCTTACAAAAAAGCACATGAATTATATGGAGACCCACTACCAAAAATAGTACAAGATAGACTTGACAAAGAATTAGACTCAATTATAAGCAATGGATATTCAGTTATGTACATAATTGCACAAAAATTGGTATGGAAATCAAATGAAGATGGATATATAGTTGGTTCCAGAGGTTCAGTAGGTTCATCTTTAGCAGCATTTATGACAGGTATAACAGAAGTTAATTCACTACAGCCACACTATCGTTGCCCAAACTGTAAGTATTCAGAATTTGAGGATTACGGAGTAGGAAACGGATTTGACTTACCAGATAAAGACTG
Source organism: uncultured Clostridia bacterium (assembly GCA_934120675.1). Taxonomy (GTDB): domain Bacteria; phylum Bacillota; class Clostridia; order TANB77; family CAG-508; genus CAG-269. Next base: position 5,902 of record CAKOUU010000027.1, read on the forward strand.
TCCAAAATGTGGACATAAACTAACAAAAGACGGAATGGACATACCATTTGAAACATTCTTAGGATTTAATGGAGACAAAGAACCAGATATTGACTTAAACTTCTCAGGTGAATATCAAGCAAAAGCACATAAATACACAGAAGTAATATTTGGTAAAGGCACAACATTTAAAGCTGGAACAGTTGGTACAGTAGCAGAAAAAACAGCATACGGGTATGTCAAAGGATATTATGAAGATAGAGGAATTCCTATGAATAGAGCAGAAATTCAAAGACTATCACAAGGATGTACAGGAATAAAAAGAACAACAGGTCAGCACCCTGGTGGAATTATAGTTGTACCAAAAGGAAGAGAAATATATGAATTTACACCAGTACAACACCCTGCAGATGACCCAAATTCTGATATAATAACAACACACTTTGATTATCACTCAATAGATGGAAACTTGTTAAAACTAGATATACTAGGACACGACGATCCGACGGTAATTCGTATGTTACAAGACTTAACAGGAATAAAACCAACAGATGTACCACTAGATGATAAAGAAACAATGTCAATATTTAATTCAACAGAAGCATTAGGTGTAACACCAGAGCAAATTCACTCACAAGTAGGAACATTTGGAATACCTGAATATGGAACGAAATTTGCTAGAGGTATGCTTTTGGACACAAAACCAACAACCTTTGATGAATTAATACGTTTATCAGGTTTATCACATGGTACAGACGTATGGCTAGGAAATGCCCAAACATTAATTGAACAAGGGGTAGTAACACTTCAAGAAGCAATATGTTGTCGTGACGATATTATGATTTACCTAATCAAAAAAGGATTACCACCAGACAAATCATTCAAAATAATGGAAGCAGTTCGTAAAGGAAAGGTTGCAAAAGGAAAAGAACCAAAATGGAAAGACGAATACATACCATTAATGAAAGAACATGATGTACCAGATTGGTATATCAAATCATGTGAAAAAATAAAATACATGTTCCCAAAAGCCCATGCAGCAGCATATGTTACAAACGCCTTTAGAATTGCATGGTTCAAAGTACACATACCACTAGCATATTATGCAGCATATTTCTCAATAAGAGCAAAAGCATTTGATGCAAGTTGTATGATATTTGGAAAAGAAAAAGTAAAAAACAAAATGAAAGAAATAGAAATGAAAAACCAAAAGAAAGAAGCAACAAAAGCTGAATTAGACATGTATGACGACTTGGAAATTGTATTAGAAATGTATGAAAGAGGATTTGAATTTTTGCCAGTAGACTTATATGAATCTGAAGCAACAAGATTCAAAGTACAAGACAACAAATTAAGACCACCTTTAAATAGTATACCAGGTTTTGGCGGTGTTGCTGCACAAGGTATTGTAGATGCCAGAAAAGACGGAAAATTCATGTCAATAGACGACTTGAAAATAAGAGCAAAAATAGGTGCATCAGGTGCAGACTTACTTAAAGAATTTGGTTGCTTAGAAGGTATGAGCCAAAGCAATCAATTGAGCCTGTTCGGATAAGAAAAAAGAGAGGGATTGATGGACGTTCCTTAAAATCACTTTTAAAAGTGAAATAGGGACACTCCTTGAAAAGGGACAACAATTAAAGGAATGGAGTGAAATCAAAATGCAAGATTTACAAAATATATTCACAACTAAAAATATAATAATCTACTTTATACTAATAAATATAATAGGAGTTCTAATAATGTATATAGACAAGCAAAAAGCCAAAAAAGGAAAATGGAGAATACCAGAAAAAACACTATTTATAATAACAGCATTAGGCGGAGGAATAGGAACAATAGCAGGAATGTATGCATTTAGACATAAGACACAAAAAGTTGCATTTGTTGTTGGATTCCCAGCAATAACAATTTTAGAAATAATATGTATTATTTACTTTTTAATAATTAAATAATTGTATAAAATATTAAATTAATAATAAAAATATAATAAAGTATTTTATGTATATTTTAAAATACGAAAAAACTATGAAAATGGCTAATCACCGCCACTTCATAGTTTTTTTAAAATTTATAAAAAATAAAAGAAAAGTGCACATAAAATACAATATAAAAATGTAAATAATTGGTAATAAAAATTATACACAATTTAATGTGCATAACTTATTAAAACAAAATCATATTTATGAGTTATTCACAGAGTTATCCACAGTTTCCACATCAAGTGGATAACTTTAAAAATGAAATAATGTAAACAAAATAGGAAACATAATACGGAAAAGATAACATAATTGTAAAATAATACAAAAATATACAACAAAATGTCTTATAGATAATATTATAATAGTAAGAAAAAATATTATTAATTTGTTTTATTACGTAGAAAATTACAAATTTTTTCAGAACTAATGCCTTGAAAATAAACAAATATTTAATATGAATATTTCTAGGAGATGAAAAAATGTTTAGAAAAATTAAATATATGATAGAAAAAAACTTTGAATTAAAAAGAAGTTTTGATAATCAAAAAGATATAAGAAAAGAAGAAATAAGCCAATATATAAGACAAGGGGCAATCGTAATTGATGTAAGAAGTCCACAAGAATATAGAGAAGGACATTTAGATGGTGCAATATCAATTCCAGATTATCAGATAAAAAGAGTTGTTACAAGACGAATAACAAATAAAGAACAGTTGGTAGTTGTGTATTGTTCAACAGGGCACAGAAGCCAAGAAGCACAAAGAATTTTAGAAAATATGGGATATACAAATGTGTACAATGTGTATGAGGGAGTTATGATATAGTCATAACTATAGACGGTATAAGGAATTGTAACAAGCAATACGACTTTATAGTGATTAATTGATATAATCTATTGTGATTTTTAAAAAATTATGTTAAAATATGAGCAAATGTTAAATAAGAACGGAAGGTTGAAAAATGAATAAAAGACAAGAACATATAAGAAACTTTAGCATAATAGCACACATAGACCATGGAAAATCAACACTAGCAGACAGAATGATAGAGATGACAGGAGTACTTTCAAAAAGAGAAATGGAAAGTCAAGTGCTAGACAACATGGAAATTGAAAAAGAAAGAGGAATCACAATAAAATCACAAGCAGTAAGAATGATATACAAAGCAAAAAATGGTGAAGAATACGAATTCAATTTGATAGACACACCTGGTCATGTGGACTTTAATTATGAAGTATCAAGAAGTTTAGCAGCATGTGATGGAGCGATATTAGTAGTTGACTCAAGCCAAGGAGTTGAAGCACAAACTTTAGCAAATGTATATCTTGCAATAGATAATAACTTGGAAATATTGCCAGTAATAAATAAAATAGATTTACCAAACGCAAGACCAGACGAAGTAAAACAAGAAATTGAAGATATAATAGGAATACCAGCAGAAGATGCACCATGTATATCTGCAAAATCAGGATTAAATGTAGAAGAAGTTTTAGAAAGAATTGTAACAGACTTGCCTGCTCCAAAAGGTGACGAAAATGCAAAAACAACTTGTTTAATATTTGACTCATACTACGATAATTACAAAGGAGCAGTAGCATATGTAAGAGTAATGGATGGAAAAGTAAAAGCAGGTGATGAGATAAGACTAATGGCAACAAATAAGGTATACACAGTTGCAGAAGTAGGATATTTTGTGCCAGGATCATACATGCCTGCGAATGAAATAAAAGCAGGAGAAGTTGGATATATTGCAGCAAGTATAAAAAGTCTATCAGACATACATGTTGGAGATACAGTAACTTTAAATGATAACCCTGCGGACAAACCATTAAAAGGATACAAAAAAGTAACTCCAATGGTATATTGTGGACTTTATCCAATAGATGGAAGCGAATACGAAAACTTAAAAGTAGCATTAGAAAAACTTCAACTAAATGACGCAGCACTAGAATATGAACCAGAAACATCAGCAGCGCTAGGGTTTGGATTTAGATGTGGATTTTTAGGATTACTTCATCTAGAAATAATTGAAGAAAGACTAGACAGAGAATTTGATTTAGGACTAATCACAACAGCACCATCAGTTATATACAAAGTTCACAAAACAACGGGAGAAGTTGAAGAAATATATAATCCAACAGAATTACCAACACCGCAAGAAATATCGTATATAGAAGAACCTTTTGTAACAGCAAACATACTAACACCAAAAGAATATGTAGGAAACATCATGGAAATATGTCAAAATAGACGAGGAGTTTATATAGACATGAAATACCTTGACGAAAACAGAGTAACATTAGTATATGAAATGCCATTAAATGAAATAATATACGACTTTTTTGACAACTTAAAATCAAAAACAAAAGGATATGCATCATTTGACTACGAATTCAAAGAATATAGAAGGTCAAATCTAGTAAAATTGGACATCCATATAAATGGAGAACCAGTTGATGCACTTTCATTTATAGTACACAAAGATAGTGCATATACAAGAGGAAAGAAAATGGTAGAAAAACTAAAAACTGTTATACCAAGAAAATTATTTACAATACCAATTCAAGCAGTAATTGGAGGACAAATTATAGCTAGAGAAACAATATCAGCAATGAGAAAAGATGTACTTGCAAAATGCTATGGTGGAGATGTTACTAGAAAGAAAAAACTTCTTGAAAAACAAAAAAGAGGTAAAAAGAAAATGCGTGAAATTGGTAATGTTGAAGTGCCACAAGAAGCATTTTTATCAGTACTTAAATTAGATGATGAATAGTTTTCAACCAATGGGGACGTTGTTAAATTGGTTGAAAAATTTAAAAATTATTTAAAAATAATAATGTTTCAACCAATTTAACAACGTCCCCGTTGGTTGAATGAGAGGAAATAAAAATGAAAAGTTACGAAAAAAAAGAAGAAAAAAATTATGATGATCAAGTAGAAGGAAGAAATTCAGTATTAGAACTATTAGAAAGCGGAAAAGATATTAACAAAATATTTATAGCAAAAGGAGAGAGACATGGTTCAATTAACAAAATAATAGCAATAGCAAAAGAAAAAGGAATAATAATAGTAGAAAAAGACAAAAGACAAATGGATGAAATGGCACAAAATCAAAATTACCAAGGAGTCATTGCGATAGTACCACCATTTGAATACTGTGAAATTGAGGACATCATAGATTACGCAAAAGAAAAAGATGAGGACCCATTTGTATTAATTTTAGATGGAATAGAAGACCCACACAATTTAGGCTCAATAATAAGAACTGCAGAAACAGCAGGAGTACATGGTGTAATAATACCAAAAAGAAGAGCAGCAGCAGTAAATAGTACAGTAAACAAAACATCAGCTGGAGCAGTAGAACATATGCATATTGCTAGAGTTACGAATATATCAGATGCAATTCAAAAATTAAAAGATGCCGGTCTATGGATATGTGGAACAGACATAAATACAGAAAAATATTATTATGATCAAGATTTAACAGGACCATTGGGTATTGTTATAGGAAATGAAGGAAGCGGAATGAGTGACAAAGTAAGAAAAAATTGTGATTTTTTAGTAAAAATTCCTATGAAAGGAAAAGTAACATCATTAAATGCCTCAGTGTCAACTGGAATTGTAGTATATGAAGCAGTTGAACAAAAATTAAGAAAAACTATTGAATAAAAAACCAAAAAAATATATAATAAAAATATACTAAAATTAGTATATAGGAGGAAAATTAAAGATGAATATGATGGCAAGAAAAACAAGAATTGCAATAATAACAGTTGCAATTTCATTATTAGTTATCACTATAATAGGAATATTAACTTTTTTATATTTAGAAACAGATGCATTTAAAACAAATGAAACATTATTTACAAAATATCTAGCGCAGAATTTTGAAGAACTTGATAATCTAAAAAATAACAGCAATTCAACAACAAAAAGCCTACTGGAAAATAGTAAATATACATCAAAAATAGATGGACAAATAGAATATATAGAAAATAAAGACACAAGTGACGAAAATAAAAACAGCAGTGTAAATAACATCAAGTTAAAAATCAACGTGCAAAAAGACAATCAAAATAAATATAAATATTATGATATGGCCATCCAAAATGAAAACGAAAAATTGCTTGGAGTAGAATATATTAAAACACAAGGAAAACAGGGAATTAGATTAAATGGAATACAACAATTTGTTTCAACTCAAAATGAAGAAAATGAAATTTTGAAAGAATTTAATATTAAAACAATAGACAAATTGACATCAAGCATAGATATAGACTCAATAATAAGTTTTTCGGAAGAAGAAAAACAAACAATAAAAAATAATTATATGAATATATTAAAAAGCAATATATCAAAAGACAAATATCATAAGCAATCAAAGGCGCTAATAACGGTAAATAATAAAGATATACAAACAAATGCATATTATATTAGTATGACATTAGAAGAATATAATAATTTATATGTTAAAATGTTACAGCAGTTAGAAAAGGATGAAATTTTATTAGCAAAAATTGATGCAATAGAAGAACAATTAAAAGAATATAATGCTGAAGAAAATTTGAAAGATAAAATTATAGAAAAAATAAATGAAAAAATAAAAAAAATTCAAGATAATAACATAGGAAATGATGAAGTAAAAATAACAGTATATGAAAATAATGGAAAAACTGTTAGAACTTCAATAGAAAATGGTACAGACAAACTAGTTTTAGATTTTTATAATGAAGCATCAATGAAAATTACACAAACAAAAATGGAAGATGTAGTCAAAGAAAAAACAATCAAAATTGAAAAACAAAAAAATGACGCACAAATCAATACAATGATAGAATATTCTAACTCAGAAGAAAATCAAGAAAAATATAATATAACACTAAACTATGAAGAAACAAATCAAAATAATAATATACAAAAAAATGTAGAGCTATCAATATCAAATGATAAAAATCAAGCAAATTTGAAAATAAATGATACTATTAATATAGTAGACGAATTTGAAAATGAAATTACATTAAATGAAGATAATGTAAATATAGACGAACTAGAAGATGAACAAAAAAGTTCAATTTCAGAAATATTAAACGAAAATTATAGAACTCAATTATCAAATGTACAAGCTGTTGCAAACATTAATGATTATAAAAGAATGTTACAAAATTTAGGAATTATTAAAAATGATGCAGTAAAACTTCCAAGTGAGGGAGAAATTACAGATACTGAAAGAAAAAGGTTTAATTCACAATTTGAGTTTTTTGCAAGTGAAAATTTAACTTCAAATAATATAACAGAATTGCTGAATACAGCAACAAATAATTTAGGAGATATTAAAGTTGTATTAAAAGATGGAAATATTGAAGACTTAGATGCAGATAAGCTAAAATCTTCAAATGATTCATATGAGTATAAAAAAAGTATATCAGAAATACTTCTATATATAAAACGTAATTCTAATAACGAAGAAAAGTCCAAAAATCTAAATGAGTATTTGAAAGATGAAAATAATAATAAGTATACAGTTTCTATAGAATATGATAATGATGGACTTACTAGTTTGATAAGAGCAAAATTACAAGACGAAAATTAAAAAGTGGGCATTTGTCCACTTTTATTGTATTATAGAAGTTACAGTTCACAGATTTAGAAAATTTTTGTGTGCAAGATGCCACCATAAGGGTTATATATATTTGATATTGTATTCATGTATATACTTTTTTATCTGAGTGAGAGAGGCTCGGTTTGATATTTTAGATTTTTTTCTTCTAAAGCTGTGAACTGTGATATGGAAAAAAATACCAGAAAAAATATGTGAAAAAGGTATTGACATTCATTTAAAATGGTGATAAACTAATATCCAGTTCACGAGTTTTTGCAAAAATAAAAACAAATGAACACAGTACGTTTTTTGGGGTAAAAAAGTTAGAAATAATAATGCCAAAAACTGTCAAAAAAACTTTTTTAAAAAAATTTTAAAAAAGTGTTGACAAAGATAAAAACATATTGTATAATACAAATCGTTCACCGCAAGGGAGAACAAAAAGTACATTGAAAAGTAAACAGTAAATCCTTTAGAGAATAAACCGAAGCGGTATGATTTTTAAACCTAAAAATC
>CAKOUU010000028.1 GCA_934120675.1 uncultured Clostridia bacterium
TAGAAAGAACAAAAGAGGAAGATAAAGATGTATTAATTAGAATAATAAAAATAGTATTTAAAGAAAAACTAGGAGATGATGAAGTAGAAAGATTAGTAAATAAAATAGAAGAAGGGAGAGAAAAAGAAGTGTTAGCAGTGGTTGATATGATAAGAAGAGAAAATCAGATGTATATTGATATGGGAAGAAAAGAAGGTAAAATTGAGGGCAAAATAGAAGGAATTAAAGAAAAAAGCATAGAAATTGCAAAAAAATTATTAAGCAAAAATACATCAAAAAAAGAAATATCAGAAATAACAGGACTAGATGAGACCGAAATTGACAGAATTGCAGGGAAAAATAAAAAATAAAACAAAAAATATCCTTTGAAAAATATAAAAAATTTTAAAAAATACTTACATAAAAAACAAAAATATGTTATAATAGATAAGTCGCGCAGGTAAAACGTAAGTCCAGACATGGACTTACTATTTTTACGCCCAAAGACAAAAAATATCAAAAGAAAGAAGGAGAGAAAATTGGAAAAAGAAGAAAACATACTGGGAACAGAAAAAATAGGAAAATTAATAAGAAAATTTTCAATCCCATGCATAATATCCCTATTAGTAAACTCACTATATAACATAGTAGACCAAATCTTTATAGGGTGGGGAGTAGGATACCTAGGAAATGGAGCAACAAACGTAGTATTCCCATTAACAATGATAGGCTTAGCATTTTCACTAATGTTTGGAGATGGAGCATCAGCATACTTAAGCTTAAAACTAGGAGAAAAGAAAAAAGACGAAGCAGCAAAAGGTGTAGGAAATGCACTAGCAATTTCAACAATAGTATCAGTATTATTCTGTGCAATAACATTAATATTTTTACCACAATTATTAACAATGTTTGGATGTACAGAAGCATTAAAAGAATATGCATTAAAATATGGTTATGTAATAGCAATAGGATTACCATTCTCAATGATAGGAACAACATTAAATTCAATAATAAGATCAGATGGAAGTCCAAAATATTCAATGACAACAATGCTTGTAGGTGCAGTATTAAACACAATATTAGATCCAATATTTATATTTGTATTTAAAATGGGAGTTGAAGGAGCAGCAATTGCAACTGTAATAAGCCAAATTTTAGTATTTATACTAAATGCATTATATGTTAAAAAATTCAAATCAATCAAATTAGGTAAAGAATCATTTAAAATAAAATCAAGTGTAGCAAAAAAAGTTTCAATGTTAGGAATAAGCAGTTTTATAAACCAAATGAGTATAGTATTTGTAATGGCTACTGAAAATAATACACTTGGAAAATATGGAGCAGAATCAAAATTTGGAGCAGAAATACCAATTACAGTTCTAGGAATTGTAATGAAAATAAGCCAAATATTAAACAGTATTATAATAGGAATTGCAGCAGGAGCACAACCAATATTTGGATACAACTATGGTGCTAGAAAATTTGACAGAGTAAAAACAACATTAAAAATTGTATTAGGTTCAAGTCTTGTAATAAGTACAATAGCATTTATATTATTCCAAACGATACCAGACAAATTAATATCAATATTTGGTAGTGGAGACGCAAATTACATGGAATTTGCATGTTTAGCATTTAGAACATACTTAATGCTTTGCATCTGTAATGGAATTCAAATTCCATCAGGAATATTCTTCCAAGCAATTGGAAAGAGCATAATAAGTGCAATACTTTCAATATCAAGACAAATTGCTTTCTTAATACCTGCAATGATAATTTTTGGAAAGATGTTTGGAATACATGGAGTTTTATTCGCAGGACCATTTGCTGATGGATTAGCATTCATATTAGCAACAATATTCTTGATAAGAGAAATAAGAAAATTAAAACAAGGAAATGTAAAAGTAGTAAACAAAGAAACTATAGCAAACACAGAAAGCAAACTTTCAAAACATGTTGTTATAACAATAGCAAGGGAATATGCATCAGGTGGAAGATATATTGGAAAATTAGTTGCTGATAAATTAGGAATAAAATTATATGATAATGAATTTATTTCAAAATTAGCAGAAGAAACAGGTTTATCTGAAGAATATATTGAAAACAATGAACAAAAAAGAGATGCTTTAGCAAGTTTAAATAATGGATATTATTCAGGATTAAATAATAGTGATGAGTTGTTCATTAAAGAATCTGAATTAATAAAAGAAGTAGCTGACAAGGAGTCTTGTGTTATTGTTGGTAGATGTGCTGATTTCATTTTGTCTGGTAGAGAAAATGTTATAAATGTTTTTGTATACAGTGATATGGAAGATAAAATCAACAGAGCAACTACATATTATGGTATGGATAAGTCTAAAGCAGAGAAAGAGATTAAGCGTATTGATAAATTAAGAGCAAATCATTATAAATATTATACTGAAAAGGAATGGGATAATCATTCTAATTATGATATTTGTATTAATAGTGATGCTTTTGGTGTTGAAAAATCTGCAGATTTAATCTGTGAATTGGTAGAAAGCAAACTTGAAATGGTAAAAGCATAGATAAAAACACCCTATAAAAATATAGGGTGTTTTTAACATTACTGAATATTTTTTTTAATTAGTTCTACATAATATACAAGAACTTTTGAAGTTGAATAATAACTATTTGTTTTTCTATGATATTCAATTTTTTTTAAAAGTTCGGATGAAGAACGAATCATCATCAACAGATCAGAATAACTTGTATAGTTATTTGATTTCCAAAGAATATCGGCAATTGATGGTGTTGATATTGGTTGATTATCATTAAGAAGAATATTTGCAGCAAATAAAGTTTCAGAAAAACGTTTCAAGTGATATTCATGTAAACTTTTTGAAATTGTTTCATGTTGTCTAGAACCAAATGAAAGTTCAAAACTTATATCATCTAAAGAAATATATTCGGTTAAGAACATATAAGCTTTTGATTTAAATAATAATTCTTCATTTGTTGCGTCCCGATAGTATTTTACTTTATGTTTTTTTTGTACCATTCCAATATTTTTTCTTTGTTCAGTAATAAGTTGATTTAATTCAGTAATTGTGAGACCTTCTTTATAGGCTAGATTTACAGTAGTTTTAATAAGGTCATTTAGTTCATTTGATGCATTTATTTTTTTTGCCATTTTTATAATACCTCCAAAAAATTTTTTATAAATTGTAGATGCTTTTAATGAAAACACGAGAATTTAAAAATAAATATAACTTGTATAGTTATATTTTAACACAATTAACATAAAATGTAAAGTGCTAGTATGTTCATGATTATATTAGTGTTGGAAGCATTAGTAGTTATAAAAAACTTGCTAACTTTATTTTATTTTTTGTATATAAAATGTCCATTCAAAAAATAATAGCAACGCAAAATCAATATATAATTTATGCAACTATTTTTTCTATTTCTTCTTTAAATCTTTTATCTGCTGATATAAATCCCAATATTTTCCTTGGTTTTCCATTTATTTTATTTAATATCTTCTCTAACTTATCACTTGATACTTTATTTAAATCTGTACCCTTTGGTATAAATCTTCTTAATATTCCATTACAATTTTCATTCATTCCTTTTTGCCATGAACTATATGGATCTGCATAATACACTACTGTCCTTCTCTCATTCTCATTAAATTTTGATATTTCTATTTTATCATAATTTAAAAACTCATGTCCATTATCTGTTGTCATACTTTTAAATATTTTTTTAAATTTACTTCCATATTTTTCCTCTAGACTATCTATTGCTTTTTTTATACATTCATTCGTGTGTTCTTTCATTTCTACAACTATATATTTCTTTGTCATTCTTTCTAAAAGTGTCATATACGTCTTTTTACTGTCTTTTGAACCTTCTACACAATCTAATTCCCAATGTCCAAATTCTTTATTCTCATCTATCTCTTTTGGTCTATTATGAATACTTTTATCTGGATGTTTTGGCTTCTTCTTTGTCTTTTCTTCTTTCTTTTCTTTCTTTTCTAATTTGGCTTTATGCACTAAATCTAATGGGCTTATATTTAATTTTCCTTTTTCTATCCAATAATATATTATTTGAAAACTTGGCTGTATTTCAAATTTTATATTATTTACTTTTATATATCATGCTACTTCTTCTGGTGACCATTTTTCCTTTAATATTTTATCTTCTATAAATTGTTTCAATGCTCTACTTAATTTACATTTTCTTCCTGCTTTTTTCTTACTATATTCATATTTTCCTTGTGCTACTGCTGCTGAATATACTTTTTTACATATTCCCGTATTATAATCCTGATTTTCTTCACAATGTCTATTGATTTCTCTTGATATTATTGATTTATTTCTTCCTAATTCTTCTGCCATTTCTTGCATTGTATATTTCTTCTTTACCATAAATTCTATTTTACATCTTTCTTCATATGTTATATCCGAATTTCTTTTTACCTCTTTATTTTCTGTTTCAATTATGTTAGAATTAATTAAACACATATAAAAATCTCCTTTATAATTTTGTTTCGTTCACAAATATTATATATTTGATTTTTATATGTGTCTATATTTTTATGTTAATTTTGTTGCTTTAATTTTTTGAACTGGGTAAAATTTTTAAAATAGTTGAAAAACTGAAAAATACAGGTATATATTACATTAATCGAAAAAACGGCTTAAAATTGATTGCGAAGGCTAAAAAACACTGAAATATTAAGAAAAAAAGAATGTATTTACATAATCTTTTAAATGTGGTATAATGTAATAGAATTGTAATAATTATGTAATAAAAACTTAATATTATAATCATAGAAATATGGTATATAATAGTTTTGTCAAAGTTTGTCGAAATTTGCGACGAAAAATTCTTGCAATATTTTTATTTTTGGTATAAACTATTCTAAAATACGAAGAATATAATATAATACTAGGAGTAGAAATGGACGAAGAAAAATTAATCACGGGATATCATGGAACAACTAATGAAGCTGCTATGGAAATATTAGATAATCAAGATATAAAAGACTCTATAAAAGCTGATGAATGGTTGGGTAAGGGAAAGTATTTTTATGATAGATACACAAATGCAATAGAATATATTATAAGAAAATATAATGAAAATAAAGATATATGTAAAGCTATTTCATATAAAAATTTGGTAAATAATTATTCTATTTTAATGGCAGACTTAAAATGTAGAAAAGAAGATATTTTAGATTTAGATGAAATAATAACATTATCCGATTTTGTTTGGGCATGGGAAAAGATATACAAAATTGTAAAAGATAATCAAGAATTTAAAATGCTAACTTTTAGAGATGGATATATGATTGACTATATGATAAATGAAGTTATGAACTATAAAATAGTTATTAAAACTTTTGATAGGTTAATTAAAAATAAAGAAAATAGAAAAATAGGAAATATGGTTTTTGACAAAACAAGAATAGTATATGAGATTAAACAAAAGTATATATGCGTAAAAGATGAAAATTGTATAAAAAATATTGAAAGATTTGAAGATGATTTTCGAAAAGAATATGACTCTATTTCTGGATTGAATAAAATTGTAAATAGGAGGTTAAATTATGAAATTTGGAGATGAAAATTTTAAAGAAGAATTTATGAGATGGCTAAATAGTAAAACAGAAGAAGAATTAGTAGAATCATTTAAAAAATATGCTATAAATATTAACGAATATTCATATGAAATTTCAAACGAAGATAATTTAGCTGATGAAGATTATTTTACTGAGATTGACATAGAAAAAGGACAAACACAAATAAAAGTGAAAAATGAAAAGAATAAAGATATTGTAGAAATAGAAGAAATTGTAGAATTGGGGGTAGCAGCATAATGCAAAACGAAATAAAAAGTAAATTAAGCTTTATTAGTTATAGAGTTAAAGAAGTAATACTAAAACAAAATGATAATTTTCAAAATAAAGGGAAGCCAATTAATGTGGACTTTAAGTTGGAACATAATACTGATATTTCCGATAATATAATGAAAATTAATTTAATATTAACAATATTTGATAAAGCGGAAGAAAATAATTATCCTTTTTATATGAAGACGGTTTTAGAAGGAAAATTTGCATTAGAAGGCGACAATATAGAAACTTTTGAGATAAATGGAATTGCGTTATTATATCCTTATATCAGATCGATAATTTCAACCTATACTGCTAATTCAAATATGCCTACATTAATATTACCACCAATAAATGTAGCAAATTATTATAAAAATAGCAAAAAAAAGAAAGAGAACTAGTAATAGTTCTTTTTCTATTCAACACCATTCGACACATAAAAAATAAAATATATGCTATAATAATATTAAGTAATATATCATAGATTAGTCCCAGAAATGGGGCTTTTCTTTTTTGTATAGAAATTGTCCAAAACTAATGTGATAAAATAGTGATAAAATATAAAAATAGCAGTATTACAAACCAGTGTAAATATTGCTATTACATGATTTTAAATGGAGCGGGTAGCGAGAATCGAACTCGCGCAACCAGGTCGGAAGCATGGGATTCTACCACTAAACTATACCCGCATCAACATATTCATTATACAACAAATATAACAAATATGCAAATAAAAATTAAAATTTAACATCCTTTAAAAAAAACTCTTTGCCATTCAAATAATTTAGCGAACTACTATCAGAAGAAAAGGCAAACTTTAATTTATAACTACAAAGCATTTGCTGAGACTTCTTAAATAATTTATTAATATCATTTTTTCCATATTTACCATCACCAACAATGGGATATCCCAAATAAGCCAAATGAGCCCTAATTTGATGAGTCTTTCCGGTTTCAATTTCAACATCTAAAAGAGAAGTATTGTCTTTATGTCTTTCCAAAACAGAAAAAGAAGTAACAATTTTAACATACCCTTTTTTGGGAGTATTAGAAATATATACCATAGACTTTTTATTATCTTTAAACAAATACGCTTCATCTCTTTTAAAATTCGTAGAAGGAATTCCATATACTAAAGCAAGATAATGTTTTTCAATTTCATGATTTTTAAATTTTTCAAGAAGAATATTTAACGACGTTTCATTTTTTGCAAATAAAACCAAACCAGTAGTATTTCTATCTAACCTATGACATGGCATAGGTTTAAATTTATAACTCTCATATTTATTATGAACTATAGTAGTTAAAGAATTTTCACCAGTAACTTCGATATTTGAGGGTTTATTTATAACTAAAATATTGTCATCCTCAAAAATGATATTTAAATTAATAGAAGATTTTGAGTCTAACAAAGAATCTGCTATATAAACTAAAATTTCATCTCCTTCAAAAACAGAAATATCTTTGTTTACGCGTTTTCCGTTAATTTTAATATCTTTTTTTCGTAGGGTGTTACAAAAAAGACCATAAGTCAAATTTGGAACATTATCTAATAAAAATTTATTTAATTTTTTTCCATCATATTTTCTATTAACAATTAATTTTTTCATATTATTATTATAATAGATAAAATACAAAAAAACAATAGGAAAAATTGCATAACCTTTTAATAAATTCTCCAAAATCTCTTGACAGTTTACGATAATAAAGATAAAATATAATAGGTAAGAAAAAAATAATATATTAAAAGAAAAGAAATATATATTTGATTCGAACATTGAAAATTTAATAAGAAAGAGGTGTAGATTCATGAATATAGGAATCATAATCGCCGCTGTCTTAATCTCACTTGCAATAGGAACAGTAATAGGAATAGCATACAGAAAAAAAGTTGCAGAATCTAAAATACACAGTGCTGAAGAGGAATCTAAAAAAATTGTTAGTATGGCAAAAAAGGAAGCAGAAAACTTAAAAAAAGCCAAAATAATTGAAGCTAAAGAAGAAATAGTAAACAGTAGAAACGAATTAGATCAAGAGATTAAAGAAAGAAGAGGCGAAGTACAAAGACAAGAAACAAGACTTATTCAAAAAGAAGAAAATTTAGAAAGACGTGCAGAAAATTATGAAAAGAAAGAAGAAAATCTAAATAAAAGAGAGAAAGAACTAGAAGAAGAAAAACAAAAAATAGAAGAATTGCATAGTCAAGAACTAAAAGAACTTCAAAGAATAGCATCATTATCAAAAGAAGACGCTAAAAACATACTTCTAAGAGAAGTTGAAAAAGATATTACTGCAGAAAAGGCAGCAATAATAAGAGAAGCAAATCAAAAGGCAAAAGATGATGCAAAGAAAAACGCCAGAGAATTGCTAACATATGCAGTTCAAAAATGCGCAGCAGACCATTCTCAAGAAACTACAGTATCAATTGTAGCACTTCCAAGTGATGAAATGAAAGGAAGAATAATTGGTAGAGAAGGTAGAAACATAAAAGCCTTAGAAACATTAACAGGAGTAGACCTAATAATAGATGATACACCAGAAGCAGTAGTTCTATCAGGCTTTGACCCATTAAGAAGAGAAGTTGCTAAAATAGCTTTAGAGAAATTAATTGAAGATGGAAGAATACATCCAGCAAAAATTGAAGAAGTAGTAGAAAAAGCAAAACAAGAATTAGAAGAAACAATTAAAGAAGAAGGAGAAAGGGCTGCCATAGAAAGTGGAGTAATTGGATTACATCCAGATATAATAAAATTAATTGGAAAACTAAAATATAGGACAAGCTATGGACAAAATGTATTAAACCATTCAATAGAAGTTTCAAACTTAGCAAGAATAATGGCAGAAGAACTTGGATTAGATGCAAAACTAGCTAGAAGAGCTGGATTATTGCACGATATTGGTAAAGCATTAGACCATGATATGGAAGGTACACACGTAGAAATAGGTGTTGAAATTCTTAAAAAATATAAAGAAAATCCATTAGTTATAAATGCCGTTGAGGCACATCATGAAGATGTTGAACCACAAACGTTAGAAGCTGTCTTAATTCAAGCAGCAGATGCAATTAGTGCATCAAGACCAGGTGCTAGAAGAGAAACATTAGAAGCATATATCAAGAGATTACAAAATCTTGAAGAGATTGCAGACTCTTTTGACGGAGTTGAAAAATCATTTGCAATTCAAGCTGGTCGTGAAGTTAGAATTATTGTTAAACCAGATAAAATCAATGATGACCAAATGACAATTTTAGCTAGAGATGTAGCTAAAAAAGTTGAAAATGAAATGGATTATCCAGGTCAAATTAAAGTTAATGTTATTAGAGAGACAAGAACTGTTGATTTCGCAAGATAAAACAAATTTGAAAAAATTGCTTTTTTCAGTAAAAAAAGAGTTGTGACTTAATTAAAAATCACAGCTCTTTTTCTTTTTTTACAAAGACAGAATGCTTTTTAATGTTGCAAGATTCATAAGAATAAAACCTGAATCAATTTTGTAATTAATTAAATCCTGACTTTTAGCGTAAAGAGAAAAGTCATCGGAATAATAGGAAATATTATCAATTTCTGATGGTATATCAAAAATATGATAATGTCCAGGAGTTAATTGGGACATATCAATATCTTTTACAAAATCCCGCAACTTATCAAAAGTGCTTTCATGTAACAGCAAGTCTGCTTTTACCAAAAAAATAAAATTATCCATAGAATATACCTCCATTGGTTATCGTTTTTACGAGTTAATTATATATTAACATAAAACCAAGAAAAATGCAAACTTGATAAATTAAAAAAAATATAGTATTATAATAAAGAATTAAAATAAAGAAAAAATAAGGTGGAGATAAAAAATAAACAGAATTTTACCTTAGGAAAGGATGGAGATTAAGAATGAAAATTTTAGCAGTTGGAGATATAGTTGGTTCAGCAGGAGTTAATGAATTAAAATTAAGATTAAAAGAAATAAAAGAAAAAGAGAGTATAGATTTTACAATTGTAAATGGAGAGAACTCAGCAGAGGGAATGGGAATAACAGAAAAAAACTTTAATGATATAATATCACAAGGCGTTGATGTAGTAACAATGGGAAATCATACATGGGGAAAAAAAGATATATTTAAATTTATAGATAATCCAAAAATAATAAGACCAGCAAATTATCCAGAAGGAGTCGTTGGAAAAGGATATAATATATATGAGTGCAAAGGAAAGAAGATAGCAGTTATAAATATTATGGGAAGAGTTGATATAAACATATTGACAGAGAATCCATTTTTAAAAGCAAAGAAAATAATAGAAAAAATTCAAAATCAAGTAGATATGATATTTATAGATTTTCACGCAGAGGCAACAGCTGAAAAAATAGCATTAGGATATTACTTAGATGGAAAAGCAACAGCTATATTTGGTACACATACACATGTACAAACAGCTGACGAGAAAATTCTACCAAATGGAACTGGATACATAACTGATATAGGAATGACAGGGCCTAAATATTCTGTAATAGGAATGGATATAAAAGCATCAATTAAACGTTTTGAAACAACATTGCCTGAAAGATATAGAATAGCAGATGGAAAATGTATATTTAATGGAGTAATATTTGATGTTGATGATAATACATCAAAAGTAAAAGATATAAAAAGAATATATATTGGATAAAGTTCACAATTTACTACATTTTAAATTATTGTATATGACCTATGATTTTAAAAAGAAAAATATAATTGTCGAAAAAAGATTTTTATTGCGATGAAAACTTGAAAAAATTTCCAGAAAACTATTTACAATTTTTTCCAGAAGATATAAAATAGCATCATAAAAGTTGCAACAAAAAAATTATAATTAGGAGGCAAAAGAAAATGGAAATTCTAAAAATTTCATCAAAATCAAACCCTAATTCAGTAGCAGGAGCAATAGCTGGATTAGTTAAAGAATCAAACAAAGCAGAAATGCAAGCAATTGGAGCAGGAGCATTAAATCAAGCTGTAAAGGCAGTAGCAATAGCAAGAGGATTTGTAGCACCATCAGGAGTAGATTTAGTATGTATACCAGCTTTTGCAGAAGTAGAAGTAGAGGGAGAAGATAGAACAGGAATAAAGCTTATTGTTGAATCAAGAGCTTAATATAGAAAGTATAAAAAGACATTTTGCTAGTAGTAGAATGTCTTTTTAAATGTTAAAAATTAGAATTTTTAAAGTGTTTTGAGTATGTTACAGTTTACAGCTTAAAAAAATTGTGTGCAAGTTGCCCCCCTTAATGGTTATATATTTGATATTGTATCCTGTTCATTACGTTTAAAAAGAAAATCTAAAATATCAAACTGAGCCTCTCTCACTCAGGTCAAAAATGTATATATGTATATGATTTTAAACTTTTCGAATGTGATTAGAGCAATATTAGAATTTCTTAAATAAATTTATGGAAAGCGTTCACGTCGAGCGAAGCGAGGACTAAGTGGAATTATCCATCAATTTATTTTAGAAATTCTTATGTTGCGTATTGAACCGAGAAAATGTTTCAAATCATATACATATATACATTTTTTTGTGAGCATTCCTCATTTTTTTATTTAAGATTTTCTATTTTTCACTTCAATCAAACGTATACAATATCAAATATATAACCATTAAGGGGGCAACTTGCACACAAAACTTTTTTAAAACTGTGAACTGTAACTTGAGTATCCAAAAAGTTAAAATATAACGAAATTAAACTTGACAATGAAAAATAAGTATGTAAAAATAGAAAAGAAAAATAGCTTTGCATTTAAAAATTTGAAAGACGATGGATAGTCAAAGCGAGAAAGGAATGGAGTTTAAAATGGAAAAAATAAGAGGATTTGAGGTAGCAAAAGGATTTGAAGAAAAAGGAATAAATCTACCAATAAGAAAAACAAAATATTCAGCAGGATATGACATAGAAGCAGCAGAAGATGTAACAATACCAAGTTTTAAGAAAGGAATGGCACCAACACTAATAAAAACAGGAATAAAAGCATATATGCAAGATGACGAAGTACTAATGCTATATAACAGAAGTTCTAATCCAAAGAAAAAAGGACTAATATTAGCAAATAGTGTGGGAGTAATAGACAAAGATTACTATGGAAATCCAGACAATGATGGACATATAATGTTTGCGTTTTACAATATAAAAGAAGAAGATATAACAATAAAAAAAGGCGAAGCAATAGGACAAGGTGTATTCCAAAAGTATTTTGTAACAGATGATGACATAGCAGAAGGCGAAAGAGTAGGCGGATTTGGTTCAACATCAAAATAAAATATTAATATTAATATATCAACATTTAAAGTGAATTTATAAAATTTTCTAAGGCTGTGAATTGTAATCCTACTGCAGTTAGAAAGTGAAAAAAATAAAAAAACGGGTTGACAAGCCAGTAAAATAATGGTAAAATTAATAACTGTAATCCGCTTAGTCAAGGTTCATAAAGACTAATCAAATTTAGTTACCTTAAATTTCTCATAAATATGAAAATATTTTATGATGAGTAGAGCAAAGGATTAGCGAGTATACAAATAAGGGAGGTGCATTTTAAATGTACGCAGTAATTGAAAGTTGTGGAAAACAATACAAAGTAGCAGAAGGAGA
>CAKOUU010000029.1 GCA_934120675.1 uncultured Clostridia bacterium
TAGTTCAGTTGGTTAGAACGCTAGCCTGTCACGCTAGAGGTCGACGGTTCGAGCCCGTTCCAGGTCGCCATTTTTTTATATACAATATATAAGATTTATTTTTTTGGCTCGATAGCTCAGTTGGTAGAGCAGGGGACTGAAAATCCCCGTGTCAGTGGTTCGATTCCACTTCGAGCCACCAAAAAGAAGTAGTTTTTTAAAACTACTTCTTTTTTATCATAAAATATTTGACAAACTTAAAATAAGAATGTATAATAAAAATAGAAATGAGAGCCACAGACAATGTGTGCTACCTAAATAAGTTAGATATACACCACAAAGCTCGGCTAAGCTCAATGTGGTGTATTTTTATATTTGTTTATCTGTCCACATTATGTATATAATACACAATAAGGCGATATTTATGGTTATTGAAAACATTAAACCTATAATAAGGAAAAGTATAACTTCTACCATAAGCCCTCACCTCCTTGCTCTCGATAAAATCGAGTTTTAGAGGTAACACACACATCTGCTTATATCTCATTTCTACAACTAACACTATACAATACATTTTATAAAAAATCAAGCGAACAATAGAATTTTTTTGTAAAATTTAACAAAATATAATATATAAAAAATCTCTTTTTATATATTATATTTTTTATATTATTTTTTCATAAAGCAAATTAAAAAACGATAGTCTTTTGACTATCGGATTAAACTGATTGCGTTGTTTTCACAACGGATTACAATGTTTCATTAATATAAGTATAACATATAAAAAACAAAAGTCAAGAAATTTTCATCTTCTCTTTGTCATTATTTTTCATCCATCTTTTTAACAAACTCTCTCCCCGCTTCTTCGATCTCATCCTCATAACCAGTCAAAGCAGAAAAAGGAGCAAACTGTGCTGACCTTTGCTCTATACTCATTCGTGGTCTCTTTTTAGAAACATAATGAGGTAAATTTATAATATCACTATAATTATCTTTTTTCATTTTTAATTTCCATCCTTTCCAAAGGCTAAAAAACAATTTTACACCACTCTGAAATTTCTATGCCTTATGCCCACCAACTTGATTATTTCTATCAATAGTAGTTCCTGCATCTTGCAAATTCATACCTTTAATAATAGCATTTTTGCCATATTTGTTTTTTATATCAATTACCGCTTTTTGCAAATTCCTTTCCTTTTTTTCTTCTTGTTGTTCTTTCTCTTTTTTATGATAATCTGTAAATAAATCAATTTGTTCAAATACTTTTCTATTTTCAGCCACCCTCACACTTATTACATTATTTGCCGTAATATTTATTCTTCTAACAATAAGATTTTTATTTATAATTCTTTCATATAGTTTCATTGTTGCATCCATTATAATCTTAGTTGAAGATGTTTGATGGTCCAAATTAATAGTTCCGTGTGCATGTTTTGGAATTTTGCGTCCATATCTATCTGTTGTTACTTCCCCATTATAACTAATATTTCTATTTGTTATATTTTCAACATCATATCCTATTGTTAATACAATTTGATTTGTTACTAAATTTTTTTCAACCAAATCTAATGTTAATAATTCAGCCATCTCTTTTACAATTACTTTTGTATCTTCATAATTATATGGACAATGTAATACTTGCCCTGAGCAAATACTATTTGAAGCTGGTCTGTATGCTTTTATACTTTCTATTGTTACTGGCTCATATCCCCAAGCATGGTCAATTAATAGCTCTGCATTAATTCCAAATAATTTATATAATAAATCTTCATTTTTTATAGATGTTCTTGCCACATCTCCCATAGTATAAATCCCATGTTTTTCAAGTTTTTTGGCATATCCTCTTCCAACTCTCCAAAAATCAGTAATAGGTGTATGTGTCCAAAGTAACTTTCTATATAACATTTCATCTAATCCCGCTATTCTTACTCCATTCTTATTTGGTTGCGTATGCTTTGCAACTATGTCCATAGCAATTTTCGCCAAGTATAAATTAGTTCCCATTCCACCTGTTGCTGTAATTCCTGTATTATCATAAACATCTTGAATTACTTTGGTTATAAGCTCTCTAGCTCTCATATTGTATGTTTTTAAATAATGTGTTACATCAATAAATACCTCATCAATAGAATATACATAAATGTCTTCTTCCGAAAACCATTTAAGGTAAATATTATATATTTTTGTACTGTATTGCATATAATACTTCATTCGCGGTGGCGCTATTATATATGAAAGTTCCAAATCTGAATTCTTTTTTAGTGCTATATCGTCATAACTTGTTCCTGTAAATCTGTGATTTGGTGCTTTTATTTTTCTTTCTATATTTATTTCTTTGACTTTTTGTACTACTTCAAACAGTCTGGCTCTGCCTCCTATCCCATATTGTTTTAATGATGGCGTAACTGCTAGACATACTGTTTTTTCTGTTCTGCTATTGTCTGCTACTACTAGATTTGTTGTTAATGGATTTAGCCCTCTTTCTTGACACTCTACTGATGCATAGAATGATTTTAGGTCTATTGCAATATAAATATGTTGTTCTATATTTTGCATAATCCACCTCCATTTTTTGTTACATCACAGCTTATGCCATTTTCTTAATTTGTAACATCTTTTATGAACTATAATTATTATATCATTTTATTTTTATTTTGTAAACATATGTTTGTTGATATTTTTATTTTTTATGATATAATATTTTTAACTTATTTTATAGGTTTCCTCGCTTCCACAGGAGGGCAAATAATTTTAAGGAGGAAAATATTTATGAAAAAAAGTCTTATACGGTCATGGTTTGAAATGGAAGTTTTAAAAAACAAATTAAGATATGTTTTAGCTTTTATAATACTTCCAGCCTTTTTGGCATTTTGTGTTGCAATCTCAAAGGCATCAAACACTACTAATAGTGTTGTCCTTGCTTTTGTATTAGCTTTTGCTATAACATTTATAATCTTGGCCTTGATTGTTTTTGTTATGTCGATTTTTTGGTTTATTATAAAACTAATATTCTTTTAATTAAAACATCAACTTTAAGTCGCCTTTATTTAAAGGCGACTTTTATTATATATTATGAAGGTTATACAACTTTCCTAATATATAAAATTACATTGCATAGAAAATTTATTTCATAAATTTTCGCGCACGAACAAATTGACTGAAAATTTCAATTTTTTTAAGTATGATAAAAAGTAGAGTTAAGGCTGAAAATTGAAAATTTTCAGATTTGTTCTATATCTTCATAGGAAGTAACCATTTTCGCACCTTGTTTAATTAAATCATTTGTACCAACAGAATTTATTGAATTAATATTTCCAGGAACAACAAAAACATCTCTTCCTTGTTCTAAAGCAAAATCAACTGTAATTAATGTTCCACTCTTTTCTTTTGCTTCTATAACAATTATTCCCTGACTCATTCCACTTATAATTCTATTTCGTGCAGGAAAATTCATCTTGTCTGGTTTAGTGCCACATGGATATTCTGATATAATTGCTCCACCATTTCTTATTATTTCATTTGCTAATTCTATATTTTCTTTTGGATAAATCATATCTAAGCCATTTCCCAGTACCGCAATTGTTTTTCCACAACCATTTTTTATTTTTCCACAATCATTATTTATTTTTCCACAGTTCACCTGTTTCTTTCCACAGTTTTTGACGTTTTCGCATTCAATATTGGCTCCAACTGAACCCCAATGTGCATAACTGTCCACACCCTTAGCTAAACCGCTAACAATATTAACAGATTTTTCTTTTGATAAATTATATGCAAAATATTTTGCTGCTTTTTTTCCATAATCAGTACACTCTCTACAGCCTACAATGCCAATGTTTTTACCATTTAAGATTTCTTTATTTCCTCTAATGTACAAACTTACTGGTGCATCATAAATTTGCTTTAATATCTGTGGATAACTTTTTTCACAGATGTGGATAATATCAATATTATTTTCTTCCATATATTTAATATGATAATTTAATATTTTTTCGTTTTTTGCTTCTATAATATTTGTAACTGTTTCTTCACCTATTCCATCTACTTTTAGTAATTCTCTCTTGCTCAATTTATATATTTTTTCTGGTGTTCCATATATTTTTAGCAACTTGTTTTTTCTTACACATCCTAATCTTTTTATTAAACTAAACCAAATCCAATATTTTTTATTTTCTAAGTTTTCCAATTTTTATTTTCCTCCTTTTCTATTTTTTACATTTTTCGACAAAACAATGAGACAAATTTGGACTGTCCCACTTGTCTCAGGACGCAAAAAGAGACACAATAATTTGTGTCCCACATATTTTTATTTTAAAATTTTATTTTCTTATTTTGACTTCAATCAAAAATTTAATCTACCATTCCATTTTGTCTCTTAGTAGCCTTAATAACATTATTCATAAGCATTGCAATTGTCATCGGTCCAACTCCCCCAGGAACCGGTGTAATATAACTTGCTTTTTCCTTTACACTTTCAAAATCAACATCACCTGTAATTTTGCCATTGTCTAATCTATTTATTCCTACATCAATTACAACTGCACCGTCTTTTACCATATCTGCAGTTACAAAATTTGCTTTTCCAATTGCAGATATTAATATATCTGCTTCTTTTGCTTTTTGTGCAAGATTTTGTGTTTTAGAATGGCATGATGTTACTGTTGCATTTTTATTTAGACAACAATGTATTAATGGTTTTCCTACAATGTTGCTTCTTCCTAATATTACCACATTTTTACCAGTTAAGTCAATATTATATTCTTCAAACATTTTCATTATTCCATATGGTGTACAAGATACAAATGTGTCTTGATTTAAAACTAGTTTTCCGACATTTACTGGATTAAAACCATCAACATCTTTTTCTGGTGATATTGTTCTAAATGCTTCATTTATATCTAAATTTGATGGTATTGGACTTTGTAATAATATTCCATTTATTGTTTTGTCGTTGTTTAATTTTTCTATTAGCTCTATTAATTCTTTTTGAGTTATTTTTGAGTCTAGTAAATATTCTTCGTATTTTATTCCAACATCTTCACATGCTTTGCTTTTATTTCTTACATATACTTTTGATGCAGGGTCTTCTCCTACCATTATTACTGCTAATTTTGAGTTTATATTTCTTTTCTTTAATTCTTCACATTCTATTTTTAAATTTGCTCTTATTTTTTTTGCTAATTCTTTTCCATCTATAATTACAGCCATTAATTTTTCTCCTCATATACATTTTTTATATCTATCTATTAATTTTCAAATATATTTTATAACATTTCTTTTTAATTTGTAAATACTTTTATTAAAATACAATAAATTTATTAAATATTAACATGGATAATGCCCAGTCTATAAAATATAGACTGGGCATACAACTATTGATATTCTGTTTCCATTTCAGTTTGGACACCATCATCTGTTACAGGAATAAGAAACTCATCCAAAACAGATACAACATGATAATACTCTTCATCTGCATATTTAATAAGTATATCATACACAACTTGCATCTTATTTGCATATACATTACCATCTTGAACTAAACTGTTTTCAGTAAGTCTTTTTTGTGATACTGATCCTGTTCCATACTCACCACATACAAACGTCCATCCATCTATCAAATCTTTACTATAACCTTCTATAGCAAATTGATTTTGATATGGATATTTTTCACTTATGAAAAATCCATCTTGTGATGTTCCATGATATGAATCATCCATATTATCTTGTGAAAGGCCGTCAAGCTGAGCAGATGTTGATTTTAAAGACATGTCTATGTGTACATGTTCAATCAACACAGTTGCTCCTTCTGGAGCTCCCGAAACTTTGGCAGTCATATTAACTACTTTGGAATCTGTTATTCTCCATCTGCTTAAATCATAACTACCCGTATCATATGTAGTTATAAATTGAAATCCTTCAAGCTCATGTGTCTTTTCCAAAGTATTCCCCCTGAGAGGATTAAGTTCTTCTAAGTTTTCCTCCTTAACAACTGTCTCCTCCCCACATCCAGCTAAACTTAAAGTTAACGCAATAGCTAAACTTAAAGTTAACACAATAGCTAAAATTACTATCCAATACCGTTTCATGTGTTTCATAGTTGTCTCCTATTATTTTAGCAAAATACCCAAATGTCAGTATTTTATACTAAAATGGCACATTTATTATATTTCGCTGTACCCACGAATACTAAATAAATTTTACCATATTTTTACATATGTGTCAAATTAATCTTTTGATTTAAATAGTCGCTCTTATTATCCCTTAATTTAATTTTCTAAAAAATTATCTTCTATTTTTATTTTGCAATTATCAGTATCAATTTTTGCATTTACGCCTATTGGTATAACACCATTTACCATTTTGTGACCAAAATCATTACACTTTATAATCGGAAATTTATATTCTTTTGTATATTCCAGTAATATATCTTCCATTTGTGGATATACTTCTCCATCTTTTTGTAAATCATAATTATATCCTATAACTATTCCTTTTACTTTATCAAAAACACCAATTTGTTTCAAATGAGCAAATCTTCTTTGACATTCATTTGGTGATGTCCTATAACTTTCAATTAGCCAAATTTTATCTTGCATATCTGGGAAATACTCTGTTCCAATTAAATACATCATACATCCCAGATTTGTTCCAACTAATTCACCATCTACATTTCCACTTCTTATTACTTTTTTTATTCCGGTTTCAAATTTTCCAATCTTTTT
This sequence comes from uncultured Clostridia bacterium, assembly GCA_934120675.1. Taxonomy (GTDB): domain Bacteria; phylum Bacillota; class Clostridia; order TANB77; family CAG-508; genus CAG-269. Next base: position 6,702 of record CAKOUU010000029.1, read on the forward strand.
ATTTATAAAAGTTTGTTCAAATTCCTTATATTTTTCTTCTGCATCATTTTCGCCAAAATGTATAAATGATTCACCATGAAATGTTACTAATCCAGTTTTTTTGTAAATAGCCTGTAATAAAACAGTTATATCACTATATCCTGTAATTATTTTAGGATGTTTTTTTATTTCTTCATAATCTAATAAATCAATAAAAGTATTACAAGTTTGTCCACCTTCTAAGCAGATAATCGCTTTAACTTCATCATCTTTAAACATTTCCATTAAGTCTTCTGCTTTTTGTTTATTTGTTCCTGCTGAGCCATAATAGTCTTCTTCTATATATTTTCCTTTTTTTATTTTGAATCCTTTACTTAGTAAAAAATTTTCTGCTTTTTTTAAATCTTCATATCTATTGTTTAGTTTCAAACTATTTGATACTCCTACTACCCCAATTGTATCTCCATAATTTAGTTTTTTTGCTAATATTTTTTTCATTTTTTTCCTTTTTATTTTATATGATTTTTTCTTTGATTAGTTATCACTTATTATCTTATATTCAATGTCTTCCATATCAGGAAACATCTCCTTAACCCTCTTCAATGTAAGCATTGACATTTTAGGTTGTGGATTTTTCTTGTGATCTGTTAACAATTTTTGTGTATAACAATTTGGTGCAGTTTTAAACAACAAATATCTATTTCGTACATATGTGTAAAAAATTTGATACCCATTATTCAAGTCTTCCCACATCATTTCAAATGTATATTTTTCCTCCATAACTCCTCCATTTCTTTGAACCAATGGTTCAACTCTAAACAGTCATTTTCTCAAATTCATCTTCTGATATAACTGTAACTCCAAGGCTTTGAGCTTTAGTTAATTTGCTTCCTGCATCTTCACCAGCTAAAACATAATCTGTTTTTTTAGATACAGAACCTGATGTTTTTCCGCCTAGTCTTTCAATTATATCTTCTGCTTCTTTTCTTGTATATTTTTCCAAGCTTCCCGTTAATACAAAAGTTTTTCCTTCAAATCTTTTGTCTGTGCTTTCTTCTTCCAAACAATTCATATTAACACCAGCTGATTTTAATTTATTTAACAAGTCTGATGTTTGTTCTTGTAAAAAGAATTCTCTAATACTATTTGCCATTACTTCTCCAATGTCTTTTATTTCACTTAGTTCTTCAAATGTTGCATTTGCTAGGTTGTCCATTGTTCTGTATTTTCTTGCTAACATTTTTGATGCTTTTCCTCCAACATGTCTAATACCTAATGCTGTTATTAATCTATATAAATCATTTTCCTTACTTGCATTAATACTGTCAATTAAGTTTTGTGCAAATTTCTTTCCATTCTTTTTTAGTGATGCAATGTCTTCAAATTTTAATTCATATATATCTGATATATTATGAATCAATTCTCTGTCTAATAATTGTTGAATTATATTTTCTCCAAGTCCGTCTATATTCATTGCTTCTCTTGATACAAAGTGAACTAAATTTCTAAATAGTTTTGCTGGGCATTCAATTCCTGTACATCTTACTGCTGATTCTCCTTCTTCTCTTACTGCTTCTGCTCCACATACTGGGCATACTCTTGGCATTTCAAAGTCTTTTTCTTCGCCTGTTCTTTTTTCTTCAACGACTTTTACTATTTCAGGAATTACATCTCCTGCTTTTTGGATAACTACTGTATCTCCTATTTTTAAGCCCTTTTCTTTTATAAAATCTTCATTGTGTAATGTTGTTTTTGATATTGTTGAACCCGCAACTTTCACTGGCTCAAGTATTGCCATTGGTGTGATTACACCTGTTCTTCCAACTTGGCATACTATGTCTTTTAATATTGTTTCTTTTTGTTCTGGTGGATATTTATAAGCAATTGCCCATCTTGGTGTTTTTACTGTTGTTCCTAATATTTCTCTAAATTTTAAATCATCTATTTTTATAACTGCTCCATCTATACCAAATGTTAAATTTTCTCTCATTTCTCCAATTTTTCTAATTGCTTCTTTTACTTCTTCTATTGTCTCACATGGTATACGTACAGGGTTTACATTAAATCCAAGTTTTTCTAGATATTCAAGTTCTTCAAAGTGTGAGTTGAATTCTTTTCCTTCTATTTTTTGAACATTAAATATATAAATATCAAGTGGTCTTGTTGCAGTTATTTTGCTATCTAATTGACGAAGTGAACCTGCTGCCGCATTACGTGCATTTGCAAATAGTTCTTCTTCATTTTCTTCCCTTTCTTGATTCATTTTTTCAAAATCTTTTTTAGAAATAAATACCTCTCCACGAACTGTTATGTCAATTTTGTCGTTAATTTCCATTGGAATTGTTTTAACCGTTTTTAAATTTTGTGTTACATCTTCTCCAACTAACCCATTTCCTCTTGTAGCGCCTCTAACAAATTTTCCATCTTTATATTCAAGTGCTGAAGATAAACCATCAATTTTTGTTTCTATAACATATTTAACTTTATCAATTCCATTTTCTTTTGCCTTTTCTTCCATCTTATGGCAAAATTCTTCTACTTCTTCAAAACTGAAAATGTCTTGTAAGCTTTGAAGTGGAACTTCATGTGTTACTTTTTCAAATCCTTCTTTTACGTGTCCGCCAACCTTTTGTGTTAATGAGTCTTTTGATAAAAATTGTGGATAATCTTTTTCTAAGTTACGCAATTCGACCATTAACATATCATACTCAAAATCTGATATTTCTGGTGCATCATCATCATAGTATTTTTGCGCATAATAGTCTGTTTGTTTTCGTAATTCTTCTATTCTTTTTTGTGCTTGTTTTTCATTCATTTTGCGACTCTCCTTTTCATTATGTTCATTTGTATTTCTTTAATAAACTTGCAATTATTTTTATTAAAGTTTTGTTTTTCTTTCCTATTATATACAAAATAGTTAAAAAAATAAAGGAATTTTTCAAAATTCCTTTATTTTAATAATTTTATTTTTACATAAATATTTTTTAATTAGATATTTTTGTAATATTGTACTTTATTATAAGCATATACTGCTGAAATTCCTAAAACAACTACTAAAACTATTCCTGGTACAACATCTCCAGCACCTGTTTTTGGTAATGATGTGTTATTATAAGTACTTGTATTATTTGTTGTTAAAACAGTATTATTTGTTGTCTTATTGCTTGTAGTATTATTTGTAGTGCTGTTTCCTGTAATTGTTTGAATATTACTATTATTTGTTGTATTATTTCCTGTTAAAGTATTTGTTAAATCTGTTGCTGCTAATGATTCCTTTGCAACAAACATCATTGTAAGTCCTATTATAACAACTAAAACTACATTTACTAATTTTGAATTTTTCATATTAATTCTCTCCTTTATTAATTTTATTATTCTACAACTAAATGCAATTATACCACATTTTTAATATAAATGCAAATTTATCTCTCTTTTTATTAAATTTTATACTTTATTCCATAATAAGTCAAGTAATTTTTTGTATTTTTTTATTACATTTATATCACAAAATTATTACAATTTTGTTACAAAACTTATTATTTTTTATATTATTAGTTTTTCCTATTTTCTTTATTTTTTTCACTTTGTTTTTTCTTTGTTTCTACTTTTATACTAAAACATTTTATACATTAAATTTAAATAAAACAATATCTCCATCTTGCATAATATATTCTTTTCCTTCAGAACGTACAAGTCCTTTTTCTTTAGCCGCAACCATTGACCCCTCTCTAATTAAATCGTCATATGATACAACTTCTGCTTTTATAAATCCTCTTTCTATATCAGAATGAATTTTTCCAGCTGCTTGTGGCGCTTTTGTTCCTTTTTTTATTGTCCATGCTCTTACTTCTGGTTCTCCTGCAGTTAAGAATGACATTAATCCTAATAAATCATAACTTCTTTTTATAACTTTGTCTAACCCAGATTCTTCTAACCCTAAAGCTTCCAACATTTCTTTTTTATCATCATCTTCTAATCCAGAAAGTTCTTCTTCTATTTTTACACATAATGGAATTACTTCTGCTTTTTCTGATGTTGCATATTCTTTTACTTGTTTTACCAAATCGTCATTTTCTGCATCTTCTAATTGTTCTTCTGATACATTTGCAACATACAAAATTGGTTTTGTTGTTAATAAAAACATATCTTTTACTAAAACTTGCTCATCTTCATTAAACTCAATTGTTCTCGCTGATTTTCCATCTTCTAAAACTTTTAATATCTTTTCTAGTAAATCAATTTCTTCTTGATATTTTTTATCGGCTTTTAAATTTTTTCTTGCCTTGTCTAATCTTTTATTTACTGTTTCGATATCAGCAAATATTAATTCTAAGTTTATTGTTTCTATATCTCTTATAGGATTTACACTTCCATCTACATGTACTACATTTGAGTCTTCAAAACATCTTACAACTTCTACTATTGCATCTGTTTCACGTATATGTGATAAGAATTTATTTCCTAAACCTTCTCCTCTACTTGCACCTTTTACTAGTCCCGCTATATCTACAAATTCTATAACTGCATGTGTTGTTTTTTCTGGTTTGTACATTTCTGTTAGTTTGTCTAGTCTTTCGTCTGGTACTGCTACAACTCCTACATTTGGTTCTATTGTACAGAATGGGTAGTTTGCGCATTCTGCTCCTGCTTTTGTTATACTATTAAATAATGTACTTTTTCCTACATTTGGTAATCCTACTATTCCTAATTTCATTTTTTTCATTCCTTTCTGAAAACTTATGTCTGTTAATTTTGCTATATAATATTATACCAGTTTTTTTGAGGATGTCAATTAATTTTTAATTTTCTAACAAAACTCTTGGTAGTAAATCTGTAGTACCTAAAAATAGAACCTCTTTTTTAAGAAGTTCTATTTTAAAATTTTTACTTTTATTCTCCAGCAGTATATTTCATAACCCAATATCCTGTTAATTGCTCTCCATCATTTTCTTTGCCATCACTATTTTTATCAAACCAAAACGCATCAGGTATTTGATATCCATTGTCTGTATCTTTTGAAGTACCACTTATAAATCTTACTTCACTTCTTGCACTTGCAGACTGTGCTTGTTGTGCATCAGTTAGCCTAAATTCATATCTTGGTATCCATGTGTAATATGTTGTAGCTGTTGCTCCTGTAATCTTTCCATTACTTAC
>CAKOUU010000030.1 GCA_934120675.1 uncultured Clostridia bacterium
TATAACATGAAAGGAGTTGCTTTGCTACAAAGCTAAAGCCTATGTTACTACCGGCATAGCCGGAAGATTATTTACATCAAAAATAAAAGGTCGCAGTTGCGACCTTTTATTCAGACTTTAATTCCTCTTAAAAATCTTTCAATTTCTACGTTAAAGAAATTTGCTACTTTAAGTAATGTTGTAATCTTTGGAACTCCAACGCCTCTTTCTATGTCAACATAAACCGATCTGCTTAATCCAGCATTTTGGGCAACTTGGTTTTGGGTATAACAAGTTAATTCTCTTACTGATCTAACATTGTTTCCAATTATAATTGCAACAACCTCATTTGATTCAAGTTTATACATATGTATCCTCCTGTATATTAGCCTTATTTTATATGTTCCATATCTTTATATTAACATAATATTGATATTTTTTCAAGTTTTATGTTGTTACATTTTGCAAAACTTAAGGCCGCAATTTGCGACCTCTTCATTTTCATATCCCATCAAAAATTTTCTTAATCTCATCATTATAATAAATAGCCCCACAAGGTCTAATATCATCGCCAATTTTAACCTGAACATTCATATTATTCCTATCACCAGAAAAATACTTAATAGCACATCTCAACTTCTCCTTTTGCTCTTCAGTAAAATCAGTAATATCAAAAGTCACAACCTTTGGTTTTTCTTCTCCTAAATCCTTAATTTCATTTGCAATTATAGTTGGTTCTTGGTCATCTCTAATACTCAAACGACCATCAATTAAAACAATATTTTCTTCAACTAAACTTCTTCCCGCTCCTATAACTGCATTTTCAAAAGCAAGTACTTCTGCAGTTCCATACAAATCTTCTATTGTAATAAATGCCATAATTTTATTATTTTTTGTATATTTTTTCTTAATTGAAGTAATTATTCCGGCATACTTTACTTTTTGACCATCTACAAATTTAGGCTTACTATTTCTTACTTGAACATTTGCTATTTCATCCCCGTTAACACTATTATCATTATTTGTTAAGTTTTGCTCACTTATTTGGACTAAGTCCATACTATTGATATTTGTTGAATGCATAATTTGTTCCCTTAATTTTTCAAGTGGATGTCCCGAAATGTAAATTCCAAGCATTTCTTTTTCCATTGAAAGTAATTCTTTTTCAGGCATTTCTGGATGTTCATTAAATTGATATTTTTGTTTTTCCATTTCTTCTTTTTCTTGCTCTGTTCCTATATCAAACATTGAAACTTGTCCATTAAAGCCTTTTTTCTTTCCACTTTGAATTGTGTCCATTATTGTTTCAAATGAAGCTAATAATGTTGCTCTTGTTTGTTCAAATTCATCAAATACTCCTGCTTTTATTAAACTTTCTACACATTTTTTATTTACTTGTGTGTCTGCGATTCTTTCACAAAAATCTGTAAAGTTTTTGTATTCTCCATTTTCTTGTCTTTCTGCTACTATATTTTCAACTGGGACTGTTCCTACATTTTTTATTGCTCCAAGCCCAAAACGAATTTTTCCGACCACTTCTGAATTGTTAACTTCAACCGTAAATTTTTCAAAACTTTTATTTATATCAGGTTTTAAAATTTGAATTCCAAGTCTTTTGCACTCATCAATATATTGAGGTGCTTTGTCTAAATTTCCTAAATAACTATTTAAAGTTGCAGCCATAAATTCTGCAGGGTAATATGCTTTTAAATATGCTGTTCTGTATGATACAACTGCATAACATGCGGCATGTGATTTGTTGAATGCATATTTTGCGAATTCTGCCATCTCGTCAAATATTTTGTTGGCAGAAGCTTCGTCTATTCCATTTCTTACACATCCTGGTACAACTACATTTCCGTCTTCATCTACTTGTCCATGTATAAATATTTCTCTTTCTTTTGCCATTACATCAAGTTTTTTCTTACCCATGGCTCTACGAACCAAGTCTGCTCTTCCCAATGAATATCCTGCTAAATCTCTAACTATTTGCATAACTTGCTCTTGGTAAACCATACATCCATATGTTACATTTAGTATTGGTTCTAGACTTGGGTGTGTGTATTCATTGTGCCCTGGATTTTGTTTTCCTCTGATATATCTTGGTATTTGATCCATAGGACCAGGTCTATATAATGAAACACCTGCGATTAAATCTTCCAAGCAGTCTGGTTTCAATTCTTTCATAAAGTTTGTCATTCCTTGTGATTCAAATTGAAATATTCCTGATGTATTTCCATCTTGCCATAATTTGTATACTTTTGGGTCTGACATATCATGGTCAAATTCTACATCAATTCCATGATTTTCTTTAACCATATCTATTGTGTTTTGAATAACTGTCAAGTTTCTTAATCCCAAAAAGTCCATTTTTAAAAGTCCTAATTCTTCAAGTGTTGTCATTATGTATTGAGTGTTTATTTGTCCATCTCTTACATAAAGTGGAACATATGTATCTACTGGGTCTTTTGTTATAACAACTCCACATGCATGTGTTGATGCCTGTCTTGGCATTCCTTCAAGTCCCATTGCTATATCTAATATTTTTTTAGTTTGTTCGTCTGTTTCATATCTATCTCTTAATTCTTTGTTTTGCTCTAAAGCTTTTTTTATTGTTATATGAATTTCATTTGGTATCATTTTTGCCAATGCGTCTGCTTCTGCATATGGATAATCCAAAACTCTTGCCACATCTCTTATTACCATTTTTGCAGCCATTGTTCCAAATGTGATTATTTGTGATACATGGTCATGTCCATATTTTCTTGCAACATAATCTATAACTTCTTGTCTTCTTTCATCTGAAAAGTCAACATCAAAATCAGGCATACTGATTCTTTCTGGGTTCAAAAATCTTTCAAATAGTAATCCATATTTTATTGGGTCAATATCTGTTATTTCAATTGCATATGCCAAAATAGAACCTGCACCTGAACCTCTTCCTGGACCTACTGGTATTCCATTTGTTTTTGCATAATGTATAAAATCCCATACTATTAGATAATAGTCAACATATCCCATTTTTTTGATTATTCCTAATTCATATTCTGCTCTTTTTTGTATTTCTTCTGATAAATTTTTTCCGTATCTTTTTTCTAGACCTTTATCACATAATTCTTTTAAGAAGTCATAATGTGTAGGATATTCCGGTGGTACATCATAATTAGGCAATATTGTGTGTCCAAATTCAAATTCAACATTACATTGCTCTGCTATTTTTACAGTATTTTCAATTGCATCTGGAAATGCCTTGAAATATTCTGACATCTCTTCTGGTGATTTTACATATAGTTCGTCTGTGTCAAATTTCATTCTGTCTTCGTCACTCATTCTTTTTCCAGTTTGAATACATAGCAAAACTTCATGATTATATGCATCTTCTCTTTTTAAATAATGTGCATCATTTGTTGCAACTAATGGAATATCAAGTTTTCTGGCTAATTGAACCAATTTTTGATTTGCTAAAACTTGTTCTCTTAATCCATTGTTTTGAATTTCTATATAATAATCATCACCAAAAACTTTTTTATGCCATAATGCTATTTCTTCTGCCTTTTCAGTTTGGTTTGCTAATAAAGCTTGATTTACTTCTCCTGCAAGACATGCACTTAGGCATATTATGCCTTCATGGTATTTCTCTAATATTTCTCTATCTATACGAGGTTTATAGTAATATCCATCAACAAAACTTAATGAAACCAATTTACTTAAATTTTTGTATCCTTCATTATTTTTGGCAAGTAAAATTAAGTGATAGTAATGGTTGTCTATTCCTGGTTCTTTTTGTAACCTTGAACGTGGTGCAACATATACTTCACATCCTATTATTGGCTTTATCCCTTCTTTTTTACATGCTTTATAAAAGTCAATGGCTCCAAACATTACTCCATGGTCTGTTATTGCTATTGAGTCCATTCCTAATTCTTTTGCTCTTACTGGTAAGTCTTTTATTCTATTTGCTCCGTCTAATAAACTGAATTCACTGTGTATATGTAGATGTACAAATTTTGACATTTTTATTCTCTCTTTACTTCATTTTTTTGGTGGAGATGAGGGGAGTCGAACCCCTGTCCATAATACTTTCCAAATAGACCTCTACAAGTTTATTTTATCTTTTATTTTCATCTTTAACTCGCGGATAAACACGCTAATTAAAAATATAGCTTTATAAAATACCCACTATTTCTAAAGCGAAAATAGCTTTGTTTCCTACTTTAGTTATAACACCCTTACTAAATCAGTAGGCTATTTAGTTCAGATGACGTTGCAAACTAGGCAGCGTATGCTAATTCTTCGTTGTTAGCGTTTATTTTTATTTTCTCGTTTTTTAAGTGGCCAACGAGAATCCACTACTTGCTATCTGTTTTTCTGGTAATATGTCGAAACCTTTACATCCCCATATTCCTTTATTATTATACTATATCGAGTTGCATTTCGCAACATTTTTTTGTAATCTTCATATTATATGTAAAATAAATGTATTAAACAGGAGGATTTAATATGTCAATTGTTCCAACAAATATTAATTATAACTACTCTATATTAAAACAAAATTTGAATACTTTAAAATCAACATATTCATTTTTAGATATTACAGTTGTCGGTAAAAGCGTCCTTGGAAAAAATATTTATGTTGTTAGACTTCGGTACTGGCCCAAAAGAAGTTTTTTATTCTGGTTCAATTCATGCAAATGAGTTTATAACAAGTACTTTACTCATGAAATTTATAGAAGATTATTGTAATGCATATGTTCAAAACGAAAATCTTTATGGATATTCAATCCATGATTTATTTAGCAATGTCTCTATTTATATAATGCCTATGGTAAATCCTGACGGGGTTGATTTAGTAGCAGGAAATATCTCAAAAAATTCATATGCTTTTATTAATGCTAAAAAAATATCTGAAAATTTTAATGATATTCCTTTCCCTCTCGGATGGAAAGCTAATATCCTTCGGCACTGATTTGAATTTGCAATTTCCTGCTGAATGGAATAAAGCTAAAGAAATCAAATATTCTCAAGGATTTAATAAACATGCTCCCAGAGATTTTGTTGGATTTGGTCCTTTGACTGAACCAGAAGCACTGTGCATTTACGATTTTACTCTTATGCATAATTTTAGACTTATAATTGCTTTTCATACTCAAGGGCAAGAAATCTATTGGAATTTTCAAAATATTAATCCACCATCTGGCTATACTATTGCAAATAAGTTTGCAGAAGTAAGTGGTTATGCTGTAGCTGAAGTTCCTTATAATTCTAGTTTTGCTGGTTTTAAAGACTGGTTTATACAAGATTATAACAGACCAGGTTTCACTATTGAAGCTGGTCTTGGAGAAAATCCTTTGCCTCTTGAACAATTTGATCAAATCTATATTGATAATTTAGGTATTTTAATTTTAGGTGCTGTTTTATAATTTTTTTATTTACAACTTCGTTTCGACAGACTTTTTAAAATCATTGCTCTAAAATATATTTACAACAAACGGTTTTTACATATTTGAAGGGAGGCAAATATCAATGACTAAAGACGAACTCTTAAACAAAGAATTTGCCTCTGCTTGTGAAGCGATGATTGCATTAAACGCTTTTTTGGAAAGCGTTGATTCATTGCCTTCAGATAGCAGGGCAAATTATCAGAATTTGAGGGCTATTGGCAACAAAATTTATGAATAGCATCCCAAAAAAGGTAGATTATATTTCTACCTTTTTATATTTTTGCTTATAATTTTATTATCTGCTTTTTTCTATATAATTCCAACTGTCTTTACACATGTCATCAATATTCTTTTCTGCTACCCAGCCTAATTCTTCTTTCGCTTTAGTTGGGTCAGCATAGCAAGTAGCAATATCTCCAGGTCTTCTAGGTGCAATTTTATATGGAACTGCTTTACCTGTTGCTTTTTCAAAACCTTTAACCATATCAAGTACACTTACTCCATGTCCTGTTCCAAGATTATAGATATATAATCCCTCTTGTTCTTTTTCAAGTTTTTCAAGTGCCTTTATATGTCCTTTAGCTAAATCAACAACATGTATGTAATCTCTTACTCCTGTTCCATCTGGTGTATTATAGTCATTTCCAAATACTGATAATTCTTTTAGTGTTCCCGCTGCAACTCTTGCTACATAAGGCATTAAGTTATTTGGTATTCCTTTTGGCTCTTCTCCAATTAATCCACTTTCATGTGCTCCAACTGGGTTGAAATATCTTAATATGCAGATATCCCATGTGTTGTCAGATTTGTAAATATCTTTTAATATTTGTTCTATAAACAATTTTGTTGTACCATATGGATTTGTTGTTCCGCCTGTTGGTGTGTCTTCTGTTATAGGCATTTTTTCTGGTTCACCATATACTGTTGCTGATGAACTGAATATAAATTTTTTGCATCCATATTTTCTCATTGTATCTAATAATACTAAAGCTCCTGAAATGTTATTTTCATAGTATTCTATTGGTTTTTGTACTGATTCTCCAACTGCTTTATATCCAGCAAAGTTCATTACTGCTTCTATATTATTTTCTTCAAATACTTTTTCTAGTTTTTCTCTGTCAAGATAATTCATTTCATAAAATTTGAAATCTTTTCCTGTAATTTTCTTTATTGATTCTAATGCTTTTGGCGTACTGTTTGAGAAGTTATCTATTATAACTATTTCCCTTCCTTTATTTAATAGTTCTACAGCAGTGTGGCTTCCTATAAATCCTGCTCCCCCTGGTAATAATATTGCCATCTTTTAATCCTCCTTATATTTTTTATTGCAATTGAATTATACTCCTTTTTAAAAAAGATTTCAATATTTTATTTTTTCTATTTCTTCTTTGGTTAAACTTGTTGCTTCTATTATTTTTTCAACAGAAATTCCCATTTCTAATAGTTTTTTTGCTATCTCAATACTTTTTTCCTTTTTTTCTTTAATTTCTCCGTTCTTTTCTTCCGCTCATATCTTCCTTTTTGAATTCCGTTCTTCTTTTCCAGCTTCAAAAAAGTTATGCTCACTTGTTAGTCTATTATATTCTGCCATTAATATAGAATTGTGCCTTTCTCTTTCCTTTGGGTCTGCACTTATAAAGTCTAAAGCTCTTATTGCTTTTTTTATTTCTTTATTTTCTTTCTCTGCCAAAATAATTCCCTCCTCATTTTGTGTAAATATACACACGGTTTTATGTTACTTGTCAATAAAAAGATTTCGACAAAATGTGACATCAGTTATGATTCCATTATTTTTACCCCACCGCCAGTAGACCGAAGGCCATTAGTTAATTTTGCTGCTTCAACATAAGTCATCACATGGGCATTATCTATTAATGATAATTTGCTTTGGTCTTTATATTTATCCCAATTTCTTGTTTTTGTTGGTATATTACTTGTTAAACTGCTATTTTTTGTTTTTCCTTGCAATTCTTTCAATTTCGGTCTCATCTAGTCCTGTAATCTCTGATATTTCTTTTTTTGATGTATTTTTGCTCAATAATTTTTTTGCAATTTCTATGCTTTTTTCTTTAATTCCCTCAATTTTACCTTCTTTTCTTCCCATATCAATATACATCTGATTTTCTCTTTCTATCATATCAAGTACTGCTAACATTTCTTTATTACCTCCTTCTATTTTATTTATTAACCTTTCTACTTCTTGTTCTCCTATCTTTTCTTTTAAGATTAGTTTTATTGTTCTTATTAAAATATCCTTATCATTTTCTTTTGTTTTTTCTATTACTTTTTCTAATGTTTCTATAATTTCTTCTTTGCTTTTACTTTTTTCAATTAACATCATTTTTGTTATAAATGTATTGTCTTCTAGCAATTCCTTTTCTGTTAAATTATTAACATCTATTAAATTGTATTTTCCAACATCTTCTTTTATATTTCTTAATGTTTCTTGGCTTTTTTTTAAATATTCTGCTGCATTCCACTTTCTATTTCCAGTATATAGTACTATTGAAATTACTAATGGTAGTTTATAATTTTTTGTCTTAATTTTATTCATATCAATTGCACTTTTCATTATAGCTACTTCATATTCTAATATTCTAAATGGCATTGAATAATCAATTTTAGTTTGATGCTCTATTAAGAAAAATATATTTCTATCTTTCATTTTATATACTATATCTGCTTCTCTATTTTGAAATACTTTATTTACAAAACTATTTTTATATTTTTCTATGTCTTTTATTTCTATTTTTGCATTTATTGCTTTATTTATTATTAAAACTGCATTTTCTTTTTTATCTAATATTGTTCTAAATATTTTATCATGCTCTTGATTTATTTCTTTCTCCTGAATATTTGCTTTTGAACTCATTCTTTCATATTTTGCTTTTGGTTCTTGTAATTCAGCATAATAATTCTGATTATTATTTTCATCAATTATTTCCCAAAGTTTTTCGAATATTGGTTTATATTTTATATATTCTTTATATGTAAATATTTTTATATTAATCTCATCTCCTTCATTATAATATTTGTTTTTGTTTTTGTCAACATTTATTTATAAGTTTATATTTTTTTATCACCTACTTTCGTATTTTTGTTTTTTAATTCATTAATTCATTTTGGATTTTATTTTTGATTTTTAAATATTTGAATTAATTGATTTGAATAAAATTAAAGTACATTTATAATACAACAAAATGCCGAACTTTGCAACATTTTTTCATCGCAAAATTCGACATTAGTATAAAAAAATTTACACACTAATCTTGACAAGGTCTCAAATATTTTTTTCATAATTTAGGAGACTATCAGCAACTGTTGGTCGCTTTTTTAGTCTCCTCATCTATTGGTATTCTAAGGAAAGAAAGAAAATGTCGGGTATTAAGGCTAGGTGGATTCTTTCATATCCTAATCTTTTCCCAATATATATGGATCTGCCTCTGTTCCTGTTCCTGCCTTTATGTAGACTCCAGATGTCAGAGAAACTACGGGGCGGACCCCATAGCAACGGTTGTTGCTATAGTACATGTTGCCGTCACTGCCCACAGACCATACGCTGATGTAGCTGTAAATCGTATCGGCAGACGCAAGCCAGTAATTTGCTCCTGTACTTCTCATTCCATTTGTGTGACTTTTGTTTCCAGTTATTTCATATGCTTCGTCATAGGTCATTGCATGTACATCACTTATATATCCATTTTTTTCTAAAGTTTTATCTTTATACATATTCCAATCTCTTGCTTGATATGTACTATAATCTGTCTGTCTTCGTCCTCCTGATAATATGTATTCAACTCTTCTATTATCAATTCTTTCCATATAATAATATACAAAATTCTCCGGACTTCCCGCATGTGTTATTTTTGTTACATATGTTTTTCCATTTTCTTCTTTACTTTCTAATATTTGCCATCCTGAATATTTTGGTGTTCCATCTCCACTTTGTGATGCTCCTCCACTCCCATTTTGTGATGTTACACTTTGATTTCTACTTGTAACGATATTTCCACTATCTATATCTGATTTATTTACAGTGTCACCTTCATATGTAAATCCTCCAAATGTAAAGTTTAGTCCAGTTGCCATACTTGCTGTTTTTGATTTATTTATATTATATAAGTTTTTACTTTGCAATGCTTGTATTTCTGCTTGTGTCCAATTTCCTGCATCATATTGTACAAATCCTCCTTGTGCTTTATATTGATTTACTATTACTTCCTTATCTTCACTTATTGTTTTTCCATTATATGTTCCACTTATTTTAAAAGTATATTTTCCATTTGATGAAACTTGATATGGTACTGTTTTCGTATTATCAGATTTTAGAACTGCTGTACATTTGTTGCCTTCCAATGTTGCTATTATGTTTATAAACAATGGTTTTCCTTTTTCTATTGTATTTGCTTCTTCTGAGTTTGTAGCTGTTGAGCTATTACTTGTGCTTACTGCTACAACTGTATATTGTATTTCCAATTTCTTTGTTGTTACTTTTATATCTATGTCTCCTGTAACTTTTTCTATTTTTATCTTTCC
>CAKOUU010000031.1 GCA_934120675.1 uncultured Clostridia bacterium
ATAACATGAAAGGAGTTGCTTTGCTACAAAGCTAAAGCCTATGTTACTACCGGCATAGCCGGAAGATTATTTACATATAAAAAAGAAGCTTATTGTTAAGCTTCTTTAATTACTTATTCAAATTAAATCTCAACTTCATCTTCTATTTCATCTCTTACTTCCATTGCCTCTCTTGATTCTTGATATGAATTATCTATATTTTCACAGCATCCTTGTGCTTTTGGATTTAATTGTTTACATCTTAAATAAAAATTCCTTATTTGTTGTAATAAAAATTTTGATGCAGGTGTTTTTGATGAATCAAAGATAAATTTATGTGTTGAATCACTTACAACAATACCTTCAATATCAATTCCATATATTTTATTAGCTTTTATTGCATTTTTATATCTTTCGTTTAATGTTTTACCTAATAATTGTCTTTGTGTAATACCGACATCTTGAGGAGTTGTCACACTTCTAAAAGACATATCATGCATAGGTGCAGCTATTTGTGTATTAATTGTAATTTTGTCTCCATTTATATCAAAATTTCCTGGTTCTTCATTTTCTTTTTCAGCTACATAATATCCAAATTGAATTTGTTTATATGCATCAAAGTCGAACTCTTTTCCAAACACTTCTTTATAATCTTGTATTCCAATTGGAAATTTTATTTTCTTTGTTGGAACTGGAATAGTTCCTGCTGCACCACCAATTAATACCCTATTTATTAGTTCTGGATATGCCAATGCAAATCTTTGTGCAAATACTCCTGATGCAGAATAGCCTCCTAAAAATATTTTGTCTTGTACTTTTTTGCCTGTAATTTGCTCAATCTGAATTTTTGAGTCATCAATACATTCTTTTACTTTTTTATGTATTTGATATGTTTTAACAGCTTCTACAGACATTTGTTGAAAATCTGGTAATCCTTTTAAACATGGAACTATAGAAACAACTACTGGAAAATCCGCCATAAAATCCTTATATATTTTTTCTATATGATTTCCTCTGTCATTTATAGCTTGTTTAACATTATCCGAATATTTATCCTTTTCTCTAGCACATGAATTATAAATTTCTACAACCATTTCTGCATTATCCTTCAGCTTTTCTGGTATACCAATAATATATTCTAAATCATTAATTTGACAAATATACAAATTTGTATTTCCAAATTTATTTGAGATTGTTTTATATTTTTTCATAACTACCTACCATTTTTATTTCTAATAATTTATTATTTGATTCCTTCATATTATTTATTGCTTTTGTATCTTCACAATAATTATCATCGTTTACTCTATTACAAAAGCGATCTTATTCATATATAGTACTATCAGAATTCACATTATTATCACTTTTTTAAACTATAGTTCTTACATTTGTTTTTTTAATATAATAACAAGGAATATGATTGGCTTTATTAATATTCCTCGAAAACTTTATTTTATTACAGCCTGTGCTAAAATTATAGAACACTCCGTAACAGTTACTGATACCCCTCCTTGTGGGGTCCACCCTTCGTAGATTGCATTAGCAAGTTGATGTTCTAATTCTATTTTAGCATGATTCATAACATCCGTTAACTGCTTAATGATATATGTTTCACCGTAGAATCCTACTTCAGTGATAAGTTTATATTCCATATAAATTCCTCCTTAGGTAGGTGCCAATCAAACCTATTATGATAATATTATACCATAATTTAAAGCAAAACGCAATCTTTTCTGTCAAGTAATAACTATAACTGTGTAAATTAAATAAATTTTTATTTGATGAAAAGGGATAATCGAGAGCTACAATGCATCCAACGAATACTCACATAATAAAAAAGTGGAATAAATTCCGCCCTTAAGAACTCTATATAATTAGGGTTCTTTTTATATTCACAAAAACGTTTTTTTCTGATATTATCATATCGGTGATAAATTATGTCAGATTTTACAATAAAACAGATATTTCAAGATAATTGGGATAATTTTGTCTCTGATAACCAAGACATTACAATTAGACCAATAGTTTTTGAAGAAGTTAATAAAATAATTAATTGTGGCAATCCAGATTATGGTTATGCTTTATATGTATGTGAACATTGTGGAAATTTTCTTAAAGTCCCATTTAGATGTAAATCAAGATTTTGCAACACTTGTGGTGTAAAATATGCACAAGATAGAGCTTTATCAATGGCAAAAAAATCTATTCGTTGTAAACATAGACATATTGTTTTCACAATGTCAGATAAATTATGGCCTTATTTTCAAAAATATCGTTTTCTTCTAAACGGTTTATTTGATGCAGTTTCAAGAACAATATTATCTTGGTTCTATGATTTAAACAAATCACAAAATTTTAAACCAGGTATAATGTGCACATTACACACTTTTGGTAGAGATCTGAAGTGGAACCCAAATATACATATGTTATGCACAGAAGGTGCAGTTCGGAAACACTGAAATATTTAGATTTGTAAAGCACATCAAACAGTTAAAAGAAAATTTTAAACGTTCAATTGATGAAATGCCAGATGAGGATTTTATTGATATGATTTCATACTTGATGTTTAGCTCTGAAGATTTCGAAGATGAAGACTGGACATTTGATGAAGAATGGGAAGATGAAGCAGAAAAATTTTATAATCAAGGAAACACTGCATCTAACAATGATTTTAACGATGATGATTTACCATTTTAACTTCAAAAAAAATTTTACTTTTTTGAGGCTTCTTTAAGTTGCCTCTTTTTTATTTTATGTATTTTTAAACTTATTATTAAATATCACTCTATGGCGGACTTTCCTATAATATAAAAAAAGAACTATAATTTGATTATAGTCCTTCTTTATATTATAGCTTATTTCAATTATTAGAATTATTGTAATTCGATAACAGCTCCAACTTCTGTGAATTTAGCTTTTAATTCTTCAGCTTCTTCTTTAGAAACGTTTTCTTTAACTGTTTTTGGTGCTCCATCTACTAATTCTTTAGCTTCTTTTAATCCTAATCCTGTAGCATCTCTAACTACTTTTATAACTTTTATTTTTTGATCTCCAGCTTCTTTTAATACAACATTAAAAGATGTTTTTTCAGCTGCAGCATCTCCTGCTGCTGCTCCAGCTGCTGGTGCAGCTGCTGCTACTGCAGATACTCCAAATTCTTCTTCTATAGCTTTTACTAATTCTGATAATTCTACTACTGTCATTTTTTTGATTTCTTCAATCATTTCTTCTTTACTCATTATTAAATCCTCCTAATTTTTATTTGCCAACATTATTGTTGACCATTAATCTTTACCTATTTTTATTGGCTATTTTTTGTTATATACAAATTCATTTGAAATACTAATTTTTAGTTATATCCAAACTCATTTACAATGTCAATTATTATAAGACTAAGCTTCTGCTGTTGTTTCTTCAGCTGAACCTTCTTCTTTTTGAATTCTAACTTGATCAAGTGCAACTGCAAATTTTTGGATATTTGCAAGTAATGCTCCAGCAAGCATAGATAGTAATGTTTCTTTTGATGGTAATTTTGCTAAAGTAATTATTTCTTCAGCTGACATTACTTTACCTTCAATAACACCACCTTTGATTTTGTAATAATCATTATTTTTTGTAAATTCATAGATTGCTTTAGATGGTTCTAAATAATCTTCATTACTCATTATTACAGCTGTAGGTCCTACTAATTTATCTTCTAAACCTTCGATTCCTGCTTCTGCTAATGCTCTTTTTGTTATGTTGTTTTTTATAACAGTATATTCAGCATTTGTTTTTCTTAATTCTGCTCTTAATTCTGTTACATCTTCAACATTAATTCCTCTGTAATCTGTTAAAAGTACTAATTTAGCTTCTTTGATTTTGTTAGCTAATTTTGTAACTTCTTCCTTCTTTTGATTTAAGATTTTTTCACTTGCCATTTTTTATCTTTCACCTCCTAATTTTTTTACGATTTAAGAATTCTTATACATTCTTAATTCCATATTTTTAAAAACAAATCTGAAAATTTTCAATTTTCAGTATTACCCTACTTTTTATCATACTCAAAAAAATTAAAATTTTCAGTAAATTAAAAACACTTTTTACATCCAATACGAGATTATAAAAAGTGTTTATTACACGTTATTTATAACCTCGGTAGGACTTATTTTTGCCTACTGTCTTTGGCTTTAATATTTTATTTTTGGTTAATGAATATTCCAGGTCCCATTGTTGTTGTTACTGAAACACTCTTAATATATTGTCCTTTAGCTGCTGCTGGTTTTGCCTTTATAATAGCATTCATTATTGTATCGTAGTTTTCAGCTAATTTGTCTGTTCCAAAAGATACTTTACCAAATCCTAAGTGAATAATATTAGTTTTGTCTAATCTGTATTCAACTTTACCAGATTTAATTTCATTAATTGCTTTTGTAACATCCATTGTAACTGTTCCAGATTTAGGGTTTGGCATTAAACCTTTAGGTCCTAATACTTTACCTAATCTACCTACAACACCCATCATATCTGGTGTTGCAACAACTACATCATAATCAAACCAGTTTTCATTTTGTATTTTTGGTATTAATTCTTCTGCACCAACAAAGTCTGCTCCTGCTTTTTCAGCTTCTTCAGCTTTAGGTCCTTTTGCAAATACTAAAACTTTTTGTGTTTTACCTGTACCATTTGGAAGTACTACTGTACCTCTAACTTGTTGATCTGCATGTTTTGAATCTACACCTAATTTTACATGTAATTCAACTGTTTCATCAAATTTAGCTTTTGGCATTTTTTCAATTAATTCTAAAGCTTCTTTGATTTCATATTCTTTGTTTTTGTCCACTAATTTTGAACATTCAGCATATCTTTTTGCTACTTTCATTTTTTACCTCCTTTGGTTCTAACGAGCTTTTACTCTCCCAATTTTTATATTATATTTTATATTACAAATAATCTATAAATATAATTTAAAATTACAAATATAAATTATTTAATATACCTACTTTATAAACAAATTATAAATAATTCATTTTAATTTATCGAACTAGTCAACAACTACTATACCCATTGATCTAGCAGTACCTTCTACCATGCTCATTGCTGTTTCTAATGATGCAGCATTTAAGTCTGGCATTTTTTGTTCTGCAATTGCTTTAACTTGTTCTTTAGTTATTTTAGCAACTTTATCTTTATTTGGTTTTCCAGAACCTTTTTCTATTTTTATAGATTTTTTAATTAAAACTGCAACTGGTGGTACTTTTGTGATAAATTCAAAAGATTTATCTTTGTATACTGTTATAACAACTGGTATTATCATTCCAGGTTGATTTGCAGTTCTATCATTAAATTCTTTTACGAATTGCATAATATTAACACCACTTGAACCTAAAGCTGGTCCTACTGGTGGAGCTGGTGTTGCCTTTCCTGCTTCTATTTGTAATTTAATTATATTTGAAATTTCTTTTTCTGCCATTTTATTGGCACCTCCTCTAAAATTTTCCTTTTATTAATTTTTATTTAACTATTTTCTTTATTTTTAAATCTTTATTTATGATTATAATTAATTTTAAGTTATAATTATATTTAATTATTGAACTTTTTTAACTTGTGAAAATTCTAATTCAACTGGTGTTTCTCTTCCAAACATTGATACTAAAACTTTAACTTTATGTTTTTCTTTGCTTATTTCTTGAACAGTACCAACAAATCCTTCAAATGGACCATTCATGATTTCAACTTGTTCATTTATTTCATAATCAACATTTATTCCAGCCTCGTCAAATCCCATATTTCTTATTTCATCGTCTGTTAATGGAATAGGATCAGTTCCTGAACCAACAAATCCTGTTACACCTCTAGTGTTTCTTACTATATACCATGTTTCTTCTGTTACAATCATTTTTATTAAAACATAGCCAGGGAAAACCTTTTTAAGATTTGTTTTTTTCTTTCCATCTTTTATTTCAATTTGTTCTTCCATAGGAACAATTATATCGAAGAAATAATCTTCAAGTTCTCTGTTCTTTATTGTATTTTCCAAATCTGTCTTAACTTTATTTTCATATCCAGAATATGTATGTACAACATACCATCTAGGATTCATATCGTAATCTTTTTGAGACATCTACCTTAAGCCTCCTTTGATATTTTTAGAATAAATATTCAATAATATATTATTCCGCTACATTAGATTCTTCAGAATTATTTTCAGCAACATTTTCCTCATTTACATTTGCATCAGAATTTGTTTCATCATTTACTTCATTTGCATTTGTTTCAGAATTTGTATCTTCATTAGCCTCATTTGCAACACTAGAGTTTGTAACAACTTCTTTTATTCTATTTACTCCGTATTTATTAATAGACTCAAATGTAAAATCTAATACGAAAACTATTACTGCAGTAATTAAAACAATTGCTAATACAGCAACAGTATTATTAAATAGTTGTTTTGGTGTTGGCCATATAACCTTTTTTAATTCTGCTTTGAAGCTTTTCATAAAGCTTGTCTTATCTTTTATATTTTTTCCATCTTTTTTAGCCATTTTGTTTCCTCCCTAAAATAGCTTTTATCCTATTTTTATTTTGTTTCTTTATGTGTTGTACGTTTTTTACAGAATTTACAATATTTAACTAACTCTAATCTGTCTGTGTTATTTCTTTTGTTTTTTGAAGTTACATAATTTCTATTTTTGCATTCTGTACATTCTAATGTTATATTTTCTCTTGGTCCTTTTGCTGCCATTTTAATACACCTCCGAATTACATTTCTTTTATTTTTAAACGATGTGATCGTATGTCCGTAATATACATACGCTAAAATATTTTATCATTTTTTTCCATATATGTCAATGATTTACGAAAATTTTTTTATTTTTTCTTTTGTACAGAAAATCCAAATTTTCCAAGTTTCTTCCCCATAGAATAATATCCACCATTGGCATATGCTATTAAGTCACATTTTGATATGTCAAATGCACCTTTTTCGTCTATATATTTTTCATCACTATTTATTGCAAGCACTTCTGCTACAAACATTGTATGACTACCTAATTCTTTTATTTCTTTTACTTTACATTCAACAGATACAGGGCTTTCTTTAATCATAGGACATTTAACAAAATTTGCCTTTTCTTTATGCAAATTCATTTCTTTAAATTTATCAACTTTCGCTCCAGTTTTAACTCCACACCAGTCTGTTGCTCTAACTAAGTCTTTTGTAGTTAAATTTATTACAAACTCACCTTGATTTTTTATTAAATCATATGAATATCTACTTGGTCTTACAGATATATATACCATTGCAGGATTTGTATTTAATATTCCTGTCCATGCAACCGTAATTATATTAGATTTTTCCATTGTTCCACAACTTACCATTACTGCTGGTATTGGATATAAAAATGTTCCTGGTTTCCACATTACTTTTGACATATTACCACCTCTTAATATTTTTTATTTATAATTATATACCTTATAATATATGCATACTGTTTTTTATATATTTATTATGCATGCTGTTTTAAAGATATTTATTATACATACTGTTTTAAATATAATTTATATAATTAATTTAAAATAAGCATTAAATCAATAATTATTAATCAAATCAATATAACAATAACCTATCAATTATTATAAGTATAAAAGCATTTAAAAATAAAATTACTTAACTTTACTTTTAAATGCCTTTATTTCAATTTTATTTTTACATTTATAAAAATATTTTATTTTAAATAATTAATAAAATAAAAAAACTAGCGACAACCTATCTTCCCAGCAGGGTAACCCACAAGTATTTTCGGCACACTTAGGCTTGACTTCTGTGTTCGGGATGGGAACAGGTATTACCCTAAATGTCATTATCACTAGAAAATTATTGTATGCAATTAAAGCACACTCAAAAATACATAGATGAATTAGTTTCAGGATTTTTTCGTTCCGATTACTTTCTTTTACTTAACGTTTTGTGGTTAAGCCCTCGATTTATTAGTATTGGTCAGCTTAATGCATTGCTGCACTTACACCTCCAAC
>CAKOUU010000032.1 GCA_934120675.1 uncultured Clostridia bacterium
ATGGACGAAAAAAGAAATGAAATTATTTTATTTGAAAACCAAGGAGTAAAATTAGAAGTAAACTTAAAAGATGAAACTGTGTGGCTTAATAGACAACAGTTAGCAGATTTATTTGATAGAGATATAAAGACAATAGGAAAACATATTAATAATGCTTTAAAGGAAGAATTAAAAGATGATAATTCAGTTGTCGCAAAATTTGCGACAACTGCTAAAGACGGAAAAAAATACAATGTAGAATATTACAATTTAGATGTAATTATGTCAGTTGGATATCGTGTTAAATCATCACAGGGTATTGTTTTCAGAAAATGGGCAAACAAAATATTAAAAGATTATATGCTAAAAGGTTATGCAGTAAATCAAAAAAGATTAGAATACTTAGAAAAAACTATAAAATTAATAGATATTGCTAATCGTATTGATGAAAGACTAGAAGGAAATGATGCAAAAGAAATATTAAAAGTAATTGGAGGATATTCAAAAGCATTAGACTTATTAGATGATTATGATCATAGAACTTTAAAGAAAATTGAAGGAAATATAGACGATAGGAAAATTAAATACCAAGAATGTATAAATATAATTAATAAATTAAGATTCAATGAAGAAAGTTCACTTTTTGCTGTTGAAAGAGATAAAGGATTAGAATCAATCATTGGAAATATTTATCAAAGTTTTGCGCGGACAAGATATTTACAAGAGTATAGAAGAAAAAGGAGCAAATTTCTTATATTTAATAGTAAAAAATCATGTGTTTGCAGATGGAAATAAAAGAATTGCAGCAACTTTGTTTATATATTTTTTAAATTTTTACGGAATATTATATAAAAACGGTAAACAAGTAATTGATAATAATACTTTAACTGCTCTTACTTTGTTGATTGCTGAATCAAATCCAAAGGAAAAAGATGTAATTATAGATTTAGTGATGAATTTTTTGAATGTTGATATATAAATAAATACTGCCTACTAGGAGGCAAAGAGTAAAATATCCTAGACAATCGATTAATCAGCCACCCAGTTGGCAAAGAGAAAATACACTGGTGAATAAATTTGGGAGTCTTTGTACTCCCTTTTTATTATATAAGGAGCAAGATAGAAACTATAGAAGGAAAATTATATTTTATAAAAGATGAGTTTGTTGTTGGTAAAATACGGCAAATATAGAGAAATAGGCATTTTGAAGATTTTTGGAAAATTTATATAAAATATAATATGAAATAAAAATTATTAAGTAATAAAATTAAATTTTAAATAGAAAAATTATTTATATGTACAATTATAAGGATAAATTATAAAGTAATAATGTTAGTCAAACGATAGCTAATAAATAGCTAGTAAAGCCGTTAAGACTAGTAGTTACAAGAACTTGTAGGTAGGACTCTAAAAGGGGTTCTATTATTTTGCTCCTATCTTATATTGTGCAAAACTTTGATACCCGGAACTTTTTATATTATAAATAAAAAAGAAGAAAAAATATAAACTATAAATTTTTCAAAAAGCATAGACAAATATTCGTTCTTGTTATAAAATATGTACAATAGTTTGAAAATACTAAAAATTATAAATTATAAGTACCAATAAATACAATAAGAACTAGATTATATATAAAGGATGTGTTCTTATGGACGAAAAAAGAAACGAAATAATTTTATTTGAAAACCAATGAGTGAAATTAGAAGATATTAAAACATTAGCACCATATATAAAGAATTATATGATGATGCAGATATTGGAGAATTCTGGAGTATTCAAAGTGCAGAAAAATTGCTTAACTATTTGTATGAAAAACAAAGAAATCTATTCTTTGTTGCTGAAGAAAATGAAAAAGTAGTTGGTGCTATTATGTCTGGAGTTAAACCATGGTTTGATGGGAATAGATTAATAGATACAGAATTATTTGTTGATAAAAACTATCAAAACCGACATTTAGCGAGAGAATTATATAAAAAGCATCTATTAGAAGCACAACGAATTTATAACACTAAAGTTATAGAATTTCATACCTATGGAGATGAAAATCAATTTCCGCAAAATTGGTATAGAAAAATTGGATTTCAAAAGGATAAAGAACTAATAATTATGAATGGCAATATCAAAAAAGTATTAGAACATTTAGAGCCAGAAAAAGATTTGGAAAGGTAATATTAAAAATGAATGAAATTACAATAGTTGATTTAGCAAATGAGCAAGAATATTTAAAAGAAGTATCAGAGTGGATATGGAAAGAGTGGTCAAAAGAAAATGGTGCAAAATTAGAAGATGTTATATATAGGACAAGACACTCTATAAATAAGAATGATATTCCAAAAATGTTTATTGCTAAATGTAATAATGAAGTAATAGGTGTAGTATCTTTATGGGTAAATGATTTAAAAGCAAGACAAGATTTATTTCCTTGGATGGCAACTTTATATGTAAGGGAAGATTATAGAAACAAAGGCGTAGGGAAGAAATTACAACAAGTAAGTATAGAATATGCTAAACAAAAAAATTACAATTATTTATATTTAATCACAGAGCATAATAATTATTACGAAAACACAGGATGGGAGTATATAGAAGATGCTCCATTAGATAATGGCAAATATGAAAAAATCTATAGATATGATCTAAAAAGGAGGTAGTTATTATTGAAACAAAAATTAGTTAGAATAAATTCTACAGATAACATTGAAATGGTAGGAATTCTATATGAGCCAGAAATAATTGGCAATAAGATAGTAGTTCATGTTCATGGATTATGTGGTAATTTTTATGAAAATAGATTTCTTGATATATTAGCAAAAACATATACCGATAAAGGAATAAGTTTCTTAACTTTTAATAATAGAGGTACTAATTTCATTTCAGAATTATTAAAAGGTAATGAGTTTAAAGTAATTGGTGGATGCTATGAAAAGTTTAATGATTGCATATTAGATATTGATGGAGCAATAAACTTTGTTAAAGAAAAAGGTTATTCAGATATTATTTTGGAAGGCCATAGTTATGGCTGTAACAAAATATCTTATTACTATAACAAGAAAAAAGACAAAAGTATAAGCAAAATTGTATTATTAGCGCCATGTGATATTCCACAAGAATGTGTAAAGTGGTTAAGCAAAGAAGAATTAGAGAAAGCAAAGAAAGAATCAACAAGATTAGTTAATGAAGGAAAAGAAAATGAATTAATTGATTTTTCTGTAAACGCTAATGGTAAAATTGCAGCTGGAACATATTATAATGATTTTTTACCCAATGGAGAAAATGACTTTATTAGATATAGCGAAGGAATAAATGGAAGAAGTAAAGTTCTAAATGATATTGATATTCCAGTATTAGTTGCTTTTGGAGATGAAGATGAGTGTGTATTAACACAAGATATGGAAATAGTAAAAGGCTACTTGAATAATAACATTAAAGAATGTAATATTCAAATTATAAAAGGTGCAGATCATTCTTATACAGATAAGTGTAAAGAATTAGGTCAGATAATAGAACAGAATATATAAAGAAATGTAAAAATAGAATGGAGAAATTAAACAATGAAAGATTTATTAAAAATTGTTTTGATGTGATAATATTTAGATTACTAAATTAATTTCCATAAAAATAAGTAGAGTAGGGAAGATAGTTATATTTTGTGCAAAGTTTTTTATAAAATAGAATTTGCTTCAGATTTATAATTAAAAATTTTTAAAATTATAAATTAGAGATTTTAATTTTATAGAATCTTAAAAAGCGAACATTTGTTAATTGCAAATTTTAATATTTAGTTTTGCAATTAATATATATTTAATTATTATAATTTAAACTTACGAAAATCAATTTTAAGCAATTATAATATTGCAATATTATAATTTTTCATCTAAATATTAAATTTAGATTTATTTAAGTTGTTTATAAAAATTTTAGTTATATATATGCAATTTTTTATAATTATCTGCAGATACTAAAGTAATCTCTAAAAAGCCTAAAATAACGGCTTACGAGAATCGACTTTAAGCTATTTTCATATTTAAGCCATATAACTTGTTGTTTAGTATTTGATAAAAATATTGATAATTCCAAGTTTGAGAGTTTTTAGATAAAAAATGACTAATTTTTTTATACACATATATAAGTATAAAAAAATACAAAAATAGGTCAAAAAAGTGACGCGCGAGAATCGATTTTAAGCCGTTTTTATTTTTAAGACTTATAGTTTGTTGTTGCTAAAATACGGCAAATATAGAGAAATAAGCATTTTGAAGATTCTTGGAAAAATTATATAAAATATAATATGAAATAAAAATTATTAAGTAACGAAATTAAATTTTAAATAGAAAAATTATTTAGATGCAAAATTATAAAGATAAATTATAAAACTGATTTAAAATTGATTTTAGAAATAAATATCTAGGACTAGACTAACGTTATTACAAGTAATAAACGACAGTTAATAAATAGCTAGCAAAGCCGTTAAGGCTATTAGTTACAAAAACTTGTGGGTAGGACTCTAAAATGGGTTCTATTATTTTTACTCCTATCTCTTTTTGCACAAAACTTTGATTTTGTGCAATGTTATGTATTTCCACAAAGCAATAAGAAGAGCTATATTTTAGCCCTTCCCTTTACTACTAACTATCATTTTGCAATAATTTTATAATTTGCTTTAATTATTATTAATTTTAAAAATTTTATAATTTATTCTTATTTTTAGACATCAAGTTATATGCCTAAAAATTTTAAATTGCTTATTTTTGATTTTATAATTTCAATTATATTTTATTCTTACATATTCCACCTCCTAAAATAAACTTTAATTGTATTATATAACTTTATTTTTGTATCATAAACAATTGTTTGACATTAATTTTAAAAATTTAAAAAGAGATGATATTTATTTAATCATCTCTTGAAATTGTAATTTATCAAGATGATTATAGCATACTATAATCTATCTTTTACATTATTATAATATCAATATTTTCTACTTATTATACTCCAAACGAACCAATTATTGGATCCTCAAATAATGCAATATGAAGTGGAAAAAATGTAAAAATTAAAAAGCACGAACATAATACTAATAAAATAATAATAGGTATTACATTACTACAAGAAGATGTTGATTGCATTTTTTGATATGCCACATATTGCCCTAACCCTACTGCTATAAAAAAAATACCAATATCCACAATAGCAAAGTTTGTTCCTATTATTCCAACATATGTATAGAAAAATATTACTACAAAAGACATAGCTAATATAATTCCTAACACTTTAGCACATAAATAATTAGGTATAACTTTCCCTTTATAAGAAAAACCTATAATAGTACTTATTAGCATTGGGAAAAATAATAATTTCAAATGTTCCCATGTACTTTCATTTACAGCACTAAATGTCCCTACTAATGGATTATTATTAGACCACCCAAATGTAAAATGTAAAAGTGTTCCTACTATCATTATAAAAATAGTACTTATAATTTCAAATTTTAAAATAGAACTTTTTTTAGGCATATATAACTCCCCCCCCTTATATGTATATATGATTAAAATTTTCAATGTGTTACTAAAAAATATAGATTAACCTATTTTAGATTAACCTATAACATTCTATTTTTATTAATGTTCTGCATCTGCTTTTGTCCTATGGATTGTTCCTTTTGGGTGCTGTGGTGGTGCATATATTGAATATAATTTAATTGGAAGATTTCCTATATTAGTAAGATTATGCCATTTTCCTGCTGGTATTACGATAGCAAAATCATCACATACTTTTCTTTCAAAATTAAGATTATTTTTATTATCACCCATTTGAACTAAACCAAATCCTTGCTCAATTCTAATAAACTGGTCTAAATTTGAATGCATTTCTAATCCAATACTTTCTCCTACATTTATACTCATTAATGTAATTTGTAAATGTTGTCCTGTCCATAATGCTGTACGAAAATTTTTGTTTTGCTTTGTTATTTCATTTATATTAATCACAAATGGTTCTGCTCCATAATCTTTTATATAATATGGATTCATCCTATTATAATCCATATTATAATAGGATATATAGCCATATACATCATCATATTGTCTATAATTATCATAATAGTTTTTATATAAATCATTCATATTATACATTTAATTAAATTCCTTTCATATATTACTTATATTATAATATATGATAATTTAACTAAATGTGCTATTATAATTATTTTTAGCTTCTTTTACCACTAAAATATCACTTTAAAATTACTAATTCTTGTTACGATTATATAATAAAAGGTAGATAATTTCAACTGGTTATCTACCCAACTTATTGTAAGTTGTAGGGATGATTGTAAGCATAAAAGACAAATAATTTTCAACTAATTATCCACCTCATAAGTTTTGCTATAAAATACTACTTTTTCATAATTCTTTGTATGTATAATTCGTATGGATTAGAATTTATATGCGTTGTTATATTAGCTATTCCTGGCATATCTTGAATGCTTTCTACTATTGTTTGGATTTTTGTATCTGTTTTTATTTCAATAGAGGCAGGTATAGGGTTGCTCTGATTATCAAAATTATTTAATAAATTTTCATTTTCTTCTAAATTATTTTTTAATCTTTCCAATGCACTTTCTTTTGAAACATATTCAAGCTCTATATTATCACTTTTTTCAATTATTTTGTTTTTTATATTTTCTATTTGTTGATCTGTTATATCATCTTTTAGATATATTTCCATTGTAGAAGCAATTTCATTATAATTATTATATACTTGTACATTAAATAGAATTACAATTGTTAGAATTATAAAAAATACTAATATTATTATATTTTTTTTATTTATGTTCTTTTTAATCTTTTTAAAGAAATCAATTTCTTTGACTTGATTTTTTTTAACACTTTCCTGTTTTATTTCTTCTAAATTTTTTTTACATTTATCACATTTTTTTAAATGTTCTTCTACTAATTCTGTAGAAGTTTCACTTAAAACACCATCATTGTAGCTAAATAATAAATCTTGAACAATATCACATTCATTTTTCATTTTCTAATTCCTCCTTTAATTTTTGCTTACCGCGAAAAAATACAACTCTTGCCCAATTTGATGTTTTATTCATAATTTCAGCAATTTCATTATATTCAAAATTACCAAATATCCTTAAATACATTACATTTTTAGTATCTTCATCAAAATTTTGTAATTTTTTAAATAATTCTATCTTTTTCTCTTTATTCCAAAAATTTTCTTCTATTGATTCTTCTATTGATAATGTTTTTTTCAATATATCTAATGGTATTTCTTTTTTTATTTTTTCCTTTTTTAATTTTTTATACCATATATATTTACTAATTTGACATAGCCAAGTTGATATTTTGCACTCACCTCTAAACTTATTTATATCTTTAACAGCTACTAAAAAAGTTTCTTGGACAATTTCTTCAGTTGTATCTTCATTTCCAGTTAAGCAGAATACATATTTATAAACAATTTCACCGTATTTTTTGTATATTGTATCCATATCCTGCATAACATTTTCCTCCTTTCACTTATTTAGTATCTTTTGTTGTTATTTTGTTACAAAATATTTCATTTTTTATCCAGTCTAATAAATAGTCATAAGGACAACTATTAATTAATTATCTGCCCTACAACTTACTATTTGCATTTATCTTTACTTTGTCAATTGATAACTTTGTTCTATCAATTCTTTTACTAAATCCTCGTCCACCTTTTCATCTAT
>CAKOUU010000033.1 GCA_934120675.1 uncultured Clostridia bacterium
GGAAATAAAACAGAAAAAACAATAAAAATAGATGATTATTATTATAATGTAACAAAAACATTAGCAGAAAATGCAGTAATAGATAATAAAGCAACAAAAGCGGCATATAACAAAACATATGAGGCAACAGTGTCAACAGAGGGAAATTATGCAATAACAGGTATAACAGTAACGATGGGAGGACAAGCAGTAACAACATCTGGAAATAATGTAGTTGATGTTAATACAGGAAAAATAAAAATAGAGAAAGTTACAGGAGATATAGATATAAAAGTAACAACAAAGAAATTGAAAATACAATATACAACAGCAGTTAGTACAAGCAGTAGCTCAAGTAACACAAGTTCACTAAGTGCAAATTCAGTTGATAAAGGTACAACATTGTATATAAATATAATAGCAACATTAGAGGGCAATAGATGTACATCAGTTCTAAAATCTGATAATTCAAAAACAGTACCATATGCAGTAAACTCAAATGGAAAATATACTTTTAAAGTAAGTGGAACATATAATGGAAAAACGGTAGAAGAAGAAAAAGAAGTAATAGTAAATCAATATATGTCAGCACAAGGAGTAGTACAATATGATGCAGGAAATTGGACGCAAGCAGAAATACAAACATTACAAAGTAATAGTTTATATAATATAAATAAATCAAAAACAGCAAGTACTGCAACAGGACTAAACTTTACATTTGGAGGATTTACATATGAGGGTGATACAACAAATGCAAGTGACATAGCAAGTGGAAATATAATTACAAGTAGAAACCAAAGTGTAACACCACAAAGTGGATATGGAACACCAAAATATTCAGGATGGCAAATATTAGAAAGCAAAGAAGAAAATGGAAAAACATATGTAACAAAAATAGCACATGCAGGAAGCCCAGAGAATTTTGTATATTATTATACAGCGAGTTATGATAATAGAAGAGTGGAATATATATTATCAGGAGGACAAAGAGGTATTGGAGGATATCAACCAAGAGATTGGAGTATGTATAAAGATAAAACTTTAGAAAAAAATGGATATAT
This sequence comes from uncultured Clostridia bacterium, assembly GCA_934120675.1. GTDB lineage: Bacteria > Bacillota > Clostridia > TANB77 > CAG-508 > CAG-269. The sequence goes on from CAKOUU010000033.1 coordinate 1,041, forward strand.
AAGTGATGTACATGCAATGACATATGACGAAGCATATAATATAACTGGAAACGGAAATATAACTACTGGAATGAGAAATACAGGAGCATGCTACTGGCTTGCGTCTGCCAATACGAGTAGCTACTACGGCGTATGGGGTGTGCGCAATGACGGCTACATGGACTATAACTACGTCTTTTGCTGGGGAGTACGCCCCGTAGTTTCTCTGACATCTGGAGTCTACATAAAGAGTGGTAGCGGAACAGAGGCAGATCCATATATATTAGGAAAAGACTAAAACATAAAAAATAGCATCAAAATAAAAAAGAATACTTGAAAAGTATTCTTTTTTAGTATAAAATTGTATCAAGTAGCAAAAATAGGTAAAAACTATAAAAAACAAATAAAAAATTAGGAAAAACCTAAAAGAAAGAAGGAATGAAAATGAACAAAAAAACAGTAAAAGACATCGATTTAAAAGGAAAGAAAGTATTTGTAAGATGTGACTTCAACGTACCAATGGACGAAAATCAAAACATCACAGACAACACAAGAATAGTAGCAGCACTACCAACAATAAAATACCTATTAGAACAAAACTGCAAAATAATATTAGCATCACACTTAGGAAGACCAAAGGGAGAAGTAAAACCAGAATTCTCACTAAAACCAGTAGCAAAAGAGCTATCAAAATTATTAGGAAAAGAAATAATAATGGCAAATGACGTAATAGGAGAAGATGCAACAACAAAAGCAGAAAAACTAAAAGAAGGAGAAATAATGCTACTTGAAAATGTAAGATTCCACAGAGAAGAAACAGACAATGACCCAGAATTTGCTAAAAAATTAGCATCAATGGCAGAAGTATTTGTAAATGATGCATTTGGAACAGCACACAGAGCACATGCATCAACAACAGGAATAGCAGACTACATCCCAGGTGTAGCAGGATTCTTAATAGAAAAAGAATTAAAATTCTTAGGAAATGCCATCAACAATCCAGAAAGACCATTTGTAGCAATATTAGGTGGAGCAAAAGTTTCAGATAAAATAGGAGTAATAGATAGTTTATTAGATAAAGTTGATACATTAATGATAGGTGGAGGAATGGCATATACATTCTTTAAAGCACAAGGATATAATGTAGGAAATTCACTATGTGAAGTAGAAAAAACAGATTTAGCTTTAGAAGCAATGGAAAAAGCAAAATCAAAAGGTGTAAAATTATTATTACCAATAGATACAAAAATAGGAAAAGAATTCAAACCAGACACAGAAAGCAAAACAGTAGCATGGACAGAAATTCCAGATGAATGGGAAGGATTTGACATTGGAGAAAAAACAATAGAAATGTTCAAAAACGAATTAAAAAGTGCAAAAACTGTAATTTGGAATGGACCACTAGGATTATTCGAATTTGACCAATTTGCAATTGGAACAAACGAAATAGCAAAAACACTTGCTGAATTAGATGCAACAACAATAATAGGCGGTGGAGACTCAGCAGCAGCAGTAACTAAAGCAGGTTTAGCAGACAAAATGACACATATTTCTACAGGTGGAGGAGCGTCACTTGAATTCTTAGAAGGTAAAAAACTACCTGGTATTGAGTGCTTACAAGATAAATAAGGAGAGGAAATTATGAGAAAAAAAGTAATTGCAGGAAACTGGAAAATGAACATGCTTCCAAACGAAGCAATAAATTTTATAGACAAATTAACACCACTAGTAAAAGAAACAAAAAATGAAGTAATACTATGTGTGCCATACACAGACCTATTTTACGCATTACTAACAGCACAAGGAACAAACATCAAAATAGGAGCACAAAATATGCACTTTGAAGAAAATGGAGCATATACAGGAGAAGTATCAGGGAAAATGCTAAAATCAATTGGAGTTGAATATGTTATAATAGGACACTCTGAAAGAAGACAATACTTCAACGAAACAGACGAAACAGTAAACAAAAAAATAAAAGCAGCATTTGCAAATGACTTAAAACCAATTGTATGTGTAGGCGAAACATTAGAACAAAGAGAAGCAAATCAAACACAAGAAGTTATAACAAAACAAACAGAACTAGCATTACAAGGTTTAACAGAAGAGCAAGTTCAAAATACAATAATTGCATATGAACCAATATGGGCAATTGGAACAGGAAAAACAGCAACATCAGAACAAGCAAATGACGCAATAAAATCAATTCGTGACAAAATTTGTCAAATCTATGGACAAAATGTAGCAAATGGAGTTATAATACAATATGGCGGAAGCGTAAAATCAAATAATGCAAAAGAACTATTTGAAATGTCAGACATCGATGGAGGTTTGGTCGGAGGAGCAAGCTTAAAACCAGATGAATTCGCAAAAATAGTAAATTACGCAGATTAATGCAAATCAAAAATTGTAACAATTTAAAAATTAAAATTGAAACAATATTTTGAAAAGCAAGAGCATAAAGGAAGGAGGAATATGTTAGAAAAAAACTAACATAGACTAATAATGAAAGATAAAGTAACAATGCTAATGATATTAGATGGTTTTGGAGACAACAAAAACAAAGACGGAAACGCTATAAAACTAGCAAACACACCTAATATTGATAAACTAATGAAAAAATATCCAAACACAGACATATTTACAAGTGGATTACATGTAGGATTACCAGAAGGACAAATGGGAAATTCAGAAGTAGGACACACAAATATAGGTGCAGGAAGAATAGTATATCAAGAATTAACAAGAATAACAAAATCAATAGAAGACGGAGACTTTTTCAGTAATCCAGAATTTATAGCTGCAATTGAAAATTGTAAAAAATACAATTCAAAATTACACATTCTAGGATTAGTATCAGACGGAGGAGTTCATAGCCACAACAGACATTTATATGGACTATTAGAAATGGCAAAAAGAAGAGACTTTGAAGATGTATATGTTCACTGTTTCTTAGATGGAAGAGACACTCCACCAGCATCAGCAGAAACATATGTAGCTGAATTGCAAGAAAAAATGAAAGAAAAAGGCGTTGGAAAAATAGCATCACTTTCAGGAAGATTTTATGCAATGGACAGAGATAAAAGATGGCAAAGAGTTCAAAAATGTTATGATGCTCTAGTAAATGGAGAAGGAGAAAAAGCAGGAGACCCAATAAAAGCAATCGAAGATTCTTATCAAAAAGAAGTATTTGATGAATTTGTTGTACCAACAGTAATGTGCAATGGAAATGAACCAGTAGCAAAAATAGAAGAAAACGACTCTGTAATATTCTTTAACTTCAGACCAGACAGAGCAAGAGAAATAACAAGAGCATTAGTTGATCCAGAATTTGATGGATTTGAAACAAAAAAAATGAATTTATATTATGTATGTTTCACAAGTTATGACGAAACAATGCCAAATGTACACATCGCATTCAAAAAAGAACCACTAAAAAATACATTTGGAGAAGTTGTAAGTGAAGCAGGACTAACACAATTAAGAATAGCAGAAACAGAAAAATATGCACACGTAACATTCTTCTTTAATGGTGGAGAAGAAAAACAATATCCAGGAGAAGACAGAATATTAGTACCATCACCAAAAGTAGAAACATATGATATGAAACCAGAAATGAGTGCATATGAAGTTACAGACAAAGTATGTGAAGCACTAGAAAATGACAAATATGATGTAGTAATTCTAAACTTTGCAAACACAGACATGGTTGGACATACAGGAAGTCTACAAGCTGCAATAAAAGCAGTAGAAGCAGTAGACGAATGTGTAGGAAAAATTGTAAAAATAATAGAAGAAAAACAAGGAAATCTATTAATAACAGCAGACCACGGAAATGCAGAACAAATGATAGATTACAAAACAGGAGAACCACACACAGCACATACAACAAATCCGGTTCCAATAATATTAGTAACAGCTAATAAAGAATACAAATTAAAAGAAAACGGAAAATTAGCAGATTTAGCGCCAACAATGCTTGATTTAATGGGAATTAAACAACCAGAAGAAATGACAGGAGAAAGCCTATTAATCAGAGAATAGGGGTAAATATGTTAAAACATACAAAGAAAATAAAAGAGATGTACGAAGATATACAAAGACGTATATTTTATATGATACCAGAAAAATGGGAAAAGATGTATTTATATGCTTCAGTATCAGATTTAATAGACAGGAGACAAACAGGGGAACTATTCTTCTACTATATTCCAAAAGGAATATTTAAGAAGAACCCTGTAAATGTCTATGAAATACCACAAAAATTCAATTTAGACGAAAAAGAATACATCAAATTAGTAAATATTTTATATCAAAAAATTGTAGCATTGAGGGAAGAATTCAAAAAAATAGAAGTTGTACCAACTTGGACAAATTTGACAATAATGATTCAAGGAATCAAATTTAAAGTTGAATATGATTATGAAGATTTAACAAAATCAAAATTTTCTAATTATGAAAGACATATAATTTGGAGATACAATTTTCTAGGAATAAAAGAAGAGCAAATGAACAAAGAAGAAAGAAAAATAATTGAAAAATATTTGCTAGGTGAAAAAGTAGTTAGAAGAAGAGAAAGATACGAAGAAGGTATATACATAAAAAATATAAAAAACATAGTAGATTATGACACAGAAAGTTATGATAGTGAGCAAAATATAGAATATGTTGCAACTAAAGACGAAAAGGTCATAAATCAAATTATTATGCCTGGAGACCAAATGCAGGCAAACAAAAAAGTTTATCAAAAAAAATAATAATAATAAAGTGCAAAGCCAAGTGATTTATTGTTTGAAATTTTTCGGGATTGGGGGACGGGTCTCCAAATCCCTAAAAATTTAATAATGGGATTGGGGGCTAAGACTCTAAATCTTTAAAAATTAAACAACGGGATGTGGGGCTAAGACTCTAAATCTTTAAAAAAATAAACAATGATTAACAAAGTGAAGCATGGTGAAAGGAGCAAAAAACGATGATTTATTCAAAAGAATTAGAAGGAATGTGTAAAGTAGCAAAAGGAGTAGACCATGGACCAGCACCAATTCCAGAAGAAGGAAAATGGGTAAAAGCAAAAGAAATTAAAGACATATCAGGTTTAACACATGGTATAGGATGGTGTGCACCACAACAAGGAGCATGTAAATTAACATTAAATGTAAAGGATGGAATTATCCAAGAAGCATTAATTGAAACAGTTGGATGTTCAGGAATGACACATTCAGCTGCAATGGCAGGAGAAATTTTAACAGGAAAAACAATATTAGAAGCATTAAA
>CAKOUU010000034.1 GCA_934120675.1 uncultured Clostridia bacterium
GGGCTATTAGCTCAGGTGGTAGAGCACTTGACTTTTAATCAAGTTGTCCCGCGTTCGAGTCGCGGATAGCTCACCAAAAGAACTAAATGATTGAAAAAATTATTTAGTTCTTTGTATATACGGCCCCTTGGTCAAGCGGTTAAGACATCGCCCTTTCACGGCGGAGACATGGGTTCGATTCCCGTAGGGGTCACCAAGAATGCCACTTTAGCTCAGTTGGCCAGAGCACCGCACTTGTAATGCGGGGGTCCTCAGTTCGAATCTGAGAAGTGGCTCCAATATAAAAGGTCAGTAGTTTTGATTAAATCTTAATTATTGGCTTTTTTTATTTTATAAAAATGTAAGTAGGAGGCCATCGCATTACAAGTGTGGTGCTTTGTAATCAAGATTTAATAAATGACTCTAATATAAAATAGGAGGCACTAAATGAATAGAATTATAATAGTAACAGGGGCATCAAAAGGAATAGGAAGAGAAATAGCAAAAGAGTTAGCTATAAAAGGAAATACAATAATAGCAAATTACAATAAATCAGAAAAAGAAATAAAAGAATTACAACAAGAATTAGAAAAGCAAAATATCAAAATAGATATAGTAAAAGCAGATGTATCAAAAAGAGAAGAAGCGTCAAAATTAGCAAAACATACGATAGAAAAATACGGAAAAATAGATGTATTAATTAATAATGCAGGAATATCACAAATAAAAGAATTTACACAATTAACAGATGAAGACTGGAATAATATGATAAACACAAATTTAAATTCTGTATTTTATATGTGTCAAGAAGCATGTAATAATATGATTCATAATAAAAATGGATGTATAATAAATATATCTTCAATATGGGGAATTACAGGTGCATCTTGTGAAGTTCATTATAGTGTTAGTAAAGCTGGAGTAGATGCACTAACAAAAGCACTAGCAAAAGAGTTAGGACCATCAAACATAAGAGTAAATTCAATTGCACCGGGAATAATAAAAACAGAGATGAACGCCCATTTAAGTGAAGAAGAAATACAAAACATAGAGGAAGAAATACCATTAGAAAAAATAGGACAAGCCAAAGATATAGAAAGATGTGTGGAGTGGTTAATAAATGACGAATATACTACGGGACAAGTTATATCAATAAATGGTGGATGGAATATTTAATAACATTAGAATATATGTAAATATTAGAAACGGAGAACTTTTCTTCGTTTTTTTCTTTATTATTTGTCAACTTTATTATATAAAAATATTAAAAAGTATTTACTCAAAAAAGAATTTAGCATATAATTAATTAAAATTATAAAATAAAAATATAAGATAGGAGAAAATGTATATGATGATTGTGAAAAAAATAAAAAAAGTTTTAATATTATTAATAATGCTATTAATAGCGTTAACACCATTAAATATAATACAAGCACATAATGTAGAACTAGATCCAAAATCTTTAATATCTATGCCGGAAACAATAATTAATGGAAATGCTACAGTATCTATAAGTAATTCTGTTACTGATTATACTTTATATTTTCAAGCAGTAAAAGTAGAAAATTCAGTTGCTACACAAATGAAACAAATAGCAAATGATAGTAAACTAGATACTTTATATGAAGAATATGTAACAACAAAAAATGAAGTTGACAACTTAAATGTAATTTATAATACAGAAAAAGATAAGTATTACAATGGGTTAAGTGATGAAAACTTGTCAGAAGAAAAAAAACAGGAATTAAAAACTGCGTATGAAACGGCATTAAGTAATTACAATAAAAAATTTAATGAATATAATAAAATATTAAGTGAATATAAGAACAAACTTAATGAAACCGTTACACAAATTGAAACATTAACTCCTATGTACGATGAAAGTAAATGGATACAAACAACAGACAATAAAGTTACAATTAATACAACAGAATTCTCAGGGGAACAATTATATACGCTATGGATAAAACTTGATACTGGTACAGAAACATATTATAATGAAGATATATATGAAATTAGTGGAACAAAAATAAACATAGATGTAACAGGAGTTAGCTTAAACAAAAAAAATTTATCATTAACAAAAAACAGTGATTACACACTAATAGCAACAATAATACCTTCAGATGCAACAAATAAGAAACTTATTTGGAAAAGTGATAAAGAAGACATTGCAACTGTTGAAAACGGAAAAGTAACAGCAAAATCAGTTGGTACTGCGACAATTACAGTTGCAACCGAAGATGGAAAAATTTCTGATACTTGCATAGTAACTGTTACAGAAAAAACAAATGCAATAGTTGATGATTCTAAAAATAATGAAATAACAAATATGAAAAAAGAAAATGATACAACAGTAACACAAGGAAAATTACCATATGCAGGAACAAATAAAATTCTACTAGGTGGTATGACAGCTATAATATTTATAGCAATAGTATTTTACAATAAATATCTTAAATATAAAGATATAAAATAGCCTAAAAGTCAAATACAAATATTATAGAAGTTATTGTATTTGACTTTTTAGCATATTATATAAAAAAGAAAGTAGTATAAAAATAAAAAATTTTGATTAGGACATCAATATATTATTCATATCATGAATAAGAAAAGAAAAAAGATACTGGAAACAAATCCAGTATCTTTTTTTACGTATTAAAGTAAGTTTCATTTACTAAAGGTTATAAAAAATTATAACAAATATTAAGCCTCGTGTGCTTTTCTTTTATAATTTCCAGATAATATTTTTGGAAAATAAGTTATAATCTTATAAACAGCTAAACGAATTTTTTTACTCCATAAATAAGACTTTCTTAATTTTCTTGCGCTTCCTAAAGAAACAGGCTCATCTTCTAAAACTAATAATTCATTTTGTCTTTTTTCAATTTCAAATGTATAGTTTTTGCAGTCATTATTATCCCATTCATTATTACCATTTCTAAAACAGAAATTAAAAGTATCACCTTCACCTAAGAAGATTTCAGCTTGGAAACCTAACTCTGTTTTTTCCATTTTTATTTCATTTAAATTGTTCCAATTAATTCCAAATCCATAATGAATAAAAACTTCTTCAGAATTTTCTTGAAAAAATTTTCCTGTATATGATATTTTTACATTACTATTTTCAACTAATTTATCTGTATTAAAGAATATGTTTTTTACTAACTCCATTTGATATATCTCTCCTTATTTATCTTTTGCTACAAGTATTATAATATTAAATTTAATATTGTTCAAGTGTTTTTTGTAAAATTTTTTGAAAATATGAAAAATTATGGCTCTTTATAAATATTTTTGCAATTTTTTAAAGTTAAAAAATATATTATAGTGTTAATATGAATTATTTTATAAAATGAAAATAGCAATATATTGTTAACTATAATAAAAAATTTGATTAAAATAAATATTGTAAAAAAATATAGAATATGATAATATTAAAATAGAAAAACATAAGGGAGAAAATAAATGGAGAAGAGTAACTTAAAAACCAAAGAATTGGAAAAAAATGAAAAGATCACAGAAGAAAATCAAAAAGAAGAAAGTGTAAAAAAGACTGAAAAAAATACAAAGAAGAATGTATTAATTGCAAGTGCAGTTATATTAATTATACTAGTATTACTGGCATTATCAGTAGTTTTTGCAATAATGAATATCAACAATAATAACATAGTAAAAGGTGTAAAAATAGAGGGAATAGATGTTTCTGGATTATCAAGAGAAGATGCAAAAAGCAAAATTGAAAGTATATATCAAGATAAAAAAGGAAAAGAGATAACCTTAAAATATAACGATTACGAAACAACACTAAGTCCACAATTATTAGAAGTTAATTATGATATAGATAAAGGAATAGAAGAAGCTGTATCTATTGGAAAAAGTGATAACATATTTATAAATAATTTTAACATAGTAAAAGCAATGCTAGGAAAAAATAATATAAAAATAGATATGGCTATAAATGAAGACGTTGCAAAACAAAATATTGAAGAAATATCAGCCAATATACCAGGAGCAGTAACTGAACCAAGCTATTATATTGAAAATGATAAATTAATAATAACAAAAGGTAAAGAAGGCATAAAAGTTGATAATGATAAATTAATTGAAAAAATAAAAGAACAATTAAAAGATATTAATACAGCACAAGAATATATAGAAATACCTGTAACAGAAAAAACACCAGAAGAAATAGATATAGATAAAATACATGAAGAAGTTTATAAAGAAGTACAAGATGCATATTATACAAAAGATCCTTTTACAATACATCCAGAAGTAGAAGGCGTTGACTTTAATGTAGAAGAAGCAAAAGAACAATTAAAAGAAGACAAAGAGCAATATGAAATACAATTAACAATTACAAAACCAAAAGTTACAACAGCACAAATAGGTTCAGAAGCATTTCCGGATTTGTTAGCTACATATTCAACAAGATATGATGGAGGAGACAGAGATAGAACTACAAATTTAAGAATTGCTTGTCAAAAAATAAATGAAAAAGTTGTACTTCCAGGAGAAACATTTTCATATAATCAAACATTAGGAGTAAGAAGTACAGCAACAGGATATAAAAATGCAAAAGTATATGAAAATGGTGAAGTTGTAGATGGAATAGGTGGAGGAATATGCCAAATATCTTCAACATTATACAATTCTGTTTTAATGGCAAACTTAGACATTGTTGAAAGAAAGAACCATCAATTTGTAACTTCATACACACCAGCAGGAAGAGATGCGACAGTCGTTTATGGAATGACAGATTTTAAATTTAAAAATACAAGAAAATATGCAATTAAAATAAAAGCAAGTGCTTCAAATGGAGTTGCAACAGTTTCTATATATGGAATTAAAGAAGAGAATGAATATACGGTATCATTTAGTACAAGAACAGTTTCAACAATTCCTTTTACAGTTAAATATGTAGATGATAATACATTAGCTGTAGGAACAGAAAAAGTTAAGCAAAAAGGAGCAAATGGAATAATTACAGAAACTTATATTACAAAAAGCTTAAATGGAAAAGTTGTATCAACAAAATTACTTTCTAAAGATACATATAATGCAATGCAAAGAATAATTTTAAGAGGAACAAAAGGAGCAGCAACAAGCAGTAGTACAGATAATAATCAAACTGGTACAACTACTCCGAGTGCACCAGTACAAGACAATAGTAATAGCCAACAGCCATCAGATAGTAGTAATAATCAACAACAACCATCAAATAATAACAGCGAAAATACAGGAAGTACAGGAGAAATAAATAATACAAACACATAAAAGGATAAAAGCACAGAGGTTAATTTTCTGTGTTTTTTTATTGTGCTCTATTGACATACGTCCTGAAAAAGTCTATAATAAAGAAGTAGCTTTTAAAGCTAACAATATATGCATCATTAGCTCAGCTGGTAGAGCAGCAGACTCTTAATC
>CAKOUU010000035.1 GCA_934120675.1 uncultured Clostridia bacterium
TAGCTCTATTATTATCTGCTGTTACATCTGCTCCTTTTTCTATAAGAAATTTTACTAGATCTGTATGTCCTCCTTTTAATGCTAATTGTAAAGCTTTATTCAAAGTGTTTGTTGGATATGCTCCTTTTTCTATAAGAAATTTTACTAAATCTATATGTCCGCCTTCTGATAATAATTGTATTGTTTCATTCAAAATGTTTGTTGGATCTACTCCTTTTTCTATAAGAAATTTTATTACTAAATCTATATGTCCTCCTTCTGATAATAATTGTATTGTTTCATTCAAAATGTTTGTTGGATCTGCTCCTCTTTCTATAAGGAATTTTACTAGATCTGTATATCCGCCTTCTACTGCTAATTGTAATGTTTTATTCAAGGTATTTGTTGAATATGCACCCAAATCCACTAGTTGCCGTATAATTTCCATATACTTCTCTTGACTATTTTCTTTCATATTAGATACCTCCAAAATTCTTTGTTTGTATTTTATTACATTTTGCTACATTAGCATTATACATTATGTTATGTTAATTGTCAAATTTCAATTTCCTTACTTAAATTAACAGAATAAATATAAACCTTCTCCACCTTTGTACCCAAAGCACTCTCCAAAGCCTGTTTGTACAAATCTAGTTGACTCTTATATTTTTCAATAAGTTCAAATTCCTTACCACTTTCAACATAATCAGTCTTATAATCAACCAAAACAATTTGCCCATTTTCATTTACAAAATATAAATCTATAATACCCTGAACAAGTATATTTTCCTTTATATCCTCATCATAAATTTGACTTGCTGGAACATTAATATAAAATGGCTTTTCTTGATAATATTCTTTGGCATTTTTTAATTGTTTCCAAATCTCTGATTTTGTAAATTGTAATATTTTGTTTGGATTTATTGCTTGCTTTTCTTTTTCTGTTATTATTTTATTCATTTCCAAATTTTGTATTAATGATTTTATTTTTTCTAAATCATAATCCTCTTTTGGATTTAATTTTTGTAGGCATAAGTGTGTAAGTGTTCCTTTTTGTGCAGATGTTATTTTGGTTTCTTTTTCATCTTGTAAAAACTTAGGCTTTTCAAAAGTAACATTTGCTTTATCAGTATTGTCATTATTTTCACCTGTCTTGTCGTTTGTTTCTGTAAATTCTTTATTATCTAAACTCACAAAATCAACGCCCAATTGTTTTTGCTTCATTTGTTTTATTTTTGTAACAGAACTTTTTGTTGGAATATCAATTGCTAATTTATCAGGATATTTATATTCTATTTGTCCTTTAATTTGATTTATATCTTTTTTATTAGAATTTTCATTTAACATCTCAATTACATTTTGAGATGTATTTTTTTGCTCATTTTCTTGTTTTTTATTTTCCAAAACGCTACTTGGTTCTATCCTATTCAATTCAAGCAAATCTTCTGTATTAGACTGTTCATACAAATATACAAGCAATATCCAGTCTAAATAGTCTTTGTATTTTTTTACTAAAATAGGATTTATTTTTCCTTCTTTTCTTGCATAAATATTTTTTTGTTGTTCAATATCTTCTAATTGTTTTGAATAATCTTTAGAAATTCCCGTTATTATTAATTTTTCCTTTGCTCTTGTTAAAGCAACATACAAAATTCTCATTTCTTCTGAAATATTTTCATTTCTTATAACATTTTTGATTGCTTCTCTTGTTAAAGTATCATATTGAACTTGTGCATTGTAATTAATATATTTAGCACCTATTCCCAGGTCTTGATGCAATAGAACCGGATTTTTTCTTATATCTTGCTCATTGAATTGTTTGTTTGCATTTACCAAAAATACAATTGGAAATTCAAGTCCTTTACTCTTGTGAATACTCATTATTCTAATAACATCGTCATTTTCGCCTATTATTTTTGCTGAACTTAAATCACCTGAATTTATTTTTAGTTTTTCGATAAAGTTTATAAAATTGTATAGCCCTTTAAAGCTTGCAGTTTCATATTTTTTTGCTCTTTCAAATAGCATCTTCAAGTTTGCTTGTCTTAAATTACCATTTGACATTAATCCCACATAATTGTAATATCCTGTGTCTGAATAGATTTTCCAAATCAATTCGTCTAATGCAAGATATTCTTGTTCTTTTCTCCATGTATCAATTTGATTTAAAAACTTTTCTATTTTTTCTTTTAATTGTGCATTAACATCAACTTTTGCTTTTTGCATACAATTATAGAAATTATCGTATTTATCTGATAAACGGATTTCTACAAGTTCGTTATCCGTGAATTTACCTATATTTGACCTTAAAACTGTTACAAGTGGAATGTCTTGCATAGGGTTATCTATTATTTTTAGTAAACTCATTATTGTTTGAATCTCTATTGAGTCTAGATATTCTTGGTTACTATCTGCAAATACAGGCATATCAAGTTTTATAAGTTCTTGTTCATATATACTTGCCTTGTCTTTTGTGGACCTTAGCAAAATCGCTATATCTTTGTATGTTATATCTCTAAATATTTCCTTTTTTCTGTCATATACTTGATATTTGCTATCTATTAATTTTTTAATTTTATTTGCAACATATTTTGCTTCAATTTCAATATTTTCTAGGTGTTCTAATTCATCTAAATTTTCCACATCTTCATCATCAAAATCATCTGAATTTTCATAATATTTATTTGAGCACTCTTGGCTATCTTCTTCGTTTTCTTCCTCTGTTTTTATATCAATTATATCAATTTCTGTTTTTAAATTCTGATTTATTTTTTTATAATCTTCTGCACCAAAATTCAAATACTCGTCTTCATTATAGTCAACTTCTCCTAATTTTGTGCTCATAATATTTTCAAAAATCAAATTTGTAAAATCAAGCACATTGTCCCTACTCCTAAAGTTCTTGAATAACTGAATTTTTCTTCCAGTGAGACAGTTGGGACAGTCCAAATTTGTCTCATTTTTTGAGTCTTTTTTTGTCAAATTTTGTTTTTCGACATTGTTTGACATATTTATGAGACATTTTTGCACTGTCCCATATGTCTCATATTTTTCTAAAAATAGTTTTGGCATTGCTTGTCTAAATCTATAAATACTTTGTTTTACATCTCCAACCATAAACATATTATTTCCTCTAGAAATTGAAGAAAGAATAAATTCTTGCACTAGATTACTGTCTTGATATTCATCAATTGCAATTTCTTCGAATTTTTCTGTGTATTTTTTTGCAACTTCTGTTTTTATTATTTTTTCGTGTTTTTGCCCATTTTCATCAGTTGTTGTTTCTACATCTTTTACTAATATATTTAAAGCAAAATGTTCTATGTCCGTAAAATCTACTATGTTTTTTTCTCTTTTTCTTTTTGAAAATATTTCATCAAATTCTATAATCAAATTCTCTAGCTTTTTCAGAATATCATACATATCAAATATATCTTGATTTGACTGTCTTGAATCTGACACAAATATTTTGCCTGCTTTTTTCTTGAATTTATCTTTTACACTATCTCTAATTTTTTTTGCTTCTTCTTTAATTTCTGATTCTACTTTTTTTCTTGACCATGACAAAAATTTTATATTTTGGACTATTTCATATGCTTTATTCCAATTGTTTAAGTTTTCTTTTAATGTTATTAATTGCTTAATGTCTGACTCTATTATTTGTTTAAAAATTTCCAACTCCTTTTCATATTCCATTCCTTTTACTGTATCTTCAAGTATCGCTAGATCATCTGTTAATTCTTCATCCATCTCTTCCAGTAACACTTTGCCCCATGGAGTTTGACTAAAATCTTTATCTAGCTCATCTTTAATGTTAAACATTTCTATTTTCTCATTTAGCCATTTTAATGGATATGGACTTGAACTTATATAACTATAAATGCTTAAAATTAAGTCTTTTAGCGGTGTATCATCTCTGTAACTTGTATATGTATTTATAAGTTTTGTAAAATCCTTATCCTCTGATAGATATTTATTTTCAAATAATTCGTCTAAAATCTCTTGTTTTAAAAGCTCTATCTCTGGTGTATCTGCAATTCTAAAATTAGGTGATACATTTTCTAATTCATAAAAGTTGTTTTTTACAACATCTAAACAAAATGAGTCTATTGTACAAATGCTTGCCATATTTAATAGTGTAATTTGTCTTTGTAAATTTTCATTTTCCGGGTCTTCATCTAATTTTTTGTATATTGCATCTAGTACCCTTTCTCTCATTTCTGATGCAGCTGCATTAGTGAATGTTACGACTAATAATTTGTCTATGTCAATGTTTTCATTTATTGCTTTGTTTATAATTCTTTCTACTAGTACTGCTGTCTTTCCGGCTTCCTGCTGCTGCGGCAACTAATAGATTTGAATTTTTTTCATATATTGCTTGTTTTTGTTCTTTTGTCCAGTTAGGCATTTTAAAATTCTCCTTCCATATCCTTTTTTACGACAATGTCTCATACAGAACCGTCCCAAAAAAGACATTTTCTATATCTTCTGCAGTCTACTTTTCCATGTAGATATGTTGATAGTTTTTTCCCGTTTATTAAGTTTTCTTTTTGCTTTTTAGTTAGATTTTTTATTTGATATTCTAATTTACATGCTAGTGATTTGTCTTTGCTTTTCCATGCCGCTTCTAATTTAATAGCATTATGTGATTTTGTGTATTTTGCTCCATTTTTACTTTTGGTTTTGTGTTCATTAAAGCGTTTATCTAAGTCATTTGTCATTCCTGTGTATATTGAGTTGTCTTCACATCTTATCATATATGTATAGTACATTTTCTTTTTTTAGGTATTTTTATTTACCTTTTATTCCTCCTATGTTTTTCCATATGAATATATCACAAGTTTTATTTGGTTTCAATATATAAATATCAAATATTAATCTTTTAAATTGTATATATGTCAATGATGTGAAACAAATTATTTCAAATAGTATGACTGAATTTGTTTAATATTTATGCTCTTTCTAATTCTTTCCTTTTTTCTTTTGGTGTTAAATATCCTAATACTGCCATTGGTATTCTGTTTGACCTTTTTAAGTATGCTGCTCCTT
>CAKOUU010000036.1 GCA_934120675.1 uncultured Clostridia bacterium
TATAAAAATACAGCAGAAGAAATTGTCTTAAATGAATATGTTTTTATATAAATAATCTTCAAAAAAGAGGAAAAAATTATCAAAATAATTTAATCCTCTTTTTTTATTTTTTGAATATGGGAATAAAATCTATGTCTAGCCAGCACTGAATTTATACTCCCGCATAAATTCTACTATGGGAATTCCCATACCCTTTATAAAATTATATATTATCTTTAATCTCAATAAGACAAAGTTTATGATCAAAATTATTTTCTAATATTTCTTTTGAATTAATATTTATTTTGTCACTAACTATAATATGATCTAATTGCTTATTTTTTCTAGTTTGAACATTTATTAAATCTTTACAATTTTTCATTATATTTGGAAAAATATTATTAACATTATCATAATTAAAATCACCGCATAAAATAAAGTCAGAATTTAATTCATATTCACTATTAAATTTTTTATCTGCTGTTTCAAATATTTCAATATAGTCTAACGGATTCTTTTTAAATACATGAAATGGTAAACAGTGTCCTGTAATAATCTTATAATTTTTAATGGTTGCAATAATAAAACCTTTATCATGTGAATAATATGTTATATTACTATCTACTGAATATACTAAATTAGGGTTATCTAGCATAAATAATTCTGAATTTTTTATTTCATATTTTGAGCAAATCACAACACCCATTCTACATCCAATATTTATATGTGAGTCTGATAACTCATATTGAATATTATATTTAAGTTCTGAATTTTGTTTAATATATTCAGCTATAGGAGGTAAGTAGTCAGATTTTATTATTGCTTCTTGCAAACATAAAATATCTATATCTTCTTCTTTACTTCTTTTTAATATGTATTCATAAGAAGAATAATCTAATTTTCCATCTTTGTTTGTTTCATCTTCACCAATATTCCAAGTAGCAATTCTCATTCTAACACCTCCAAAATATCATTCATATTGTTAATAGTTTTAAAGTCACTTTCTGAAAATTTTCCATATCTATCCATTAATAATAAATTAAATCCATATTCTTTAGCTTTTTGCAAAATATGTCTTCTATCATCAACATAAAGTGATTCACTAGGATTAACATCTTTGTATTTTTCAATAAATATATCAAATAGTTTTTCTTCTTTTATTGTTGTAAACATAGAAGATATTATGATACCTTTGAAATATTTATCTATATCTTTATTCTTTAATACTCTAAAAGATGATGGCCATCCATTTGAAATAATATATAGATTATAATTTTTTGATAATTTTTCTAATACTGGCTTATCATCATCAAAGAATATAAATTTATCATCATTGTAAACACAATCATCAGCTAATTTATTTGCAACATCTATACTTGTGTTAAGATAATTTATATCTTTCAAAACATTGTAGTAATAATTTGAAAACATTTCATGTTCTTCCTTTTCGGTTTTAGGTTCTTGTGTGTGTAAGTATAAGTATTTTTTTAAACTTAATTTTAATCTTTCTTCATCCACTAAACTTTTATCCACAATATTCCAAAAGTTAGTAGTAATAAACCAATGCCCACTTTTAGGTTCTGCCAGTACACCACCTATATCAAATATAATATTTTTCATTGTTCCTCCTATTTAAATAATCTAGTTAATATAGAATATTTCCAATTTAATGTTGCTTCTTCACAAAAATGTTCATATTTTATAATTTTTATTTTAATTAATGTATCATCAAATACTTTCTTAATTTCTAAATATTCATTTCTAATATCATTGCCATTAAGCATTGAACTATCAAGTTGTTTATGTATTAGTTTTTTTATGTCCTCGGTAATATATTCTCTTTTATCTGAATTATATAGTTCAACATATTTATACATAGTAAGAATCGCAAGATATTCATCTTTCTTCATATCATTTAATTGTTGCAATATTCCAAATATAATTATTTGATAAAATGTAAAAAATATTGTCATTCTTTCGATAAAATCAATAAAATTTTCTGTTGGAAGATATATATTAGTAACTTTTGTTAATAAATATGAAACTCCAATCATTTCGGTTAAGTATAATATTATTTGAAAATTTTTTTTAGTTATTAAATAATGTTTTTTTAACATTCCTTCACTTCCTATCTGCTAAACTCCAATACTCCAATTTTGCTAGAGATAAACCAATATTATAGAATATACCAAATTTTAAAAATATATAAGAGTCAAAAGTTTCTAATACATTATTCAAATATAAGTCTTGATACTTATATAAAATGGTAATATCTTTTTTTGATAAATAATGATAATCAGAATAATGTAGATTATTTCTACATTTTCTATTTATAGAGTAAAAATTATCATTTATATCTCTTTTATTTTTTTCATATATTTTATCTATGATGCTATTGGACTTACTGACTTTTTTATCATTCCAAATCATTTCTATAATAATTGCTTTAGCTTTTGTAATAAAAGTTTTAAAATCAAAACACAATTCACCAATATTAAATGAAATATTATCTTTTATTATATTATCAATAAACATAGTTGTCTTTATTAGTCCGTATCTATGTAATATATATAATTTTTCATTATTATTTATATTACCTTTTTTAAATAACTTATATGAAGAGTAGGATTTTTTATTGATTTTAGCTTCTGAAATTTTATTTATAAATTGTTTTGATAATTCTTTCATTTGTTCTAATACCACACTATATATATCTGGCATTAGAATTTCTAGCCACCTAGATGGTGTAGCTACTAAACCGTCATACAATTCAAATTTTTCTTTTTTGTTTAAATCCCAATTTCTAAAATTTATATCTAATAAATTTTCTTTACTTAAATATAATACTATATCAAAAACATTTGGATTAAAGTTAACTTCCATTTCTTTCATTATTCTAATAGCTGTTTCTGAATTAATAAAAGGACAATATTTTAAATTGTAATTTCTAAAACTCTCAATATCTTCTAATGTAATATTCCTTTTTCCACTTAAACCGCCATAATTAGATTTTATAGTTTCTTCTGCAAATATAGATGAATAAAAAATTAAAAATGAGCTTAATATTTCTTTCTGGCTATAATCAGTTATATTTCTTTTTAGCTCTAGTATATATCCAAGCCAAAAAGCATCATTTATAATTTCATTAAATATTTTAAACTTTTTGCCTTTTTCCATAGAATATGCTTAATTATTTATAGCTTTTAATATTTGTGGAATATACATTATTGCTATATCTGCGCCTTTGTCTAGTATAAATCCTAGTATCTTTTTAGCTTTATCCCATTTTTTAGTTTTACTATCTTTACTTTTTTGCAATTCTAATATCTCATCTAATTTATTTAATAGCTCTTTTTTATCCAAATCACTTAAATATGTATTTTCATCAATATTTGATTTTATATCTTCAATACTCATATTAAAATTAACATTATTTGTATTAATGTTATTATTTATATTAGATATAGTAATATCAGAATTATTCTGCTTATTATATAAATCAGGGTTATCTCTTCGATTTAGTAAGTATTCTAACTTTGACTTTATTATTTTAATGTTTTCAATCTCATTAGTTTCATAACCTGGTACTCTTGCGTATGTAATAATATTTTTATTAAAATCAGGATAATCTATTACATATTTTCCTAATAATGCATTAACTTCTGAATGAGTAGCCATATTCTTACCGATATATTCATCACATAGTTCAATATCTTTTCTAACCATTGTTTTAAATTTACTCATATAGTACCTCCAAGAATTTTAATTATGATTATTATACTATAAAATAACAAAATTTTCCATACTCCCGTTGAAATTTAGTCAGAATTCATATATAATATTTCTAGAAAGAGAACAGAGTCCGTAACTTGTAGTTTATCCGCTCCAGATTGATAGGAAACTCGAACTTTTCGAGTTTAAGTAATAAATGCTAACTAGAAATAGTTAGTTTTTTTGTT
>CAKOUU010000037.1 GCA_934120675.1 uncultured Clostridia bacterium
TCTTTTTTATCTAATATTGTTCTAAATATTTTATCATGCTCTTGATTTATTTCTTTCTCCTGAATATTTGCTTTTGAGCTCATTATTTCATATTTTGCTTTTGGTTCTTGTAATTCAGCACAATAATTCTGATTATTATTTTCATCAATTATTTTCCAAAGTTTTTCGAATATTGGTTTATATTTTATATATTCTCTATATGTAAACTTTTCTATATTAATTTCATCTCCTTCATTATAATATTTATTTTCGCCTTTGTCAACATTTATTTATAAGTTTATATACATTTTTTAATCACCTACTTTCGTATTTTGTTTTTAATTCATTTTGGGTTTTTTTCTTTGATTTTAAATCTTTGAATTAATTGATTTGAATAAAATTAAAGTGTTTTTATAATACAACAAAATGCCGAATTTTGCAACATTTTTTCATCGCAAAATTCGACATTTTATTAAGATAAAAAAATTTACACACTAATCTTGACAAGGTCCTTGACAAGGTCATATACTTAATGTTATTTTATCTGCGCCCGCCAGTAGACCAAAGGCCTACTAGGCGGTTTCTTTCATATTCTAGTCTTTTCCTAATATATATGGGTCTGCCTCTGTTCCACTTCCAGACTTAACATAGACTCCAGATGTCAGAGAAACTACGGGGCGGATGCCATAGCATAATTCATAAGCCGATCCAATAATGCCATAGTAACTCGGTCCACCAAAAAATGTTCCATATACATTTCTTAAGGATTTACCGTTATCCATTGAAGCAGATGCAAGCCAATAAAATCCTCCTGTATTTCTCATTCCAGTAGTTGCATCTTCGTTTCCAGTTATCTTATATGCTTCGTCATATGTCATGGCATGTACATCACTTATATATCCATTTTGGTCTAAAGTTTTATCTTTATACATACTCCAATCTCTTGGTTGATATGTACTATAACCTGTCTGTCTTTGGCCTCCTGATAATATGTATTCAACTCTTCTATTATCATCGCTTTTTGTATAATAATATACAAAATTTTCTGGGCTTCCTGCATGTGTTATTTTTGTTACATATGTTTTTCCATTTTCTTCTTTACTTTCTAATATTTGCCATCCTGAATATTTTGGTGTTCCCCATCCGCTTTGTGGTGTTACACTTTGATTTCTACTTGTTATTATATTTCCACTTGCTATATCACTTGCATTTGCTGTGTCTCCCTCATATGTAAATCCTCCAAATGTAAAGTCAAGTCCTGCTGTCTTACTTGCCGTTTTCGATTTATTTATATTATATAAACTCTTGCTTTGCAATGCTTGTATTTCTTCTCGTGTCCAATTTCCTGCATCATATTGTACTATATTTTGTGCTGACATATATTGATTTACTGTTACTTCTTTATCTTCTTCTACTGTTTTACCATTATATGTTCCACTTATTATAAATGTATATTTTCCATTTGATGAAACTTGATATGGTACGGTTTTTGAATTATCGGATTTTAAAACTACTGTACATTTGTTACCTTCCAATGTTGCTATTATGTTTATAAACAATGGTTTTCCTTTTTCTATTGTATTTGCTTCTTCTGAGTTTGTAGCTGTTGGGCTATTACTTGTGCTTACTGCTACTGTACATTGTATTTTTAGCTCTTTTGTTGTTACTTTTATATCTATATCTCCTGTAACTTTCTCTATTTTTATTTTTCCTGTATTTATATCAACTATATTATTTCCAGATGTTGTTACTGCTTGTCCTCCCATCGTTACTGTTATACCTGTTATTGCATAATTTTCTTCTGTTGACACTGTTGCCTCATATGTTTTGTTATAAGCTGCTTTTGTTACATTATTATCTATTACTGCCTTTTCTGCTAATGTTTTTGTTACATTATAATAATAATCATCTATTTTTATTGTTTTTTCTGTTTTGTTTCCATCTCCTGTTGTTATTACAAATTTATATTCTTTTCCTAATTCTACATAATAATCTATTCCTAATGGTATTTTTCTATTTTCCATTATTATTGAATCTTTACTAGTTTCTGGATAATCTACTCGTTTAAGCCCATTTACTTTATCTGTTATTTTTATAAGTATTTTTACTTTTCCATTTTCTATTTTCTCTGTTTCATATTCAAATTCCAAACTACTCAAATTATATTCAGATGAACTTATTTCTAGATTCTGCCCTATTAAAAATTTGCCAGTTATATTGCTTTTATTCATTACAACTAATTTTCCATTTAATGATGCATCTTCTTTTATTGTTGGACTATAATCACTTGAAATTGCAGAACTTATCCATTCCTGCGTTACATCATCTAAACTTGCATTTCCTTTTTTATCTATCTGCAGACCATTTAATGCTAGTGTTAATTGCTCTTGCATTTCTGCTTGAATATGTGCCTTTTTCGCTTGTTTTACTCTTGCAAACAAACCATTTTTTCCACCTAATGTTGCTATTGCTATTCCCGCCAATATTAACAATATAATTATGGTTATAACCAATGCTACTAGTGTGATTGCTTTTGTACTCTTTAATTTGTTCATGTTTTTCTCCTTCGTTTTTATGTTCTTATTACAGGTTGTTCCTGTAATTTTATATTATCACACTTTTAAATGTAGTTCAACAGTTAT
>CAKOUU010000038.1 GCA_934120675.1 uncultured Clostridia bacterium
AATGTCTTAATAAATCATTTGAGAAAATGTCTTAATTAAAAAATATATTGTTTATCTTTTTAATATAAAATATAATTATTTTTATTGGAGGTAAACAAATGAGAAAGGTAGAATTAAGAATGAATGAAGAATTAAAATACAAAGTTATTAAGAAATTAGTGGAAACAAATGGCAATAAAAAAAGAGCAGCAGTAATGCTTAACAGATCAATTAGACAAATAGACAGAATGATAGCCGGTTACAAAGAAAAAGGCAAAGAATTTTTCATACACGGTAACCGCGGCAGAAAACCAGCACATGCATTATCAGAAGAAGAAAAAACCGAAATAGAACAAATATATTTGAGTAAATATTTTGATTGCACATACACATCTTTTTCAGAATATTTAGCTAAAGATGAAAATATCTTTTTATCAGTTGATGAAGTAAGAACAATTTTAAGAGATAGATATATATTCTCACCAAGAACACATAAATCAACAAGAAAAAGATTTAGAAAGCAATTATTAAAGGAACAACAACAAGCAAAAAATAATACAGAAAAAGCAAATATACAAGCAAAAATGGTAGCAGTTGAAGATGCACATCCAAGACAACCAAGATGTCAATATTTTGGAGAAGAATTACAAATGGATGCATGTATTCATTTATGGTTTGGAAAAACAAAAACCGCTCTTCATGCAGCAATAGATGATGCAACAGGTCAAGTTGTAGGTTTATATTTTGACAAAGAAGAAACATTAAATGGCTATTACAACATAACACATCAAATTTTAACAAAATATGGAATCCCATATTTAATAAAAACAGATAAAAGAACGGTTTTTGAATATAAAAAGAAAGCATCTTCTAAGGTTGAAGAAGATACTTTCACACAGTATGCTTATGCTTGCAAACAGTTAGGCATACATATATATTGAAACAAGTTCTGTACCAGAATTTAAGCCAAGAGTGGAAAGACTTTTTCAAACATTACAACAAAGACTTCCACAAGAGCTTAGATTGGCTCAAATCAGTACCATTGATGAAGCCAACGAATTCTTAAGTACATACATAAAACGATTTAACGATAAATTCGCTTTATGTATTAATAATTACAAATCTGTATTCGAAAATCAACCAAGTAATGAAAAAATAAATCTTATATTAGCAATATTGTTTAAAAGAGTAGTTGATAGTGGACATTCAATAAAATATAACAAGCACTATTACAGATTTATAAACAGAACTGGCACTCCAATATATTTTAACAAAGGTACAAAATGTATTGTAATAAAAGCATTTGATGGAAATTTATATGCAACAGTAGATAATTCAGTATTTGCATTAGAAGAAATATCAGAAGTACAAGCAAAATCGGAGAATTTTGATGAAATAGAGAAAACAAAAGAAAGAAAAGTATATATTCCGAGAATGACTCATCCATGGAAAAGCAAAGTATTTGAAGATTTCGTAAAAAATCAAAAACATCATCTAGAAAATGTCTCATAAAATATTAGCACTAAATAAAAATTTAGTGCTAATAAATAAAAAATTTTAAGACATTTTCAAAAATGATTGACA